>CAYMKL010000013.1:16144-38750 GCA_964390805.1 uncultured Anaerolineae bacterium | reverse complement strand
CACGTAGGTGGACGCTCGGCTGCAAGCCCACTAGAGGCGATTTCAATCGCTAACTAGCTAGCGCAAAAACCGGTTCTGTCGCACCTCGCTACCCGGGGGGATGACCAGGAAGTCGCTTCCCAACTGCTCCAGCGATTCGGGGGCTGCCAAGAGGCCGCGAATGAACGAGTCGGAGCCTAGCCGCTCTTCGTAGCTCATCCCCCAGCGTTCCTCGCAGAAGCGGGCCACCTCCAGCGCCTGGGGCCGATACTCTTCCAGCTCAGCCTGGCTGTGGGCCACGAAGATCAGCCGGCGATAGTTGTGGTATTGCTGGTCCATCAACCATTCGGCCCTGGCCTGGCCATACTTCTCCTGGTACTCCCGATACTCTTTGAGGGGGTGGCTGCCACTCTCCAACCAGCCCTTGGTCAAGTAGTAGGTGCCCGGGACGGCGTTGAACTCTTCGATGTAGGTCTCGTAGGAGCCCAGGAGCAAGGCGATGCAATCATCGGCCCGGGGGACCACCAGGGTGTGGGGCCCGGCCTGCAACCCAAGCAACCCGTTGCCGCACAAGCCGTAGCCCAGCATCACCAACGAGGGCTCGGGTAGCGCATCGAGTTCAGCTTGCAGGGTGGCAGGCATTGTCTGCGGCAGCCGGTGCAGGCCGTAGTCCATGTAGATTGTCCGCGGCCTGGCGCCGTTCAGCAGCTCCTCGATGAGGCTCTCCAGCACCCGGCAAGCGATGATGACGATAGGTAGCATTGGTATCTAACCTTCGGTTCACTACGCGACGCGGTTGACCCTCCCCCTAACCCCCTCCCTGGGAGGGAGGGGGAACGCTTTTTTCTCCCTCCCCCTCGAGGGGGAGGGCTGGGGTGGGGGTGGAGCCTAGTCAGCCAGCATCTAGCGCCTAGCCGACGAACGACTTGGCCAGGTCCACAGCCGCCGGCGCGCTGGAGGCGGTGCCGTCGGCCCCGATCTGCTCGGCGAAGTCGCCGGTCACCGGGGCCCCGCCGACCATAACCTTGACCTGGTCCCTCAGGCCGGCCTCCTTGAGGGCATCAATGGTGCGGCCCATGTTGCGCATGGTGGTGGTCAACAGCGCCGACATGCCCACGATGTCGGGCTTCTCCTTCTTCACCGATTCCACGAAGGCAGCAGGGGACACATCGGTGCCCAGGTCAACGATCTTGAAACCGGCCCCTTCCATCATCATGGCCACCAGGTTCTTGCCGATGTCGTGAAGATCGCCCTCCACCGTGCCCATGATGGCTTTCCCCACCGCGATGGACTCGCCCTCGGCCAGTAGCGGCTCCAGCACCGCCATGGAACCCTTCATGGTGCGGGCTGAGAGCAACACCTCGGGCACGAACATCCGCCCAGCTTTGAACTCCACGCCCACGTGGTCCATACCGGGCATAAGTCCCCCCTGCAGGATCTCCTTGGCCCCCAGGCCCTCGTCCAGGGCATCCTGCGTCAGAGCGGCGATCTCATCGTCATCGCCTTGGATTACTGCTTTCGAGATTTTCTCTAGTACCTTGCTCATTGTTGCCTCCTTAGTTTTTTGGGTATTGGATATTTGATATTTGATATTGGAGGTGCGAACCTACTCAGCTACCCGCGCCTCGGCCCCGGCCACTATCTCTGCGATCTGGGCCGGCACGCCTTCGGGCAAAGCGGGCGGCTGATGGGTATCCAGTATTTCCGTCAGTTTCTCCTGCACCCGATCTCCCATGGTCTTGGACCCGGCTGCCTCCCAATCGTCTACTTTGTTGCGATCTATCAGCTCCGGAAGCCAGAATTCCCTGAAGTGCTTGAGAGTGTGCTTCTCGCCCAGGAAGTGACCGCCGGGGCCAACGTCGTGGATGACATCCACGGCCAGGGTCTCGGGCGTGACCTCAATACCCTGCCGGATGCGTTTGGTGAAGCCGATGGCCTCGTTCATCATCACCAACTGCTGTAGCGAGCCCGTCATGCCACTCCCGATGTAGCCCACGTCATGGCACAGGTCGCCGCCGCTGAGACCGGCGAAGAACACCGACAGGGCACCTTCCAGGGCCGCCTGCTCATCAATCACCTTGGAGTCGGTGCAGCCGCCGGTGGTCCACAGCGGCAGCCCCACGTAGTGGGCCAACTCGGTGAGACCAGCTTGCAGCAGGGAAAGCTCCGGCGCACCGTAGGCCAGGATCGCGTGCTGCATGTCCATGATGGAGACCACGCCGCCCATGAAGAAGGGCAACCCTGGCGAGATGAGCTGGGCGATCACCAGGCCCATCCACGACTCGGCCGCCGCCTGGACCAGGATGCCGGCCATGGTCGCCGGCGCTGTCCCGCCCGCGCTGGGACACGGGGTGAAGATCAGGGGCACGCGGTGCTCGGCCGCGAAGATCAGCTTGTTGAGAGCGTCCCCGCTGCTCACCAGTGGGGAGAGCGGCTCGCAGTAGTGCACGTAGTTGGGCCGCTTCTCAAAGGCCTTCTGCCCACCAGCGGCGGCCAGAGCCATCTCGTGGATGTCCTCGCCGTCCTCCCAATCGTAAGACCAGGCCACGATGGGCTTGCTGGTGTTGGGGAACATCTCGGCGAACTCATAGGTGGCCCCCAGGCTGGGGTGGACATCGCTGATGGTGCCCAACGATTCGCAAAAGTCTATGTGGGGCAGCGCGTCGCACACCTTGGCCACGAGGCTGGCGTCCTTGCGCAGGTACTTGCGCTGCTGGCCGGTAGTCGGGTCAAGGAAGTTGGGGCAGGTGGGGCCGGGGCCATAGTATGGCCTGCCGGCGCCGATGTGTATGTTCTTCTCCGGATCGCCGTCCCGCGCCCAGATGGTGAAGCTGCGCGGCGCGGTGGAAAGGGCTTGCTTCACCATGTAGGACGGAATGTGCACTCGGAGGTCCTCCACGCTGGCCCCGTTCTCGCCCAGGATCTGCCGGGCTTCGTCATTATGCACATTGAGCCCGATCTCCTCCAACACCCTCAGAACAGCCTGAACAATCTCCTCCAACTGATCATCGGATAGGATGCGGAACTGGGTGCCAGCATTCGTCCGATAGTTGACTCTCATAGAGCTTCCTCCTTTGTTTGGATACTGGGTATTGGATATTGAGTATTGGCTATACTACCTCCTTTCGCCGCCGCTCTACCCGGCGGCCTTCTGTCGCTTGCGATAGGCCTTGATCCACCGCGAGCCCCATTCGTCGCGGCCCATGGCCAGATCGGCCGCCAGGATCGCGGTGGCTACCTGCTCGTGCAGCGGGTTGACGATGGGGCAGGTCAGGCCGGCGTGGATGGCCATGACGATGAAGGCGGCATTGATGGCGCTGCGGTCGGGCATGCCAAAGGAGATGTTGCTGGCCCCCATGGTGATGTTGACCCCGAACTCCGCCACGATCATCTCGATGGCATCCAGGGCGATTTTTCCGGCGCGGTGATCCGCCCCCAGAGTCAGCGCCAGCGGATCAATGGCGATGTCCTCCGGCGAGACGCCCAGCTTGCCCGCCCGCTCGATGATCTTGCCCGCCACGGCGAACCGACCCTCGGCCGTGGTCGGGATGCCATCGTCGTCCATGCACAGGCCGATGACGGCTGCGCCGTACTCCTTGACCAGCGGCAGCACGCTCGTCAACCGCGCTTCCTCACCGTTGACGGAGTTGATCAGCGCCTTGCCGTCGTAGACCTTCAACCCCGCTTCCAGGGCCTCCTCATCGGCGGTGTCAATGCACAGCGGCACATCGGTGACCTCGCAAACGGCCTGGATAGCCTGGACGAGCAGGGCTGGTTCGTCGGCGCCAGGCACGCCCACGTTGACGTCCAGGATCTTGGCTCCCGCCTCGACCTGGGCCACCGCGTCTCGCCGCACGATGTCGAAGTTGCCCCCTTGCAGCGCCGCCGCCAACTTCTTGCGCCCCGTCGGGTTGATCCGCTCGCCGATGATGACGCAAGGTCGGTCGCGGCTGATGAGGACTTCTTTTGTTTTAGATGTGACAACAGTTGTGAGATTATCTGGCATTGTTCCTCCTTGATGTTTGATGACAATTGCGTTGTTGCTACTTCTGGCATGTCGGGTGACTAGAAGACATTCAGGTCCTATTCCATATCCATATGCACTGGCCTTGTCTGCGATAAATGCAAATCAGCAGTTGCTCAACTGTGTGAACGAGGTCTGGGTCTGTCGAGAATGAAGCGAAGTCCACTTCATCCTCAGCAGTGATCACATTCGGCAGCAGCCTCAATGCTCGCTCGACCGTCTCATACGGGTTGGCCAATACCTCGTACTGGCCCATCAACAAGTAAGTCGGCGCGGTCAGTTGCACGCGTTGTTAGGCGGCCACAACCGACAACAAATAGCCGACCGCTCCCAACCTTGACCGCTACGGACAAGTGTATTCATACCCCAGTTCCTGATGAAGATCGGCGATCACTGCCGCTCCCACTTCGCTGGTGTGCAATCCATCGGAGGCGAGGTAGCCCTTGTCTGCAGGGTCTTCGTCACCATCTGGCCCATTGAACGCCAAATGCACCAGCGCAACAGGGATGTTGTTTTCGGAAGCGGCCTGGATAATCAGATCGTTCAAGGGTTCGAAGAAAGGCCGAAGGTCTTCATCCAAGCCCCAATTTCCGAGACTATAATAGTGGTAGGTCATGGTACGGATGATCGTCTTGGAACTGCAAAGCGTGAATAGCTCGGCGACAATCGCATCGTAGTTCACCCTGAAAGACTCGAGCGCGTCGCGAAGGCAATCCCTGTTGTCCTCACCGCCGCAATCCCCGCTCTTGTAGGGGCCTATGAGCGGCCAGTTCAGATCGTTGGCACCGATGACGAGGGTAACAATCTCGGCTTCGCTGATGGCGTCCCGCCACTGCTGATTGTTGCGAAGGTTTCCCAGCAGCCAGGCACTCTCCTTCCCAGGTACGCCCCGGTTGTCCAGTCTGACCTTCACACCCAGGTCGGCCTCCATGTGAGCAGCATAGGGGACTGCGTAGCTGCCATGCAGTGCCACGATGGAATCACCAAGCGCAACGTAATCCCATGTCAGATCTTCGGGGGCGGACGTGGCTGTGGGCGTAGGCGGCACTGGCGGGGGAGTGGGTGGGATTGGTGTGGGTGTCGGCAGCACAGGTGTAGCTGTCGGTGGGACTGGCGTGGACGTCGGCGGCACAGGTGTAGCTGTCGGCGGCATAGGAGTAGCTGTCGGTGGGATTGACGTGGACGTCGGCGGCACTGGCGTAGCTGTCGGAGGGATTGGCGTGGGTGTCGGCGGCACAGGTGTAGCTGTCGGTGGAACTGGCGTGGACGTCGGTGGCACAGGTGTAGCTGTCGGTGGGACTGGCATAGAGGTGGCAGTGGGTGGCACTGGTGTCACCGTCGGTTCAGTTTGTGCTCCGCCGCACCCGACCAGTAACAACATAACCAACGCCAAACTAATTGACTGCTGCAATAGCTTTCTACTGCTCATCGTTCTGCTCCTTTCCTTTCTCAACGTCACTGCGTTCCTAATTGACTGTTATGCCGCATAGCGATGTGCTGCATTAACTCGTGAGTAGCCCGTCGCAGTTGGAAACAAGCGTCCGTGTGCTTATCTTTGTAACACAATCACACCTCCTATCACCAGCCCACCCCCAACGATCTGCGGCCAGGTCAGCGATTCGCCCAGAAAGAGGGCGGCACACAGGGTGGCCATCACCAGCTCGATGGTGGCCAAACCCGTACCTCTTTACTTCAGCGCATCGGCGATGGCCGCGGCCCAGGAGGTGATGGCATCCCAATCGCGGAAGTCGCCGATAGGAGATTTGACCATCTTGAGCATCCGTTTCTCGATGAAGTTCAGCTTGCCCACATCCACGGCGCCATGAAAGACGGCGACATCGCGGGGCCGGACACGGTCGGCAATGGGTTGCAGCTTCTCAGGGAAGCGCCAACCTTGTCCCAATTCCACCGGATCGCCCTCGCCTGGGGGTCCACTTGAAAACAGCCACACCGGCTTCTCTGCCAGCGCCGTCTCGTTGGCCTTCAAGAACTTGACTGACTCTTTGCGCCACTGGCCGATGTACACTGCGCTGCCCAGCACAACCGCCTGGTACGGGGTCAGGTCGCTGACGCGATCCGCAGGCAGCACGTCGGCACGCAAACCTGCCTCACGAAGCACCTGGCCGATCTTCTCGGCAATCTCCGCCGTCGCGCCGTACTTGGTGGCGTAGGCCACCAGGACTTGAACGTCCATTTGGTCCTCCTCTATCTCTGCAAAGCAATCACCCCTGCTATCACCAGCGCACCCGTAATGAGCTACGGCCAGGTCAGCGATTCGCCCAGGAAGAGAGCGGCTCACAGCATGGCCATCACCAATGCATCTCGGCCTGAGCCTGGCTTATTATGCGCCAAGTGTCATCTATGGTGACCGGGATTTGCGTCCGCTCGCTGTCGGGCTTGCGCACCAGCGTCAACGCTCCGCTTGGGCAGGTCGACACGCAGAGCCCACAACCGATGCAGCGGTCGGTGTTCAGAGTGAGCCTGTCACCCTCGTCAGCGAGGGCCTGCATCTGGCACCGTTCCAGACAGACCCAGCAGCCCTGGCAGGTTTCAGGCTCATGCCTGGCTATGAATGAGCTAGCGACAATCTCGGACGGTCTGGGATGAGCTTGGAGCCCTCTCAGAATGCCACAGCAGCAGCCACAGCAACAGCAGATGGCAGCGACATCCCTGGAATTGGTAGGTTGGAGCACCAGATTGGCTGCGTCAGCCCTGGCCAGGATTTCCATCACCTCGGACCGGTCGATGGAACGGCCCCAGCCACCTCGAACGTAATAGTCCGCAAACTCGCCAAACATCAGGCAGCTCTCGTCAGGCGCATCACAGCCGCCTCCCGTCATTCTTGCGTGGCGACGGCAGATGCAGGGGGCTACCGCAAACCGGTCATGGGCCTTGACCAGCTCATCAACCTGCTCGTACGGGAGCGCCTCCAGGTGAGGCTCAATGCTCTGGCCCACGGGAATGGTGCGCATCTGGGGGATGGTTTGCGCCCGCGGTCTTTGCTTCCTCGTGCTCCAGTAATCGGCTAGATCTTGAAGCAAACCCTCACTCAAGTTGTTGACCTGAAATTCATAGATCCCGACGACGAATGGCACAGCTTGGTAAAGGATGGGGCCATCCTCTGGTTGAATGGAAAAGATGAGCCCCTTGTTGGACATCTCGTTGAGTCGCTGCTTCGCTTCGGTAAAGGGGAGATTGGCCCTGTCGGCAATAACCTGGGCTTCCTCTCGATCCAAAGTCAAATGCGTAGCTAACTCAGCCTCTTCCGGCGTGAAAAGTCTTTGCAGTAAGCGCAATTCTGCCCCAGTGTCGCTGGGGGCAAAACCGCCTGGCAGTTGATCCAGATGCTTGGCCAGCTTCCGATAGCTTTGCCCTTTCATTACGCCCCCCTCATTGTGTAAGATGGTCAACATCTTTCTGCTAGGCCGTCCAGCTTGTGAGTAACCCGCCGCAGGTGCAAATAAGCGTCCGTGCGCTTATCGTTGCAACGCAATCACACCTACTATCCCCCCCCAACGATCTGTGGCCAGGTCAGCGATTCGCCCAGAAAGAGGACGGCCTACAGCGTGGCCGTCACCGGCTTGATGGTGGTGGATTCACCCCTGCTTCCAGCGTTACGTCGCAATCAGTACCATAGCCCCTATCGCGAGCACAATTCCCAGGCCCTGTCTGGGTGTGATTGGATCGTTCAGAAACACCTTTGCCAACAGTATGGTTAACATTGGGGAAAGCGCTGTGAAAGCGGCTACCAGTGACACCGGCCCCCTGGACACTGCGAACAGGAAGCAGAGCGCGCCAAGAGTGCCAAGCACTCCCGTTATCACAGCCAGGACAATCCCTGTAGGATGCACGTCGGGTCGAGAATTCAGGGAAAACAGAACGAATATGGCAATCAAGAGGCTGCCCAACCCTTGATAAACGATCCCGCTTCTGGGACTGAGCAGTTCTGCATAGAGCTTGGGAAGGAAAGCATAGAGACCCCAGAAAACGAACGTCCCCAGGGCGGGAATGATCCACCCTTTCATGTAGACCTCCAATGGTAGGTACTCATACGCAGTCGTTTGGCTCGGCTCTTGCAGCGGCCCACAGCGTGGCTATCACAGAAAACGCCACACAGAGCCAGGCGAGCGGCTATCCTTGAAGCGACCGTAGAGCCAGCACAAGGGGAACAGAATAGCCAACCCCAGCAACCAATACGGGTACATGCGCTGGAGTCCGATGCCCTTGGGGTCTAGCCACTGGCCCAGGTAGGCGTACAAGTACAGGTGTGTCAGGTAAAAGAACAACGGAGTACGACCAAAGACGGCCAACACCTGCAATCCCACTTTGGCCACCGACTCCACCCGCGCAAACAAGCCCAACAGCAGCATGTCCACGCCTAACGTCAGCAATAGAAAGGCCACGCTCGGTGGGTACTTGACCACATTGAGGAAGGCAATCCAGTCATCCCCTTGTCGTGGCCGAATGTTGCCAAACCCGTTGAGCAGGCGGATGGGAATGAAGAGCAGCAGTCCGGCCACGCCCAACCATAGCGCCGCACGATAGCTCTGCTCCTGGTCTCGCTTCAACCAGCGTCCATAGGCAATTCCCAAGCCCACCACCCCGAGCCACGGCATAAATGGATACATGGCGTACATGCCAGGGGTATAGCCAGGCAGCAGCCACAGGCGTAGCAGCGGCGCGTACTGGATGAATCCTGTTCTGGCCTCTGGCAGGAGCAGCCCTGTCAGCACAATGAGCAGCACGCTCAGGCCCACCAGCAACAACGTGGGCAGATAGAGAAGCAGCGTGCCCAGGAACATCGTTCCCCCCAGGCCATAGAGCACGAAGAAGAATAGGGTCGGGTCGGGCGGCTGGCCCATCTTCCACACGGGGTTCTCTACAAGAAACTGGAGGAGAACGAGCAGAAACCCACGCACGACGAAATGACGTATGATCCGCCCCCTACTCCATCCTTGCTGGCGACGAGATGCGGCGAACAGCATCATGCCCGCGCCCATCAGGAAGAAAAAACCTGGGGCGGCTGGGTGCGTTACCAGACGGGTGAGAAATGCCAGTGCATCACCGCGATAGTTGGGGAAAACGTCGGCCCACATCTCAGGCTCGAGCTTGCCGTGAGCTATGAGTGAATTCGCATGATCCAGCGCCATCACGACGATAACGAAGCCACGCAAAGCATCAACGGGGAGTAGTCTTGATGACGTGGCACCAGTGAGAAATGCCAAGACGCCTTCTGGGCCAAACAACCTGCTGTGCCATTGCCCAAAGAGATTTCTCATTTGCCTATCTCCGCAAGACAATACTCTCCTATCATTCCTCGTAAATCACTCGAAACCGCTCACATACCAGCGGCATGTCTTCGCTGGGTTCTCTGCCTATTGCAGCCAGCGTGCGTGAGAAAAAGCGCCAATGGGCCTCGCGCCAGTACTGTATAGAACGATCGCCTTCGCCCTCCTCGTAGGCAAATTGCGCGTCCACCTGGTTGTAAGGCTTTGTCTCGACTTCAACTGTTTCAATGATGCACAACGGGGCACCCTCCCAGTTCAGCACTATCGTAACTTCCCCTACTTCAGGGATGGGATTGCCTTCAGCTTCCCATTCCCACAGGGATGAACAGGACGCCGTCTTTATCCCTGCAGCAATCAAGGCCCCCAATTCCTCAGCTAATTCACGGTAATCCCCCCATTTCTCGGCATTGTAGCTACGCTGATGGTAGGGAGAATCCACGGGCAGGCTGGCAAGAAATCTTTGCCAATAGGCTTCAACTTTGTCGGTCATTCTTCTACCGCTGTAACGCAACCACGCCCGCTATCACCAGCGCACCCCCAACGACCTGCGGCCAGGTCAGCGATTCGCCCAGGAAGAGGGCAGCCCACAGCGTGGCCATCACCGGCTCGATGGTAGCCAAGATGGTCGCCACCGTTGCTTCCAGGAAACGCAAGCCAAAGGCAAACAGCGTGTGGCCAGCTAGCGTAGGCCCCAACGCCAAGATCACCAGCCACAAGACTGCGCCGGGCTGAGCGAGTGTGGATACCATGCGCGATGGTGATACTCTGTCAGAACTCACTACAAGTTGTGTGGCCCACAGGAATAGCGCACCCGAGGCGAAAGTATAGGCGGTAATGGTCCAGAAACTATAGCGCTTTAGCGCTCGCCGGATGAAGATGCCATATAACCCGTAGAGCACGCCGCTGACCAGCCCCCACAACAGTCCCACCACGTTCAGAGACAGGAACTGCGCGTCGAAAATGCGGGCGATCAGCGCCACCCCCGCGGTGGTTAGCAGCAGGGCGATTCCCTTTTGCCGGTTGATCCGCTCGCCCAGGAGAGGCCAGGCGAATAGCGCCGCCCAGGCCGGTGCCGTGTAGTTGAGCACCACCGCCACACCAACGTCAATCAATGACACGGCGTACGCCCAGCTAGCCTGGAGCAATGCCCCGCAGATCAGGCCAAGCAGCAGGAAGAAAGGGATGTCGTGAGCCCGGATGCGCAGCAACTGCCGGTCTCGCACTCCCAGGAGGCCAATGAGTGCCAGCGCCGCCAGGGAGTGCCGTGTCGCCACAACGGTCAGCGGCGGCAGGTCATAACCCTGGACCAAATACTTGATCAGAACACCGCTGGTTGCGAATAGAGAGCCCGCCACCAGGACGGAAATTGTGCCTACCCACGGCCCCTTTGGCTGAGCCGCATCTTTGACGGCCAATGCCTGTTCAGCATCCACTAAGCGATTCACTCTTGATTGGGATGGGCGTTCGTACGCTCATCCTTCTGCTGGAGCGCGATCACGCCCGCTATCACCAACGCGCCGCCAATGACCTGGGGCAAAGTCAGTGATTCACCCAGAAATATGACGGCCCACAGTGTTGCCATCACTGGCTCGACCGTAGCCAAAATGGCCGCCACCGTTGCTTCCAAGAAACGCAAGCCAAAGGTATAGAGCGCATAGCCAATCACCGAAGGCAGCAGCGCCAAGACCACCAGCCACAACCCTGCTCCGGGCTGAGCGAACGCAGACCCGATGCTGCCCAGCGATTGCGTGGCCAGTAGGAACAGTGCACCAGCGGCGAATGCGTAAGTGATGACGGTCCAAAAACTGTAGCGCTCCAATGCTCGTCGGCCGAAGATGCCGTATAGCCCATAGGTCACGCCGCTGCCCATCCCCCACAGCAGTCCCACCATGTTCAGAGAGAGAAATTGGGCGTCGAAAATGCGCACGATCAGCGCCACTCCTGCGGCTGTCAGCAGAAGGGCCAGCCCCTTTCGGCGGTTGAGCCGCTCGCCCAGGAGAGGCCAGGCGAATACCACCGCCCAAGCCGGTGAGGTGTAGTTGAGCACCGTCGCCACGCCGACGTCAATCAAAGACACGGCCAACACCCAGCAAGCCTGGAACCCTGCCACACAGATCAGGCCAAACAGTAGGAAAAACGGGATGTCTCGGGCTTCGATGTGTAACAGCCTCCGGTCCAGCACCGCCAGTAGACCAAACAGCATCAGCGCCGCCAGAGTCATCCGCATGGCGGCAACTGTGAGTGGCTGCAGGCCATAACCCTGGATCAAGTGCTTGATCATCGTGCCACTGGTGGCGAAGAGGGCCGACGACAACAGAACACAAATCGTGCCTATACTTCGACGGAACTCAGTACGGGCCCAGGGCCTACTTGGCTGAGTTGGTTCTTTCAGAGTTGTCAGACTACATCTCCCGAACGTCGAGTATTTCCACCACCAAAGGCTCGACCGCCTCCAACAACTCGTCTTTGGATATATCGCCCACCTTGAGCGTGCACCCCCAATTGGTGGGATCCTCACCCTCGAAAACATTGAGGGCCCAGATGTTTCCTCCCGCTTGCGAGACCGCGGTACTGATCTGAGCCAGCGAGCCCTTGAAGTAGGGGGCCAGCGCCGTCAATCGCACCCCCTTCTGCCGCCCGCCAAAGACCTCCAGGAAAACCTTGAACAGATCGGACTCGGTGATAATGCCCACCAGCAACCCATCACGCATCACCGGCAAGCCGCCGATTCCATTGTCGGCCATGATGCGAGCCGCCTCTTCCAGAGGGCAATCCTCCGCGATGGCGAAAACATCTTTGGTCATCACTTCTGACACCTTCACCTGAGAAAGCAGGTAGGTCACTTCCCACACGTTCAAGGACGTGACTGGTGACGGCGAGGCATAGAGCAGGTCAGAGCGGGCGACGATGCCGACCAGCTTGCCCTTTTTGTCCACTACTGGGAAGCGACGCACTTTCTCCCGCCGCATCCACTCCAGCGCCTCGGCAATGGGCAGGTCGGGTTTGACGGTGATGGGATTGCGGGTCATTCTTTTGCCAACTAGCATTGTATCATCCTCCTTCAGTCACCCTCCCGCAGGTTGTCTGGAACGGTGCTCACCCTGCGCCTCCAAAGCAGTCACACCCTCCTTGGTCGAGAAAACGCCCGAACCTGCGGGAGGGTAAGTGGTTGTTTACTTCCAATGCTTCTCCATCCGCTCCAACTCTTTGACGACTCCTTCGGGCAGCGGCGCTGGCTGGTGCTCCATCACCTTTCGAGTTTGCTCGCGCAGTCGCTCTTCGAAGCGTTTCGCACCGCTGGCGAGCCACTGGTCGTTGATGGAGCGATCGAACAGGTCGGAATACCACACCTCCCGGAAATGCTTCAGCGTGTGGGCCGCTTGCAGAAAGTGAGCGCCTGGCCCTACCCGGTCAATGAGGTCCAGGGCCAGGGTCTCGTCGTTTACCGGCACGCCGCGCATGTACTGGTTCACCATGTGGAGCACTTCGTGGACCAGCACCATGTAGGCTGGCGAGGCGACGGAACCGTGATCGAGCCAGCCGGAGTCGTGGACCAGGTTAGCGCCGCTGAGCGCCGAGCTGAAGCAGGAGAAAGCGGCTTCGGCGGCGGCTTGCGGATCGGGGAACTTGGCGTCCGAGCAGCCAGCAGTGCCAAAGAAGGGCAGGCGGTAGTGCTGGGCCATCTGTGCCATCGCTGCCACCATCAGGCTCATCTCCGGCGCGGCGTAGGAAAAGACGGTCGTCCTCATGTCCATCACGGTGGCAAATGCCCCGTAGATGAAGGGTGCCCCCGGCCGCACGAGCTGGGCCAGCACCAGGCCGCTGAGCGATTCGGCGCTCCCCTGCACGATCTCACCGGCAAAGGTCGCCGGAGCCGTGCTGCCCGACTGGGGCGCCGGATAGTTGATGAGGGGGATGCCCTTTTCGGCAGAGAAGATGATCTTTTCCACCGCCGGATCGTAGTACAGCAGCGGCGAGATGGGTTCGGAGTAGTGGACGATGGTCGGTGCCTGCCGGAAACGCTCCTCGCTTCCGGTGATGACCAGGGCCATCTCGTAGATGTCGCGCACACTGTTGGCATCCTTGCAGCAGAAGACCAACGGCTTCTCACAGTAGGTGAACACCTGCTTGGCGATCACCCGGTCGGCCACGTCGGGCGACACGTCGTCGGCCATGCCGATGGTCATCACCCAGGTATAGTTGGGCAGAGCATCGGCCACGGTGGAGGTGATGCGGCAGTCGTCGCTGATGAACCGCCGGCGCTCCTCGGTGAAGGGATCCTGGTAGTCCACGCAATCCACGCTCGGGCCGAACCATACCTTGTCACCTTCCAAGAACACCGAGCGCTGGCTGTCCCGCCGTCCCAACACCACCCGGCAGGGCGCGATACGTATGGCGTCCTCCACCATCCAAGCGGGAATGTGCACCCGATTCCCGTCCACGCGCGCGCCGGCACCGTCTAGAATCTCGACGGCTCGTGGGTGTGTGAGCTGGACGCCGGTGCGCTCCAGCAGTTCCAACGTCGCCAGGTGAATCTGCTCAAGCTGCTCCTCGCTGAGCACTGCTAATCTCGGTTTAAAGTTCAAATCACGGTGAACCATCGTGGTCTCCTCCCTCCATTGGGTTATAGAATGTCATTGCGAGCCGAAGGCGAAGCAATCTCCCGCCCTCAAATGTAGGCAATGGTGGGGATTGCTTCGTCGCTTCGCTCCTACTTAAGAAACAAGGCCCGACTGTGTCACTGCGAGCGCAGCGAAGCAATCTCCTACCAGCAAGTTGGGGATTGCCTCGGCGCAAACAGCGCGCCTCGCAATGACACCTACGTTTGTTTCTTCCCTAATGAGTAGCGCGAACGCGCTATGGAGCAGCTACTAAGAAACAAACCGTCGTGTGCAAAACCCGGAGAGCGAGCGCCGGTTGAGTAGCGTAGCGTATCGAAACCAAGTGAGCGGCTCTCTGCATAACCCGCTTGGCCTCGATACGTCGCTTCGCTCCTACTCGGCCGGCGCTGACGGGTTTCTTTCACAATGAGTAGCGCGGCCGCGCTATGGAGCAACTCGCAATGACAGCGTGAGCCGTTGCGTGCCCTTCAGAACGTTAGGATGTGTGCTTCTCCATAAACGCCTGCAACTGCCGGGCGGTCGTCGTTTCCAACGGCGGATCCTCGTGCTCGGCCAGCAACTGCTGCCAGCGTCGGCGAGCGCGAGCCACCGCATCCTGTCGGCCGCCGGTCATCCATGCTTCCAGCCCGCCCCGGTCGCAAAGCGCTGGCTGCCAGAACTCGCTGCGGCAACGCTTCACGGTGTGAGTCTCCATCAGGAAGTTGCCGCCAGGCCCCACCTTGGCTGTCACGTCGTAGGCCAGCGTCTCGGGGGCAACGGTGATACCGCGTCGCAAGCGGCGCACCATGCCACACATCTCGTCGTCCAGCACGAACTTCTCATAGGAGAAGGCCAGGTAGGAGCTGAGAATCCCCGCGGCGTGCAGCACGAAGTCCATGCCGCTGTTGACGGTGGTCAGCAGGGCGAACATGGACTCAAAGCCGGCCTGAGCATCGGGGAAACTGGCGTCGGTGATAGCGCCGCCGCCG
The DNA here is from genome assembly GCA_964390805.1 of uncultured Anaerolineae bacterium. GTDB lineage: Bacteria > Chloroflexota > Anaerolineae > VGOG01 > VGOG01 > CAYMKL01. Next base: position 23,869 of record CAYMKL010000013.1, on the reverse strand, counting down.
CGCGAGGGCAGCCCATAGTGACGGGCCATCTGAACGTGGGCGGCGATCATCATCGCGTTTTCCGGGCTGCCGATGGCCAACGCGCCCGTCTTCATGTCTATGTTGGTCGAGGTGGAACCGAAGAGGACGGGAGTGCCTGGGCTGATCAGTTGAGTCAGGGCGATACCGGCCAGAAGCTCGGCGTTTTGCAGCGCCAGCACACCGGCCAGGGTGATGGGGCCAGTAGAACCGGCCATGACCAGCGCGGCAATGATGACGGGCTGTCGCGAGCGGGCGTATTCCATCAGGGCTTGGAGCATCTCGCCGCTGTAGCCCAGTGGGCTGAGGCTGTTGATCAGGCCAACGGTCACCGGCCGCAACCTCACCTCCTCGCCAAACAGAATCGTCGCCATTTCCATGGTGTGGCGCGCCCCGGCCCTCCCCTCGGCGCTGCCCATGAAGGGCTTATCGGAATGTACGATGCAGGCGTGCATCATCTGCAGATGGGCCGTCCCCGCTGGCACATCTCCGGGCTCCACCATCAGATGTCCGCTCAAGTCCTGGTTGGGCAGGGCATGAGCGAGCCGCGCCAGGTTCTCGTAATCCTCCATAGTCGGCGCGCGCTTGCCGAGTTGGGAGTCTACGAGAAACGGGGCACCATAGCCAGGCGCAAAGACTGGCTCGCCATCGCCCACGATCACGTCCCAATCAGGATTTCGGGCATGGATGGTGAACTGGGCCGGGACGGTCTCCAGAGCCTTCATCAACTGCGCTTCGGTGAGGTAAACCTTGTGGCCGTCGGTTCGGACGCCGTGTTGCTTGAATACGGCAAGGGCTTCGTCATCGGGAAACAGGACGCCTACATTGCTCAGCAGCTTCATGCTGGTGTTGTGAATCAGCCCAATGTCGGCCGGTGAAAGGATTTCGGTTTCGCTACGAAACATGGGGATACTCCCTTTATTTCATTTCGTTCAGAGGTTGTGCACCCTTCCCATCCCTAATTATAGTCACTTGGGCAACGTTGGCAAGACGAGCCCGGCGTAGGGCATGATGCCGACTGAAGCCCCATCACCGTAGCTGGTCAGGACATCGTCGGCGACCTGTTGCAGAGCCGCGCTGGGGGCGTGGGCCAGATGGATCTCTTTCAACTCAGCGGCCGTCATACCGTCAGTCACCACGATGATGCGGCAATCCATCTCGTGCAGCAGCCACGAGAAGGTGAACAGGACGCATCCCTTCTCGCCGCCCATTTCGCCGTCCTCCACCAATTGGCCGATCTCAGCAGGGGTGGGCATGCGACGCATCCACTGGCGGAACTCCTCGTGCTCGAACCCCTCGTAGATCCCCTCGTCGCAGGCATTGGCCATGACCAGCGTGCCTCCCGGTCGGAGATAGCGATCCACCCCACCACAGACCCGCGATCCGCCCTGAAACAAGCTGACCTCCAAGGCCGGATCGCCCACCCCGGCGATCATCACATCCACCGCCTGGGGAAGGCTCACTTCGACATTGGGGAGCATTTGGGCCATGGCCGCGCGGTGGGCCGGTATGTGCTCGCCGCAGAACACGTTCACCAACTGCCGTTGGGAATCGAGGACGTTGTTCACTACCATGTCTATCCCACTGATGGTCGCAACCTGTTCGATGTCGGCGCGGACCAGGTTGCGGGGCGGCATGATGCCCAACAGGGAAGCGCAGCGGAGTTCCATTAGCACTTCGACGAATTGCTGATGGTTGTGGTAGATGGCGCGTCGGCTGGAAACGCCAGGCATGACGATCTTGCCACTGCCTGCCCATCCGCTCAACATACAAGGATTGACGTTGGTGATCCCGATTGTGATGTCTGCCTCAGCAAAGCGCTGGTGCACCTCCACCGGAGTGCCGATGTCGGTCGTGCCCAAATTGACCATGATGGCGTCGTTGTCGGGCTCGTTGGTGAGAATCTCCACACGGTCCAGCACGGCCTGGCCCACAGTACGAGAGAGATCTTCTACGCTATCCGGCGCGTGCATCCCCCCGCCACTGATCACGGTGATGTTCTCGTCGGGCACGCCGATGGCGTTAAGCTGGTCTAGCACGATGGGCACGACAAGGCGGTTCGGGGTGCTGCGAGTGCGGTCGGTGATGACGATGCACGCCTTGGCATTGGGACCCGCCTTGACTGCAAGACCGCGCTCGTTGATGCCCGCCTCTATGGATTGTCGCAGCAGCGCATCAGGATCGGGAGCGGGCGGCATAGCTTTGGGGGAACACACCCCCGCCACCTGGCTCTCAGGCACTTCTAACCCCAGCATCTCATGACCGTATGGGATTTGCACTTTCATCTCATCTCACTCCTTCTGATTGGATACTGGAGGTTGGATATCTAATCTCCAATCTCCAATCTCCAACCTCTAATGGCGCCCTCGCAAAAAGGTGTCGCCCTCAAAGACGATCCCTTCTTCGTAGCGGGTCGGGCGCAGGGGGTTATCCTTAGGATCCATGGCCCCAGTGACCAGATCGGCCACCCGCTTGCCGGCCATGGGAGAGAGCATCACGCCGGCCCAGTAGCCGCAGTTCAGATAGAAACCGGGCACCTCGGGTACCGGGCCGATGAGCGGCTGATCGTCGGGGGTGTAGCAATACTGGCCCGCGCTGATGTGGACGTCTGAGTCCTTCAGCCCCTCGCATACGCCTTCCCAGAAGGGGGTCAGTCGCGCCACTTTCTCCAGCACGATGGCCGGGAAGAAATAATCGGTCGGCACGTTTTCCGTTGGGTCGCTAACCGGCTCGTCGGGGTCAACCCAACCCAGAAGCCCCCCCTGCACTTCAGGTCGCCAGTAGGCATCGTTGACCAGATCAATGGTCATGCACGCCTCTGGAGGGATGCAATCAAGCGGGCCGATGATCGCCTTGTGACGGCGAACCGGCTCGATGGGAACCTCGACACCGGCCATCTTGCCGATCACGACCGCAAAGGGTCCGGCTGCATTCACTGCGACGCGAGTGGATATGGCGCCCCGTGTGGTCTCCACCCCGCACACGCCCTGCTCATCCAGCAAGACATCGGTGACCTTAGTGCGCAGGAAGAACTGAGCGTCGCTCCCCTTGGCGAAGCCGTAGGTGGTCTCGTGGGCAGCCAGCCAACCATCCCGCCGGCGGAAGGTGGCTGCTACCACCTCGGGCGAGACATAGGGGAAACGGGCTCGCACGTCATCGCCGGTGAGGAATTCAGAGTCGGTCACCCCCAAGCTATGATGCTTTTCCACGGCTGCCTTCAACTGATCTATCATGGTGGGATCGTCGGTCATGAACAAGTAGCCTTCCTGACGAAGAGAGATGTCATAGTCAGGAATGCCGACCACTTCCGCGAAGTTCTCAAAGATCTCGATGCTTGGCTTCGCCAGGCCCATCATGGCGGGCTCGGCAAACTGAGCGCGGAAGCACTCGGCCGAGGCCGCCGTGGTCAGCGTGGACAATCCATCGCGCATTTCCACCAACACCGTGTCCAGCCCGGCCCGCGAAAGCCAGAAGGCCGTAGCCACACCAACAACGCCGCCGCCGATAACAACGGCGTCGGCTGTTTTGGGAAACGTTTCCTCGGTGGGAATGAACACACGACCCATCTAATACCTCCTTGATTGGAGATTGGAGTATCCAATCTCCAATCTCTAATATCCAACCACTAACCTCCAAAGTGTTTTCATAGTTACCTTCCAGATACTCTCTCTTTGAGCCACCCCGCTACGCTGTCGTACAGGGCAGAGAATCCCCCTGGATAGAAGATCATCACTACGATCATCAGCGCCCCAAAGATCACCAGGTGCAGTCCCGGCAGTTCCGAGAAGTTGGATCTGATGTAATTCATGGCAAAAATGAAGGGGAACGCAACCGCCATGCCGCCCCACATGCTTCCTCGCCCGCCGATATAGACCATGGTCAGCACCTCCACGGTCTTGGAGGTGTGCATGACCGTGTCGGGAGTCAACGAGCTCAGGTAGTGGGCGTAGAAGCCGCCGAGCCAGCCGGCGAACATACAAGAGAGCGTGAAGTTGATCACGCGGTATCGGGTGGGGTTGATCCCAGAGGCCCGCGCGGCGTCAATGTTCTGGCCGATGGCTCTGAACGCCAGCCCCATTCGCGACTTGGTCACCAGCCTCAGGCAGACGTAAGTTACCAGCATCATGACGAAGATGATGTAGAAGTAGGGTAGGTTTTCCGGGGTGTCTAACAGCCGTGGGGGATGCAGCCCCAACGCGCCCCGGGTCAAATCCATCAGGTTACGCGCCAGGCCCATGAGGGCAATGCCCATGAACCAGGCCATGCAAGCGGCGAAGATGCCGCGCAGGCGCAGGGTCAACATCCCCAAGAACAGCCCCAACACGCCAGCTACCAGCGCGCCAACCCAGATACCAATCCACGGGGAGATGCCCGGTTGGACGATCAAAAAGGGTGCTTTGTTGGCCAGGATAGCCGACGTGTAAGCCCCCAACCCTACAAAAGCGGCGAAGCCAAAGTTCACCACACTGATGTATCCGCTGGTGAAGTCAAAGGCAGCCGCCTGGGCCGCGAGGTACGCGCCCATAGTGAGCCACCGTATGTAGTGCTCCTTGTTGAAAGGCGGGACCAAGGGCAGGATGGCCACAATCACCAGCATGACCAAGCCCAACGGAGTGAAGCCGACACGACCCAGCCCGCCCGCAATGGCGCCCCACACACCTTTATTGCCCATTTGTTTACCCATTGATGCCATAACTGTGCTCCTTTTCGTATCCGTTCAATCCTACCAGTCCGTTGTTCCGCCTACTGTTCCTGGATGCCCTTGACCTCGGAGCCGAAGATGCCTGAGGGCACGATGATCAACACCACGACCATCACGGCAATGGGGACCACATTGGCCCAGCCGATGCCTATCCAGTGCTGGGTTGCCGTCTGAAGCAGGGCCACGATGAAGCCGCCAGCGACGGCGCCGGCCACATTCCCCAGCCCGGCCAGGATCACCACGTACCAGGCGAAGTAGAGCGGTATGAGCCCTACGGTGGGATAGGCCTGGAAGATGAAAAGCAGACTGGCGCCTGCCAGGGCGGCCATGGCGGTGGACAGGCCAAAGGTCAAAACATAGACAAAGTTGAGATCAATGCCCACAATCTGTGCGCCGACTTCGTCCTGCGCGACGGCACGAATGGCCCGGCCGGTGCGGGTTCGGTTCAAGAAGAACCACAGGACAGCGATGGTGCCCATGGCGATGACAAAAGAGATGATTCGATCCACAGATACTCTCACTTCGCCGAATTGCAGTGTGTCCACCTCCCAATAGCGCGCGATCCCCCGGAAGTTAGGCCCCAACACCAACGTGGTTCCGTTGGTCAATATGAACGATATCCCCAACGTCAGCAAGAAGGCGTTCATGACCCACTCCCCCGGTTTGGTCTTCTGCCTCAGGGGATAGAAAAGGAGTCTTTCGAGAATTGCCCCCAGAATGAACCCAACCACCGCCGCCACCAACATGCCGAAAAAAGGCGCGACAGCACCGAGGAACGTATTGGGGTTCTCCTGTAGGTACTCGTATACGGGGTGGAACACGAAGTAGGCCACGTATGCGCCAACCATAAAGGACTCCCCATGGGCGAAGTAAGGGACGTTGGCCACGCCGAAGAGCAGCGCCAATCCCACAGCTAATAGCGACCACATGCCCCCGGCCACGATGGCGTTGACAATCTGGGCGGGGCCAGCAACCACAGCAATCACTACGCCAAGCACCAGAGAGCCTGCTATCACCACCGAGGCCGCTTTGTTTTCGGTAACCTTGCTTACGATGGAACTGCCAAATGAGGTTGTCTCTTCCATAAAATGTTCCTCCCCTCTCTTGAACTGCTACCAAGAGGCGTCCCCGCCCCGACGTTTCAGACGCCCATATAGGCCACTTGGACGTGTTCGTTGGTTTTAAGTTCGTCGCTAGGTCCCTCCAGGGCGATCCGGCCATTTTCCAGAATGTACGCCCTGTCAGCGATATCCAGAGTGACGTTTACACGCTGTTCCACCATCAGAATGGTCACACCTGTGTCCTGTAGTTTGCGCAATGCATTGAAGACATCGGTGACCAGGTAGGGGGCCAGGCCCAGCGAGGGTTCGTCCACCAGCATAAGCCGGGGGTTGGCCATCATGCCGCGAGCGATGGCCAACATCTTTCGTTCGCCGCCGCTCATGGTGCCGGCCAACTGGCCCTCTCGCTCTTTCAACCGCGGGAAGAGCCCGAACATAGAGTCGAGCAACTCTGTCTGTTTGTCCTTGTCCCTGATGGAATACGCGCCCAGGAGCAGGTTTTCGCGAACGGACATGTCGGTGAACAGATTGAGTTCCTCTGAGATGTAGCTGATGCCCATCCGGGCCACCCGGTAGGCCGGCAAGGGACCTATGGACTGGCCTTCGAACAGCACCTCTCCATCTTTGGGAGTCACCAGCCCAGCGATGCTCTTCAACGTCGTAGACTTGCCAGCGCCATTGGGCCCAATAAGCCCCACGAACTCCCCTTCGTGAACGTGAAGCGATACATCCCACAGGACTTGAAGAAAGCCATAACTGGCATCGAGATTCTTTAGCTGAAGCAATGTACCCTCCTTAACTCTACTCTCCCAGATAGGCCGTGATGACTCTAGGGTTACTCAAGACCTCATCGGCGGTGCCCTCGGCGATTTGTGTCCCATACTCAATGACCATGACCCTGTCACATATACCCTGAATCACCCGCATGATGTGTTCCACAACGATGATGGTGATCCCCGTATCCCTGATCTCCCTGACCAAAGTCATCAGGGCATCCTGTTCTCCAGGGGTCAAGCCAGATGCTAACTCATCCAGCAGTAAGAGCTTGGGATTACAGGCCAGCGCCCGGGCCAGGTCAAGCCGCTTGAGCTGCACCGTGTTCAATTGCTCGGCGGGTGTATCCAAAGGCATTGGGAACTTGACGAACTCGAGCGCCTCTCCCGCTCTTCGCTCCGGGGACTTCGCGCCACCGCCAGGAGCACCGAAGACTGCTCCAACCAAGACATTCTCCAGGACGGTGAGCTTCGGGAAGGGCATCGGGATCTGAAACGTCCTCGACATGCCTTTCCTACACATGGCGTCGGCCGATGCACCCGTCGTATTCTTGCCCGCGAAGCGAACGGTGCCAGCAGTAGGTGGATAGGTGCCAGCGATGCAATTTAGGAACGTCGTCTTGCCGGCACCGTTGGGCCCGATCAAGCCGAAGATCTGCCCCTCTTCCACGTGCATAGACACGCGGTTGACTGCCGTCAGCCCGCCGAAGTTCTTGACTACTTTTTCTGTATGAAGCATAGGCTACAATTACCTCCCTTGCAGGTGAGTACAAGCGCAATGGGGGGTGGCGGCACTCTAGTGGCGCCCGCCACCCCCGCATAACGTATTTGCCCCGCTGATTGGGGGATCCCCCCTATTGCTTGGGCTGCAGTTCCTGCTCAGCCCACTCAGGCGGGAAGATGATCTTGCCCTCGCCGTCGAAGTACTGCAGCACGGGGAAGATGAAGTAGCCTTCGCCAACGACCGGGTCGGGGTTCGTCTCCGGCGTGAACTTGTATTCTCCCATGATCATGCCGTCGGCGTAGCTCCACTCGCCTGTCTGTAGCTTGTTCTTGGCGAAGTCGGCCAGGGCCTCGCTGCTTAGCTCGCCTGCGTCCTGGTAAGCCTGCTGAGCAATCGCGATGAACATGTTGGCGTAGTCGTGACACAATCCAGCCGCCGAAGTGCTAG
>CAYMKL010000013.1:0-16044 GCA_964390805.1 uncultured Anaerolineae bacterium | reverse complement strand
GGGCCCGCTGAATGGCCCCATCACGCCCAACTTGAAGACTTCCTCCTTAACCTCTGGAGGCTTCGTTGGAGCGACCTCTGGGGGCTTCGTTGGCTCAGGTGTCGGCGTCGCGGCGGGTTGACAGCCAGCAAGGGCGAAAATCACCGCTGCAACGACCATCAAAACCGACAGGCTACGACTTGTCTTACTCATCTTATCCTCCTTCTGCTTTATGTGTAGTGTTTGTACGTCAGACTTCTCAGTGGAACGATTGTGATTCGACAACCACCTCCTTTCGTGGTTGAGCCTTCGACGATCCTTTCTACCCTCGCAATCATCTAGCTTGTATAAACGCAGGAGCAGATCACACAAGGTGATCTGCTCCCTCTCCTCGGAAGTGCTCGATCCCATGACAAAGGTAGGTGCTCTGGCTTCCTTAGCCTGATGGTCTACAACTACACGACCACTTGACCGCACGACTACGTGACCATCCGACCAAACTTCACAGTTGCGGGACAGCGCCGGGCTCGCACCGGTCTTCCCCTTTTTGAGTCCCTGAAAGGGACCACCTTTGCCACTCAGTTATCTGTGCTGTTCGTTCTTGTCAGGAGCACGGCAATGAAAGCGGTGATATTAAGTATATCATGTAGACAGAATCTTGTAAACGGCGAAATGCACAAATCTGAGGCGAAGCAAATGTGCAAATTGCACACTCTTTGGACAGACCCAAAAAGCAGCCTATGGCCACTACTGTCACAAGACTGCCCGCATTTGCTCCTGAAACGTAGCGATGTGCCCTTTTATGATACGTTCCGCATCTTCAGCGTTTCTCTCTTCCAAAGCCTCGATGACTTCAGCATGCTGCCTAATGGCCTCTCTCACCACCCGATGGGAAAGCCTGTCCAGAGACACGTACCACAGGCGCGCACTCAGGGCGTACAGCCGGGCGAGAACATCCTCCAAGAACTTGTTATTGGTGGCCTGGTAAAGCAAGTGGTGAAAGCGGTCATCTATAGCCATGAACGCCCTACTGCCACTCTTGCCCACCACCTGATCGAAATCGTCGAATAGGGCCTTCATTTGCTCCAGATGCTCCTCATTTATCCGCTTGGCCGCCAAGCGAGCGGCTAACCCTTCCAGTTCCCAGCGCACCTCCCACAACTGCTGTAGATCGGTGATACCGATCTCGGCCACGAAAGTGCCCCGGCGGGGGACAACGACCACCAACTTCTCCGCTGCCAACTGACGCAGGGCCTCGCGAATGGGAGTGCGCCCAATGCCCAGATCCTCGGTCAATCGCTGTTCATCAATGAGGGACGAGGGAGGCAACTCCAAGGTGATGATCTTTTGTTTAATGAGATGATAGGCTTTGTCGCTAAGAGTCAAGAGGCTATCCCTTTACCGATCTCTGAAAGGGTTCTCCGATATAGCTAAGGAAATGATCCCGCTCTGGAATATACTGGGGATATTAGAGGAATATCAACATTATACCACAAATATGGAAGTTTGACAAGTCGGGAAAATGTGATACAATAGCCAAGCTACGAAGTTCCAGAGCGCAAGGCATCGTCGCCAAACAAAACAGGGAGAACAACGCCAATGACAGAGAGACCTCGCCAGATTGCTCCGCTGCAAGTATTCTCGAACGATCAACTGGAAGAGATACACCTGGCCAGCCTGGAGGTGCTTCGCCGCACCGGGGTAAGAGTGGCGTTTCCAGAGGCAGTGGAGCTACTCAAAGAAGCCGGCTGCTGGGTGGATGGTGAGCGGGTGCGGATCCCGTCGCATCTGACCGAGTGGGCCATAAGAGTAGCGCCCAAGCGGGTGGTGCTCAGCGACTGAGATGGCAATCCGGCGGTGTATCTGGAGGGCTACAAGTCTTATTTCGGCACCGGCAGCGATTGTATCTTCGTTATTGATCCCTACAGCGGCGAAAGGCGGGAAGCCCTGCTCAAAGACGTGGCCAACTTTGCCAGGCTGGTGGACGCTTTGCCCAACATGGATTTCGCCATGGGCATGAGCGTGGCCCATGATGCTCCGGAGACCGTGGCCGACATCCACCAGTTTTACGCCATGGTGAGCAACACGACCAAGCCCATCGTGTACGCCACCTGGGGGCCGCGGAACCTGAAGACCATCGTAGAGATGTGCGAGGCCATCGCCGGTGGCGCAGAGGCATTCCGCCGCAACCCCTTTGCCGTGTTGCTTGGCTGCTCCATCTCACCCCTGGTATACCCCCCCGATCCAACCGAGAGCCTGCTCTACACGGCAGAGAAGGGCTTGCCCTACATCATCGCGCCGACCGCGTCGGCTGGAGGCACCGGTCCCGTGACATTGCCTGGCGCGATGGTGTAGATCAACGCCGAGATGCTGGCGGGCCTCTTGATGGCCCAACTGAAGCAAGAAGGCACCCCTTACATCATGTTCTCCGGCTGTCCGACACCTTTGGACATGAGAACCACGATTGCGTCCTACGCCTCACCAGAGTTCTTGTTGTTCCAGATCGGATTGACGCAACTACAACACTACCAGGGCTTACCGACCTTCGGAACAGCGGGATGCTCCGACTCCAAGGTTTTCGACCAGCAGGCCAGCATGGAAGGCGCGCTTTCGATGCTGGTGTCCAGCCTGAGTGGCGCAAACCTCATCCACGACGTGGGATACGTGGAATACGGCTCGACGTCCTGCTTTGAGCAAGTAGTGGTCATGAATGAGTTGGCGGGCGAGGTTAGATTCATCCTGCAGGGGATGACGCTGAACAAAGAGACACTGGCACTTGACGTGATAGATGCCGTTGGCCCCGGCGGGGAATACGTCACCAGCAAGCATACGCTGCGGCACTTCCGCGCGGGATGGTTCCCCGAACTGGTTGACCGCAATACGCACGAGGTCTGGGCTGAGAAGGGCAGCAAGACGCTGGGCGATTGGGCCAATGAGAAGGTGAGAAAGATACTGGAGACCCACGTTCCCAAGCCACTAGCCGATGCAGTGAAGGCCAGGCTTGAGGCAATAATTGTCGAGACAAGACAAGCTAACGGTTGGAACCGCGCCTGAGGAGCTAAAGCTGCCTGTCCACCTGCGTGGACAGGCACGTCCACGTAGGTGGACGCTCGGCTGCAAGCCCTTTAGAGGCGATTTCAATCGCTGAGTAAACGACGCAGAGCAGAGAGCCGGCCTGGAGGCCAAGTAGCCTGTCAAGCGAAAAATCAGCGAGATCAACAGTGCCTCCCAAAGGAGAACAAACCAGGGGCTATCTGCTAGCTTTGATGGCTGGCGCGGTGTGGGCCACCCTGGGCGTCTTGGTCAAGTTCCTGTACGCCTACGAGGCCGATCCCCTGACAGTAGTTACCTTCCGAGCCCTCATCGCCTTCGCCACCCTGTCCATCATTCTGGCGATAGTCAACCCGCACCTGCTGCGCATCCACCGACAGGACATTCCCTTCTTCCTCCTGTACGGACTGATGGGCGTCACTCTTACTTATGTCACCTACTTCTACGCCCTCAAGTTCACTTCGGTGACGACGGCCGTCATTCTGCTATACACCTACCCTGCCCTGGTGACCCTGTTTGCGACCGTGTTGTTGGGAGAGCGCCTGGACTGGATCAAAGGGCTGGTGCTGGTGCTGACCTTCGCCGGGTGCTTCTTGGTGGCTCAAGGTTACGACCCCACAGCCTTGAAGCTGAACCTGAAGGGCGTGTTATGGGGACTGGGAGCAGGAGTGACGGCGGCAATCTACAGCCTGTTCGGGAAAAAGGCCCTGCAGCGATACGACTCCTGGACGACGGTCTGCTACGGCTTTGGCTTTGGCGCTCTGTTCTTGCTGATCCTGCGCTCGCCTCAGACCATTCTGTCCACGAACTATCCCTGGCGAGCCTGGATAACCATTCTGGCCCTGGCCTGGGTCCCAACTTTGATGTCCTATTCCCTGTATATGGCCTCGATGAAGTACATCGAAGCCAGCAAGGCCAGTGTCGCCACAACCATTGAACCGGGGATCGCCTCGCTGCTGGCCTACCTCTTCCTCGGTGAAACCATCGAGGGGCCTCAACTGGTAGGGATGGGGCTGGTGTTGGCCGGCATCTTTGCCTTGCAGTTTTCGCGGCCGACCAAATGACCAACTGGGTCATAGGTAGCAGTCTTGACCACAGGCGTGATTCTTGATATAAAGAGGTTCTCCGTCCAACCAGTTGATCTTGAGCAATCTGCGGGCGCTGGCGGAACAGGGAGGGAACATCGTCCTGCGCGTGCCCATCATCCCAGGGATCAACGACGATGACCAGCCCGCCCCGCCCAAAGTGGGCGTCACGGCGGCGGAGAGCGGCACGCACACCGATTTCGCCCAGAACAATATCGCAGCCTCATCGTGCGCGTGGCAGGCTACAGCGACTACTTGTGCGACCTCAGCCAGGCATTGCAGGACGAGATCATTGCCCGGACAGAACATCAGACGTTTTGAAAGCGCTGGACGGCCGCGTCCAGCGGGAGCCTGGGTAGTACGATTTGACAATCTCGCTCAGACATGTTATAATCTAATATGAATGGTATATACCATTATACCATCTCTCCTCAATACCTCATACCACAACCGTTCGGCTGAGCTCACGCCGAAGCCTCTGAAGTCAAGGTAACGGGCCACAAGTCACGGAGCCTTGCAGTGAATACTAACCCATTTGATCAACCACTGAGTCGTTTCACCACAACTGTGCCTCTATACATCCAGATTGCCGAGGGGTTGCTCGACCAGATCGAATCGGGCGAGCTATCGCCGGGCGACCGCTTGCCCTCAGAGCGCGAATTGAGCGAGGCCCTGGGCGTTAACCGCATGACGCTGCGCCGAGCGCTCCAACTGCTGGAGACACAAGGCCTGCTGATTCGACGGCGAGGACGCGGCACCCACGTTGCCAGCCCCAAGATCGAGCGGCAGGCGGATCAACTGGTACCCTTTCACCGGGGGATGAAACGCCGGGGATACGCGCCGTGCGCCAGGGTCATCACTTTCGAAAAGCGGCGGGCCGAGGCTGGTGTGGCCCAAGAGTTAGGACTTCCCGTCTCGGCAGCGGTGTACTTTGTGCGCCGGCTGCAGTTGCTCAACCAAGAGCCAATGATGTTGGAAACGCTCACGGTGCCGGCTCATCGCTTTCCTGGGCTTGAGCGTTTCGATCTTTCGAAGCGCGCAGTCTACGACGTGATGGAAACCGAATACGGTATCGCCGTCGTGCGGGCGCGACAGAGCCTGGAGCCCGTCGTGGCCACGGAATACGAGGCCGAATTGCTGGGGGTAAAGCCGGGCGCTCCCCTGATGATGGAGCGACGGCTGGGCCTGGACCAGGACGATCAACCGGTCGAGTACGGTAGAGATCTCTATCGTGGCGACCGGTTTCGCTTTGTCACTGAAATGGCTCCGTTAGAATTGTAAAGGAGGTGGTGCCAGGGGAGAATCCTGAGAGTCTCAATGGATCCAAAGTACAGCTATGCCAAAAGATAAGGAGAAGAGAATCATGAAACGCTGGATGCAGTTTATGGGCCTGTTGGTCGTAGTGGCCCTGATCCTGACCGCCTGCGCGCCTCCCGCGCCGGAGGTCATCGAAAAAGAAGTGGTGGTCGAGAAGCCAGTGGTGCAGACGGTCGTAGTGGAGACGGAGAAGATCGTCGAGAAGCCGGTGGTGGAGACGGTGGTGGTGGAGAAACTCGTGGAGCCCACGCCCACCGGCCCACAGGGCACCCTGGTGCGAGCCGTCTCGACCTTCCCCAACTCCCTCGACCTGCCGCAGGCTGCGGAACGCCAGGCCTCCACGACTGCCTGGCAAATGTACGACTCGTTGATCTTTTTGAACGATGACAACGAGATCGAGCCCGCCCTGGCCGAGAGCTGGGAGGTGTCCGAAGACGGCACGGAGTACACCTTGCATTTGCGCCAAGGCGTCACCTTCCACAACGGTGAGCCTTTCAACGCCGATGCGGTCGTCTTTTCCTGGCAGCGCGTGGTAGATGGCGACTTTGAATGGGGCGATCAATGGCGGGAAGCCAACTCAGTCGAGAAAGTTGACGAGTACACCGTCAAGATCACCACGGAGGAGACCAACGCGCTCTTCATGAGCATCGTGTTCGACGCCTGGGCCATGATACCTCCTGGGTACTTCAAAGAGGTGGGCCAGGAGGGCTTCAACGAGCACCCCGTCGGCACCGGCCCCTACAAGTTCGTCGAGTGGGTCAAGGGCGACCACATCACCATGGAGGCCAATCTCGACTACTGGCGAGGTGCACCCAAGATCAAGACCCTGATCTTCCGACCGATCCCTGAGTCCTCCACCCGCGTGGCCGCCATCCAGACGGGCGAGGTAGACATCGTCACCCGCCTGACCTCAGAAGAGGCGCAAAGCCTGCTGGGTGTGGAAGACGTGAAGGTCATCAAGTATCCCCAGACCCGCATCTGGTACATCGCCTTCAACAACCTGACCACCGGCCTCGGTCAGCCGACCGAAGACGCCAAAGTCCGACAGGCTATGAACTACGCCGTGGACGTGGACGCCATCATAGACGCCCTGTTCGATGGCTTTGCCAAGGCGGCCACGGGCTACGTGGCCACAGGCGAGCTGGGCTATGGCAACGTCGAGGCCTTTGGCTACGATCCGGACAAGGCCAGCCAACTGCTGGCCGACGCTGGCTACACGGACGGCTTCTCGATGGACATGGCCTGCCCAGCCGGCGCCTACACCCACTTCGAGGAAGTATGCGAGGCAATAGTGGGCTACCTGGGCGAGGTGGGTATTGACGTCACCCTGGAGATCATGGAATCCGGCCACTACTGGGATCTGGAGGCCAACAAGGAGCTGCCGCCGCTCTTCGGCGACAGTTGGTCCGCACTGGGCGGCGAAGCTTTCCGGCGACTGACAGGCGCTCTGATGGGTTGGGACGCGTCCTACTCCTCCTGGTTCGATCAGGAGATAGCCGACCTGTTGAACGCGATCAAGGCGACGGTAGATCGAGAGGACCGGAAGGCGTTGTACGAGGAGCTGCAGGTATACATGCAGGAGAACCCGCCCTTCATCTACCTCTACGAACCGGTCGCATTCGAGGCCATCAACACCCGGGTGCAGGGGTACAAGCCGCGCTCGTCTGAGGTCTACTTCTTGTGGGACGGCACATTCGTCCTCGAGTAGTAGTCGGACAATGCCAAGTTCCGGGCCGAGTGTCGTTGCGAGGAGCACTTCGACGAGCTCAGTGTAAACTCCGCGACGAAGCAATCCCCTCCGTTGTCTGCAATTGGGGGCGGGAGATTGCTTCGCTACGCTCGCAATGACAGTGCCCTGAGCAGCAATGGGAGGGTGCTCCGGCGCCCTTCCATTGCCACCCACTAGCTCATTACCCGACATCGAGAATCAGAAACCAGGTTTTTTCGCTTACCAGGGCATTCTTGGCGCTCCGAAGTACTCAAAGAGCAGCGATTTACTTCGCTGAGACGACAAAAAACCTGGTTTCTTTCCCCGTGTCGAGTAGCGAGCTGTCCGGTTTCGCTTGGTGCTACGGCTGTATGCCAGAAAGGCGGCAGTGCTATGCAACGGTATTTCCTATCCAAAGTGGGTCAGTCAATCGTGCTTCTGTTCGGAGTGGTGCTGTTGGTGTTCCTCATGGTCCGCGTCACCGGGGACCCGGCAGGATTGATGATGTCACGCGAAGCCTCCCCGGAGTCAGTCGAAGCCTTCCGGGAGGCGATGGGCTTCAACCGCCCCGTCCTCGTCCAGTTCTGGAGCTTTCTCAAAGGAGCTGTCGTAGGCGACTTCGGCAACTCTTTGCACTTCAAGACACCGGCCATGCCCATGGTGCTGGAACGGCTGCCGGCCACGCTGCAGCTAGCGGCTGTGGCGCTGCTCATGGCGGTGGTGGTGGGCATCCCCCTGGGCCTGGTGGGGGGCTTCAATCCGGGCAGCATCGTGGATTCGGCGGGGCGCTTCCTGGCCCTGCTGGGACAGAGCATCCCCAACTTCTGGCTGGCCTTGATCTTGATCCTATACTTTGCGGTCAGACTCCGTTGGTTCCCCTCCTTTGGCCGGGATGAACTGAAATCGGTGGTCTTGCCGGCCTTTGTGCTGGGCCTGCCCACCATGGGCCAGATCGTGCGCCTCACACGCTCAGCCGTGCTGGAGATCCGGGGCGAGGACTATATCCGCACCGCCCGCGCCAAGGGGTTGGAGCCCAACACGATCTACGTCAAGCACGTGCTCAGAAACGTCGCCATTCCCTTGGTCAGCGTCATCGGCGTCCAGTTCGGCTACATGCTGGGGGGATCCATCTACATCGAAACCATCTATTCCTGGCCCGGGATGGGGCAGCTTCTTGAGCAATCCATTGGCTGGCGCGATTTTCCCCTGGTACAGGCCATCGCTGTTTTCACCAGCCTGGTCGTACTGGGGCTTAACCTGCTGACCGATGTGGCCTATGCAGTGATAGATCCGAGGATTCGCTATGGCAACTGAAGAAATGACCCGCACAGCAGATAGTATGTTGGACGTTGAACGCACGTTCAAGGACCGTCTGGCCTACTACGGACGGTTCCTCTTGCGCGACCGAAGCGGCATCATCGGGCTGATACTGTTCTCGATCGTCGTGTTTGCGGCGATATTCGCTCCCGTGCTTTCTCCGTTCGATCCACTACAACAGAACCTGCGCGACAGCAAGCTGCCACCCGCCTGGAGCGCGGAGGGCACCTGGGAACACCCCTTCGGCACCGATAACCTGGGTCGAGACATCTTGAGCCGCATCATCTACGGCACACGGGTGTCGCTGACGGTGGGCTTTTTCGGCGTGCTCATCGCGGCCAGCCTGGGCCTGGTCATCGGCGCCATTGCTGGCTACGTCGGTGGGCGGACGGACGCCGCCATCATGGGCGTGATCAACCTGATACTGGCCTTGCCGTACCTCCTGTTCGTGGTGTTCATCGCTGCCATCCTGGGCCGCAGCCTGATCAATGTCATCCTGATCTTTGGCATCACCGACTCACCGATTTTCGCCCGCGTCACCCGCGGCGAGGTGCTGCGCATCCGCGAATCGGGCTACGTGGAATCGGCCATCAGCGTCGGGGCGCAATGGGGACGCATCGTGTTCGACCACATCGTGCCCAACCTCATCGGCCCACTCATCACCCTGGCCACGTTCGAGATGTCGGCCATGATCTTCTACGAGGCCGGCTTGGGCTTCCTGGGCCTCAGCGTCCCGCCCACCGTGCCCAGTTGGGGCAACATGCTCGCCGCCGGTCGCAAGTACCTCACCAGCTACCCCTGGATCGCCACCTTCCCCGGCCTGGCCATCATGTTCACCTCCTTGGGCATGAACCTGGTGGGCGACTGGCTGCGCGACGTGCTCGACCCGCGCCTGCGACGGGCAAGGAAGTGAGGAGGAGATGAACAATGCCTAAAATCCTGGAAGTGAAAGACCTCGTCACTAAGTTCTACACCCTGGATGGCGTGGTCAACGCCGTGAACGGCGTCAGCTTTGACCTTGACGAAGGCGAGACGCTGGCCATCGTGGGCGAAAGCGGCAGCGGTAAGAGCGTGACCATGATGTCCATCCTGGGTCTCATCCCGTCGCCGCCAGGCAAGATAGAGGGGGGGCAGGCGTTCTTCTACGGCCCCCAGGGGCAGCGCGACCTGCTTCAAATGTCGGAAGAGGAGCTGAGCGACGTGCGTGGGAGCGACATTGGGATCGTTAGCAGAGCTGAGCCACGCGATTTGCTTCAGATGTCGGGGGAAGGTCTGCGCGACGTGCGAGGGGGGCAGATAGGGTTCGTTTTCCAGGACCCGATATCCACGCTGAACCCGATTCTGACCATTGGCGAGCAGATCTCCGAGACCCTGACCCGGCACTTGAACATGACCAAGGAGCAAGCCCGCGAACGCACCCTAAGGTTGCTGGCCCAGGTCGGCATCCCCGACCCGGAGCTGCGCATCAAGAACTACCCGTTCGAGTTCTCCGGCGGCATGCGCCAGCGGGTGGTGATCGCCATCGCCATCGCCTGCACGCCCCAGATCGTCATCGCCGACGAGCCGACCACCGCCCTGGATGTGACGGTTCAGGCGCAGATCGTGGATCTCTTCCGTCGGTTGCGAGAGGAACTAGGCGTGGCGGTGATCTGGATCACCCACGATCTGGGCGTCGTGGCCGGCATAGCCGACCGGGTGCTGGTCATGTATGGGGGGCGGCCGGCCGAGATTGCGCTGGTGGACGACCTGTACGAGCGACCCCAACATCCCTACACCCACGGTCTGCTGGGCGCATTGCCGCGCCTGGATACCAGGGAATCCAAGCGATTGGTGAGCATCAGGGGCGCCCCGCCCGACTTGTTGATCCCGCTGACCCACTGCCCCTTTGCCTGGCGCTGTGACTACGCCTCTGACCCTTGCTGGAGTGGCATCCCACCCCTGATTACGGTGGGCGAGCGGCACCAGGCAGCTTGTTTCTACGACATGGAAAGAGGGAGGCCGCGAGATGTCTGAGAATGGCACGTTGCTACGGGTAGTCAATCTCAAAAAGCACTTTCCGATCTTTGGTGGCTTGCTGGGTCGCCAGGTGGGTGCAGTGAAGGCAGTGGACGACATTTCGTTTGACATCGGGCAGGGCGAAACGTTGGGCCTGGTGGGCGAGAGCGGCTGCGGCAAATCCACCGCCGGGCGGGCCATCCTCCAGTTGCATCAGCCCACGTCGGGACAGGTCTTTTTCGAGGGTGAAGACTTGACCCAGATAAGCCCCGAAGAGTTGCGCCGGCTGCGCCCCAAGATGCAGATGATCTTCCAGGACCCCTACGCCACGCTCAACCCGCGTCACTCAGTGGGAAAAATCGTCGGTGAACCCCTTGTCATCCACGGCGTGATGAAGAAGGGCAGCCAGGAGTTGAAGGACCGCGTGGCGGAGCTGTTGGAACTGGTGGGCATGGACCCGGCCTACGTGCGTCGCTATCCGCACGAGTTCTCCGGCGGCCAAAGACAGCGCATCGGCATCGCGCGGGCACTGGCGCTCAACCCCGATTTCATCGTGTGCGACGAGCCTATCTCCGCGCTGGACGTGTCTATCCAGGCCCAGGTGGTAAACCTGATGCAAGACCTGCAGAACCAATTAGGCCTGGCGTACCTCTTCATCGCCCACGACCTGAGCATGGTGAAGCACATCTCTCACCGCATCGCCGTCATGTACCTGGGCAAGATCATGGAGCTGGCCCAGCGGAACGATCTCTTCGAGGATCCTCTGCACCCCTATACCCAATCGCTGAATTCGGCGGTGCCGGTGCCGAACCCCAAGCTCGAACGGAGACGGCGGCGCTTCATCCTGAAGGGTGATCCACCCAGCCCAGCCAAACCGCCCCCAGGTTGTGTGTTCCATACTCGCTGCCCGTTGACGACAGAAAAATGCATCACAGTGGTGCCAGATTTCCGGGAGATGCGCCCCGGACACTTTGTGGCCTGCCACGTGGCCGACGAAGAGGGCAGCAGCAAGATACCTGAGGACACCATCCTAGCGTCGGTAACGGATTGATTCACTACCCGACGTGGGGAAAGAAACCAGGTTTTTTGTCGTCTGAACCAAGCAAATCGCTGCTCCTTGAGTATTCTGGAGCACCAAGAGTGTTTTAGCAGGCGAAAAACCTGGTTTCTGATTCTCAATGTCGGGTAATGGAAATCCCAAACCGCTTTGTCCTGGAGGCAAACCTAAGAGTGCTACCTATCATTGCAGTATTGCCCATATTGTTCGTCTTCTTGGCCCTGATGGGGCCTAGGAAGTCCGCAGCAACCGTGGCCCCTCTGGGATGGGCGCTGGCTGCTGTGTTGACCTGGGTATTCTGGAAAACTGCCCCCGCTTCCATCGCCGTAGTGAGTATCGCAGGGGTAGTATGGGCAGGGCTGGTCTTCATCTGGGGAGTTTTCGGGGCCTTCTTGTTTCTGAATTTCCTCAAGCACACCGGCCTGCTGGACAAAACCACCACGGCTCTCTCTGCCATCACCGACGACAAGGGGATGAAGGCTCTACTGGTGATGTTCGGCTTTGCCATGTTCCTGGGCGCCGTGGCCCCGGCGGGATCCACTTTCGTCGTGGCGGGTACCATGCTATCAGGCGAAGGCATCCCCCCTCTCACCATCGCGGCCATGGGTATGTTCGGGAATGCTCCCCAGTCGCCCTACGGAATCCTGGGGGTGCCGATAGATGCGCTGGCCCATGTGACGGAATTGCCCCAAGGAGCCCTTTCGGTCTCCATAGCGCAGTTGTTCTTCTTTTTCCTAGCTATCGCCCCTCTATGGACAACCCTTTTCCTGGGCAGGGAAAACGGGAAGCGTATGCTCTGGCCTGCACTTCTTGTGGGGGGGATCTATGCGCTCACTCAGTATCTGACCGTGTATTTCCTGGGCGTGGCGTTGGTCAATATCACCGCCGGTCTGGCTGCTATGGGGGCCACGGTAGTCCTGGCAAGACGCCAGCGTCGGCGCCACCCGACCACGGCTTCGCTTAGACCACGGCTTCGCTTAGACCACCCAACCACAAGAGATCTGACTTACCTGGTGCCTTTTGTGGTCCTAATCCTACTGGTGCTCCTCACCCGCCTGCTTCCCCCTCTGAAGACCGCCCTGACCACCCATCCTCTGGAGCTGAGAATGAACTTCATGGCCGGGGAGGGCGTAGTCGAGGTGGTCAAGTTCAGCTACCTCTACAGCAACGGAACAATGGCCGTAGCCAGTGTGCTCATCTCGATGGCCATCCTGAGGCGCAACATCTCGATACTGTCGCCAATCGTTAAACAGACCCTGAAGCAAGTGCTGCCTATGGCGATTGCTGTGTCCAGTTTTGCGGCCATGGCCAACGTCATGAAAGACTTTGGGATGAACACTGACATGGCCCAGGCTATGGCGGACATAGCGGGCCGGAGTTTCCCACTGGTAAGCCCATTGGTAGGCATGTTGGGCACCTCAATTACGGGCAGCACGGTGGCGTCCAACATCTTCTTTGGAGGCTTCCAGATGGAAGTGGCCCAGAGATTCGGCCTCTCCAAGCTAGCGGTCGGGGCCGCCCAGGTCATTGGCTGCACCGCCGGGGAGATAATCTGCCCCTTCAATGCCCTGACGATAACCTCTGGCCTGGGTCTGAAGGGACAGGAGGGACCGCTGATGCGCCGGATGTTGCTCAGTGTAGTACTGTACGCGGTGCTGGCCATGGCGGTGTCCTTCCTGTTCATAAACATCTTGACGAGATTATGAATCCAAACATCCTGTTCATCATGGCCGATCAAATGGCCGCCCCTGCGTTGCCGTGTTATGGCCATCCGATTGTCCAGGCGCCGAACATCGAAGCCCTGGCTGAGGACGGCGTCGTCTTCAGCAGCGCGTATTGCAACAGCCCGCTCTGCGCCCCGTCACGGGCTTCTCTGGTGACGGGGCAGTTGCCCTCGCGAATCGGCGCCTACGACAACGCGGCCGCGTTCCCCGCCGCCATACCCACCTTTGGCCACTATCTACGGGAGATGGGATACCGCACCTGCGCCTGCGGCAAGATGCACTTCATCGGTCCTGACCAACTGCACGGCTTTGAGGAGCGGCTGACGACCGACATCTACCCGGCCGACTTTGGCTGGACGCCGGACTGGGAGCGGCCAGAGCACCGCCCCTCGTGGTATCACAACATGCTGAGCATCGTGCAGGCCGGCCTGTGCCAGACTTCCAACCAACTGGACTTCGACGAGGAAGTTGCCTTTCACGCCGTCCGCAAGATCTACGAGATAGCGCGGGACGATGCCGAGTGGCCGTTCTGCCTCTTCGTCTCCTTCACCCATCCGCACGATCCCTTTGCCATCCCCCAGGAGTACTGGGATCGGTACGACCACGACGAGATTGATCTGCCCACGGTAGCCCCCATCCCGCTGGAGCAGCTCGACCCGCACAGCCGGCGGCTTCACCACGTCTGCGACCTGGGTCGGTACAGGCATACCGAGGAGCGGGTGTGCAACGCCCGCCACGCCTATTACGCCATGATCAGCTACGTTGACGACAAGGTGGGACAACTCCTGCGAGCGCTGGAGGCCACCGGACTTAATGATAACACCGTCGTGGTGTTTACCTCTGACCACGGCGAAATGCTGGGCGAGCGAGGTCTGTGGTACAAGATGAACTTCTTCGAATGGTCGGCCCGGGTG
Source organism: uncultured Anaerolineae bacterium (assembly GCA_964390805.1). Lineage (GTDB taxonomy): Bacteria > Chloroflexota > Anaerolineae > VGOG01 > VGOG01 > CAYMKL01. The sequence goes on along the minus strand of CAYMKL010000013.1, from coordinate 1,897 downwards.
CCGCTGATCTTCTACGCGCCCGGACGGTTTGCGCCGCGCCGTGTGGCCCAGCACGTCTCCCTGGTTGACCTCCTGCCAACGCTCATTGAGCTGGCGGCCGGCAGCCCGGAACCGGAATTGGCTGACAGGGTTGATGGCCAAAGCCTGCTTCCCCTGTTGCAAGGCGACGAGAGCGATCGGCCGGACACCGTCGTGGGAGAGATACTGTGCGAAGGCGCTATCGCGCCCTGTTTCATGATCCGGCGCGGCGGCTACAAATACGTGTACAGTGAGCCTGACCCGGAGCAACTCTACGACCTTCAGGCCGACCCGAACGAGTTGGAAAACCTGGCTGGCCGGCCGGAATACGAGGAGATGCGGCGCGCCTTTCACACTGAAATCATGGAGCGGTGGGACCCACAGGCCCTCCGGCGAAGCGTGATCCAAAGCCAAAGGCGCCGCCGCTTGGTTGCCAGGTCGCTGATGGCCGGCCGGCATACCTCCTGGGACTTTCAACCGTATCGGGATGCCTCCAAGCAGTACGTGCGCGGCCACCTGGAACTGGACGACCTGGAACGCCGTGCTCGATTTCCCACCCCAGAAACGCCACCCCCCAATCTCCCGGTCAAAGCCAAATGAGAAGCAATCCACTGCAAAGTTCGATATTGGTCAAGCCCGTATCCGCTGACTGCAACCTGCGTTGTGAATACTGCTTCTATCTGGAAAAGGCAGATCTGTACCCCGAAACCAAATCGCACCGCATGAGCTATGATGTGCTCGAGACAATGATCCAGCAGATCATGCACGACACTGCTGGGCCGGTTGGCGTCACCTGGCAAGGTGGTGAACCGACGTTGGCCGGCCTCGATTTCTTTGAGAATGTGGTGGAGCTGGAAAAGAAGCATGGTCACTCAGGACAGATTGTCAGCAATGCCATTCAGACCAATGGCGTCTTACTCGACGATGAGTGGGCTCAGTTCTTGAGCCGGTACAGATTCCTTGTGGGCCTCTCATTGGATGGGCCAGCAGAACTTCACGACCACTACCGAAAGGGAAAAAACGAGAAACCCACCCACCATCGGGTCTATCCCAAAATCGAACTGCTCAAAGCATATAACGTGGCGTTCAACGTCTTGATGGTGATTAACGACGTCACGGTCAATTATCCCCGCGAGTTGTATGATTATTGCCTCGGAAATGAAATCGGTTTCGCACAATTCGTCCCAGCCGTCGAACTCAATGGAGATGGTCACCTGATGCCCTTCTCCATGCCAGCCAGCCAATATGGTGACTTCTTATGTACACTATTCGATCTCTGGTACAATGATGGCCATCCTCGCGTTTCCATAAGAATGTTCGATGCGTTTCTGATGCATTTGATCCACGGAGAAAACAGCCTGTGCCTTTTCAGAAAGTCGTGCGATGCTTATCTGGTGGTTGAAGCGAATGGAGATGTCTACACCTGCGATTATTTTGTTGATCCTGGTTGGAAGATCGGCAATTTGATGCATCAGCCCCTGAGGGAACTTGAGCGTATCGCATTGCGCCTGCAATTCGCGGCGAGAAAATCCGATTTACCTCAAGCCTGTCTGCGATGTCAATGGAGACGCTATTGCCATGGCGGGTGCCCGAAGTACCGAGTCATGAGCAGGCCCAATTACATGTGCGAGGGCTATAGACAATTCTTTGCCCACAGCATGCCGTATCTGCGGAAGATTGTCCAGTAACCCAAAAAAGGATTTGACATACATCACATAACGTGGCCTAGCCACAACCAAAACTCACGTGTGTCATTGCGAGGAAGCGCAGCGACGAAGCAATCTCCATCTCGCAACGGGGGGATTGCTTCGCTCCCTACGGTCGCTACTAAGAAACAACAGGTGTTTGGGCTGCAACGGGCACTACTTCCATACCTAGC
>CAYMKL010000012.1:65746-79661 GCA_964390805.1 uncultured Anaerolineae bacterium | reverse complement strand
TCCAAAAGTGTAAACCGATCTCTGACTCGTCAAATGGGGATGTGAAACGATGCCGACATTCCCGAACCCGACGCCAGCCACGGCTGCGCCCTTGCGTGCCTTGAGGCTGGCGTTTTGTATCTAAAGGTAGTCAAAAAGGGGCTTGCGATGAAACAAAGACGCATTAACTCAACACTCGCCATTGCCGCTCTAGCCCTAACCGCCCTCCTCATCCTCACCGCCCTGCCCCTGGCCGGCACCGCTGCCCCTACTGTGACGTCCCTGTCAACGAATCCAAAGCGAATAAACGAATCCGCTGCGGCCCATTCGTTTATTCGTTCCCCATTCGTTGACAGCTCCCCCGGCACCACCACTCGCGTCTCCGCTGCCCCCCGCCTGGAACGGGAGCCATTGGAATCACTGACCGGGCTGAACAGCACTGAGGCCACTGAACGTGGTGCCCCCCTCAGTGCTTTCAGTGCTTCCTCAGTGGCATCAGTGGTTCAACCCCCCGGCACGACCACCCGCGTCTCCACCGCGTTGCGCAGCGCGCCCGTCATGTTCATTGAGAACGTGGGCCAGTTCGACGAACGCGCCCGCCTCGGTGAGGCAAGCAATAATCCAACGTGGAATAAACACATGCACACGGCCAGTGTGCCGCCAAGTGCAACCAGGCCAGATATTGCAGCGACAGCGTGGTGTCAGCACTTCGACTCTCTCCATAGGACAGACCTCGATCCCAACATTTATTCTACTTCGACGAACAACCAGGGTTGGATTGATCCACAGTTGGATGGATTACACATGGGCATTGGATCAAATAGGGATTCCGCAGGCGTGCGGTTTCTTCCCAACATATCCAGTGATTTTGATGCGTCAGTTGACTATCGCTTGGTTGCTCTTCCAGGTGATGCAAAGTTCGCCTTGGCCACATCTCTTACCACTTGTACACCTTATGGGCCCTACTGTCGCCTTGAACGAAGAAACCATGATTACTGGACAAATGTTGGAAGTGGTTCGACGGTGGTGCCAGAAACAGGTAATTCTGGGAGCATGCGAATTATCAGTGAAGGCAATGTATTCTCTGTATATCGCAAATTGGATAACGGTGATTGGCAGAGGATTGCTTCCCAAACTACGTCAACCTCTGACGCACAAGTACACATCGGCCTATGGAGCACACTCTACACTTCTGGTGCTGAGATTATCCTTGAGATTTTCTCGGTTAAGTGGGAATGCGTGGTCACGAGTCTTGGTGCATCACCGGATTCGGTCCCGGCCGATAATGTGTCCTCATCTGTTGTCATCCTCTCCAATGCCCCAGTCAACCACCGGGTTCGCCTTGTCTCCAGCCGTGGCAGTCTGGACGCCTTCACCCCGGCCAGCGGCACCACCGACGCCAGTGGCCGCTTCGTCGCCACCGTTCGCTCCTCCACGCCGGGTACGTCGGTGATCACGGCGCAGGACCTGACGACGGGCCAGACCTTCGCCACCTCGGCCAGTGTCACCTTCACGCCGGTGGGGCCGGAACCACCACCGCCGCCGAGTGAAGACTTCGACTTCGTGGTTGAGTCGACCTATGCTCTCAACGGTCGCTTTCTGGAAGGTTTATCCTTACCCAACCGTATCTTGATTCAAGTTCCGTGGCCAGATGCTCCCGGGGAGGTAATCATTCGGTTGAATGGACACGAGCTAGTAAGTATGACGCAGCCTAACGCAGGGATACGGTACGAATACATCCTTGATATGGGGATTGAGCTACATGTTGGTCCGAACATATTGGAAGTCATCGCCAAACCTCAAACCAGTTCCGGCGTCACCAAGAGTTTCACGCCCTGGTCTTGGCCAACGCCGGTGTGGCTGTGGGCTCTCCAGGAGCTTGGACTGGCAGGTCCGTTGGTACTGGCAGGTGACTTTGATGCCAGTCTCGCCCCGAGATTTGAGGCAACTATTACCATACCACAGCAGCCCTTTGAGGCACTCGTGGACTTTGGCATCACAGGTAAGAAGGCTGGTATCTATCCCACATACTTTGAGGGGGAGTTCAAAGTCCCACTACTGCCCGATCAGCAAGGTTCGGTGCGAGGTGCGGTTACGGGCGGTTTCGCACTATGGGATGGTGAGGCAAAATGGAAAGGTGGCTTGTTCGGGGAAGGTCACTGGCAAACAACCTCACCCTATATCGTGGTGGAACGGGCTGGTGCGTTCCTGGAATTGAACTACGAGCAGGAGGTGTACCGGGCTTCAATCCTGGGTTTCCTGGCGGAGCTCTCACCAGGACTTGGGACAGCGGCCAAGAAGTTGGCTGAAGGACTGGGAATAGAGCGGTTTCTGCAACGCTACGGCTATGTTTACGTTGACGGCAAATTGAAACTCGTGGGGGAAGGGAGTATTGTGTTCGAGCCCGACGTACATCTCGAATGGCTCCGGGGCGGGGGTAGTGTAGGAATTGAGGGGGGTATACGCATCTACGTCAAACCGGTGGAGTTTCACGCATATCTCGGTGCAGATGGCGAAGCAGAGTTCGCCACGGATCCATCTCTCCATATCAGCAAGCTGGCCCTGATCGGCAAGGCTGGCGTCGAATTCATCGTGTTTTGGTTCAAGACCACGGCTGAAGGCAAAGTCGAGCTGGTGTACCCGCAACCAGGTGCATTGGCCTATACAATGTCTACGTTGGATGTGGCGCACTCTCCCTGGCACCTCCTTGGCCACGGCTACCGCAAGTCCTACGCCGTCTTCCACAAGCCGCTCCCTGGCAAGATGACGCCCTTCAGCTCCCAGGCGTTGGGCGTCATCACAGAGGGCCTGGCCACTATCACCGCTGGCGAGGTGCTGGTCTCCAACGTCTACACCTACACTGAGCCCAGCCTGGCTCTTAACCCGGCCAACGACAACGCTCTTCTGCTCTGGGTGCACGATGACGTGAACAAGCCCCTGGGCCAGAACTTCGACCTGGCTTATAGCTATTGGGATGGCAACACCTGGAGCACCCCGGGCCGCGTCACCGACGATACCTATCTAGACGGTGACTCCCAGGTGGCCTGGGACAGCAGTGGCCATGGCCTGGCGGTGTGGGAACGGCTGAATGACCCGGCGCTGCCCATCACTGCCACGCTGGATACCACGACCACGAAGAAGATCGAGATCGCCTGGGCTCAATACGATCCCACCAGCGACATCTGGAGCGACCTCGCCTGGCTTACCACCAACAACGCCCTGGATTACAAGCCCAGCCTGGCCCGCAACAGCGCGGGAGGTGTCCTGACCGTCTGGCGCCAGAACCCGGCCGGGCTGCTCAGTGGGGACACCGCCAACCCTGACCGGGTGATGTTCGCTGCGTGGGACGGTGCCGGTTGGAACGCCCCTGCGGTGGCCGTGGAGGACATCCCCGGGTTGGTGGACCTGGCAGCCGGCTACGGGGGCGGCCAAGCCACTCTAGCCTACACCCGCTTCCTGACGCCCACCGGGAGCATCACGCCCACTCTCCAACTCTTTACCAGCAACTGGGACGGCAGCACCTGGTCATCGCCCCAGCAACTCACCGATGACGACCTGGGCCATACCAACCCGCAGGTGGTTTATAACTCTGTGAACCAACCCCTGCTGGTCTGGCAGGCAGGTAATACCCTACGCCTGCGCAACCTGACCACCGGCACCGAGGTTGACCTGGCTCTTGATCCCGACTTGGTAGTGAACGAATTCCGCCTGCTCCGCGATGCGGTTGACAACCTGGCAGTGGTCTTCACGGGGCACCAGGCCGGGCAACGGGACCTGTTCGTGACCTTCTACAATGCCGCGCACAACACCTGGGGACGCCCCTATCGCCTGACCAACGATGTGCACTCCGAGGGCTACCCGGCACCGGCACTGGACTCGACAGGCCGTCTGGTTATGGCCTACGCGCTGACCCAGGTTTCGTCGGAGGAGCACACTACAACAGACACCGATACCGGTGAGGTTATCACTTACACCCTGCCGGTGGAAGGGCAGACGGACCTGTACACCCTGAGCCACCAGTTTGTACAGGACCTGGCTATGGGTGCACTGTCTGTCTCGGATACTCACCCACAAGCCGGGGCCAGCGTGACCATCAGTGCTACGGTGACCAACACCGGCGCGCTGGTACTGGAAGGCGTGCAGGTGGCCTTCTACGATGGTGATCCAGATACAGGCGGCACCCTCATCAACACGGCCATGTTGTCGGGCACCCTGGCGGCAGGGTACACGGCCACGCTGACGACGACGTACACTATCCCAACCACAGGCGGCCAGCGGCAACTGGTGGCCGTGGCCGACCCACAGGACCAGATCGCCGAGGCGGACGAGACCAACAACCGGGCCTCGCTCCTCGCCTTTGGCCCTGACCTGGAACTGGTGGGGGCGGGCGTGGACTACTGGAGTGGTTCTAGTTTGGGTCTGTCTGCCCTCATCTACAACATCGGCACCACGGACAGTCTCACTACGACTATTGTCTACCATTGGGATGCCATCACCGGCACTCTGGCTGTCACCGACACCGTGCCCACGCTGGCGGCTGGCGGAGCCATCACCCTCACGACCCCCTGGGACTACGGTGCGTTGGCCGAGGGGAGTTACCCGCTGGTTGCCGTCGTCAACGAGGGAGAGCAGGACTTCGCTGAGACCTTTACCGACAACAATGAGGCGCTTCTGACCTTGCAGGTGTTGCCGGATCTGGCCGTGAGCCCGCTATACCTGTGGACAGAGCCGCTATCCGACGGGCAAGTGGTCATCACGGGCACTGTGTACAACTTCGGCAACGTGGCCGCGCCGCCAGTGGAGACAGCTTTCTATGTGGATGATCCCTTCACTGATACGGCGCGCATCAGCGTGACGATGCTGCCAGAATTGGACGCCGCTGGATACGCCATCGTCACGACCACGTGGACCGCCCCAACGTTCGGACAACACGCTTTCTATGTAGCGGTAAACTTCGGCCGGACGGTCACCGAGACCACGTGGATCAACAACCTGGCCAGCACGTATGGTGCCTCAGCTTGCACAGCACTGGAGGTGGACTTCGACTGCAGTTGTATAGTGGATGTTGCCGACATCATGGAGGTGGCCAGCAGGTGGCGCTGCCGGCTTGGGGAAGACTGTTACGAAGAACTCTATGATCTCGACCATGACTATGACATTGACATCGTGGACATCATGCTGGTGGTAGTGCATTGGGGAGAGGTGTGTGAATAAGGGTGCGGTTTGAATCGCTAAACACGCGAAAGGCCATGAAAGGCGCGAAAGGCTTTCGTGGCCTTCGCTGCTTTTACGCTTTACCACCCAAATCAGGAGCTGTAGTTCTTCATGAGAAGGGCCAAATAGACACCGTCGTTGCACTCCGCTTGATTAGGGCGTCCAGGCTGTCGTTAATGGCTACGGTGTTGCTGATGACTCCCTGAACTTGTCCGAGTTTGACAAAACTCCTCAGATATGCTACTATAAGCCCCAATAATCTGATAATCTGGACACTCTTATCCAGAGGGGTGGAGGGACCGGCCCTGAGAAACCCCGGCAACCGGTTTGGAGATTGGATATTGGATATTGGAGGTTGGATACGCAGGAAGTTCCCGTTCTCCAATTTCCAGCCTCCAACTTCCAGACAAGGTGCCAATTCCGGCAGAGCGCCGCACCGGCGTTCTGGAAGATGAGAGGTAATCTTGCCTCTCTCTCTCATCCAGAGAGATTTTTTGTTGTCTGGTGAGGAAATGCGATCATGAGAACCATCGAGTGGGACGACGGCGTGGTGAAGATGATTGACCAGCGCAAACTGCCCCGCGAGTACGTGATAGCTCGATTCACAGACTATCGGGAGGTGGCACGGGCTATCAAGGAGATGTACATCCGTGGCGCGCCAGCCATCGGAGCGGCGGCGGCCTTCGGGCTGGCGCTCTGCGCACGGGGGAGCCAGGCGAAGACCCCAGCCGAACTGCTGGCCGACCTGGAGGAAGCAGCCAGCACCCTGCGAGAAACTCGCCCCACAGCCGTGAACCTCACCTGGGCCCTGGAGCGGATGTTGAAGCAGGCGCGAAAAGCTCAGCACACTCAGATGGAGCAACTAGTGGACGCACTGATGGCCGAAGCCCAGCGCATCGCCGACGAGGATGTGGAGATCAACAAGCGCATGGCTGCTCACGGAGCGGAGCTGATCGAAGATGGATACAATATCCTGACCCACTGCAACACCGGCTCCCTGGCCACCGTGGACTACGGCACCGCCCTGGCGGTGGTCCGCGCTGCCCACGAGCAGGGAAAGCGCGTCCACGTCTGGGTAGACGAGACCAGGCCGAGGTTACAGGGGGCGCGCCTGACGGCCTGGGAGCTGATACGCTACGGCATCCCCATGACCCTCATCGCCGACAACGCTGCCGGCCACCTCATGCTCACGGGCCAGGTTGACATCGTCCTGGTGGGAGCCGACCGGGTGGCCGCCAACGGCGACGTGGCCAACAAGATCGGCACCTACAAGCTGGCTGTACTGGCCCAGGAGAACGGCATCCCCTTCTACTCGGTCTGCCCCACCTCGACCGTTGACCTGTCGCTGCCGTCGGGCGAGCACATCACCATTGAGGAGCGGGATGCGGCCGAGGTGACCCACGTGGGCGGAGTAGGCATTGCCCCTGAGGGAGTGTCCGTTTACAACCCCGCCTTCGACGTCACCCCTCACCGCTACATCACGGGCATCGTGACCGAGGGAGGGATCGTCTACCCACCCTTCGCACCAGGCCTGAGGAGGGCCAAAGCCCTTCGATACGCCGCCGCTTCATCAAATGACGTCGCGGCCGCTTCGCTAACGGGCCACTCAGGACAAGGAGTTACCGATGAGGACATTTGAGCCTAACCTGTTGCCCCTGCACCTCGGCAGCCTCCCCCATACCGATCCGCAAGCCGCCTGTGCACTGGTATTGGATAGTTTTCCCCACATCCCCACCTGGCCACAACTGCCCAAGCGCACTTTTCTGGAGAACATGTACGTCCAGTTCAGCGAGGGCTTCCCCGGAGTGGCACTGGAGGACGAGCGCATCTACGTGGACCGCAGTAAAGACCTGGACCCCGGCCTGGAGCGTCTGTACCTGGCCTACCTGGAAAACGATTTGAGCTACGGCACCCTTGGCGCTGACTACGCGGCTGGCCTGGCGACATTCTTCCAGACGCTATCGGCCAGCGACCGCCAGCCGATGGTGGTGAAGGGCCAGGTGACGGGGCCCATCAGTTGGGGACTCACGGTGGTTGACCAGCATCGCCGCCCAGTGCTCTATGACGACATCCTGGCCGACGCTCTGGCCAAGCACCTCCGCCTCAAGGCCACCTGGCAGGAGCAAGAGCTGCGCCAGATAGCGCCGACGACCATCGTTTTCATTGACGAGCCATACATGAGCGCGTTCGGCTCGGCCTACATCTCCCTGAACAGAGAGCAGGTGATAACCCTCTTGGAAGAAGTCTTCGCCGGCCTCACAGGGATCAAAGGCACTCACTGCTGCGGCAACACCGACTGGTCCGTTCTGCTCTCCACCTCAGCGGAGATAATCAGCTTCGACACCTACCACTACGTCCAGGCCTTTGCCCTGTACGTCGAAGAGGTGAGGGCCTTCCTGAAACGCGGTGGCATCATCGCCTGGGGCATCGTCCCCGCCGATAACGAAGAGGCCTTAATGAACGAGACAGTGGAGAGCCTGGTGGCGCGGCTGCACGAAGCGATGAACCTTCTGGTGAGAAAAGGCATCTCCCTTGATGATCTCATCAATTCCTCGCTAATCACCCCCTCTTGCGGCCTACGCACCCTCTCGGAGGAAGCAGCGGAGCGAGCTTTCGAGTTGACAGTGGGGGTCTCGGAAACGATGAGGGAGAGATATGGGACCTAAGAAAGTGGTCATACTCTGCGGCGGAAGGGGCACCCGCATGGAGCACGAGACGGAGTTCCGGCCCAAGCCGCTAGTGCCCATCGGCGATAAGCCCATCCTCTGGCACATCATGAAAATCTACGCTCACTACGGCTACAAGGATTTCGTGCTGTGTCTGGGCTACAAGGGCGAGATGATCAAGCGCCACTTTCTCGACTACGAGTGCATGACCAGGGACTTCACCATCACCCTGGGGTCGAAGCAAGAGCTTGCCTTCCATGACACTCACAGCGAGGAGGACTTCACCGTCACCCTGGCCGATACCGGGCTGGAGACCAACACCGGCGGCCGCATCAAGCGGATCGAGAAGTACATTGAGCAGGATGCCGCCTTCTTCGCCAGCTACGGCGACGGTGTGGCCAACATCGTCATAGCCGACTTGCTGAGGTTTCATCAGGAAATGGGAAGAATCGCCACCGTGACCGGGGTGCACCCCTTCTCTCGTTTCGGCGTGGTGCAGAGCGATGGCAGCGGCCTGGTCACCGCCTTCAAAGAGAAGCCTCAAGTGAACGGCCTGGTCAGCGGCGGCTTCTTCGTCTTCAACCGACAAGTGTTCGACTACCTCGATGAGAACAGCGTCCTGGAAAAGGAGCCTCTGGAGCAACTGGCTGCCGATGGGCAACTGGCCGTCTATCGTCACGACGGCTTTTGGCAGTGCATGGACACGCGAACCGATCTACGCATCTTGAACGAGTTGTGGGCCTCAGGCAACGCGCCGTGGAAGATTTGGGAATGACAATGAAGTTCAAAGCTCAAAGCTCAAAGTTCAAATGCCCTTCGACAGGCTCAGGACGATTGCGGGATAGAAACGTGTTCATCACCGGCTGCACCGGCATCCTGGGTTCCTGGCTGACCATGGCCCTGGTGGACCGAGGGGCCAACGTGGTGGGGCTGATCTACGACGAGGATCCCCGGTCGCAGCTCGTCCGTTTGGGCTACGACCAACACATCGTCCGCGTGCGCGGCTCAGTGACCGACTACGCCCTGATGGAGCGGGTCTTCAACGAATACGAGATTGACACCTGCTTCCACCTGGCGGCCCAGGCCCTGGTCACAGTCGCCAACCGTGCTCCGCTGTCCACCTTCGAGACCAACATCAAGGGCACGTGGATCCTATTGGAGGTCGCCCGCCGCTGCCCGACCCTCACGCGGTTGGTGATCGCCTCCAGCGACAAAGCCTACGGGGAGCACGAGGTTCTACCCTACAGCGAGGACGCGCCGTTACAAGGGCGGCATCCCTACGACGTCTCCAAGTCCTGCGCCGATCTCATCGCCCTGGCCTACGCTGAGACCTACGGTCTGCCGCTGGGTATCACCCGCTGCGGCAACATCTACGGCGGCGGCGACCTGCACTGGGATCGAGTGGTGCCGGGCACCATACGCTCGGTGCTCCAGGGCAAACGGCCCATCGTGCGCAGCGACGGCACACTGACGCGCGACTATCTCTACATCGAGGACATCGTCAGCGCTTACATCCTGCTGGCCGAACACCTGGACGACCCTGCGATCCGGGGAGAGGCTTTCAACTTCGGCCTCAACGACCCTAAGACAGTGTTGGAGATCATCGAAGCCATCCTGGAGGTGGCCGGTCGTCCGGACCTGGAGCCCATCATTCTCAACCAATCCCTTCACGAGATACGTCATCAATTCCTTGATAGTGACAGAGCTCGACGCCTGTTGGGTTGGGAGCCGCGGTGGACGTTAGAGGCTGGTCTGCGGGAGACGCTGGAGTGGTATCGGGAGTTCTTTGCTGAGGAGAATCATGATGGCTGAGTCCAAGGAAGTGAAAGAAGCTCAAGCAACCCACGGCGCTGTAGTAGTAGATTTGAAAGTGCCTGTGATCCTAGAGCTGGATGGACAGCCGGTGGCAGTTGTGCTCTCCTTTGAGGAGTATCGGCGGTTGCAGGATCTGGCAAAGCGCGAACGGGGCGAGGCGGAAGCTAATTGGAAGGAGCGGTTCGATCGTCTCTTAGCGGAAGTGCACAGCCGCCCGACTCAGTACTCGCCCGAAGAGATAGAGGCTGAAATAACCCTCGCCATGAACGAAGTCAAGGAGATGCGTCGTGCCCGTCGTGGCGGTCGTTGATGCCGAGGTCGGAGAATGAAATCACTGGAGGACGTGCGCGTTGTGGTCACCGGCGCCACCGGCTTCATCGGCTCGCACCTGGCGAAGCGGCTGGTGGCCGAGGGGGCCGAGGTCACACTAGCTGTCGAGCCTGGAGCAAACCAAGCCAACGTCACAATCATCCCAGACAAGGTGCGCGCCCACCAGGTTGACCTGCGTGACAGCCAGATGGTGCGGCAGTTAGTGCGAGAATGTCAGCCGCGCAAGGTCTATCACCTGGCCGCCGTGGGCGTCACCGAGCCCGGCATAGATCCGACGCTTGCCGTGCAAGTCAACGTGATGGGGACACTCAACCTCCTGGAGGCGCTCAGAGAGACAGACTGCGATTGCTTCATCAACACTGGCACCTGCTACGAGTACGGTCATAATACTCCGCCCATGCACGAGGATCAGATGATTGATCCCATCAACGCCTACGCCGCCTCCAAGTCGGCGGCCTGGCTCTTTTGCAACATGTATCACAGAACGCGCGGCTACCCCATCGTCACCCTGCGGCCCTTCACCATCTACGGGCCGCGCCAGAGCGCACGAGCTCTCATCCCCCAGACGATCATCTCTGCCCTACGAGGGCAGGACTTTGAGATGACCGGGGGAGAGCAGACCCGCGATTTCACCTACGTTGACGATGTGGTCGAGGGCTACATCAGGGCCTCCCTTTCGGAAAGGGCCATCGGGCAGACCATCAACCTGGGCACGGGAGAAGAGCGCCCCATCAAGGATGTGGTGCTGAAGGTGCTGGAGTTGATGGGCAATCCCGTGAAGCCCCTAATCGGGGCCTTGCCCTACCGTCCCAGGGAGATATGGCGACTCTACGCCGACAGCAGCAAAGCCAGGGAGCTGCTGGGCTGGCAGTCGCAGGTAGGTCTGGAAGATGGACTGAGAAAGACCATTGCTTGGTACACAGATAAGTTCAAAGTTCAAAGCTCAAAATCCAAAGCGGGAGCTTTCGATGAGTAGCACAGATTCTAGGCGGATCCAAAATGGCTCTGAGGGGATTGCCAAATCCCCGTCGGCCCGGATCTGGCGATCCAGGCCGAGCAAAAGCGGATCTGCCGATTCCCTCAAGCGCGAAATCTTCGAGAAGATCGCGGAGTTCTACAGCCTGGAGCACCAGGAGCAACCCTTCATCCCTGGTCAGACCAAGATCCACTACGCCGGGCGAGTTTACGACGAGTGGGAGATGATGGCCATGGTGGATGCCGTGCTGGAGTTCTGGCTGACCATGGGGCGCTACGCCGAGGAATTCGAGGAAGAGCTGGGCAGGTTCCTAGATGTCTCAGAGGTTGTATTTGTGAACTCCGGCTCCTCGGCCAACCTCCTGGCCGTGGCGACGCTCTGCTCCAAGGAGTTGAAGGGCCATTTGGAGCCAGGCGACGAGGTGATCACCCCTGCGGTCACTTTCCCCACCACGGTGGCCCCCTTGATTCAAAACGGCCTGATCCCCGTTTTCGTGGACTGCGAGCTGGGTACCTACAACCTCAATGTCTCCGCTCTAGAAGAGGCTATCTCCGAAAGTACCAAGGCCATCTTCGTACCCCACACCTTGGGCAACCCTTGTGAGATGGATGAGATCATGAGACTGGCCGAGAAATGGGGACTCTTTGTCATCGAGGATGCTTGCGATGCGCTAGGCTCGCGTTTCGACCCTTCGACAGGCTCAGGGCGCCGCGGCAAGCATGTGGGCGCCTTTGGCCACATGGGTACTCTGAGCTTCTACCCAGCCCATCACATCACCACGGGGGAAGGGGGCGCGGTCATCACCAACGACAAAAAACTGGCCAAGATTGCCCGCTCCATCCGAGACTGGGGCCGCGCTTGCTGGTGTGAGTACGACACCACGGATCCCAACGGCGCTTGCGGGCGGCGCTTCGAGTGGAGAATACCCGGCCTGCCCGGCAGTTACGACCACAAGTACCTCTACACCAACGTCGGTTACAACCTCAGGCCCACCGACATCCAAGCGGCCCTGGGGACTGTCCAACTGGTGAAGCTGCCGGGCTTCATCGAGAAGCGGAAACACAACTTCCGGAGGCTCTTCGAAGGATTGAAGCGGTACGAAGACCATCTAGTCCTCCCCCACTGGAGCGAGCGGGCCGACGTGTCCTGGTTTGCCTTTCCCGTCACTGTAAAGCCTGAAGCCCCTTTCAGCCGCCAGGAACTGGTGCGCTGGCTTGAGGATGCTCGCATCGAGACCAGGCTTCTTTTCGCTGGCAACATCATCAATCAGCCTGGCTATCGAGACATGAAGTGCAGGCTGGTGGGGAATCTGGAGAACTCCGACCTGGTGATGAGAAACTCCTTCTTCATTGGAGTTTATCCGGGGCTGGACGATGTAAAGATAGACTATGTGCTAGACAAGTTTGAGGAGTTCTTTGCCCCCACCCCCAGCCCCTCCACCAACCCTGAGGGAGGGGAGTGCGGTTCCCCCTTCTCCCAGGGTTGGGAGAAGGGGGTTAGGGAGATGAGGGCCGCCGCTGACAAGGAAACGCCATGAAACTGTCCGTCATCATGTCTGCTTACAACGAGCGGGACACCATCCTGACCGCCCTGGAGAGGGTGAAGGCGGTGGAGATCGAAAAAGAGATCATCATTGTAGACAACTGCTCTAGCGATGGGACGCGAGAGCTGCTCCAGCAAATAAACGATGACGATATCCGCGTCATCTTCCAGCCAGAGAATCTCGGCAAGGGAACATCCATCAAGACGGCCATCCCCTATTGCACGGGCGACTATACCATCATCCAGGACGCTGATCTGGAGTACGATCCTCAGGACTGGCACAAGCTCGTTGACCTGGCCCTGGAGAAGCACCTGGACGCCGTCTACGGCTCGCGGGTGCTGGACGGGCCCAAGGCTATCTACACCCACTTCTATTGGGGCGTGAGCTTCCTGACGTTTTTGATCAACCTGCTATTTGGAGCGAACCTGACCGACTCGGCCACAGCCTGCAAGATGGTGAGAACAAGCGTGCTCAAGAAACTGAAGTTGACTTGCGCGGGTTTCGACCTGGACTTCGAGCTGACGAACAAGCTTCTCAAGAATGGCTACCGGATCGTGGAGGTGCCCGTTTCCTACCAACCCAGGTCCTTTGAGGAGGGGAAGAAGATCAGGGGCAAAGATGGGTTGAAGGCCCTCTACACGATTCTCAGGGATTGGCTGTGGGGCTAGCGTCCGCCAGGCCGCCAGGGGCTCCGCTCCGCTCAAGCCCCTGGCTCAGTTACAAAGCCCCGCTGGGGCTAGACTTGTCAGGCCGACAGGCCTTTGTAGATGAGCCCGATGGCTTCAGCCTCGGGCGGCGTGGCAACTTCGAAGACAGGAGAGAAGCATGCCCTATTGGCGACTGTTTTACCATTTCACGTGGGGCACCAAATTGCGTGAGCCACTGATTGATCCTGCCTTCGAAGCGGATCTACATCGGGTCCTCGCGGCCAAGGCGATTGAATTGCAGGCTGTGGTGCACGCCGTCGGTGGCATTGAGGATCACATACATCTCGTTGTCTCTGTACCGCCCAAACTCGCCCTCTCTACCTTCATTGGCCAGGTGAAGGGCAACAGTTCCCACTTCGTCAACCATGTGGTGCGGCCTGGTTACACCTTCGCCTGGCAGGCGGAGTACGGTGTCGTATCATTTGGTGAGCGACACCTTGGATGGGTGGTGCAGTACACGCTGCGGCAACGTGAACATCATGAGGCAGGCACGACTATTGCGCGGCTGGAGCGGGTTTCGCAGTAATGGGAACCAGCCCGGCGGCATCCGCCAGGGGCTCTTCGCTCAAGCCCCTGGCTCAGCTACAAAGCCCCGCTGGGGCTGAGTTTGCCAGGCCGAAGGCCTTTGTAGATGAGCCCGACGGCTTTAGCCTCGGGCGGCATGGCGTCCGCCAGGGGCTCCGCT
>CAYMKL010000012.1:62281-65646 GCA_964390805.1 uncultured Anaerolineae bacterium | reverse complement strand
GATGAGCCCGACGGCTTTAGCCTCGGGCGGCATGGCGTCCGCCAGGGGCTCCGCTTCGCTCAAGCCCCTGGCTCAGCTACAAAGCCCCGCTGGGGCTAGACTTGTCAGGCCGACAGGCCTTTGTATCTGAGCCCGATGGCTTCAGCCTCGGGCGGCGTGGCGACGGAAAGCAACCTTGGCCGCGTGAAACAACGTTAGACAGGAAATCTGGCCGTGTGGCAAGTCAAGACCCTCAACGATAAAGAGCAAATCCTGGCCTTCCTACAGCAGGATCGCATCTACGCCGCCTACGCCATCGGCGACCTGGAGCCGAGCCTCTTTGCCCAGTGCCAATGGTTCGGGGCCACGGACGATGGAGAAACGCAAGCTCTGGCCCTGTTCTTCACCGGCCTCCAACCTCCCGCCCTCTTCACCATGGGGGATACCGATGGCGTGGCCGCTATCCTGGGCTCGACTTTGCAGCCCAAACGGGCCTACTTCACCTGTCGGGCAGAGCACCTGCCGGTGGTGGAAGCCTCCTATGCCCTGGACGAGGTCGAGAGGATGTTTCGCATGGCCATAGCCTCAGCGGATTTCCAGCCTGTCCCTGGCCCGACTATCAAGCTAGATCTATCCCACCTGGACGCCCTGCGCCATCTCTACCGGCTGGGCGGCGGGGATGCCTTTGCCCCTTACCAGTTGCGCGATGGCGTCTACTACGGCGTCGAGGCCGACAGGCAGTTGGTCTCTGCGGCGGGCACCCACCTGGTCTCGCCAACTTTCGGCGTAGCAGGGGTGGGCAACATCTTCACGCACCCCAACCATCGGCGCCGTGGCTATGGCACAGCCTGCACCAGCCACGTGGTGGAAGAGCTACTGAATCAGAACCTCAACGTAGTGCTCAACGTAAATGGGGAAAACGCCGAGGCCATAGGAGTTTACGAGAGACTGGGCTTCCGCAGGCATTGCCCATACATCGAGGTAATCGGCAATCGCAAATAGCCAATACCCAATACCCAAACAAAGGAGGATCAAATGAGAAACATAATTCTGGAAAGCCTGAGCCGAATCCCCGTCGGGGAACAGCAGGTGGAGCTGGTGGAGAGGAAAGGCGTCGGCCATCCCGATTCCATCTGCGACGCCATCATGGAAGCGATTTCGGTGGAGCTCTGCCGAGCGTACCTGGACACCTTTGGCCGCATCCTGCACCACAACATTGACAAAGGGCTCCTGGTGGCCGGCAGGACCACGCCTCGTCTGGGAGGTGGCACCGTCGAGGAGCCGATGCGCCTGGTGTTCGGCGACCGCGCTATCTATGGATTGCAGGGGAAGACCGTGCCGGTGGGCGACATCGCCGAGGCCACAGCCAAGGCCTGGCTGCGATCCAACTTGCGTTTCGTGGACGTGGAAAAGCACATCGTCTTCCAAAACGAGATCAAGCCCGGATCGCCGGAGCTGACCGATATCTTCGAGCGGGAGGTCATTGGGGCCAACGACACCTCCGCGGGTGTGGGCTATGCGCCCCTATCGGATACGGAGAAGCTGGTGCTGGCCACCGAGCGTTACCTGAACTCCACGGCCTTCAAAGCCACTTATCCTGAGGTGGGCGAAGACATCAAGGTGATGGGCTACCGGCACGATCACGAACTGGTGCTGACGATAGCCATCGCTTTCGTTGACCGCTTCATCTCAAGCGAGGAAGCCTATTTCGAACACAAAGCGGCCATCCAGTCTGATCTGGAGGAATTCGTAGCCCGGCAGCGGCACAGCATCGAAAAAGTGGCCGTGCACATCAACACCCTTGACGCGCCAAGTCGGGGTGAGAGTGGCATGTACCTGACCGTGCTGGGCACCTCGGCTGAGGGAGGCGACTGCGGCCAGGTGGGGCGGGGCAACAAGGTTAATGGAGTGATCGCCCTGAACCGACCCATGAGCACCGAGGCAGCAGCGGGGAAAAACCCCGTCAGCCACGTAGGCAAGATCTACAGCCTGCTGTCTCACAAAATCGCTGAGGATGTCTACGCCACCGTGCCGGGCATCAGAGAGGTCTACATCTGGCTTTGCAGCCAAATCGGTCATCCCATTGACCAGCCCTTGATCGCCTCGGCCCAGCTCGTCCTGGAGCCCGGCCTGGAGCTAGAAGCCGTCCGCGGCGACGTAGAAGCCGTAATCGAAAACGAGCTGGCGGACATCTACGACTTCACCGCCCGTCTGGCACAGGGGGAGTTCATGGTTTGGTGATGAGCATTAGCCTCTGAAGACTAAGGAGGCAAACTCGCATGATTCACAGCAAACGCAAGTACCTATTGGGGCTTGGCGTACTGACCTTGCTCCTGCCCCCGTTGGCCCTCCAAGCAACCCCTGCCAGGGCCGATGGGTGGGTGATCAAATGTGTGGACTGCCCCAAGCAGTTCAGGGGTATGACTGACCGCAGCCTGCGGCTGGATGCTGAAGGACATCCACATATCGCCTATGGCGAAGATCATCTCTACTACGCCTGGCACGATGGGGCGAACTGGCACTACGAAATGGTGGATGACTCCCCTGGAGTTGGCAAATACGCCTCCCTGGCCCTGGATAGGGATGGCTATCCGCTCATCAGCTACTTCGACCCCACCAATGACGACCTGAAGTACGCCCACCAGGACGCCTTTGGCTGGCACATTGAGACCGTGGATAGCGAGGGGGATGTCAGCACGTACACCTCCCTGGCCCTGGATGAGGATGGGTATCCACACATCAGCTACTGCAGCAACAACCGCCTGAAGTACGCCTATCAGGACACATCCGGCTGGCACCTCCAGACTGTGGGCGTGGGCGGCAACTACACCTCCCTGGCCTTGGATGAGGACGGGTATCCACACATCAGCTACTTCGACGACACTGCGTGGCAGGACGACAGTGATCTGAAATACGCCTACCAGGACGCCGCCGGCTGGCACGTCCACACCGTGGACAGCGTAGGGTGGGTCGGCAGGTACACCTCCTTAGCCCTGGATGGAGACGGCTATCCGCACATCAGTTGCTGGTCTGGCTACCCCAACGATGACCTGAAGTATGCCTACCAGGATGCCGCCGGCTGGCACATTGAGACCGTGGATAGTGAGGGGAAGGTTGGTGGGTACACCTCTCTGGCCCTGGATGGGGATAGCTATACGCACATCAGCTACTTTGACTACACCAACGACGACCTGAAGTACGCCTACCAGGACGCCGCCGGCTGGCACATCCAGACCGTGGACAGCAAGGGGGAAGTCGGCGCGTCCACCTCCCTGGCCCTGGATGGGAACGGTTATCCGCACATCAGCTACAACGATGAGACCAACAACGACCTCAAATATGCCTATCAGGATGCCTCCGGCTGGCATATTGAAACTGTGGACAGC
>CAYMKL010000012.1:0-62181 GCA_964390805.1 uncultured Anaerolineae bacterium | reverse complement strand
CAGCTACAACGGCAACGCAGACCTGATGTACGCCTACCAGGACACATCCGGCTGGCATGTCCACACCGTGGACAGCGAGGGGTATGTCGGGTACTACACCTCCCTGGCCATAGATGCCAACGGGTATCCACACATCAGCTACCATGACAGTGAAACTTCGCCCTACTCCGCTGATCCCGAGGACTTGATGTACGCCTACCAAGATGCATCTGGCTGGCATATCCACACCGTGGACAGCGAGGGGTATGTCGGCAGGTACACCTCTCTGGCCCTGGATGGGGAGGGGTGTCCGCACATCAGCTATCATGATGACACCAACGGCGACCTGAAGTACGCTTACTATCAGACCTCCCTTCAAGTCTACCTACCCATTATACTCAAGGAGTAACTAAATGACTAACAGAAACTACGACGTCAAAGACGTATCCCTGGCTACCCAGGGCCGATTCAAGGTCGAGTGGGCGGAGCAGGAGATGCCGGTGCTGCGGCTGATCCGAGAGCGCTTCGCCAAAGAGAAACCCCTCAGAGGGATCCGGATCGCCGCCTGTCTCCACGTGACCTCAGAGACGGCGAACCTGGTCCACACCCTCCAGGAGGGCGGAGCGGACGTGCGTCTCTGCGCCTCCAACCCCCTCTCCACCCAGGACGATGTGGCGGCCTCGATCGTGGGCAACTTCGAGATCCCCGTCTTCGCCATCAAGGGCGAGGACAACGAGACCTACTATCAACACATCAACGCCGCCCTGGATCACGTCCCCCACATCACCATGGACGACGGGGCGGATCTCGTGTCCACCCTGCACAAAGAGCACCCCGATCTCATCGAGAACGTCATCGGCGGCACGGAGGAGACGACCACCGGCGTCATCCGCCTGCGAGCCATGGCTGCCGAGGGCGCGCTGCGCTACCCCATCATCGCCGTCAACGACGCGGATACGAAACACTTCTTCGACAACCGCTACGGCACCGGCCAGTCAACCATTGATGGCATCCTGCGGGCCACCAATTTCCTGCTGGCCGGCAGGCACTTCGTGGTGGGTGGTTACGGCTGGTGCTCGCGGGGCATCGCCATGCGTGCGCGTGGCTTAGGGGCTAACGTTATAATCACCGAGGTGAACCCCCTGCGCGCTCTGGAGGCGGTGATGGACGGCTTCCGCGTGATGCCCATGATCGAGGCGGCCAAGATCGGAGACGTTTTCGTCACCTCCACCGGCGACATCAACGTCGTTGACAAGCATCATTTGGAGGTCATGAAGGACGGGGCAATCGTGGCCAACTCCGGCCACTTCAACGTGGAGATCAACATCCCGGCTCTGGAGGAGATGGCCGTCGAGATGCGGCCCGTGCGCGAGTCCGTGGCTCAGTACATCCTGGCGGACGGACGGCGCATCAACCTGCTGGCTGAGGGGCGGCTGGTCAACCTGGCAGCGGCGGAGGGGCATCCGGCCAGCGTGATGGACATGAGCTTCGCCAACCAATCCCTGGCCGTGGAGTACATGGTCCAGCACGGAGGGGAGTTGGAGAAGAAAGTGTACCGCGTGCCCGAGGAGATAGACCGGAGAATCGCCCGCCTGAAACTTGCAAGTATGGGCATTGAGATTGACACCCTCACCGAGGAGCAGGAGAAGTACCTGCGGTCGTGGGAGGCGGGGACGTGAGGGTGGTAGATTGGTAGATTGGTAAATCGGGAGAAAACGAAAAGCCACCTGCGCCAACCGCACAGAGTGGCTTTTTTGCTTCAGTAGATCCAAATTCTGAGCAGAGCGGGCTCCCACGCCCGCAGACTGCTTTTTATTAGTGGGACAGAGAGGCAATCCAGGTCCCCTTGTCGGCGGGGTCGTCGGTAAACTCGCGGAAAAAGTCGAACTTGCGCCCTTCTCTATCCGCTAGCCAGAGACCTTCCCCATTAGTGAAGAGGGCTTTTGCATCCCCCCCATCGGCGCTAATCACTTGATAGACGGCTCGCCCGCTGGGGTTGGTGCCCCTGGGCCGGTAAGCGAAGAGAATGGCATTTTGATACGGCAACCACTCAAGGAACTCATACGAACCCCGGTGGGGGTATTCCTCTGATTCCTCTGTCCATAATCTCCGTGGCTCGCTGCCATCAGCGTTCACTACCCAGAGTTCAGGTATTTCCAGCGGGTCGGGAGCGATGCCGTACGCCAGTCTGCTGCTATCGGGCGACCAGGCCATAGGTCGCCATGACGAGCCAACCTGATCAGTGATGGTGATGGCCCGTTGCGTGTCCAGATCAATAATGGACAGAGTACCTTCATAGCTTCTTCCTTTAAGCACGGCCACTTTCTGGCCATTCGGGGACACCCTGAACTCACAGTAGTAGGGCCAGTCTTCTGGGCCTAGAGACAACCCAGCCACCTCCACCTCTCGCTCGGCTTTGGTGACTGGATCGAGCAGATGGAGACGCTCTCCCGTTGAGAAAGCGATTTCCCCCCCCATCAGGAACTGGATTCTTCCAGGCTTGGCCATACCTAGCTGCGTTTTTTCACCATTGTCCACATTGAGGATGTAGAGGGACCTCTCAGCGCCCACACCTCCAGCGGCAAGAGCATAGACAATCTGTTTGCCATCAGGAGACCACATAACGCCAACTACGCTCTCTTCGACCAGCAAGCGTTCTTGACCACCGGAGAGGGAACCTAGCCAGTACAAATTATGTCTATCCTGGGGAGAGTATCTACGGCAAAAATACCTGTCGCCATCCGGGGCAAGCGCACAGTAACCCTCGTCAAGATACGACAATTCAACGGTGATATTCTCCACCCCAACCGGGATAGTTGACGTAGCAGTGGGCTCAATAACTACCGCCACAGTTGGGGTGGCAGTGGGCTCAATAACTACCGTCACAGTTGGAGTGACAGTGGGCTCAAGGGGCTGCTCCGCCACCTCCCGGCTCGGCCGGCTGGCCGAACCAAAGATCGAGGCCAGTATCAGCATGAAGGCCACCAATGCTGCCAAACCCAACGCACCTTTTGCAGAATTCAGTATCCTTCTCACTACGTTACCTCCTTGTCGAGCCATCCTTGACTCTAGTCGAGCTCCTCGTTCGAAAAGACCCGCTTCAGAAAACGAAAAGCCGAGAGCGAATCCTTGCCAGTGCAAGGAAGCCTTCGGCAGCTACGAAGAACCTTTATTGCTTTCTGCCGCTTCAGTGTAACTAACGTACTCTATCATACATAGTTATACCACAGTTGGGGGGGATGTCAAGTGGCAAACCTTGAATTCTCCACCTGGTAACGGAAAGTACAGCAGCACCTAACGCTCCCTCATCTCCTTGTGCTCGGAGGGGTGGGGGCTTGCCTTTTTGGGCGAAATGGGGTATTATTTAGGCCGCATCGCAAGGGGAGGAAAGGGGGAACGGTGCGAGCACTGATCACGGGCATCTCCGGCTTCGTCGGCAGTCACCTGGCCGAATATCTTCTTGAGCACACCGATTGGCAGGTAGCTGGCACTGTCTACGGCCCTGAGGAAAATATCGAGCCCCTGCGAGACAAGCTGGAACTCTACCCGGCGGAGCTTTCGAAGCTGGAGACAGTGACCTCGATCCTGGAGCAGGCAAAGCCAGACTACATCTTTCACCTGGCTGCCCAACCCCTTGTCTCCCTCTCCCGGCGCGATCCCTGGGGGACTCTGGCCATTAACATCCGTCTCCAACTTAATATCCTGGAGGCTGTCGCCAGGCGGGGCTCGACGGCCAGGATACTGGTGGTCGGCTCCAGCGAAGAGTACGGCCTGGTACGACCTGACGAGTTGCCCGTCAAAGAGACGAATCCCCTGCGCCCCACCAATCCCTACGCGGTGAGCAAAGTGGCCCAGGACATGCTGGGGCTGCAATATCACCTGAGCCACCAGTTGTACACCGTGCGGGTGCGAGCCTTCAACCACATCGGCCCTCGCCAGCGCATCGGCTTCGTGGCTCCGGACTTCGCCAGGCAGATAGCTGCTGCCGAAGCTGGTTTGCAGGAACCCGTCATCCAGGTCGGCAACCTGGAACCCCAGCGCGACTTCAGCGATGTGCGGGACGTGGTGCGGGGATACCACCTGCTCATTACCAAGGGAGAGGCAGGCGAGGTCTATAATCTGGGATCAGAGCAAGCTCGCTCAGTAGAAGAGCTACTAGAGAAACTGATAGCCATGAGCAAAGCCCCTATCACCGTCGAACAGGATCCAGAGCGACTCCGCCCTACCGACGTCCCTGTGATAGTCGGCGACTGCACCAAGATTCGAGAACAGACCGGCTGGCGACCGGAGATTCCTTTTGAGCAGAGCTTGCAGGACGTGCTGGACTACTGGCGAGAGCAAGTGAGCAAGTTAGCAAGTCAGCAAGTGAGCAAGTAGTTCGACAATGTTAAGTTTAGACCTCCGAGGTCTCCGATGGGTGATTGCACCCGTCAAAATGCTTGCAAAAGCCACGATTTCGCCATCCTGAAGTCGTTTCACAGACCTCGGAGGTCTGACGCAGGCGAAGTTAACATTGTCAAGGTAGGCAAGTGAGCAAGTGAGAGAGCAACATGCTTGCAGACTTGCACCCCTGCACACTTGCAAACTTTAGAGGAGAGATAAATGACAAAGAAAGCACTGATAACCGGCGTCACCGGCCAGGACGGCTCCTATCTGGCCGAGTTCCTGTTGGAGAAAGGCTACGAGGTTATCGGCATGGTGCGTCGCACCAGCACCGTGAACTTCGAGCGCATCAAGCACTTCCAGGACAAGATAACTATAGTCCCCGGCGATCTGATGGATCAGGTCTCCATCATTGACATCTTGCGAGAGCACCAACCCGATGAAGTATATAATCTAGCGGCTCAGTCCTTTGTCCCCACCTCCTGGAGCCAGCCGGTATTGACGGGCGAAGTAACAGCCCTGGGGGTCACTCGCGTGCTGGATGCCATTCGCATCGTGGATCCAACCATCAGGTTCTATCAGGCATCTTCGAGTGAAATGTTCGGCAAGGTGCGAGAAACACCCCAGACCGAGAACACCCCCTTCTATCCCCGCAGCCCCTACGGAGTGGCCAAAGTCTACGGCCATTGGATCACCGTCAATTATCGGGAGAGCTACGACCTGTTCGCCTGCTCTGGTATACTGTTCAACCACGAGAGTCCCAGGCGAGGACTGGAGTTCTCTACCCACAAAGTAACTCACGGTGCGGCCCGCATCAAACTGGGCCTGGACAGCGAGCTCAGGATGGGCAACCTGAACTCTAAACGGGATTGGGGCTACGCGGGCGACTACGTCAAGGCCATGTGGCTCATGCTCCAGCAAGACGAGCCAGATGACTACGTGGTAGGTACCGGCAGCACCCACTCGGTGCGGGAGCTCTGCGAAGTGGCCTTCGACTACCTCGGCATGGACTGGCAGGATCACGTAGTGGTGGATCCCAAGTTCCTCCGCCCCGCCGATGTGGATTTTCTGGTGGCCGATGCTACCAAGGCTCACACCAGGCTGGGCTGGGAGCCAACCGTTACCTTTGAAGAGTTGATCCAGATGATGATAGACGCTGATCTGGAAGCATTAAAGAGGGAAAACAACCTGCGATGAGAACTGCTTCAAGGCAAGAGAGAGTTGAGCACATCATCGCCTCGCTCGAAGAATACGATCCCCAGCGGGTGATCCTCTTCGGCTCCTGGGCGCGTGGAGATGAGGATGAATACAGTGACCTCGATCTGGTGATCATCAAAGAGACCCAGGAGCGCTTCTTGGATAGACTGGAAAGAGTTTACGATCTCGTCAAACCCACTTTCGCCATGGACGTATTGGTCTATACTCCCAAAGAGCTCGCCGAGATGCAGGAACGGAACAACTACTTCACAGAGATGGTATTGAAAGAGGGAGTGGTCATTTATGAAAGACCCAAGGAGTGAAGCAGAGCGCTGGCTGAAACAAGCTGAATACGACCTCCGAGCCGCTCAACACAACGCGGATGGGGAATATTACTCAGTCGCTTGCTTCAATGCCCAGCAAGCAGCAGAGAAATCCCTCAAGGCATTCCTTTTCGCTCAAGGGGAACGGGTGGTTCTGGGACACTCGGTGGCTGAGCTTTGCCGCCGTTGTCGAGAGTACGATGAGAGCTTCGCTGACCTTGCTGCATCGGCGGGCAAACTGGACCGCTTCTACGTTCCCACCCGCTACCCTAATGCCCTGCCTGGTGGGGTGCCTGCTGAAGTCTACGACGAAGAGGACGCTACGGGGGCTATCGCCTTGGCTTCCAAAGTCCTGGCAATGGTGGGGAAAGGATTAAGGGATACATGAAAATCAGGTTTGGCACTGACGGCTGGCGAGGTAAGATCGCTGAGGATTACACTTTTGACAACGTGCGGCGCTGCGCCCAGGGTTTTGCCCGTTATCTGAGCGATAAAGGGGTAGCGAAGAAGGGCGTAGTGGTGGGCCACGACCGCCGCTTTGCTTCGGAGCACTTCGCTGCGGCTGTGGCCGAGGTGATGGCTGCCCACAACACCCTCGTTTACCTCACCCAAGGAGCCACGCCCACCCCGGTCATCGGTCACAGTGTGGTGGCGCTGGGAGCAGCGGGGGCAGTCAACATCACCGCCAGCCACAACCCACCCACCGATAACGGCTTCAAGGTACGGGACGAGCACGGTGGCGCGATTGCTCCTGACGGACTAAAAGAGATTGAGGCTAACATCCTCCCTATCGAGGAAGTGAAGCGCCTGCCTTTGGACAAGGCCGAGGCTCAGGGCCTGGTGGAACGCTTCGACCCGGCACCAGCCTATCTCGCCCATCTGCGAGACCTGATTGACGTCGAGCCCATCAAGGCGGCCGGCCTGACCATCGTCGCGGACCCCATGTGGGGCAACAGCATCGGCTGGTTCCCGCGTATTCTGGCAGGTGGTAGCACCGAGATCATCGAGATCCACAACGTGCGCAACCCTACTTTTCCTGACATGCTTCGGCCTGAGCCCATCCCCCCCAACGTAGATGCCTGCCTGGCCAAAGTGCTGGAGTTGGGAGCCGACGTGGGCATCATCAACGACGGCGACGCCGACCGCATCGGGGTGGGCGATGAGCATGGCCGCTTCGTCAACCAGTTGCAGGTCTACGGCTTGCTGGCTCTGTATTTCCTGGAGGTACGGGGTGAGCGCGGGCCTATCGTCAAGACCCTCTCCACCACCTCGGTTCTGGAGAAACTGGGCGAGATCTACAGCGTACCGGTGCACCAGACCGGGGTAGGCTTCAAGTACGTAGCCCCCAAGATGCTGGAAGTGGACGCCATGATCGGCGGGGAGGAGAGTGGGGGCTACGCCTTTCGAGGCAACGTCCCCGACCGGGACGGCATCCTGGCCAATCTCTACTTCCTCGACTTCATGGTGCAAACGGGCAAGAGTCCGTCTCAGCTTTTGGAGCACCTGTACGAGGTCGTCGGCGCTCGTTATTTCTATGACCGGATTGACTACTACTTCTCCGCTGAAGAGGGAGAAGCTGTGCGGCAGCGCGTCAAGCAGGCCAAGCCAGAGCTGTTAGCTGATCTGGCGGTGACGAGCATCAACACCACCGACGGTTACAAATACAGCCTGGAGGATGGCGGCTGGCTTCTGATTCGCTTCTCCGGCACCGAGCCCGGCCTGATCCGTGTTTACTGCGAGACAACGCACGAGGACAAGGTGAGGGTGCTCTTGGAGGAAGGGATGAAGCTGGCGGGGCTGGCAACGGATTCGTAATTGAAGGCTAGTCATGGAAGCAATGACCGTTTTGAAAGAGACTTCTGAAAGGTTAGGGATACCTGAAGATGCTCTTCTGAGGAAAAGCTTCACTTCCTATCTGCGGGAGCGGAAACGCGCGTTGATGGCCGAGCGGTTCGAGATGCTCTCCCGTTACAGAGTGAGCTCGCCCGAAGAGCTCAAAGGAAAAATCGAGCTCGGAGAGGTCCCTGAGCATCCGACCTGGGAGGATTACATCGAGTTGACCAATTTAGAGGATGAGCTGGCCCGTTTGGCAAATGTCGCCCAACAGGCATAGAGATATGTTTCTTACCGACACCCACGCTCATCTCGATTTCCCCCGGTTCAAAAGCGATCGGGAGCGGGTCATCGAGCGAGCAACCGCCGCCAGAGTAAAGGCTATAATCAACGCCGGAGCGAGTTTGGCTTCCAGCCAGGCTTCGGTGGCCCTGGCTGAGGCCTACCCGCAGGTCTACGCGGCGGTGGGAGTGCATCCCCACGACGCCAAGACCCTGACGGAGGAGATGCTGGAGGAGCTAAGAGCTTTGGCCAGCCATCCCAGAGTAGTCGCCATCGGCGAGATCGGGCTCGATTTCTACCGCGATCTATCGCCCCGAGATCAGCAGCGCCAGGTTTTTAAGCAGCAGTTGGCTCTGGCAAGCGAAGTGGGGAAGCCGGTGATCATCCATGATCGCGAAGCTCACAAAGAAGTTATGGCCACTCTACGCGGTTGGGTCGAGGGCGGCCATCACTTAATGGGAGTGATGCACTGCTTCTCAGGCGATCTGGCTATGGCCCAAGAAGCGATTGAGATGGGCTTCTATATCTCCGTCGCCGGCCCCGTGACTTTCAAGAACGCCCGCCGCCTGCGCGAGTTGGTCCGCCAACTGCCCTTGGAAAAGCTTCTGGTAGAGACCGACTGTCCCTATCTGACACCCCATCCCCATCGGGGGAAGCGTAACGAGCCTGCTTACGTAAAGTTAGTGGCTGAGGAAGTCGCCCGCATAAAAGGATCGTCTCTGGAAGAAGTAGCTTGCATCACCTCGGACAATGCCCAGGCACTCTTTGCATTGAAGTTCTGAACGAAAGGAAAAAATCTTGAACGTCATCCCCATCCTCGAGCTCATCCACGAGGAACTGGAACGTGTAGAGCACAAGATACGCGAAGTTACTCACATCGAACACGAACAACTGAGGGCCACCCTGGATTATCTTCTGAGCAGCGGAGGTAAGCGTTTGCGCCCTGCTTTGGTTATACTGTCGAGCAAGTTCTATCCCGCCGATGCCGACAAGATCACCTCCCTGGCCGCAGCGGTGGAGACGCTCCACACAGCTACGCTCATTCACGACGATCTGATAGACAACGCCCTGCTGCGCCGTGGCAACCCCACCCTGAACGCCTTATGGAACAACGCGGCGACAGTTCTGACCGGAGATTACCTCTTCGCCCGGGCGGCGGCTTTCGCTGCCGAGACCGAGAGTGTGCACGTGGTCTCCATCTTCGCTCAAACCCTGATGACTATCTGCAATGGCGAGTTGAATCAGATCTTCAGCAGTGAGAGAGAACCACCGACGGCTACCGCTAGGGAGTACTACTACCAACGCATCTACAGCAAAACGGCCTCTCTCTTTGCCGCATCAACGGAAGCAGGGGCCGTCCTGGGCGAGGCACCGCCGACGGAAGCGCAGGCTCTGCGCGACTACGGCTACAACCTGGGAATGGCTTTTCAAATCGTGGATGACATCCTCGATTTCGCTGGTAACGAGGGAGATCTGGGCAAGCCTATCGGCAGCGACCTGCGCCAGGGGATCATCACCCTGCCCACCATCTGTTTCCTTGAGGCACACCCAGGGGACGAAACATTGACCAGAGTGCTAAGCGGCAGAGGTGAGAGAGACGACGAGGTGCGCGCCACAGCGGAGATGATCAAACAGTCGGGGGGCATCGAATCATCCACAGCCGAAGCCAAGAGGTTTGCTGCCAGAAGCCGCGATGCGCTCTCCATTCTGCCCCACAACGACTATCGCCAGGCCATGCTCGACTTAGCCGATTTTGTGGTAGAGCGTCGAAAGTGAGAACCCCCGAGAGTGCCCACTTCGTGGTACATGTCTGTGACGCGGCGGCCTAGGAGCCGCCGTCTTAGCAATTGGAGGTTGGATATTGGATACTGAAGATTGGAGATCGGAGATTGGAGGCGATCTGTCCATCACAATCGTAAACTGGAACGTATGCGAGCTGTTGAGGCGTTGCCTGCATTCCATCATGTCCAACATCCAACGTCCAACCTCCAACCTCCAACTTCCAACCTCCAACTTCCAGACCGAAGTCATCGTGGTTGATAACGCTTCTTCTGATGATAGCGTGGCGATGGTGGAAGCGGAGTTCCCCCAGGTGCAACTCATCGCCAACAGCGAGAACGTGGGCTTCACCGTGGGGAACAACCAGGGCATCGCCGCCAGCCGAGGGCGACACATCCTCCTGCTGAACCCAGACACGGAGGTCGTTGGCGACGCCCTGGCGACAATGGTCGAGTACATGGATGCCCACGCCCGAGTGGGGGTACTGGGACCGCAGCTCCTGAACCCCGACGGTAGCATCCAGTCCTCACGCCGCCGCTTCCCCACCATGGCTACAGCTTTCTTAGAAAGCACCATCTTACAACAGTGGTTTTCCCACAACCGCATCACCAGACACTACTATGTGGCAGACCGACCTGACGATGAGATACAAGAGGTGGACTGGGTCACTGGGGCCTGTTTGCTGGCGCGCCGAAGGGCCATCGAAGAGGTGGGTCTACTGGACGTGGGCTTCTTCATGTACTCCGAGGAGTTGGATTGGTGTCACCGGATCAAGGCACAGGGATGGAAGGTGGTCTACCTGCCCACAGCCAGAGTGATCCACTATGGGGCACAATCGAGCGAGCAAGTCAAATCCTTCCAGCACATCCAATTCCAGCGCAGCAAAATCCGCTATTTCTGCAAGCATCATGGCCCGTGGCAAGCGGGGGTATTGCGACTATTCATCCTGACCACCTATCTCTACCAACTGATCGTCGAAGCCCTCAAATGGCTAGTGGGACACAAGAGGCCGCTGCGAGCGGAGAGGGTGAGGGCATATCGGCAAGTATTAGAATCGAGGTTAGTCGAATGAACGAGCGAGAATTCACGAACAAAATCACTAACAGCCAAGAGAGCTTCTTGCAGGATTTCCTGGACCTTCTGGAGGAGGAAGATGTGCCGTTTTGCGTCATCGGTGGCCTGGCTGTTAACGCCTACGCCGAGCCGGTCGTCAGCCTGGACCTGGACCTGGTGGTCATCTCTGACCGAGTGGATGAACTGGTGGAAAGTCTGGAACAGCATTTTACAGTCCACAGGTTCCCCCATAGCATCAACATATCAAGTCTCTCCTCGGACCTGCGCATTCAACTGCAAACCGATCCCAAATATCAGGACTTTGTGGCCCGCGCCTCGCGGCGAATGGTACTGGGATATGAGGTCTCGGTCGCGGCTTTAGAGGACGTCCTTCAAGGAAAGATCTGGGCCTTCTCTGACCCAGACCGGCGTGCCAGCAAGCGCCAGAAGGACTTGGCGGACATTATGCGCCTGGTTGAAACACACCCGCACCTGATGGCCTTGCTGCCGGAGCCGTTGCGCGAGCAAATCCGTTGAATCCTGCCAATCCCTGTCTTCTGAGCGAGTGAACAAATGCGCATTGGATTGATCACCGGCGAATTCCCCCCAATGCAAGGCGGCGTGGGCGATTTCACCCACGAACTGGGACAGGCACTGAGGGCACTCGGTCACGAAGTCCATGTGATCACCAACGCCTCACCCAACACGCAGCCCGCAACCCGAAACCCCGTAATCGTCCATCGCAGCATCTGCGACTGGGGCTGGGGTTCTTGGCGACGCATCATTGGGCTTCTGAGCAAGATCTGCCCAGACATCGTCAACATCCAATATCAAGCAGCCGCCTACGGGATACATCCGGCCATCAACCTCTTCCCGCTGCGCCTCCACTTATCACGTATGCGTAGGCGTCTGGGCCGAAATCGGCTTGACCAACGGACAGGCACATCAGCGTATCCGTTTATCCGTTCTGCCGAAGGCCATCCGCTGACCGTGGTTACCTTCCACGATCTGAAGGTACCGTACCTCTTTCCCAAGGCTGGCCGCCTACGCTGGTGGGTGAACCTGGCCCTGGCCCGCTGGAGCGATGCAGTCATTGTCACTAACGCCGAGGATCTCGCCAGACTGTCCAATTATTCGCTTATCCGTTCCCTATCGCTTATCCCCATCGGCTCCAACATCAGTCCAAAACCGCCGACAGGCTATGATCGGCAGGCCTGGCGAGCTCGCTGGGGCCTGAAGCCTGACGACCTTTTGATCTCCTACTTCGGCTTCCTCAACGAGAGCAAAGGGGGCGAAACTCTGGTGCGCGCCCTGGATAAGTTAGTGCAGTCAACCTCCAATATCCAATATCCAATATCCAATATCCAACTAATGGTAGTGGGGGGCAAGGTGGGGTCCAGCGATCCTACCAACGTGGCCTATCTAAAGAAAGTCGAAGGTTTGATCGAAGAGTTGGGCCTGACGGATAGGGTGATTTGGACAGGCTATACTCCCCAGCCAGAGGTTTCGGCCAACCTCCTGGCCTCCGACATCTGCGTGCTCCCCTACCGGGACGGTGCCTCCTTCCGACGAGGAAGCTTCATGGCGGCTCTCGCCCACGGCCTGCCCATCGTCAGCACCCGCCCACGGGTTGACGTGCCCGAGTTGCGGCACGGGGAGAACATCCTCCTCGTTCCGCCCGATGCCCCTGCTGCCCTGGCCGAGGCCATAGCCAGGCTGACCAGGGATGCCTGGCTGCGACACCGTCTAGGCGAGGGAGCTGCCAGATTGGCTCAGGACTTCACCTGGGGAAACATCGCCGAAAAGACAGAATCGCTTTACGAAGAAATCCTACGGCGAGATTCCTCGGAAAGCGTTAGCGCCTGAACGGAATACGCAATACGCAACACGCTCGTATTCCGTATTGCGTGTTCCGTCAAGCATGCGTTACTGGGAGAGATGGATGAGAAAAGACAAGCTGCTGAATCTGCTCAAGATCGGCCTCAGCCTGGTTCTGCTGGCTATTCTAGTCAAGCAAGTGGGCTGGCAGCAGACCCTCCAAACACTGGGAAAAGCAAAGCTCCCCCACCTGGCAGCGGCTTTCGTGCTTTACCTGGTGGGCATCGTCGTTCGAGCCTACCGATGGCGAATCCTGCTTAGTGCACTGGGGATGGACACCCCCTTATCAAAGTTGACCAATCTTTACTTTGTAGGGACCTTCTTCAACAACATCCTGCCCACCGGCATCGGAGGGGACGTGGTGCGGGTTTACGAACTGTCTAAGCAGAGCAAGCGGCCTATCGAGTCCGTCGGCACGGTGCTGCTCGACCGAGCGACCGGTCTCCTGGTACTCTTCCTGATAGCCCTGCTGGCGCTCCCATTCAGCTATCGGTTGATCACTCCCAACGTGGCAGCGACGATTCTGCTCCTCTGCCTGGGGAGTTGGGTCGGACTGGGCCTGGTATTGCGGCGGGATTGGCTGGAGAGGTGGGGGCTTTTGAAGATCATGGCCAAGATAAAGCAACTCGGAGAACTCTACGAGGCAGTATACGCTTGCGGCCCCAGAGCCATCGGCGGCGCGCTCGCTGTCTCGTTCGTTTTCAACGTCTTGCTCATCGCCGTCAACTACCTTATAGCCCTCTCGCTGGAAGTGGAGATTTCCCTCTCATATTTCTTGCTATTCATCCCGCTCATCTCCTTCCTGCTGACTCTGCCCATCTCGCTGAGCGGATTGGGCGTGCGAGAGGGGGCATACATCTACCTGTTCGCCCAGGCCGGTGTCTCCGCACCCCTGGCCCTAGCCATGTCCCTCCTGTTCTATGCCCTGAACGTGGCCACCGGTTTGATCGGCGGGGTGCTGTATGCTTTCGAGGGGGTGCGGGGGTATGTGGAGGATAGAATGTGAAAGTGCACCAGAGGTGAAAAAAGATGAACCTATCCATTGTCATCCCTCTCTACAACGAGGAAGAGAACGTAGAGCTGCTCTATGAGCAGTTGAAGGAAACTCTGGAGGCGATAGGTCAAGAGTATGAGATCATCATCGTAGACGATGGGAGCACCGACGGGAGTTTCGATATCCTCAAGAGACTGCACGAGGGCAACGGGCGACTCAAGGTGATCCGCTTCCGCCGCAACTTCGGGCAAACGGCAGCCTTCGCCGCTGGTTTCGACCGCTCCCGGGGCGAGGTGGTGATCACCATGGACGCCGACCTCCAGAACGACCCCGCCGACATCCCCCTGCTCCTGGAGAAGATCGAGGAGGGATACGACGTGGTCAGCGGCTGGCGGCTGCACCGCCAGGACCCCTTCGTGACCCGCCGCCTCCCTTCGATGATGGCCAACTGGCTCATCTCCCAGGTCACCGGGGTGCAGTTGCACGACTACGGCTGCTCCCTGAAAGCCTATCGCCGCGAGGTGGTGAAGAATGTCCAGCTCTATGGTGAATTGCACCGTTTCATCCCCGCCATCGCCAACTGGATGGGGGTCTCCGTAGCCGAAGTACCCGTGCGTCACTACGCCCGGCGCTTCGGCAAGTCCAAATACGGTCTCTCCCGCACCGCCAGGGTGCTCCTGGATCTCCTGACCGTGCGCTTCCTGCTGAGCTATTCCACCAGGCCGATTCACATCTTCGGTGGACTCGGGCTGATAAGCTTCGCCGCAGGCACTGTTCTGGGAGGGTATCTGTCCTTCGTCAAGTTTGCCCTCGGCCAGGACATTGGCGACCGACCTCTGCTTCTCCTGGCGATATTGCTGATGGTGATGGGCGTGCAGTTTATCAGCATGGGGCTCTTGGGGGAACTGGTGGTGCGCACCTACTACGAGTCCCAGAACAAGCCGATCTATGCCGTGCGCGAGGTCCTCGATAAGTCTTGAGGTTGGAGATTGGAGATTGGAGATTGGAGATTGGAAGTTGAAAAGATGTATCTATATCCTTGTGGGAACGGCTTTGGCGAATGTGGTCATACTCTTCGCAGGGCTCACTCCATTGCAGCTTCTCTTTAGCTTACTGCTGCTTTGCTTTCTGCCAGGTTACACGCTCACCTTCCTTCTTTTCTCCAAGACCGATCCTCTGAACCTGCTGGAAAGGGCCGTGTTCACCTTTGGGATCGGCTATGCCCTTGTGGTCTTAGGGGGCTTGGCGATCCACTACCTGCCAGGGGCGATCACACCTCGCCTGGTGCTCCTAGCCTACGATGCCCTCATCCTCGTCTTTGCCTTATGCCTCAGGCGAAGGGGGAGGGCGATTGACCAACGGAGCCCTCTGCCTAAAAGCGTCATCTGGCAGGTCGTCTTGATCGTTGTCCTGGCTTCCTTCTTCAGGCTCACCTTCCTCGGCTACTCTGAATTTCAGGACGATGAAGCTAAAGTCATGCTGAAGGCAGCAGGGGCCATCCAAGGCCGAGATGATGTGCTCTTCCTGCACAAGAAGGGGCCAGCGGAGATATTGATCCCGACTGTGCTCTACTCCCTCATGGGTCAGACCAACGAATTTGCAGCGAGGCTCCCCTTTGCCCTAGCCAACCTTTTGGGGATAATCGTTGTTTTTCTCATCGGCCGAGAGATGTTCAACGATTCCGTCGGTCTTGCCGCCGCTTTACTCCTGAGTATCAAC
Organism: uncultured Anaerolineae bacterium; assembly: GCA_964390805.1. GTDB lineage: Bacteria > Chloroflexota > Anaerolineae > VGOG01 > VGOG01 > CAYMKL01. Next base: position 46,761 of record CAYMKL010000012.1, on the reverse strand, counting down.
GGCTACTTCGTCGCCTTCTCCCGCATCGTTCAATACCAAAGCATCGTATTCTTGATGATGGCGCTCTCCATACTATGTTACTATCGCTTCTACCGAGAGAAGGCCAACGGGCATCCGTATGCGATGTTGGGCGCGTTGTTCCTTGGAGTGGGCCTTCTGGCTCACTACGATGCCGTCTTCGCAGTACCAGTTGTGGTCTACCTCTGTCTGAGAAAACATCACCTGTGCCCCAGTTGCTTCAAGGGCGATCTCCCATCTCTGCTCGTGTCTTCGTTCATCATCCTCTGTCTCCTCTCGGCATTCTATGTGCCTCTACTACGCCACCCCCATTTCGAAGAGGTTCAGACGTACCTTAAGATCAGAACTGTGGCTGGTGGCAGCATTTTTCACAACAACCTCAACGAGTTTTTTGCCCTGAGCACGGTGTACAACTCCACATATTATATTGTTTTCCTGATATTACTATTCGTGATAATGGTCGCCATCCAACTGCATAAGGTTTCTCCAAGGAAATCTATGGCCATCCTCCTTCCCCTTCTGTTCATCGCAGGCCTCGGAGCGATGTTCATATCTCCCTCAATGTGGCAGATTGGGGAGCTGAATTACGCTATCGCCTTCTTTGTGGTGTTCTTAATAGTCCTCTTGTTTTCCCGGCACCCCTCGCCTGAAGTGAAAGCCAGCCTCCTGTGGTGCGCCTTGCCCTTTCTCTTCTACGCTTTTCTGTTCGCAAGCCCCAGGACTCATTTCTACGTATCTTTCCCCTCCTGGGCCCTTATGGGGGGAATAGCCTTGGATAGGATTTGGAAACTGAAGGTTGGAAGTTGGAAATTGGAGGTTGGAGGTTGGAAGTTGGAAGTTGGAATTTGGAGTTTTGCTTCTGTAGTGCTATATGCAATTTGCGCCTATTATGTCTATTTTGTCTTCATCCAACATAACCCGGAGTACAAGCGAACATATCCCAGTCACAGGAATAGGTATTATTGGACCTTTTACGGTGATGAGCTTCCTCAGCAGCAAGGATGGTTCGGATTCCCCTATAGAGCTGGATGGAAGATCATAGGTTATCTCTATGATGCAGGCGTCTTAAAAGGCGACTATGACAGCAATGAGGAGAGTTTCATCACACATTGGTACACGCGCGGGGAACTGCGCTGCTCCTACAACCCGCAGTGCTACTTTGTCGCTGAGAATGTCCAGGACGAGCAAAGGATCCCTCTCGACGAGATAGAAAAGGATTACGGGCTCACGGGCATAGTGTTGGTGGATGACGAACCGAAATTGCGCATCTACGAACGCGGGCAAGCTAACCCGCCTGGAGTCACGACCTACAGAGTGAAAGACTACGAGTCTCTTTACGACAGCGAAATGGCATCGCCCGAGTTGGATGACGGAATACCGGCATATGATCTGGCCAGCTTGATTCAGCATCCCCTCGAAGTGAACCTGGAAAACAAGGTTAAGCTCATAGGTTACGATCTGGATAGTGCTAGGATAAAGCGGGGTGATGCCTTGCTCCTGACGCTGTATTGGCGAGGGTCCGAGAAGCTGGAAGAAGACTACAAGGTCTTCGTTCACCTGGAAACTGAGCGCATGTGGGGGCAAGAAGACCACGTGCCGGCCTGCGGAACTCGCCCCACTACAACCTGGGTACCGGGTGAAGTGATCGTGGATAGATACAGTTTACTGATCGCACCCCACACGCCAGCCGGGAGCTATCCTATCCTCGTCGGCATGTATGAGCCCTTGGCCGGCCGACGGATGAAGATATCTAATGAACGAGGGGAGACGGGCGGAAAAGCTCGCGAAGGAGATGCTATCTCATTGAGAGAGGTGACTGTCATCCCATGAAGACAAAGCACAAAGCAAAGCCTGTCCTGAGCGTAGTCGAAGGGTGGGAGGCGCTAATAGTTCTCGCCATCTTTGTCCTGGCACTGTTCCCTCGCATCCTTGATCTGGATGTTTTCATCACTCCGGATGAGCTGAAGTGGACCTGCCGCTCCATCAACTTCCGAGCGGGCCTGACCCAAGGCGATTTCGCGCGCGCCTATCAGACCGGCCATCCAGGGGTGATCACTATGTGGCTGGGTACACTGAGCATGCCACCCGATCCCACAGGCAAATGGCAAACGATATGCCAGGAGACGAACATCACACGGATAATGCAGGCCACCCCGCCCGGGACGCTGACAGAAATGACCGAGTATCTCTTCGCAGCCAGGCGTGGCGTGGCCATACTGACGGCCGCCAGCGCGGTGATTGTCTATCTCATGGTGCGTCAACTCCTCGACCGTCGGACGGCCCTTATCACTGCGATCCTTATAGCCCTGGATCCATTCTACCTGGCCCTCTCTCGCGTGTTGCATCTGGATGCCATAATCACGGCCCTTATGACTATCTCGCTTTTGAGCCTATTGCTCTATCTGAAACACCAACGCCCCTGGCCTTATCTAGCTTTATCGGGGGCTGCCGCTGCCCTGGCCGCTTTGAACAAGGCGCCAGCTCTCTTCCTAGCGCCATTCGCTGGCTTAACGCTCGTCGCCTTCGGGCGTTACTCAGGGAAATCGCTTCTTGAGATAGGTCAGGCATTCTTACTATGGGCGCTGGTTGCGGGGCTGATTGGATTCGTGCTCTGGCCGGCTCTGTGGGTCGATCCATTAGGTGCCATCACGGGTGTGCTAGGCACCTCTGTCGACTATGCCGAGCGTCCTCATAGCAACCTGAACTTCTTCTGGGGACAGATGAGGCCCGACCCAGGCCCCTGGTTCTATCCTGTGGCCTGGGCATTCAGGACGACTCCTCTGGTCGTGCTTGGCCTCATACTGTCTGCGATCCTACTCATCAAGAACGACCAGGGTCAGAGGGCTACCCTGGTTACGCTCCTAGCCTATGGCCTCCTTTTTGCGGGCTTCATGACCATTGGTCAAAAGAAGTTTGATCGCTACATCCTGCCCATTTTCCCGGCCCTGAACATCGTTGCCGCCGCTGGACTCAATCGCCTTGTTGAGACGATGAACCGAAGGATAAACAGAGTCAACTTCTATTCAATCGCGGTGGTCTTGGTACTTCTGCTATCGGCCGGCTTAACTCTGCCTTACCACCCCTATTACTTCCCTTACTACAACCCGCTCGTGGGAGGAAGCACTCAGGCGCCCCACACACTGTTGGTAGGTTGGGGAGAGGGCCTGGAAAAGGCGGCTAACTACCTGAACCAAAAGAAAGACGCCGGCGAACTCCACGTCGCTCTTCGCTATACGGCCGACTTTGCGCCCTTTTTCGTGGGACGAACGATCCATACTGAGAGCTACGATCCTGCAACCACGGACTACGTGGTGATCTACGTTAATCAGGTGCAGCGAGACCTGAACCCGGAGATCATAGACCGGTACTACGAGAGCCAAGAGCCCGAGTACACCGTCAGCCTACACGGCATTGACTATGCTTGGGTCTATCCAAACCTCAACTATCGAGCACCGATGGAATACATTGCCAGCTATGCCGAAGCCGATGAGGCCAGCCCTGAGCAGTGTCCTGAGCTTGTCGAAGGGCGTAGTCGAAGGGATGTGATCCTGGTTAGCACGCCATCTCTTTTCGCTAAACACTACGACGGCGATTTGCCGCTCTATGTGATGGGCAGAGGCTGGAGTGAGGGGGGAATAGTCACCGAGCTCCAAAAGATTCTTGGGGAGCGACGGCGGTTATGGTATGTTAAGTATCTCGAAGAAGATCCTAATCCTACCCTGGAGCTAATTGATTATCAGTTGGCTACCCATCTGTTTAAGGTAGAGGAACATGCTTTCCCTGACATAGTCCTTGGCCGCTATCAGACCTTTGCCTCCCCCTCTTTTGAGACCAGCGCTACCCAATCACCTCTGGACCTAAATTTCGAGGGAGAGTTAAGGCTGAGAGGGTATGGCCTCGTTGATAAGGTAGCCCAGTGGGGTAAGGATTTGGGAATAGTGTTCGAGTGGGAAGCTTTGCGAGATCTCAATCGCTATTACGCGGCCTTTATCCACCTCGTTGACGAGCAAGGCCACACCTGGGGACAGGGGGATAAATGGTTGATGAACGAGGCTCTGATACCCACGGCCGGTTGGCAGGGCGGAGAGGTAGTGCTGGATCGCTATAGCGTATCACTCGTGAAAGGCACACCGCCAGGGAGATACAGTTTGAGAATCGGGCTCTATGATCGAGTAAGCAGGGGAAGGCTGGAAATTAGGGATAGCGAGGGAGTATTGTTGGGTGACAGCTACGAACTGGGGACGATAGAGGTCAAGAACTCGCCCCTCATGCTCTCTCCTGAAGATCTGGAGATAGGACATCCCCTTGAATGGAACCTGACAGGCCAGCTCAAGCTGCTGGGGTACGACTTGGACGAGGAAGAAGTGGCTTTTGGGGAAGAGTTCACATTGACCCTCTATTGGCAGGCACTTAGGGAGATGGAAGAGGATTACAACCTCGTTGTGCAGTTGAGGGGAGAGAATAGGGTCTGGGCGGAGGGAAGGTATGTGTTGGGAAGTGAGTATTATCCGACCAGCCAATGGAGAGAAGGAGAAGCACTGTGGAACCGACACGAGCTTGAAGTGGATCCAGAAGCGCCGTTCGTGGAGGGGACACTGGAGATTGATCTCCTGGATGCTGAAGGAAGGTCCTTGTTGGGAGAGGCTCTTGCGCTGACGGAGATGGGGATCCAGGGGCGGCGTTTTGAGGCTCCCCTGATCCAGCATCCAATGGAGGTCGATCTGGCAGGCAAGATGGCACTCCTGGGATATGATCTTGAGGCAGAGGAGATCAAGGCAGGAGATACAGTACACCTGACTCTCTACTGGCGAGCTCAGGGGGAAATGGACATCAGTTACACGGTTTTCACCCAACTGTTGGGCAAGGATGACAAGCTTTGGGGCCAAAAAGATGGTATTCCGATGCAGGGCAGGCATCCGACAACGCAGTGGAAAGAGGGAGAAGTGATCGTAGATGAATACGACATAGCTCCAAAAGAGGGAATACCCACAGGGAGATACCGTCTAGGAGTGGGGATGTACGATCTAGAGACTCGAGACAGGCTACCGGCTTTCGATAAGCAAGGGACAAGGCTGCCCCAGGACTGGATAGTGTTGGGGGAAGTGAGGGTGGAAGACTAGCGCGGATGTGGGAACTCCTCCAGAAGTTCAACAAGAAATATGCTAAGCGGGAGGGTGTCCTGCGCTTTTCGGCCCTCATCGCTTTGGCCATTCTAGTTCTGGGCCTCGCCTACTACCTCTATCACATTGACCGCTGGCTGGCCTACGACGACGAAGGGGGCTACCTCTATGCCGCCTGGCGGATCAGTGAGGGGGAGATGCCCTACCGCGACTTCCTCACGCCGAAGCTGCCGCTTTTCCTCTACCCGGGCGCCTTGCTCCTCAAGCTCTCTGGAGATTCCATAGCGCCAGCCCTCGCCCTGCGGGCGGCCAGTGCCTTAGCTGTGGTCCTAAGCGCCCTCTTTCTCTATCTCATCGCCAGGCGGATCTTCGGCGCGGGGACGGCGGGAGGGTGTCCCGCGCTCGCCATGGCCGTCTTCATGGCGCACCAGGACGTCTATTGGTCGGCCCGCTTCTTCCGCCCCGAGGCCTATATGCTCTTCTACAGCATGGTAGGGATGTATCTCTTCGTTTGCTTCTACCACGAGGATCGTAGATCACGGCTGTCGCTACGGCTACCAGGCTTGGCCGCTTCGGGCATCTTTTTCGCCCTCTCTACCCTTGCTAGGCTGTTTGGCTTCCTGCCGATGGCTGGGTGCATCTTCTTTATGATCTACGACGCTATCAGAGGGAGGGAAGTGAAGCGAGTTGTCAGGAGGGCTGCCTGGCTCTTGGGGCCCTATATCGCCGTCGCTGGCGCGGGGTTCGCCCTCTTCTATTACCTGACCCCCAACTTCTTCGACGCCATCCTGGGACACCATCTGAAGCAGGGGAGCGAGCTAAGTCCTCTGCAGGTGTTTTTGAAAGGCCTAGGGCTCTACTGGGCCTATCTCCGAGGCCATCCCATCCTACTCCTCCTGACCATCCCCGCTCTCGTGAGGAGCTTTGGGGCAACGGGCCGAAGGCACGGCTACAGGCTTCAGGCTCTCTTTGCTTGCCAGATTCCGACCGCGGCTGCCTTTCTCATCCTCTCCCGTGAGCTGGCAGGGCGGCACCTGGTGTACCTGGTGCCCTCTCTCTCCGCCCTCTTTGCGGCCTCTGCCGCTTCGCTAACAAGTTTGGCCTCTTCGCTGTCCGGTGCCCGGCCTCAAAAGATCTCTTGGAGGGGGGCTGGGCTGATCATAGTCTTTCTCCTGACAGCTTTGGCCCTCTGGCCCTCCTGGCAGAGAAATCGCCTGGTGGCCAGTTGGAGGGAGAACGATACCCAGCCCTTGGCTGAATACATCCAGACCCATACCGAGGAGGACGACTTCGTACTGTCCGACTACCCCGGCCTCAATTTCTATGCTCGAAGGAAGAACACTCCTTTGGGGGCTGGTTTGTCAAGGGGGGCCACCCTCGGGGGACAGATACTAGGCCAGGATCTGATTCAAGAGATGGAGGAGAAACAGGTGAAGATGGTGCTGGTGAACATCGCTCAGGGGGCTCATCAACTGGCCAACCTGCGCGACTATGACGATTTTCATCGCTATGTGCAAGACCATTTTCACCTGGCGGGCCGGATGGTTTATGATTACAGGCTTCTGGAGGTGTACCATCTGAATGATTTGATGCCCCAGGCCTTGGAGGTGAACTTCGGCGACAAGATAATGCTGACCGGCCTCGCTGGGGGAGATAGGCCTACAGATCTGATAGAGCCCTCGAAGTCGGTGGGCCTTGATGCGGTTGAGGCTGGCGGTGAGCTCATAGTGACCCTGCGTTGGCGTTCACTGGCGGCCATGGAAAAAGACTATTATCTGGTCCTCAGCTTAATGGATGAGCAAGGGAAGCTGTGGGGGATGGGGCAAAAGCAGTTGATGGACATTGAGACCGAGACCTACTGGGATGAGGAGGGCTTGGAGAGGGCGGTTCAGTTTCCCACCTCCCAGTGGCCAGTGGGCGAGGTGGTTCTCGATTTCTACAAGCTCCCGGTCCTGCCCGGCACCCCGCCAGGCCGGTATCAGATAATGGCTCGGCTCCGCCCCCTTGACGCCTGGGACGCGCTAGAGGTCCGAGATCCAGACGGTACGCCGTCTGGGTTCGACTACACCTTGGGCACGTTGCAGGTGACTAGGCCCGCCCAGCCCCCCACTTTGGCGAAACTGGCCATCCCCCATCCCGTTATGGAGGACGCCGCTTCGCTTACAGGGGACGAGATACAGCTTATGGGCTACGAGCTGGCCGCCACGGAGGTTAGATCCGGCGACACCCTACATCTCACCCTCTTCTGGCGGGCTTTGAAGCGAATGTCCAAGGAGTACGATCTTCTCTTGAAGCTTCAAGATGCCGCCGCTTCGCTAACAAATGCTACTGACAGTGTCTGGGCCGAGGGGAGATTCCCCCTCGCCAGGGCAACGCCTTCGGTATATCCTACTACTCAGTGGACTGAAGGCGAGGTGGTCCGTGGACAGTACGAGTTGATCGTTGATGTCACCGCCCCATCCAGCGAGTGCCAGTTGACCCTCAATCTGGTAGACAAAGCGGCCGGGCGACGCCTGCTGGAGCATGACATTGTCCTCACCAAAGTGACGATAGAGGGCATAAAAAGGCAGTTCGCCGTTCCCGAAACGATCCGGCACCCCACCGCTTCGCTTACAGCAAATCTAGGCGATTATGTAACCCTCCTCGGCTATGACCTGGCGGAGACAGAAGACTTCGGCGAGCTCAGTCGAGCCGTCGAGCCCGGCGGGGTTTTGCACCTCACTCTCTACTGGCAAGCTCAAAGGGAGATGGAGACCAGCTACAAAGTCTTCACCCATCTATTGGACGAGGAGGAACAAATCCGGGGGCAGAAAGACAGCATCCCTGTAGGGGGAACCCGCCCGACGACAGGATGGCTGCCAGGTGAGGTCATCGTAGACAAGTACGAAATACCCGTCAGGCCTGATGCCCCGCCAGGGGAGTACGTGATCGAGATAGGGATGTACGATGCGGAGACGATGCAGCGCCTGCGGGCTTTCGACGAAGAGGGGGCACGGATGCCCGACGATAGGATCCTGGTTCCAATTTCTAACACCCCCCTTGAACGACGAGATTGAAAAGTGAAACATAGAATTTCCAACTTCCAATTTCCAGTGGCTCTGGCAAGTTTGCCCGCTGCCTTCTTCCTATGGCAATTGACCCATTTGGGAGGGTTCCAATGGGGCGTAGATGAAGGAATGTACTTGATGCGGGTTTTCTTGATGCAAAAGGGGTATCATCTGTACACCGATATCTGGACAGATCAATTGCCGGGTCTGATTGCATTGATACAACTTAGTTTTGCCATCTTCGGCAACTCCGTGGCCGTGGGACGAGCTGTGATCGTACTCTTGGCTACCCTGGGCCTCCTGGGCACAACTCTACTCACTTATAGAATAGGAGGATCAGTAGGCAGCTTGATTGGTACGGTGATGCTGGCCCTGGCGCCCAACTTTTTCTGGTTATCCCGGGCTATCATCTCTCCCGACCTCCCTTCCATAAGCCTGGCTACGCTATCCTTGGCCTTCATGTTCAACTGGCTCCATACCCACCGTAGACGCTGGCTGCTTCTGTCTGGTGCTATCTTCGCATTGGGCTTCTTAGTGAAAGCGACGTCAACTTTGGCTCTTATCCCCCTGAGCCTCGTAATCCTCCTTGTCCATTGGCGGAAATTGGAGGCTAGAGGCTGGAAGCCTGTCCTGAGCGTCGCTCCGCTTACGGCCGAAGGGTTGGAAGTTGGGCTTTGGATTCTATCCATAGCCTTGCCCATTCTGATTGGGTTATCGTTCTACGACTGGCAAGCCATGTACGACCAAGTGGTGGGCACCCAGTTACGATCAAGCCAGGTTTACGATCCTAAAGTGATTCCCCATGCGAGGAAAATATGGCAGTACTTGATAACCGATAACTATGGTCTTCTGGCCTTGGGTCTGTATGGGATCATACCTGGCATGAGGAAACACCGCAAGGAAACCCTCATCATCCTCGCCTGGCTATTTATCACCCTTGTCGCTTTGTTGACACGCTCTCCTATGTGGCCCCAGCACCACCTTGTGGTTCTGCTTTTCCCTCTTGCGATCCTGGCGGGTATCGCTGGCCAGCAGATTTGGGATTACCTACGCCAGGCCCTTGCCTTGACATTACATTCAAAGGGACTTCTCATCTTTGGCCTGATCGCTTTGGGAATCTATCTCGCGAGCCTACCCCAAATTGTGAAAGCGGATAGAGAGCTATTAGCTGCTCCTTCCTATCGAAGTCAAGAACTAGGAGTACAGTTCATACAAGAAGCTACTGCTTCCGACGAATTCGTCATCACTGACTATCCAATAATACCATTCCGGGCTGGAAGAAGGGTGCCTCCCTCGCTATGCACCGTCTCGGCCAAAAGGATAAAGATCGGCTTGCTTACGGATGAAGAGCTGATATCGGTGGCGGAGGAGTATAAACCCAAAGCTATCGTCAGTTGGATTGACCGCTTGCCCCGCTTGCCTGCTTTTATGGATTGGATGAGGGAGCGCTACTATCTGGCTTGGTCCTACGGCACAGATCACAGGATATATCTCCTCCTCGACCCACTTTCCATTCAGAATCCTCAAATAGCGAATCTGGCTAATAAGGTCAGGTTCTTGGGTTACACCATTGATAACTGGGCAGTGGAGGCAGGAGATGCACTTCATCTGACCCTGTACTGGCAAACCCAGCAGCGAATGGAACGCATCTACACGGTCTTTACTCATCTTCTCGACACAGAGGAAAACCTGTGGGGCCAGAAGGACGAAATCGCCTGGGGCTGGTTCCATCCAACTACCGAGTGGCTTCCTGGAGAGGTGATCGTTCTGGAGTTTGAAATTCCCGTGTCCGCCGATGCGCCGCCGGGGGGATACACTATCGAAATTGGAATGTACGATAGAGAGACAAATGAGAGATTGCCTGTTTTCGATGAGGCGGGAAATTGTGTGCCGGGGGATCGGATTCTTCTAAGCAAGAAGCCGGCGGTGCGTTGGGAAGGGAACTTTGCTATGCCTGCAAATATCCAACATCCAATGCAAGGCAATCTCGCCGACGGGAGGAGTTCTTCCCGCGTATCCTTCCTCGGCTACGATCTATTGGAAAACAAGATAAAACCTGGCGATGCACTCCAGTTAACCCTATACTGGCAGGCCCAAAGTCGCATGAGCACCAACTACAAAGTCTTTACCCACCTGATAGACGAGGACAAGCATATCTGGGGACAGCAGGATAGCGTGCCGGGCCAGGGCAGGTATCCAACCACAGGGTGGCTGGAAGGAGAGGTGATTGTTGACGAGTACGAAATCCCTGTAGAGCCCAATGCCCCGCCTGGAGAATACATCTTGGAGATAGGTATGTATGATGCCCTTACCTTGCAGCGCTTGCCGGCTTTTGATTGGAAGGGGGAGAGACTGCTCGAGGATAGGATCTTGCTAGAAGAGGTTATGATCGAGGGCCACTAGCAAGAGTGGCTTGAATTCTAGTGTGGGAGACCTGAGGTAGTGGTTGAAACAGGTAAGTTCACGTTGGTTAGGAAGATAGTGATATGCCTGATCATGGCCCTCATCATCGGCCGTTTCCTTTGCGTGGGGCTGATGGAGGTGAGACGCAATTGGAACTCAAGCACCAATGATCAGCGTTCTTATTTGCGGCTAGGCTTGAAGATAAGAGACCGCAAAGCCATGACGGATGGCAATAGGCATCCCCTCTACCCAGCCTTGATCTCATTGTTTGCCGAGAGGGAGTGGGCCTACTTTACAAAATCGAAGCTGCTCAGTCTGACCATCGGCGCCGTAGGATTGATCGTTGTCTTCCTCCTATCCCGACTCATGTACAGCAATGACATAGCGCTCGTGGCCACGTTTCTCCTCAGCCTTAACCATGAATTTGTCCGCGAATCCTCGGGGGCGATATGTGAATCGCTGCTCGTGTTGTTGTTCTTTGTCAGTTGGTATTACACGGTCAGGGGCTTTTCGACGCGGCATTACTGGGCAGCGGCTGGCCTCTTCGCGGGCTTGGCCTACTTAACCAAAGGGACTGGACAACTGCTCCTGATCTCGTTTGTCTTATCAGCGTTGATCATATATAAAACAAGAATCCTGAAGGAGAAGGGGATAATAGCTTATCTGCTTTTTTATTTGATAGCTGCCTCCGTCCTTCTAGCCTATAATTACAGGGAGTATGGAAATCCGTTTTATAATTTCACCATAACCCATGCGATGTGGTTCGATAGATGGGAGGACAAATACGCCATTGGGAAAAACCTCCCTACTGCCCTTACGTATATCAGGACCCATACGATAGGGGATATTCTAGCCAGGCAGTGGTATGGGATGAAGAGGATAGGCCCCATCCTTGGGCAATCATTTATCCCCATGGGATGCGAAGCGATATGTCGTTTCCTTAGCTCCCCTTATGGCCTGCTGGTCAGTGTGGGGATACTGGCTGCTTTGGCCCATGTTGGAAGGAATGTCATTTCGTTCTATAGAGTGAATAGGGAGAAGATCGTATTCACCACAATGCTGCTTGTCCTCTTCTACCTCCTATTCACCTGGTTTGCTCAGGTTGATGTGGCGCCCAGGTTTACAGTCCCACTGGCCCCGATGGTATACCTGTTTGCTGCAGATCTAACACAGAAATTCGGCCGGGCCATCTCAACCCGGATTCTCCCCCTTGAAAGTGGTAAAGCCAAGACGATCGGTTTAGTAGGCTATATAGCCTTCTATGCCTGCTTGGCCTTGTGGGTCTCCTTGACCAGCGTGGAAGCGGCCAGGCATGTTCTGGAGAATCCCTTCGAGGCAGACCGCTTGCGAAACGCCGATGGGGAGAACGTGCTGTTGTGGCTGGAGAGGGAGGTTGGAAAGGATGAACAAATCATCTGGGGACCCAGCAATACTCTTCCAAACTGGAGATATGGAGGGAAACTCAGGCTTAAGGAGATCCCTTCCGACATCACGACATGGGAAGCCTTCACCGCCTACCTTGCTAGAAAAGAGGCTGGATATGTCCTCCTCGATCGGGAGACCTTTTGGAGGAGAGAGGCTCTCCTCGGACAATACTTCGACAGCGATGGGGGGAAAATCTCGTTCGAAACCCTGGCACCTGGCTGGGCGCTAGCCTTCGCCTACAAGGGCTTGCCGTGTGAATGGTGTGTCTTCGAATTGTTTGAACCCATCGAATATCCCTTAGAGGTGGATGTCGCTTCGCTTACAGGCAACCGAATGAAGCTCTTAGGGTACGACCTGGATCATACTGCCATCAAGCCAGGCGACACTATACGTCTGACACTTTACTGGCAAGCCCTGGAAGAGATGGATGAGGACTACACCGTCTTTACCCACCTGTTGGGCAAGGATAGTCTGATCTGGGGCCAGATGGACAGTCAGCCCCTAGGCGGGCTACTGCCCACTAGCGCCTGGTTTAGAGGGATGATCGTCGCTGACCATTACGACATCGCCGTCACTCCCGATGCTCCACCAGGCGAATATCAAGCCGAGGTGGGCATGTATCTGCTGGAGACGATGGAACGATTGACGGCTGCGGATGAGCACGGACAACACCTGCTGGATGACTGCATATTGTTGGAGCCTAAGATAACCGTGAATGGGAATCCCTAGATGAAGCCGATGGTCAGAGCGATAAAAAGAGGAACTCTAATCTACCCCATCCTGTTTCTTTTGGTTTTGCTTCCACGCCTTCTTAACATCAATACTTTCATCACCTGGGACGAGCCGATGTGGACTTACCGGTCAATTCATTTCCTGACGGCGCTGCTCAGGGGTGATTTCAGGGGCACCTTCCTGGTTGGACACCCAGGGGTGACAACCATGTGGACCGGAGCAACAGGCATTTCGATTCAGCGTTTACTAGGCTTTGGGTCTGCGATTGATTTGGCCTGGTTGAGTGACCTGTCAGCCCTTGATCCCAGGGACGCAGAAGCCATGTGCAAGCTGGCTCCCTTCCTTTCAGCAGCAAAGCTGCCGCTGGCAGTGCTCAGTGCGGCCTGCGTCGTGGGCATCTACCTCCTCGCCAGACGGCTCTTCGACGCTAGGGTAGCTATCCTTACGGCCCTCGTCCTGGCCCTCGATCCCTTTCACCTCGCCCTCTCCCGTGTCCTGCACATTGATGCCCTGGCCGCCAACTTCATGATCCTCTCGGTGCTCAGCATGCTTGTTCACCTACACCAGTTTGATCGCCGAAGGTCTCCCGACCGAGGCGAAAAGGGCTCGGTCAGGAGACCTTCGCCCATCGCAGGGCGCTTATACCTTCTCCTATCCGGAGCTTTCGCTGCTTTGGCCGTCCTCAGCAAGTCCTACGCCCTTTTCTTAGCCCCTTTCGCCGGCTTCTTGCTGGCCGTAGCCTATCTGGCCAAAGAGCGGGATTTGCGCCGGGCGATCCCCTGGCTACTCGGCTCTTTCGTCACCTGGAGCCTCGCCGCCGCCCTCGTCTTCTTCATTCTCTGGCCGGCCATGTGGGTTAGTCCCTTAGGCACTGTCCAAAGCGTGCTCGACACGGCCTTCGGTTACGCCGCCACTCCCCATGCCACCTCCGACTTCTTTCTGGGAAAGTCCGTCGCCGATCCAGGACCCTGGTTCTACCCGGTCGCCCTGGCGTTCCGCACGACTCCTCTGACCGTGCTCGGTTTGGCGGTAGCTCTTCCCTTACTTTTCGGCGGCCAGAAGACCAGGAGAGGAAACTTAGCGGCTCTACTTGCGTATGCCTGCCTTTTCACTATACTTATGACCCTGGGAGCGAAGAAGTTCGACCGCTACATGCTGCCCGTAATCCTCGCCCTGGATATTGTGGCCGCCTGGGGCTTGGTGGAACTTGGGAAGCTGGAAGCTGGAAGTTGGAAGTTAGAAGTTGGTCATTGGCTAATTGTGCTGTTCGTGTTCCAGGCTGGACACATCATATCCTATCACCCCTACTATCTGGCATACTACAACCCCCTCGTGGGTGGCACACCCAGGGCTACCCACGTCCTGCCTGTGGGCTGGGGTGAGGGCATGGATCTGGCAGCCAGGTACTTAAATCAAAAGGAGGACGCAGCAGATCTTCGCGTCGCCACCTGGGGCATCCCAGGTTTCGCCCCTTTGTTCAAAGGCCAGACGGAGGGACTGACAGAGCACAACCTGGCCACTGCTGACTACGCCGTCCTCCACGTCAGCGATATACAGCAGGACTCCCCTGCCAGGGCCGCTCTCTACGAGCAGCAAGAGCCTGAGCATGTGGTCAACATTCACGGCGTAGGCTACGCCTGGATCTATCCCAACACTCACTACCGCGAACTGATCTCCTATCTGGAGAGCCAGGCTCAGCCAAACGACATCGTCTTGCTCGACGCCGCCTCGCCCTTCGTGAAACATTATCAAGGGCCGTTGTCCTACTATGTCGTCTCTGACAGCCAAGGCTGGACTGAGACGGCCAACAGGCTAGCAGAGTCCACTGGGCCACAGCGCCTGTGGTACGTCGCCTACCCGGAGAGCAACGTGGGGAGCTGGATGAGTTACCAACTGAATACCCATGCCCTCCTCATTGATCGAGAGATCCTTCCCCACGCTATCGTCTCGAGTTATCTCCTCACCTCTCCCCTGGCCCTGGATTCGAGTCCTATCAAGGTGCAATCAGATGTTAACTTTGGCGGTCGCTTGCTGCTAACCGGCCATGGCTTCACCGAAGATGAAATCGAGTACAGAAAACAGTTGGGGATAACCCTCCGTTGGCAGACCATAGCGCAGATGCAGGAGGATTACGCCCTCTCCCTCCGGCTGGTGGACGAACAAGGGCACCTCTGGGGCCAGGCAGATGAATGGCTGGAAGACGAAGCCTCCCTGGCTACCTGTGCCTGGAAAGTGGGCCAGGTTAGCGAGAGGCATCACACTCTCTCCCTCGTCGCCGGCATCCCTCCGGGCCGTTATCAGGTGAAGATGGTTCTCTACAGTGTGGGCACGCTGCAAAGCCTGAACATCCTGGACGAAGGGGGTGCGCCAGCGGGCGCAGAGTACACTTTAGGGACAGTCTCCGTCGCCAGCCCCACCGTGCCGCCAACTATCGAGGAACTCGCCATCCCTCACCACCTGCGTCACGACTTCGACGGCCAGGTAGAGCTTCTGGGCTACGACCTGTCGTCCGCTGAGGTGCGTTCGGGCGAAGCGGTGAGAGTCATCCTCTTCTGGCGGGCACTCCAGTCAATGGAAAGCGATTACCGCCTTCATCTGCAAGTGCAAGATAGCGAGGGACATGTCTGGGCTGAGGGAGAGTTCCCCTTGGCTAATGAAGAGTATCCAACCAATCGCTGGAACGAAGGCGAGGTCATTCGCGGCCAATACGATCTGGCAGTTGACGCCGCCGCACCAACTGGGGAGCAAACTTTGAGCTTCCAACTTCCAACCTCCAACTTCCAACACCTGGCGAGACTGTCCGTGGTGGCCCCCGAACGGAATTTCACCGTGCCAACTGACATCCAACACCCTCTTCGCGCGAACCTGGCTGACAAGGTGGCCTTCCTCGGCCATGATCTCGATAAGGCCACTGTTAAACCAGGCGGCACTTTGCACCTGACTCTCTACTGGCAAGCCCTGGCGAAAATGGAGACCAGCTACACCGTCTTCGTGCACCTCCTCGATGCCCGAAATCGCACCTGGGGACAGAGAGATAACCTTCCCGTGAGGGGCACCCATCCCACGACGAGCTGGCTTCCCGGCGAGGTAGTGAGCGATGAATACGAGATCGTTGTAGACGCGACAGCGCCAGCAGGCGAGTACCAGATCGAAGTGGGGATGTACGACCTGGAGACCATGTTGCGGCTTCCTGCCTCTGATGAGCAAGGAAACCCCTTGCCTAGCGATCGCATTCTGCTGAGCAAAGTGAGAGTGGAATAGAGTTCAAGGCTCAAATGACTGGAGACTTGTAACCTGTGACCTGTAACCTGAAACTTGAAACCATCAAACGGCACTGGGCCATCGCCCTCATCCTGGCCACGTTTATCGCCTTGGGGATTACCTACAGCCTGGTAACGCCTATCTTCGAAGCCTCCGACGAGTTGTGGCACTATCCCTTCGTCAAGCACCTGGCGGACGGCAACGGCTTGCCCGTACAAGATGCCGATGCTGATCAGCCCTGGCGACAGGAGGGCAGCCAGCCCCCCCTGTACTATGCCCTGGGTGCCCTGGCTACTTTCTGGATTGACACCGACTTGGAAGTGGACACGGCTGATGCCTACGAGGGCGGCGGAAAACCTCGCTACCCGCCTTTGCTATGGCACAACCCCCACGTGGACAATGGCGTCCTGACCGCCGATGGCAACACGAATCTGGTTGTCCACTCCCAGCAAGAGGCTTTCCCCTGGCAGGGGGCGGCCCTGGCCGTGCATCTCATACGCTTCCTCTCGGTGTTGATGGGAGCGGCCACCGTACTCCTGACCTACTTGCTTGCTCTAGAAGTATTCCCTGGCCGGAAGGACCTGGCTCTTGGCGCTGCAGCCGTCAACGCCTTCACCCCCATGTTCTTGTTCATCAGCGGTGCGGTCAACAACGACAACCTGGTGGTGCCGCTGTGTTCGTTAGCTCTACTGATGATGGTCAAAATATCTAATATTCAATATCCAATATCCAATCGCAATTGGATATTGGATACTAGGTATTGGATATTGGGGTTTGTTCTCGGTTTGGCGGCGCTGACGAAGGAGAGTGCGTTGGGGTTGTTCCCGCTGGCTCTGCTGGCCATCGCCGTCCGTATCTGGTACCAGTATCGCGATGCTCCACTGCTCAAGCGTCTTGGCTTGGTCATTGGCCATTGGTCAATCGTCATTCTGCCGGCCCTGGCCATCAGTGGCTGGTGGTATTGGCGCAACTGGCGCCTCTATGGCGACCCGCTGGGTTGGAACGTGTTCCTGGACATCCTTGGTCGGCGTCACCCCCCTGCCACTCTCCGCCAGTTGTGGGGGGAGAGAGAGGGCTTCGCCATGTCCTATTGGGGGCTCTTTGGCGGGGTGAACGTACCCATGGACGCCTGGGTCTACCGCCTGCTGAATTTCCTGGCCATAGCAGCCGCCCTGGGCGTTATCGTCTTCTTGGTCCGCAAGCTGATTCGAGACCGCCTGCGGCCAGAGGCCTGGGTGGAAGTTGCCATCCTGTTGGCCTGGCCGACCGTCGTGTTCGTATCCTTGATCCGCTGGGCACTACAAACTTGGTCCTCCCAGGGGCGGCTGGTCTTCTCAGCCATCTCGGCCTTTTCGACCCTACTCTTCCTGGGCCTGAGCCAGTTCGTGCCCCGACGCCACACCAAAACGCTGGCCTGCTTGATAGCTGGCCTGATGTTCGTCATCGCCGCCATCACCCCCTTCCGCCACATCGCGCCAGCCTACGCCAAACCCCACCTGCTCTCTGAAACCGAGATTCAGGCTATCCCCAACCGCCTGGACATCTCCTTCGGTGGAGCGATGAAACTCCTGGGATACGATCTGCCAATATCCAATACCCAATACCCAACAACCAATAACCTGCTGCCCGGCGATTCCCTCACCGTCACCCTCTACTGGCAATCCATGGGCAAGATGAACCAGAATTACAGCGTCTTCGTCCACTTGCTGGATGAAAACGAGCTCATTGTTGCCCAGCGGGACATGTACCCAGGACAGGGCCTCTACCCCACCAGCCTTTGGTCAGTCGGAGACGCCATCGCCAATCGCTATGTCCTTCTCCTGCCAGAGACGGCCTTTGCTCCCAACCAGACCCAACTGGAGGTGGGTCTCTACAACTTCGACACCGGTGAGCGACTGTTGGCCTATGGACCCACCGGTGAACTCTTGGGCGACAACGCTCGCTTCCACGAAATCGAGATCTTGCCCCGCGATGAAATGGGAGTACCCAACCCTGTCAACTTCAACTTGGGGAACAGGATCGCCCTCGTCGGATATGATATGGACAGACGATGTGCTTCGCCTGGTGAGACCATCCACTTGACCCTCTACTGGCAAGCTCTGATCAAGATGGAAAAGGACTATTCTGTCTTCACCCACGTTCTGGGAGAAGAGAACCGCATCTGGGCCCAAAAGGACAACTGGCCCAAGAGCGGCGATGCTCCCACTTCGACCTGGGAGCCTGGCCAGACGATAGCGGACGAGTACGAACTCGTTCTCGACCCTGACACTCCCCCCGACGTCTACGATGTCGAGATAGGCCTGTATCTGGCTGCGACAGGAGAGCGCCTGAGAATCGTAGGCCAGAGAGGACGGCTCCTGGATGACCGCGTATTATTGAGCAAGGTACGAGTAGCAAGCAATGCCCCCCCCCCACTACCCACTCCCACTGCCGATTGCTACCTCACACCAACAGCGATCACCCTCGATACAGGATGGCGTTTCCGCACCGACCCCGACGACATAGGGTTAACGGAAGGATGGGCTTCGCCAGCATTCAATGACGCTGACTGGCAGGCCCTCGCGCCCGGCAAACTGTGGGAGTCAGACGGGCTGGAGTACGATGGCATGGCCTGGTATCGCACGCAAGTTACCCTGCCCGACTGGTCAGCCGTTTACCTGGGCTTCGGCAGAGTGGACGACGTTGCCACGTTGTGGGTGGAGGGCAAGCGGATACCCGCCTCGGAGGGGCTCAGCTTGGGAGTCGTGGTCCTCGACCTGCTGGAATTCGGCAACCCGGGCGACCAGCTTCACCTGGCGATCCGCGTCGAGGATCAAGGCGGATATGGAGGAATTGGACAACCCTTGCGCCTGGGCTGCGAGCCCCGCGCAGTAATAACCAGTGCTCAATACGTCACCTGGCTGGCGGATTCGTATCCCGCCTGGCCCATGCCCGCCTGGGCACGGGGCCGCCCTGTCGCCTGGACGATGGCTGGCCAGATCAATGCCGCCGACGAGGCGCTGCTATCCTTCGACGGCGCGGTCGCACCCTGGGCAACGGCACCCACGGCGGAAGTGTGGCTATACGACCCTGCCACCAGCGAACTGACCTCCGGGGCCCAGAACGGTATCCTTTTCTCGCTGGTGAACGATCACCTGCCTATCCCACAATGGGAATGGGACGCTTTCGGTGTGACCTTGAAGAGCGTACTCTTCGGCGATACACAGGATTCTGCAGTGCACTGGCAGGTGATTGCCAACAACGTCAGTGATACAAAGCGCGAGCTTACTCTGTTGGTGACCGTGCGCCCGTTGGCCATCAACTGGGGAATGGCCCCGATCTATGCCATCGGCCTGCGCGAGACAGCCTCCCGCCAAACGCACCTGAGGGTCAACGGTGAGCCATTCATGGTCGCCGAAACGTCACCGGAGGAAGCCGGCGTGGGGCTGCTGGGGGAGGCGATGAGGGCTACAATGCAGGGCCGGGTCCCTGACGAGGAGACCATCGCCAGCGCTCCGGATGGAGATGCAGCAGCGGTGTGGGCCTACCCTCTCAGCCTAGACGCCGGGCAGTCCACTGCGTTTTCCTTTGCCTTCCCTGCCGCGCCTGGTGCTCCATTCCCCGTAGCCGGGTCGGACGCCGCGGGACACCTTCCCGCTCGGCTGGCGGAAGCGATCGCCGCGTGGGAGAAGGCAACCGGTCAGGTGACGATTGACCTGCCGGATGATCTTGTGGAAAGAGGGGTGCCAGCTTCCATAGGCTATCTGCTGTTGGCGCTCGATCCGGATGGTCCCCACCCTGGCCCGCTGGACCACGATGCGATGTGGGTGCGCGATGCGGCCTACATCGGGCTGGCATTACTGCAATTCGGCCACGCCGACGCGGTGCGGGCCTACATCCCAGCCGTTCTGTCGGGCCAGGAGGCCAATGGCCGTGTGCCGCCCATACAGGGGGAAAACATCCCGTGGGAGGATGACGAGTGGGATGCACAGGGACAGGCTATCTTCCTCGTCACGTCGTATTACCGCTACACTGGCGACCAAGCTGCTTTGCGCCAGTGGTATCCGGCCCTGCGCGCGGCGGCGCGGTTTATCACCGAACTGCGTGCATCCCAGGCTGATTCTACAGGTCCGGCTCAGGGCTTGCTGCCCCCCAGCAAGAGCGCAGAGGACCTCGGCCCGTCCGATTGGCATCACTACTGGGACAACTTCTGGGCAGTAGCCGGGCTGGAGGAAGCCGCCCACGCCGCCTACGAACTGGGGGAAACGGAGGACGCTGCCTGGATGCAGGCCGAGGCAGATGCGCTGCGAGAGGCGATTCTGGCCTCGGTTGAGGCGGTGATGGGGCCGGAGCCGGCCTACATCCCCGGCGCGGTAGAGGGTGTGGAGGACTCTGCAATGGCGCGGAGCACAATGCCCGCCCTGTGGCCAGTCGAAGTGCTGCCCCGCGAGATGCCGCTGCTCTCGCGCTCGTTCGACCATTACTACCAACTCTGGATTGCACCCCATGAGGGGGCCTTTAGCCACCACGGAGGGCAATTCTGGCCCTATGGCGGACTGGGGCTGGCTCACGCCTACCTGCGCCTGGGCCGGATGGATGTGCTGCATCAAATCCTGGGCTGGACGCTGGCGCATCAAACCCTGCCAGGCACGTTCGCCTGGGCCGAGCAGGTGAGTCTGACCAACGGAGGTTTTTCCGGCGGCGACATGCCCCATGCCTGGGCCGCCGCGAGCTACGCCACCCTCGTACGCGAGATGTTGATCTCTGAGCGCGACGACGCGCTGGAGCTCTTCAACGGCGTGCCCGATTGGTGGCTGGGAGCGGGGCAGGTGATCATCCTGGAGAACGCGCCCACCCACTTTGGCGAGGTGAACCTGCGCACGGAAAGCACGGTCCAGCAAGCCGACGCCGCATGGAACGGTACGCTTACCCTCACCCTCTCTGGCGCAACCCCACCCGAGGGCTTCCGCTGGCGGCTGCCCCACAGGCCCGTCGCCGCAGATGGCCCGCCCGGTACGGCGATCGTCGGCGACTGGCTCGTTGTTCCCAGCAAGGGCGGCACGGTGCGACTGATGTTCACACCTGGTCAGTGATAGCGGACCAGGCTGAGGACGGGAGGAGGACTTCCCGCAGACTGGAGAAGTGTGACTTGTGACTTGGAACTTGGGACTTGAGACTATCAGACGACGGAAGGAGGACTTCCCGCGGGCCATCGTCCTAGTCTTAGCGGCCTTCTTCGTCCTGGGCATAACCTACAGTGCTGTCACCCCCCTCTTCGAAGCACCCGATGAACTACAACATTATGCCCGTATCAAACAACTTGGCGAAGCGATCGGCTTGCTTCAATTGGATCCCGCTGTGAGCCAGCTTTCGCATCAACAGAGATACCAGCAGCCCCTGTATCACCTGCTGGGAGTTCTGGCCACCTTCTGGGACAACGCCGGAGACATGCCCCAGCTCCTGAGGTTCAATCCCCATGCCGACATCGGCGTGGCCAAAGCCGATGGCAACGTGAATCTGTTAATCCACACCAGTGAAGAACGTTTCCCCTACCAGGGGACCTCGCTGGGAGTACATGCCCTGCGCCTTCTATCGGTGCTGATGGGCACAGGAACAGTACTCATCACCTATTTGATCACCCTGGAGATATTCCCCCAGCGCCAGTATCTGGCCCTGGGTGCAGCAGCCGTCAACGCTTTCATCCCTCAATTCCTGTTCATCAGTGGCGCGGTCAACAACGACAATTTGGTGACCATTCTATCCTCACTCGTTTTGTGGCTCCTCATCCCTCTCGTCGAAACGCCGATACTTCGACTGGGCTCAGTACAGGTTTCAGTTAGGCGTTCGGTTTTGCTGGGGGTAATCATCGGCCTGGCAACCTTGACCAAGGTGAATTCCTTGGGTCTGTTGCCACTGGCGGTTCTGGTCGTAGCCATCAGCAGTTACCGGCAGCGTTCTGTCAAGTTATTTGCATCAAGAGCTGCTCTCCTGTTAAGTGCTGCGGCCTTAGTGTCCGGATGGCGGTTTGTTAGGAATTGGCGGCTCTATGGCGACCCCACAGCTCTGCAGATGTTCCTGAACACGCTTGCCCCCCGTCAGCCTCAACCAACTTTACGCCAGTTGATGGCAGAATGGGGTGATTACGCCCAATCCCTTTGGGGACTCTTCGGCTTAGGCAACGTCCCTCTGGGAGATCCAGCCCCTCGCATCCTCGATATCCTGGCCCTGTTGGGAGCTCTTGGCATGTTGATCTTCTTGATCAGAGCGTGGCAAAGGCGACAAACAAACGAAAGAGCTTGGATTAAGGTCTTAGTCCTACTGGCTTGGCTGGTCATACTCTTTGGGAGTCTGATGTCCTGGGTGATCAGGATCGCGACCTCCATAGGCCGGTTCTTGTTCCCGGCCATCTCCTCCATTTCGATCCTGCTCTTCCTGGGCCTGAGTCAGTTCGTGCCCCAGCGCTACACCAAAATGCTGGCCTGCCTGATAGGCGGCTTGATGTTTGTCATCGCCGCCGTCACCCCCTTCCGCTACATCGCGCCAGCCTACGCCAAACCTCACCTGCTCTCTGAGACAGAGATTCAGACTATCCCTAACCGCCTCGACATCTCCTTCGGCGGAGTGATGAAGCTCCTGGGCTACGATCTCCCAAGATCCAATACCCAATACCCAATAACCAATAACCTGAAACCAGGCAACTCCCTCACCATCACCCTCTACTGGCAATCCCTGGCCGAAATGAACCAGGACTACAGCGTCTTCGTCCACCTGCTCGACGAAAACGAACTCATTGTCGCTCAGCGGGATATGTACCCAGGTCAGGGGCTCTACCCCACTAGCCTCTGGTCACCAGGAGACACCATCGTCAATCGCTACGTCCTCATCCTGCCAGAGACGGCCTTCGCTCCCAACCAGGCTCAACTGGAGGTGGGTCTCTACAACTTCGCCACTGGCGAACGCCTGTTAGCCTACGGCCCCAATGGGGAGCTCCTGGGGGATAACGCCCGCTTTCATGAAATGGAGATCACGCCCAGAGCTGAAGCAGAAGTATCTAATCCTGTGAACTTCAACTTCGAGGACAAGATCGCCCTCATCGGATACGACCTGGACCGACGAGCAGCTTCGCCTGGTGAGACCATCCACCTGACCCTCTATTGGCGAGGCCTGGCCGAGATGCAAGAAGACTATGTCATCTTTGTCCACCTTCTACGGGAAAAAGACCAAATCTGGGCCAGGGTAGATAGCCAACCGCTAGATGGCGCTGCTCCCACCTCCACCTGGCAGCCAGGACATATCATTGAGGACAGATACGAGCTAATCACCAGCCCTGATACTCCGCCAGGCGCTTACGAGATCGAAGTAGGGCTCTACTTGCCCCAGGCTGGCAAACGCCTGGGCATCCTGGGCCCAGACGGACGACTGATGGGTGATCGCGTGCTGCTGAGCAAGGTGAGAGTAAAGTAAGGAGTAACGAGTAATGAGTCACGGGCAACGAGGTGGCGTCCCCTATTGGGCCATCGCCCTCATCGTGGCAGCCTTCTTCGCCCTGGGCATTGTTTACGCCGTGGCCACGCCCCTCTTCGAGAAGCCCGACGAGATATGGCATTATCCTTACGTCAAATACCTGGCCGACGGGCAGGGCTTGCCAGTGCGAGACCTCGCCCGGACGCAGTCTCTGATGAAACAGGAAAGCACTCAACCTCCGCTGTATTATGTCACGGCGGCCCTGGCCACCTTCTGGATTGACGATGACGATTGGCAGGATCTAGTAAAGCTCAATCCCTTTTGGGGCTACAATGCCCCCGGCACGGTCAACGACAACAAGAACCGCGTTCTCCACACCGATAGGGAACGCTTCCCCTATCGTGGGGCAGTGTTGGCCGTTCGCACGGCTCGCCTGGTATCGGTGATCTGGGGCGGAATCACCGTCATGGCCACCTATCTGATTGTCCTGGAGCTATTCCCAAAAGAGCGCTCGTTTGCGGCTGGCGCAGCAGCCCTGGTTGCGTTCAACCCTCAGTTCATCTTCATCAGTAGCGCAGTTAGCAACGATAGCGCAGTGTCCGCCCTTTGCACCCTGGCTCTCTGGCTCATGCTCCGCCCGATGACCGTCATTGCGAGGAGCGGAGCAACGAAGCAATCTCCACTGTTGGCAGCAATTGCACCTTGGAGATTGCTTCGCTACGCTCGCAATGGCAAATGTAAGACTGTCCAGACAAATCACGACAGGTCATTGGGTATTGGGTATTGCGTATTGTTGGGTCTCGTCCTGGGATTGGCCCTCATCACGAAAGCGAGTGCCCTGGCCCTGCTGCCCGTTGCGGTGGTAGCCATCGCCATGGCCGCCTGGTCTAGGTCACCTCGCCCGGACGTGAACGTCCGGGCTGAAAGAGCGAAGCTCCTTCGACAGGCTCAGGACATCGCCTACGGGCTAAAACCCAGCCCCGAAGGCGTCGTCCTGAGCTCGTCGAAGGAGGCTTTGTCCTTTCAGCAGGGGGGTTTAGCCGCGTGCCATGCTTTCCGCAGGGGATGCATAATTGTCTTTGGCATTGTGGCCATAGTAGCAGGATGGTGGTATGCTCTCAATTGGCAACTGCACGGCGACCCCTTGGGCGTGCAGATCCACCAAGAGATTGTCGGGCCTGGCAGGCCAGAGCTTACCCTGGCCCAGTTGATCCACGAATTCTCTCAGATGGAGCTATCCTTCTGGGCGGCTTTTGGCTGGGGCAATGTCCACGTCCTCCCCTGGATCTACACCACTCTGCGAGTTGCGGCGCGACTCGGCGCTCTGGGACTGTTGATCCTGGTCATCAGGAACAGGGACGAACTCACGGGTGTGTCATTGCGAGTTTATCCATGGCGGGTGGCCGCCACTCAGGATGTAAGAAACATACGCAGTTTCTTAGTAGCGAAGCGAAGCAATATCCTGCCAGCTTGGGGATTGCTTCGACGCGGAGTTCACACTGAGCGTAGGCGAAGTGCTCCTCGCAATGACATGTGGCCAGGCCTGGCCTTGCTTCTGCTGTGGGGCCTTCTGGTCTTCGCGGCCTTGCTACGATGGCTACAATGGATCTTCGCCCCCTCCGGTCGACATCTCTTCCCAGCCATTTCGTCCATCACCATTCTGCTTTTGCTGGGGTTGTTACAACTCGTCCCCAGCCGTTTGCGGGGCAAGGCCATAGCTCTGTTGGCAGTGGCGATGTGGGTGTTCGCCATCATTTGCCCCCTGGCCTACATCGCACCAGCCTACGCCAGGCCACCCCTCCTCTCGGCGGAAGAGATCGAGGACATCCCAAACCGCCTCGATATGAACTTCGGCGGAGTGATGAAACTCCGGGGCTATGATCTCCCAATATCCAATAACCTGATACCCGGCGATGCCCTCACCGTCACTCTCTACTGGCAATCCCTGACCAAGATGAAGGCGGAAGTCCTCGCTAAGGACTACGCCGTCTTCGTTCACCTGCTGGACGAGAACGATCTGATCCTGGCCCAAAGGAACACCCTCCCTGGGCTGGGCAGCTTTCCCACCACTCTGTGGCAGGCCGGCGATGCCATCGCTGACACCTATACCCTGGCGCTGCCAGAGACGACCTACACCCCCAGTTCGGCCCAACTGGAGGTCGGGCTTTTCGATTTCGCGACGGGTGAAAGGCTACCTGTATACGGTCCTGAGGGAAAAGGCATAGGCGATAACGTACGCTTCGGGGAAATCGAGGTCTTGCCCAGGTCCGAAACCGGCCTCCCCAACCCAGTGCACTTCAACTTTGGGGACAAAATCGCTCTGGCAGGTTACGAGATGGACCGGAGAAAGGTCTCACCGGGTGAAGCAATCCATCTTACCCTGTATTGGCAAGGTCTGGCCGAAATGGAGGACAACTACACCGTCTTCGTCCATCTTCTGAGAGAGCGAGATCAGACGTGGGCGGGGACGGATCGCCAGCCGCAGGAAGGCGCCGCGTCTACGTCCACCTGGAGCAAGGGGCAGGTCGTCGTGGACGAATACGAGCTGGTCATTGCATCTGACGCCCCTCCAGATGTCTACGAACTCGAGGTGGGCCTCTACCTGGCTGAGACCGGCGACCGCCTGGACCTCCTCGACCAAGACGGCCGGCTGATGGGCAACCGCGTCCTATTGACCAAAGTGCGAGTGAAGTAAGGAGTAACGAGTAATGAGTGCACATCCCTCTCGTTACTTATTTCTCGTTGACTCGTTGCCCTCACTATTCGTGGGGACTTGTGACCTGTGACTTGCAACCTGAGACTGACAATTGAACGACATAGGGCTATTACCTTTATCCTGGCCACGTTCATCGCCTTGGGCCTTATCTACAGCCTGGTCACGCCCATCTTCGAGTCGCCTGATGAAATCTACCACTACTTTGTCATCAAGCACCTCGCCGATGGCAAGGGTCTGCCGGTACAGAGTCCTGAAGACCCAGGCTTGTGGGAGCAGGAGGGCAGCCAGCCGCCTCTGTATTACCTGATGGGAGCACTGGCCACCTTTTGGATAGACACCAGCGATGCGGAGGCCTTGCTCTGGCGCAACCCCCAGGCCAACATCGGCACACCGCTGGATCCAGGCAACAAGAACGTGATCGTGCATACCCAAAGAGAAAGCTTCCCCTATCGGGGCACAACCTTAGCAGTGCACTTCGTCCGCCTGCTATCGGTGCTTCTGGGGGCGGGCACGGTGTTCTTGACCTATAAACTCGCCCTGGAGGTTTTCCCCGACCATGAACACCTGGCCGTCGGCGCAGCGGCCATCAACGCCTTCGTCCCCCAGTTTCTATTCATCAGCGGATCCATCAACAACGACAACCTGGTGACCTTTCTCGCCTCACTGGCTCTGCTTCTTCTAATACGCAATATCCAATATCCAATATCCAATACCATACGGATATTGGATATTGGATATTGCGTATTGCCAGGCTTCGTCCTGGGGCTGGCCTGCCTGTCCAAGCTGAACGGTCTTGGTCTCTTGGTCTTGACAGCTATCATTCTCATCGTGGAAGCCTACCGCCGCCGCTCACCGAGGCCGTTGGTCGGCGGGACGATCGCTCTTGCCGTGGCCATGACGGTAGCTGGCTGGTGGTATGTCAGGAATTGGACTCTTTACGGGGACCCGACGGGCTTGAACATGATGTTGGAAGTGGTTGGCCGAGGCAGCCCGCCTTCAAGTCTGCCTGAGTTATGGGGTGAGTTAGAGGGATTGCGGATGTCTTTCTGGGCGCTATTCGGCTGGTTCAGCGTCCTGGTTTCGCCTGTAGCCTATGGCATCTTGGACGTGGTGAGCTTACTGGCCCTGGTGGGCCTGGCGATTTGGTTTGTGAGACGGCGTTGGTTGTCAGAAACCAGGTTTTTAGAAGCCTTTGTACCTAACACACGCGCATTAGCGGGCACTTCTGACGTCCCAGGAAGCATTGTGAAACGGGAAAAACCTGGTTTCTTCACACTAGGCGTATTAATCCTCTGGTCAGCCATCGTCCTCCTGGGCCTGATTCGCTGGACATGGACAACGCCAGGCACTCAGGGGCGGCTGCTTTTCCCCGCCATCTCAGCCTTATGCATCCTGCTGATGCTAGGCCTGAGCCAACTTGTACCTGAAAGATACACCAAAACCCTCGTGACCGTGATTAGTCTGGCGATGTTCGCCTTCGCTGCCCTCTGTCCTTTTCTCTACATCGGCCCAGCGTATGCCAGGCCACCCATCATCTCGCCCGATGAGATCCCGCCAGATGTCATCCACGATTTCGGAGGAGAGATCCGACTCCTCGGCTACCAACTGGACAGAGAAAAGACCGGGCCTGGTGAAACCGTGGGCATCACCTTCTACTGGCAAGGTCTTACCGAGATGAAGGAGGACTACTATCTTTTCATCCACCTTCTGGGGCGAAGGGGGCAGTTGGTAGGCAATGAGGACACTTACCACGGTTGGGGTACATATCCCACCAGCCTATGGAGGCCAGGTGAGATCATAGGCGATACCTATCAGTTGCCTATCATCGAGGACGTCCTGGCACCCAGCTTGATCCGAGTAGACGTGGGACTGTACGATCCCACCACTGGGCAAGAACTGACGGTTTCCGATCCAAGAGGACAACCGATTGGCAAGAGCATTGTCATCGGCCAGTTGAAAATGTCACCTCAAGAACGTCAAACGTCAAACCTTGCCCTGAGCAAAGTCGAAGGGGTCAAACGTCAGAGTTTCAACCTGG
Organism: uncultured Anaerolineae bacterium; assembly: GCA_964390805.1. Lineage (GTDB taxonomy): Bacteria > Chloroflexota > Anaerolineae > VGOG01 > VGOG01 > CAYMKL01. Next base: position 18,558 of record CAYMKL010000012.1, on the reverse strand, counting down.
ACAACAAAGTTGTCCTGATCGGGTATGATGTGGACAAGACCGACCTCAGGCCAGGCGAGGCGATCCGCCTGACGCTCTACTGGCGGACTGGGGGGAAGATGGGCACCGATTACACCGTCTTCACCCATCTAATTGACGAGGAGGGCAACATCCGGGGGCAAATGGACAGCCAGCCTTTGGAGGGCGACTACCCCACCTCCTTCTGGGACATCGGCGAGGTCATCGAAGACGAATACATCCTGGCTATCAACGAGAGCGCTCCAGCGGGTGCATATCGGCTGGAGGTTGGAATGTACGAACTGGCAACAGAGCAGCGCTTGCCCGTCTTGAACGCTGATGGAGAAGTGAAGGATGACCGTATCCTGCTGCCTCTCAACATAGCCGTGATGCATAATCCGTGATTCGCGAAACGCAGCTATCATGGATCACGCACCACGCATCACTTCATGCGGAGGTCTAGATGCAACACCACGCCTACAATCGTCTACAAGCCATTTTCGTATCCGATAAACGCTGGGTGGTCGGCCTGGCAGTGCTCGTCCTCTGCCTGGTGACAGGCACCGTCGGGGGATGGCTCATCGCCTATCCCGGCCCTCTGCTTACCGCGGCCCTGGTGGTGGCGCTCGTCGGCGGGCTGCTGATGCTGCGCAGCACCCAGTTCGGCTTCGCGGCCCTCATCGGCGTCGTGTGCCTGCTGCCCTTCGCCGCCCTGCCGGTCAAGATCGGTTTCACCCCCACTTTTCTGAACCTGGTGGTGGCGGTGCTCTTTGCCGTCTGGCTGGCCCGCCTGGTTTCCGGCCAGCAGAAGGAGTTCGTTACCTCTCCCTTGGCGCTGCCCATCGTTATCTTCCTGTTCCTGGCCTTCGTCTCCTTCGTGGCCGGGCTGGCCCACGCCAGCCCCACACCCAACGCCGTGCGCCGCTTCGCCGAGATCATCCTGGGCATCGCTCTGTTCTTTGTGACGGTCAATTGTGTGCGAACCAGAGAGGAGCTGGAGCAGTTGGTGCTGGTCATCATCCTGGCCGGCTTCGGGGCAGCCCTGATCGGCGTGATCCTCTATTTCCTGCCCCAGGTCCTCACCGTCCGCCTCCTCTCCACGCTGCGCATCTTCGATTACCCGGCCGGCTGGGGGGTGCTGCGCTTCATCGAGGATGACCCTCTGCTACCGATGCGGGCCATCGGCACCTCCGTTGACCCCAACATCCTGGGCGGCCTGTTGATCCTGGTAGCATCGCTGACGATTCCTCAGCTTTTTGCCCAGCGCCCACTCCTCAAACGCTGGTTGGCGGCGCCCATCCTGGCGGTGATGGGGCTGTGCCTGGTACTGACCTTCTCGCGAGGCTCAATGTTCGGCCTGGGCTGTGCGCTGGCACTGCTGGCCGCGGTGAAGTACCGCCGCCTGCTCCCAGTGTTGATTGTCGCGGCCCTGCTTGTCCTGCTCCTACCGCAAACCCGAGAATACGTCGTGCATTTCGTTGAGGGGGTGCAATTCCAGGACCTGGCCAGCCAGATGCGCCTTGGGGAATACAAGGACGCCTTTATCCTCATCAGCCGCTACCCCTGGATCGGTGTGGGATTCATCGGCACACCCGACATAGACATCTATCTGGGCGTATCCAGCCTCTATCTGATCATCGCGGAAGAGATGGGCTTGGTGGGATTGGGCGTCTTCCTGGTCATCATGGTCATTTTCTTCCGCTACACCTGGCGCAGTTGGAAAAGCATGGTGGATGACCCGCGTTTGGAGGCTCTCTTGTTGGGCCTTCAGACAGCGGTGGTGGGAGGACTGGTGGGGGGGATTCTCGACCATTACCTCTTCAGCTTCCCCCACGCCGTGGCCCTCTTCTGGCTGTATGTCGGTTTGGCTGTGGTTGCCGCCAGGTTAGCGGAGGAAGCTCAGCGCCCCCCCTCAATCCCCCCCAACCCTGGGGGGGAAGCATGATAGGGGAGCCAGTCTCGCCCCCTCAATCCCCCCGACCCCAGGGGGAAGCGGGAGAGGGAGTCCGCTTCCCCCCTCGCCCAGGGCCTGTCCTGAGCCTGGCGAAGGGTTGGGAGAGGGGGTTAGGGGGAGATGTGACGTTCGTAGATGCCCGCCCCTCCGAGAAACAGATCTCGCTTCACTTCCCTCGCAGGGAGGGCCCAGGGGAGGGTGGGCTCTCCATAAGAATAGCTCACCCCCTCCCAGCCTCCCCCTGCGAGGGGGAGGAGTAGGGCATGACAAGAAGCCACCAGAGGTCTTACCCCTGGTGGCTTTCAAGTTATAGGTGGTGGGCCACCCCGCGAATGCACAAAACCCTAGCCTCTGTGCCTCCTGACCAACGAAACCCCTAGAGGCGTCAATAGCAAAGCCGTGACCACTAGCCCCAGCCACGGAGCCACCAGATCCACCTTGTTGACCGGCACGATGACCCCGCCAACGGGAGAGCAAGCATCGCCCACCCCATCGCCATCGCTGTCTGCCTGGTCGGGGTTATAGACGACGCGGCAGTTGTCGTCAGCGTCGAGCACCCCATCGTTGTCGTCGTCGGGATCGCAGGCGTTGCCCAGACCGTCGTCGTCGCTGTCGGTCTGATTGGGATTCGGCGCCAAGGGACAGTTGTCCCCGCCGTCGAAGACGCCGTCGCTGTCACTATCAGGTACCTCCAGATCAACCCGCCAACGATCGCCGTTGCTGGTCCAGATGGGATCATCCGGCCCCAATGCCAGCGCTGGCAGACCGTTGATGGTGAAGCTGATGACGTCCCCTGGGTCAGCCCCGTCATCCTCAGGCGTTGTCGCATCGTCGCGAAGGCAGGGCAAGTAGCCGTACTTGCCTTCATCGGTGACGGTGAACTGGCCGCATTTCACTCCCTGGGGATCAAAGGCCTCGACCACGGCGCCCACTGGCACGGGCTGACCGAGAAAGGTGGTATTGCTACTGAAGAAGTTCACCCACTCAGGTCCGGGGTCTATTGGGTCGGCCCGGACCGAACTGTAGGCCAGCGTCAAGACCAACACGAGCAGGCTGATGCGGGCGACTATTCGTGCCACGGTGCTCAATGATTGCATTTCATGTCCTCCTCCTCGATTCGGACGCGGATTAACGCAGATAAACGCTGATTCGTATCTACTCAGCCTACCCTCCCGCAGGTTCGCAAACGGCTTGTTCAACACCTCAAATTCGATGTTGAAGCCTGTTTCTGCTAAAAAACTGCCTCTGAACCTGCGGGAGGGTGAGCAGTTACGCTGATTCTTGCTTTTATCTGGGTAGTCTTCCTCTTGAGTGTTGCTCCTTGCCATTGCTCTAAAGGGATCGTCAGATCCCGCCCCCAACCCGCTGGATCTGGCGATCCAGCGGGAGCCGGTCAGCAAAGATAGCGGCTGGTAGACCAGTAGCACTTTGCGGGGAGACCACCCTCGCAGATAGATGTAAGCGAAGCGACATCAGCGTCTATCTGCGTTCATCTGCGTCCTACTCGTCCTCCTGTATCAATCTCCCTTTCGTATCAAAGGCAGGTACACTTGCTGTGTGTAGGACTTTCCCAGCGGCCTCCACTGCCGGTCGCCGTGGGCCGTCCACGTGCCCTTGGCCAACACCTTGTCACCCACGATCAAGCGAATGACGTCGCCGGGCCGCGCGCCCTCGTCCTCTGGCGTGGTCGGGTCGTCGCCGTAGCAGGGCAGCAGGCCGTACTGCCCCTCGGTGTGGATCACCGCCGCACCGCAGACCACGCCGTCGGCGTCCAGCGCCTCTACGGTTACTCCCACAGGCAACCGGGCCTCATCCCAGGCCTGCGCCGTGCCGTAGAAGTTGACCCAGGTGTGGGTGGGGGTTACACTTGCCGCTCGTTCCGCTGCTCGGATATTGGGTATTGGATATTGGGTATTGGGTATTGGAGACTTGTGACCCACCGCCGTGGTTGGGTACCGCAGCGTAGCCGCCTGACCCATCTTGATCCAGTAGCCGAACAGCGGTTTCATGGTGCGCAGGGTGTTGAAGCTGGGGTCTATGTCTGGATAGTAGGACAGGGCGCCGCCATCGTAGCCCAACACAGCGGAGTACTGGCCATCAATGTCCCCCAGCGCGTCGGGGACGGCCATCCCCTGCCTCGGCAGGTAGCTCACCAGGTTCCACTCCGCGTCCAGCTCTAGCCCCCGATCCTCCGCCAACTTCTCCCCCACCACTTGCAGAGTGGCTACTGTCTCCTGTGCCGCACTGTCACCCGACTGATTCCTGATAACTGATAACTGATCACTGTTGGTCTTAACCCAATACCCATGCTCCCCATCCACGTCCGTCAGCGTGTTCACTCCGGGCGGCAGCTCGGGGTAGTATGACTGAGCCCCCTGGTCGAAGCCCTGGATGACCACGTACTGGCCCTCGATGGGACGCTGCACCACGCTGGTGTCGGTGTTGAAGGGGTTGACGTGGGACGAGATCAGGTTCCAGTCCTCCACCAACGGCACGTCCAAGATGGACACGGTCTGCTGGGTGGTGGGAGGCGGGCCACACAGCACCTGCGAGCCGCCACCGACCACCACGTGGATGTCGTGGTCGCCCGCCGTGCTCCCCGCCCAGGTGATGCTGACCTCCTCCGACTCGCCAGGGTCGAGGGCCTGGGTGGTTACAGCGGTGTCAATGAGGCCTGTCCTGAGCCCTGTCGAAGGAGTCCCGCCGGCATTGGGATCACCCACGTAGAAGGCCACCGACGCCCCAGCCGGCACCTGCACGACGCCGTCGTTCGTCACCCGCGCCGCGAGGACAACGGGATGCTGTGCTCCTCCGCTCCTCTGCTCCCCCGCTCCTCCGCTCAGACTGCCTGGCTCAGCACCAGCGAAGGCCACGCTCAGGTCATCGCCCACCACGTCGCATACCTGGACGGCCCAGTCGGAGAACCGCGTCACGCCATTGCGCGTCACGGTGCCAGCACCGACGTCGTAGCTGTGGGCGGCGCAGTCCCATTCCCTGCTGGTTCGGTCGTAGCGACACACCCGGTCGTTGGCGTCGGGAGTGCCGGGATGCGCCAGCGTCAGATTGGCCAAGAACGTGGCGGGGGCGGCGGAGTGCGCCTGGGACGCGTTGCCGCCGTCCGTGGCGCAGCTCGTCTGCTCGATGATCCAGTACTCTCCTGTGTCCAGACCTGGGATGGCCATGCGGTGGGTTTCGGGAACGTGGATCACGGTGATGGTGTCCAGGCAGCCGCCGGTGTCCACCACCTCGATTTCAGCGCCGGTGCTCCCGAAGACGTATACCCCTGGCTCTGCGATCTGCCAGATGGACAGGGTTCCCACATCAACCAGCAGCACCAGTTCGACCAGGTGGGTCTCGCCCGCGCTCTCAGCCGTCACCGGCAGCAGATACAGTCCTAAGGGCGTCCCTTCCGTCGGCGTCACCACCAGGGTCGCCACGCCATCGTCATCGAGCGTGACGCTGGTGGCCGGCGGGTCCGTCGTCTGCAGGCCCAGACTGGCCTCATTCGTCCGCAGGCCCAGCCTGGCCCCATTCGTCTGCAGGCCCAGGCTGGACCCACTGGGGGCGTTGGCCGGATCCACCCGCAGCGTGACGGGCGGCGTCCAACCATCGAGCAAGGCCACGTTCAGCGTGAAGACGGCCGTCTGGGTGACGTTGATCCTCTGCCACACTTGTGGCGCGGTGACGGCAAAGTCTGGCATGATCACCGTCACCGCCACGTCCACCAGGTGGCGGATGGGGCCGTCGTCGGCGCGCACGGTGAGGGTGAAGGTGCCGCGTTGGGCCAGGGGCGTGCTGGTCAGGCGCAGGGTGGTCTGCTGGCCGGCGGAAATCACCTCGTCGTCCAGTTGGGCCTGCACGCCCAGCGGCACGTCCATCACGTCCAGGTTGATCTCCGCGTCGTGGCCAAAGTAGCCGATGGCCGCCAACGTCACGTCCGCACCAGCCGGCGTCAGGTTCAGGGCCGTGGCGGAGGGGATGATGTCGAAGTCGGACGCGATGACTGCTGGCGCAAAGTACAGCCGGCGTTCTGCGCCGCCGCTCCAGGCCAGCAGCGTGGCGGTGTACGATCCGGTGTAGATGTACTGGCTGGCCGAGATCCACACGGTGGTGGTGACGCCCTGGGTTGTGGGGGTGACGACCGCCGGCTCTACCCGCAGGCCGATGCCAGCGGACCGGTCGCCGGGCAGCAGCATCACGCCGAGGGGGTAGGGTTCGAGATCGCTGGTGACGCTGACTACCACGCTGGCCCCCGCGCCTCGTTCCAGCGCCGGCAAGGCCGTCATCTGGGTGAGCCTGAAGTCCGGGTAGGCCGGTACCACCCTCACCTCGCCGCCGTAGCTGAAGCTTTGGGTTTCGTAGTTCAGGGCCATCAGGGTGACGGTGCAGACCTGGCCGGCGGTGAGGTTGGGCACGGTGTAGACACTGGTGGCCGGATCCATCCGGTAGGCGATGGGGTCCGCCGCCCCCACGTCAATCCACAGTTCGTAGAAGTCTACGTCCGGGTTGGCCAGCGGCGTCCACCCGAGCACCGTCTCGCGGAAGCGGTTGTCGCTGATCTGCAGGTTGCCGGTCCAGGTGGCGGGCCAGGGGTGGCTGACCACCAGCGTGGCCGTGGGACTCTCGGTGAGGAAGGGATGCACCATATCGTCCACCCTCACCTTGATGAGGTACTCGCCGCTGGGGATGGTCGCCAGGCTGAAGGTGTGGGTCTGCGGCGTGCCGTTGATGAGGCTGGGGTCGTTGGGGTCTTGGAAGGTGGCCAGGGCGCGAATTTGACCCTCGATGGGGTCGCTGCCGACCACGCTGCTGACGACCACCGTCTCGGTGAGGCCGCTGCTCAGTTCCATCACCTGGGTCGAGGTCACCACCTGGCCGGCGTTCTCCGGCTGGGTGAGTTCGACCATCAACAGCTCGATCTCGGTGTTTGGCTCAAAGCCGTCTACGGTCCAGGTCACGTGAGCCTGCTGGGTGTCGGTGACCAACCCCACGCCGTAGAGGTAGGTCTCCGGCATGGCGCCCGTCATCTCAAAGCTGTAGTCGTCGGTGATGACGGCGGCGTTGTGCAAATGCACCTGCCAGGTGCCGGTCATCGCGTCGGTGATGTTGAGCCGATCGGTGCGCTGCCATTGCACGGCCGTATCCAGCCCGTGCAGCAGGGCCAGGCCGCCCCCCTGCTCTGCCAGGTAGAGGGTGCTGGCCCCTTGGGGCAGGCTCAGGTTGGGTTGGGTGTGCAGCGCGGCGCTTTGTCCGGCCAGCCGCACTTCTACGGTGTAGGTCTCGGTGGGCATATCGCCATAGTCGCTGACAGAGCCGTAGGCCACGTCTCCGGCCAGGCGAAGGGAGGGAGTTATACTAGCGGCGAACCACGCCTCCACCGGGCTGGTGTTAGGGGCCAGGTGCGCCACCCGCACATCGCTCTGCTGCGGCGCAAAGGGGATGGTGTTGGCCTCGGTGATGACGTGGAGGACGGGGCTGGCCCCCTCTTGCACCAGGGCCAGGGCGTAGTCCAAGCCGTAGGTCATCACCAGAGTGGTTGTGACCAGGGGGTTGCCGCCCTGCATCACGGCCACGTTGTAGACGTCCACCTCCAGCGGTACGTCTTGCGTGACCGTGAACGGCACGACGCCGCGCCAGGGAACGATCCCATCCAGGGCCACGTCCACGTTACCCAGGCCCTCGGCGGCGTGGACGAAGCGCGCGCGCCCCACCGGCCCGGCGTCGCGCGCCAGGTGGGTGATGATGTCACCCTGGGCGTCTTCAAAGACGAAGAGGGTGTGGATGCCGTAAGGCTCCAGGGTCAAGGGGGCCGTGTCGGCCACCCAATCGCCGCTGGCCTGGTTGAAGAGTTGGAAGGTCTTGCCGTTGGACGTTTTCTTCACGTAGTCGGTGCTCATGGCGTAGCCCACGTCAATGAAGATGTCCTTGCCGAAGACCGGGCGCACCCGCAGGCGCGGGGCGTTGGGCGCGGCGTGGACCAGGCGCAGGTAGGGGTGCATGTCGCCCCTCGGGACGTTGTCGTCTTCTATCACCCAGACGTTGAGGTTGCCCGGAGCGCCCACCGCCAGCACGGTTACATCTTCACCGGCGGCCAGGGTGTGGTTGGTTTGGGCCACCACGGTTCCCGTGCCGGCTGCGCCGGCCTGGCGGAAGGTGAGGGTGTAGTTGCCGGGTGGGAGCGCGGCGTAGGCGGTGGTGTCTGTAAAGGCCAGGTTGCTGAAGAGCAAGGTGTCGCCGAGGCCGGCGTTGGCCCAGAGGTCCAGGTTGGGCGCGCCATCCACGCCGTGGACGGCGCGCAGGCCGGCCTGGCCGGCGGCGGCGCGGGGGCTGGCGCCGGCGGCCAGGATGGCCCGCTCGTAAGACTCAAAGGTGACGCCCGGGCCGGAGCCGCCGGCGACGTACTCAGTGCCGTCGGGCGCGGTGACGGTCATGGTCAGGGCGTCGTTGGTGGTTTGCAGCACTGCGCCGGCGTTGGTGTTGTGGGCCACGTAGACATCGGCCACCACGTCTTGCAGGGTCAGGGCCGCCTTGGTCCCTTGTTGCGCGCCTGCATCCTGCGCGCCCGGCGTCCCTGTGGCTGCGGGGACAAAGTGCAGCGCGGGGTCTACGTTGAGGGGCACGTACTTATCTCCCACATCGCCTAAGCCCACGCCTTCGTGGGCCGCACGGCGTTGCGCCTGCTGTTCCCGCGCCCTGAGCGCCTGCTGCACCCGGTCGCGGGTGACCAATTGATAGCCGCTGGTATCGGCCCCCGCCTCAAAGGTGAACCCGTTACTGCCCATACCGATATACGCGCCGAATTCCACAACATCCGGCACGCCCGGAATCCAGTTGATCGCGTCGGGCACGTCGAACTTGATCCGGACCTTGGCGCCCCATTGGGTGCCACCGGGGGTGTTGAACTTGCCGAATTCGGCCCCGATCTCAAAGCGCATGTCCAGACCGCTTAGGAAAGGAAACCACTCGGACAAAGTGATCTCCAGCACGGCATTGATGGCGGCGGTCAGGGCGAAATCGTCCACTGGATTGGCGCAGTTATTGGCGCACCAGGTGCTGAGGTTGGCGTTCAGATCAAAACTGCCGATCCCGCCGATGCCCAGGCCGGCCCACAAGGCCGCGTCGGCGCCCAGCTCCGGGTCTATGGCCAGATTGGCGGTTAAGACCGGCGGCAAGGTAAAGAAACTGACACTGCCCCCCATCTTGAAGTTCCACGGCAGGTTCCAGCGCTCTATCGTGAACTGGTCTGATCGCTCAACCCAATACCAATCCGCGATGCAGTAGGGGAAGTCATCAATAGGATAAGGGAAAGGGTATTTAAACCTCCATACTGATGCCACTTCATGGCCCCCCTCGGAAAAGGTGCGGTCGCGGCAGGGGATAACACACTGTTCGGTCTTAAACTTCAACCATTCCGCGTTTTTGCTCCCTGGCGTCCCCAGGTTGGCAAAGTCGTCGCGGGCAAAGACCGCTACTTCGGCCAGTTGCAGAATGTTCTCATCATCATCATTATGGTCGTCAAACTGAATCCGCACGTAGCGGCCGGTGGTGTTAATGTTGCTCCAAGTTTTATCATCACCAATAGCGGAGCCTTGGCGGGCCAACCACCGCGCGTTTTTCGCGTTGGTATATGCGTCGCTTGACGGCAAGGGCGTTTCGGAGACCATAACGTAGAAGTCGTGCAGGCGGTCCTGACAACAATCGGTGCGGTTCCAGATCTTGATCTCCTGGATATGGTACACCGCGCCCAGGTCCACCTCCCACCAGGCTTGCTGTTCATCCTCAGTACAAGCCACAACACCATCATCCCAGATTCCATTGGTATTGCCATCCACAGCTCGGCTGGCGTGAGCAAAGCCGTACCAGGTGCTGGATTGATACGCATTCTTGCCATAAGCCACGTTGCGATAGGTACATGTCTGGCTTTCCACAACAAACCATGCTAAGTCATTTGAACTGAGTGTGTCATTGACATAGAAAGCCGCAAGCGGCAGCGCTTGCGGATAGGTATGTGCCTGGACTGCCCCATCTGCGAGGCTGCTAAAGTGCGGAGTGTAATGTTGGATCTCCGGGTCAAAATCCAGGTGGGCGAGCAACTTACCATACCAGTCAAGGTTCGGGATCGAATCGAGTCCGTGTGTGGCTTGTGGCAGTTCGGGATGAAAATCGACCGCGCCACGATAATATCCCTCTGGAGCATCGGTTGCGGAGTAGGATTGAGCCAGGGCATTATTCATCTCCTCTAGCTTGGAAGACGAGTTGTAATCTTCCACCCTGGCCCGGCCGCTGTACTCATCGGTAATCTCGATCGGTACCACGCGCTCGAAGTGATCGGGCAGGCCGAAGTTGGTGTCGGCCGTGTCCACAAAGGTCTCGCTGACCCCGGCGCGGGTGTAGCGGTAGGCGGATTCGCCCTGCACGCGGAACATCGGGATGTTTAGCCCCAGGGTCAAGTCCAGACTAGCATTGACGGGCCGGCCCAGGGGCCCCAGGCGTTGGCCGTACGCCACGGTCCCGCCGATGCTGAAGTAGGTGCCTCTGTCAGGATCGGGTCGCAATCCCGAGGCGCTGCCCCGGAGTTGGACGAGATAGGCGCCGGTATTCCCCAGGGGAATCTCGGTATCGAGCGTCAGCGACAGCGAATCCAGCGCGACGCCGGGGGAGGCGTGCCTTAGGGGCGTATAAGGAGGCATGACCGGCTCCGGAATCTCCTGCGCCCCCACGACGATGATCTGCTGCTCCAGCAGGGCCGGGTCCAGGGGCACGGCCAGAGGCACGGCGTTGCTATCCACCACCAGCGGCTGCCCGCTCACGGGGTCCAGGGGGATGCCCACCGGCTCGCCGCCAACTGGCGTCTGTAGCAGGTTGCCGGTCTGCGGGTCAATGGGGAGGGCGTAGAGCCGCTGCCGATTGATATCGGCCACCAGCACTACTTCTGCCGTAAGGCCGGTGTTTCGGCCAATGGGCAGGGGGAACTGGCCGCCGGCGGTGATCTTGTAAGTGCCATCGCTTTGCTTTTCCAGGCTGGCCCACAGGCCAAACTCAATGCTCCCTATGTTGATCGAAGGCAGGTTGATCCCGCCCCCGGTCAGGCTGAAGTCGCTGGGCGGGGTAAACTCAACGCCGGTCAGGGTGCCTTCAAAGGGGAAGAGGGGCGGGGCCGTGCCCAGGGTGAGGCTATCCGCCTTAAAGGTATCGTCGTCCACGCGCACATTTTCGCCGCCGACGGTAAACCCGGCCAGGGTGACGGCAAAGCTGTGCACCTGGCCGGTGACCTGACCATCGCTCCATATCTCCAGGGTGGCGTCGAGTTGTTGTTCGTAACCGGAAACGTTCACGGTTACGTCCCCCCGTATCTTGAGGGTGAGTTCGTCCGCGCTGCTCAGGTGGAGTTCGATGCTCCTTACGGCAAAACGAGCCCTTTCCCTACCCCTCCTACCGAACCTGAGTTCCAAGCCGGGGGGCACAGGTATTGCAGCATGCTGTCCGCTGCGCAGGGTGGGCCCCTGGTCAAAGGTGAGCGTCTGTCCGCCCAGGATGTCGGGCAATGTCCAGTCCATACTGTCAACGCTCAGGACGCCGTTGCTCACAGTCGCGCTGCTCCCAGTCGCGCCGCTGCTCACACTCGCGCCGCTGCTCCCAGTCGCGCCGCTGAGGCTTATCTCGGTGTTGGCGGCCTCGATGGGCAACGACGGCTGGTTGCCGGCGTTGTACAGCTCAGCGACCTCGTCCTCGCTCAGTGCGCGGCGGTAGATGCGCACGTCGTCAATGGATCCCTGGAAATAGTTGCCGTCCGGATCTCGGCCAACGAGGAGGGGGTTCGGGCTATCAACGTTTCCAATTGTGGGCCATAGGTCCGCACTGCGCACCCCGTCTTGATAAAGACGGACAATGACATTGTAGTCCCGATCCACGGTCATGGCCAGGTGGTGCCATTGATTGTCGGCGATATCCAAAACTGACTGGCCTCTGGTATTAGAGCCATCCCTTAATGTGATATGCCAGTTCTCCGCAGAACATGAGTACCAAATGGCAAAGCCGCTTTCAGTGGCGCCGCCAGGAGTAATGTTACCGATAATCCCCGAAAAGCCCGAATGGGGACATGGATCGCTCGTCTTGACCCACAGCGCAATGCTAAAGTCCTGGCTGCTGCCGAAATTCATCCCGCAATTGGTGCCGGGAGAACCTGCTTCGAGATATTCATCGCTCCCATTGAACCTCACTGCCCTACCGATTGCCCCGGTAACGAGAGCGGGTGCAGTATCCTGATCCATGAGATCGCAGTCAGGATAATGTGAAACAAGAGTCTCAAAGTCGTTAGAACCCCAAAGCCTATCAAAGGTCCAATGCGCCACCAGATCCGGATCGCTGGTGGGATCTACTTCTGGCCCTGAGGGTTCTCCCGGTTCTCCGTAGAATTCGACCTCGGCGACGTTGCCATGGCTCCCATCTGGCCCCAGGTAACGCACATAGCGGAAGCCGGTATCGTTCGACACGGTCACTTCGGTCCAGTCTTCCGGTGGGTCGCTGGAGATTGTGTGTAGGTCCACGAGGCCGAGTGTAAAGTGGCTATTGTTGGCCCCCTGGAACTTGCCGCCATTCATTCGCCCGGGCCAGGTCCAGTAGCCCGTGCGTGGATAGTAGCGAATCCGGGTGATCCTGTAAGTGTCGTCCAGCTTCAGGCCGGCCCAAGCCCCGTCGGCACTGGGGGCATCAAAAAAGGTGCTCGTGTCGCCATCAAAGACTTTCTCTTTAGTGTCGCCCAACCCCCCATATGACCCTTCCGTACCGATGACGGGTCCACTGAGCTTGGTAGGTGCCGATTCTCCTGGTTCTCCGTAAAATTCGACCTCCGCGGCGATGCGCCAGCTCCCTCTCGGCCCCAGGTAACGCACATAGCGGAAGCCGGTAGCGTTCGACACGGTCACGTCAGTCCAGCCAGCCGGTGGGCGGCCGGAGATTGTGTGTAGGTCCACGAGACCGGAAGCAAAGTTTTCATCGTTGGCCCCCTGGAACTTGCCGCCAGTCATTCCGAATTCGCAACCGTTACATGGGTGGTAGCGAATCCGGGTGATCAGATGAGGGCCGCCTAAATCCAAACCGGCCCAAGCCCCGAGGCTACTGGGGGCATAAAAATAGGTGCTCGTGTCGCCATCAAAGACTTTCTCTTTGGTGTCGCCGAACCCTCCATATGACCCTGTCGTACCGATGACGGTTCCACTGAGCTTGTCGGTAGGTGGTGGTGGTTCTGGCGGTTCTGGCGGTTCTCCCGATTCTCCGTAGAATTCGACCTCCGCGACGTTGCCATGGCTCCCATCTGGCCCCAGGTAACGCACATAGCGGAAGCCGAAATCGCTCGACACGGGCACTTCACTCCAGCCAGGCGATGGGGTGCCGGAGATTGTGTGTAGGTCCACGAGGCCGGAAGTAAAGCCGCGATCGTTGGCCCCCTGGAACTTGCCGCCATTCATGCGCCCGGGATAGCCCCACCAATCCGTGCGTGGATAGTAGCGAATCCAGGTGATCTGATGAGGGCTGCCCAGCTCCAGGCCGACCCAAGCCCCGTCCGGATCGGGGGCATCAAAATAGGTGCTCGTGTCGCCATCAAAGGCTTTCTCTCTAGTGTTGCCCGAATCCCAATTTGACCCTTCCGTACCGATGACGGTGCCAATAAGCGTGGGACCCATATCCAACGGTTCTCCGTAGAATTCGACCTCCGCGACCTCGCAATAGGTCCAATCTCGCCCCAGGTAACGCACATAGCGGAAGTCGGTATCGTTCGACACGGTCTCTTCGGTCCAGCCAGCCGGTGGGGTGCCGGAGATTGTGTGTAGGTCCACGAGGCCGGAAGTAAAGTTTTCATCGTTGGCGCCCTGGAACTTGCCGCCGCGCATACGGCTTTCGCCATCGTTCCGTGGGTGGTAGCGAATCCGGATGATCCTGTAAGGGCTGCCCAGGTCCAGGCCGACCCAACCCCCGCTGGGATCGGAGTAAGTATAATGGGAGAACGTGTTGCCATCAAAGGCTTTGTCTTTAGTGTAGAAGACATCATCCAACCATGACCCTTCTGGTCCGATGATGATTCCACTGAGCTTGGTATCCTGCAGCGTTTTGCCCCTCCTCGGAGTCGGCGGGTGGTCTGAGGATGACCTGGTTCCACTGAGCTTGGCATCCACCAGCGCTTTGCCCCGCAAGGCGCTGGTAGGGGTAGGCGCGGTCGGGACGGGCCACAAGGCGCCTGACCCCAGGTTGAAATCAGGGGTGGTGAAATGGTTCTGGGCCATATCCAGCACCAGGTCGCCCCGGAAGTTCACCAGGCGGTAGCCGTACTCCGCCGCCGCCACCACACCCACCGGCCGCCGGATGGTATACACACTCTCCGACGGCACAATGTCGGGCAGATTGAGGGTCTGGCCTTCCAGGCTCAGGCCGTCGGCGGTCAGGGTCACGTTCTCCAGGTACACCGCGCCGCCGCCCAGTAGGGTATGCATGCGCAGCGCGGCCTGGGGGGCAAACACCCCTCCGTTATCCAGCCATGCCGGCTGCAGCGTCAGCTCCAAGTAGTCCACCATCAGGACCATTTGTACCAAGCTGTCGGCGCGCTCGCGCACGCTGCCGTCACTGCCCAGGGTGAAGTCCAGGGCAAGCGTGTCGTACACGCCGGGGATGCCGGGGGTGTAGACCTGGGTGTCGGTTAAGGGATGGGTCAGGTTGTAGGTCAGCACACCCTGGGCCAACAGCTCGTAGCCGGGGCCGTGTTTGGCCAGCGTGGCCTCGGCCGCGCCCAGGCGCAGGGCGTAGCCGTCGCCGTACAGCACCTCAAAAGGCGCGGAAGCCGCCCCGTTGAAGTGCGGGCCGGGGGTCACGCTGAAGCTCAGGTGGGGTTGCGCCGTCGCCTCACCACCGGAGAAGGTCAGCATTGCGCTCCCGGTCACCTCGCCGGTCAGCAGGTCGAGCTGGATGATGCCCGCGTTCCCCGCCACCGGGAAGCCCGCCACCTGTGCCAGCGGGCCATAGTCCACACCCGCATCGGGCGCGCCCAGGCTGGTGGCGGCGTCGGCGGTGAAGCTGCCGCTGAAGAGGGCGTAGTCGCCACGTATCATGCGCAGCTCGCCGCTGGCGCTCAGAATGCCGTCGGCGTCGAAGTCCAACGTCGCCTGCGACGCGGGTGCGCCCGCCCCCGCCAGGTAGAAGTGCTCACCGATGACCACCTGGCCCGTGGCACGGGTCACGCCGCCGCCCAGGTCCACAAAGGCGTCGGCGGTCAGGGTCAGCTCGCCCAGGGTGCGGCTCTGGCGCGGGCCGCTCACGGTCAGGGTGGCGTTGGCCTGGTTGTCGCCCGGAGCCGGATCCGTCTTGGCCGTGCTCACCGTCGCGTTGGCGGTGATATTGCCCACAGCATCCGGCGTGAAACTGATGTACTGCACCAGGGTGACAGAGCCGCCGGCGGGCAAGTCGGCCAGGGCGCAGGAAAGGGTGTTACCTGCGCCGGTACACGCCCCGCCGGAGACCACCGTGGCAGCGTCCGGGGGCACCGACCACACGTCGCGCACCAACAGGGCCGGCGCCACCGCCGGCCCGGCGTTGGCCACGGTGTAGATGGCGGTCACGGCCTGGGCCTCGCCCTCCCGCAGCGCGGCGGGGACCACGCTGCGGCTCAGGCTCAGATCGGCCAGCGTCGTGGCCGGGTTGACGACCACGTTGACCCTGGCCGTGGCGCGATATTCGCCGTCGCTGATGGTGTAGGTGAAGCTATCGCCCGCGCTGACGCCCGGCGCGGGGGTGTAGAGCAGCGCGCTGAACAGCGGATTGGGCTCCGCCTGCGCCCCCGCCTGGGCCGGCGCACCCACGGCCACAATCATCAGGCGGTCGCCGTCGGCGTCGGCGTCGTTGGCCAACACGGTCAGGGCATTGCCCTGGGTATCGGCGTCCACGGTGAAGGCATCGTCCGCCGCCGTGGGCGGATGGTTGGCCGGCAGCACCTGGATGCGGGCGGTGGCCGCCATTGTCAGGTTGCCATCGTCGGCGGCGTAGACCAGGCTGTCCTCACCGCTGTACTCCGCCTCCGGCGTGTAGAGCAGCGTCAGGCCATCGGCCGCGGCGGCGGCGGTGCCGTGCGTGGGTTGGACCGCCACGCTGGCCGTGAGCGGCTCGCCGTCGGGGTCGCGGTCGTTTTTCAACACGTCCAGTTGGCGCGCTTCTGGGCTGCCGGTGATGGTGCCCAACACGTAGAAATGATCGTCCTGCGCCTGCGGTGCGTCGTTCGGCCCCGGCTGCACCACCACGGTCACCGTGCTCTCGGCCTCGGCCTGGCCATCGCCCACGGTGTAGGTGAAGGTATCTGTGCCCACAAAGTCCACGTAGGGGGTGTAGGTGATGACGGTATACGGCCCGTTCTGGAGCGCGCGCGCCAGAATGGTGCCCTCATCCGTCGTGTCCCCAAAGTAGGCCCCGCCGTTGTCGGGTTGGCCGACGCCGGTGAGGGTCAGCTCATCGCCGTCCGCGTCGCTGTCGTTGGCCAGGGGAGTCAGTTGGTTCTCCTCACTGTCCTCCGTCACGGTGAAGACGTCGGCTGCGGCCACGGGCGGGTCGTTGACCGAGTTCACCGTCATGTTCACCGTGGCGCTGGCGTCGAACACCCCATCGCTGATGGTGTAAGTGAAAGTATCGCTGCCGTGGAAGTTCAGCGTGGGGGTGTACACCAGGCACGGGTGCTGCACCGAAGGGGAGATGTGTACCGTGCCGTTCAGCGGCGCGCCCACCGCCGTGATGGCCAGCGGGTCGCCTTCCGGCTCAGTGTCGTTGTTCAACACAAACAGCGCGTAGCCGCCGCTGTCCTCGAAGATGGTAACCGCGTCGTCCACCGCCTGCGGGGCCTGGTCGTTGATGCCATTCACCGTCACCCTGACCAGGGCGGTGGTGTCGAGTACGCCAGGCGAACCTGGCGCGCCGTCACTCACGGTGTAGGTGAAGGTATCCGTGCCGAAGAAATCAGCATCCGGCGTGTAGAGCACCACCGTCCCGGAGATCACCACCCTGCCGTGGCCCGGCGCGCCGAGGGCGGTCAGGGTCAGGTCATCCGGGTAATTGTTGTCGTTGTCCAGGATAGCAAAGACGTTGTCAACACTGTCCTCGTCCACCGTGAATTCGTCCAGCCGCGCGGTGGGCGCGTCGTTGTAGACTTCCAGCGTGAAGGTCTGCACCGCCGTCGCCCCGGCCATGTCCTCAAGCTGCAGGGCCACGTCGTGATCGCCGATCTCGCCGAAGGTGGGCACGCCCCTCAGTTCGCCGCCGCCATTGCCGCTGGCCGTAAAACTGAGCCAGCCGGGCACCGCGGTCGCCGTAAGCGTCAGCACATCCCCCCCGGCCGCCTCGAAGTCCGGGTCGCTGCTGGAAATGGCGTAGGTGTAGGTGATGTTGGTCAAGGCGCGCAGGGTGGGGAGGGTGGTGAAGTAGGGGGCATCGTTGACGTTGTGGACCGTCAAGGTGAAGCTCTGGGTTGCGGTGGCGCCCGCGCTGTCTTCCACCTGCAAGGTCACCGCGTGGTCGCCCACGTAGTAGCTGTTAGCTACGCCGGAAAGCGTGGCCGTCACCGCGGGGGCCGCCCCGGTGGCCGGGTCTGGCTCCAGCGCCACCCACCAATCCGGCCCCACCTGCATGGTGATGGTCAGCACGTCGCCGGCGTCGGGATCGGTGGCCGTGATAGCGTAGGTGTAGGTCACGTCCTGGGTCGCCGTCAGCAGCGGCGTGCTGGTGAAGCTGGGGGGGACGTTCTGTACCGTGATGGCCGCGCTGCTGGTGTTGTTGCCCCCGTCGCTGTCAGCCGTGGTGGTGGTGATGGTGGCCGTGTTGGTAAATGTCCCCGACGCCGGCTGGTCGGTCAGCACGCCCGTGATGATGATGACGCCGCCCTGCCCCACGCCCAGGTCGGCCACGTCCCAGACGTAACTGACGCTGCCCGTGGCCGTGATAGCCGCGCCGGCGCTGACGTAGGACAAGTTGGCAACTTGTCCCACAGGCACCACGTCGGTGACGACCACGCCCGTGGCCGTACTCGGCCCGGCGTTGGTGAAGGTGAGGGTGTAGGTGATGGGCTGGCCGGGGTCGGCGGCGCCCGGAGCCGCAGCTTTGCCGATGCGCAAATCCACCACTGGGGTGGTAACCGTGACCACCACCTGGTCTGGCGTGGCATCGGCCAGGCCCAAGCTGTCCGTCACCGTCAGGCTGAAGGTCAGCACCGTCGGATTGCCAGGCGCGGTGAAGGTGGGCGACACGGCTGTGGCGTCGGACAGGGTAATGGCCGTCCCTCCCGTCTGCTGCCAGCCATAGGTGAGGGGCGTGTCGCCGTCGGGATCACTGCTGCCGCTGCCGTCTAACGTCACCAGCGTGTTGGTGTCCACGCTCTGGTCGGCGCCAGCGTCAGCCAGCGGCGCCTGGTTGGTGACCGTCACCACCACCTGGTCTGGCGTGGCATCGGCCAGGCCCAAGCTGTCCGTCACCGTCAGGCTGAAGGTCAGCACCGTCGGATCGCCCGGCGCGGTGAAGGTGGGCGACTCGGCTGTGGCGTCGGACAGGGTAATGGCCGTCCCTCCCGTCTGCTGCCAGCCATA
>CAYMKL010000011.1:38299-82042 GCA_964390805.1 uncultured Anaerolineae bacterium | reverse complement strand
AGATAGGATACCACTAAAACTCTCACCTATCAAATCACGCTTGACAGAGTACTAGCCATCCGTTCCTACAAACAAGCACTAGCCATCGCCCGCGAAACAGGCAATCAATCCGGGCAAATACAACACCTTGGCAACCTGGGCAACTCTTATCGCGCACTGGAGCAGGTCCAGACAGCCGTCGAACGCTACGAGGAGGCTTTGGCCATTGCCGACGAGATCGGCGGCGACCGGGCTAAAGGTGTTTTGCTTGGTCGCCTGGGTGTTGCCAACCGCGATCTAGGGCGGGTTGAGAAGGCCATCAGTTTTCATGAAGGAGCTCTGTCTATTGCTCAGGAGGTCGGTGATCGCCAGGGGGAGGAACTCGAACTTGGCAGGTTGGGCATCGCGTACTATGCCCTAGGGCGAATCCAGCAGGCCATCGAGTTCTTCAGAGCAGCCTTGACCATCGCGGAAGAAATCAGCGACCTGCGGCACAAGAGTGCTTGGCTTCATCGCTTGGGCGTTGTACGTTATACCTTGGAAGAGGTCGAACAGGCCATTGAGCTTCACAAGAAGGCTCTAAGAATAGCCCGCAAGATCAACGATCAGCGGGGAGAGAGTCTTTCTCTGCTTTGGCTGGGTAGGGCCCTTCTGACCACTGGGCAACTTGCTGAAGCTGAACAGCGCTGTGCTGAGTCTCTGGCCCTCGATGCACCCCGGACTACTTACCAGGCGGCATTGACACTGGGAGTTGTCCACCTGCATCAGCGCGATAAGACTGCCGGCGAAACCTTCGCAGATGCGGTCGCCCGCTGCCGGGGTGTATTGGACAAGACAGCGAGTTTGTACGAACCGCGTTACGCCCTGGGGACGGCACTGGTCGGGCAGGCAGTCTGCGACCCGCGCTGGGTGGATGAAGACGAGCGAGCCGAGCTACTTGCCCCGGCGTTGGAGGAATATCAGCGGGCGCTAGAGACTTGCGACGCCTCCGGGGTTATCCACGACGCAGTCCGCGATCTGGAGTTGATCCGTTCAGCAGGCAGCGAAGGTCTGGAGACTGTGTTCGAGTTGTTGAAGCCTGCATAAGAGGTGTACTTTGCCTACTACAGACCTGACCGCTGGTATCGTTCGCATCCTCAAGCCAGGCGGCTCCACGGCCGGCACCGGTTTCGTCGTCACCTACGATGGGTTCATCGCCACCTGTGCCCACGTGGTGAAGAACGCCGGAGCCGGGCCGGGTGGCACCGTACGGGTCGTCTTTCATGCCACCGAGGAGGAGCGAGAAGCCAGAGGAGAGCCAGAATGGTGGCGTGCGCCCGATGCCGAAGATGTAGCTATTCTGTGCCTAGAAAGGGCACTGCCAGAAGGCGTGCAGACCCTGCCTCTGGATCGCCCTGACCAAAGTAAGGGCCATCGCTTTGAGACCTTTGGGTTTCCTCCTATCTCCAAGGAGGGGATGTGGGGCAGCGGACAGATCCTGGGGATGCTCACCATTCAAGGGGCATCCATGATCCAACTGCGCAGCCAAGAGGTCACCACGGGATTCAGCGGCGCGCCAGTGTGGGATCAGGACATTCGGCAGGTGATCGGCATGGTCTCGGCCATCACTCCGCCTGACCAATACGGACGGCAGAGGGAAACTGTCTTCGCCATCTCGACGGAGATGCTGGCCCAGGTCTGTCCCAGACTGAGGTGCGCGCTGCCTCCCCCCTCTGTGAGTGTCGAACCCGCTGCTGCGAGACCGGAGCTACAGGCCGGAGCGCAGTTGGATCTGCAAGGTAAGAGCTATCTCGTCCGCGAGGTGATAGCGCAGAAAGCCTTTGGAACGTTGGTGGTGCGCACCGCTCGCGCGTCGGATCTGACAATGAGTCGGGGTGTAGGCATCCGTCAGGTCGAGGCGTTGACGGACACACCCGAGGACCAAGCCAGTATGCACCGGATAGCGAACCACGCGCGAACCCTGGGTCAGGTGGCGTCCCGTTGTGGGCATGTCCCACAAGTCTATGATGTCATTGACCAGGATGAGGGCACCGTGTGGGCCATTGTCGAATGGGTTCGCGGCACGCTCGTGGACAAGCTGCTACCGCAGGAGGGTCCCTTGCCCGATGCGCCAGCCCTACTACAACTCTTGCACTGGGCCACCGACGTATGCGAGGCTCTCTCGGCACTGCATCGCCGTCGCGTGTCCCACGGTGGCGTCGGCAGCCGGACCATCATCATCACGCAGGGCCGGCGCGGCAGCGTGTTGATCGCGCCCGGGTTCGTGGCTTCTCCAGGCCCATTGGCGGCCGAGCCACCGCCCTTCGACCCGGCAGGGGATGTGCGAGACTTGGCAGCTATGATCTACAAGTTAGCAACGCACCACCCAGCGCAGACTACCCCAGTCAGCGTCTTTAACCCGTTCGTGCCCCCGAACCTGGACGAGGTGCTGCAGGAGGCGCTGTCCGGTTCCGTGCGCAGGGCCGACCATTTCAAACGAAGCCTGCATCAAGTCAAGCAAGTGTTGCGAACGTGATGAGGTGTGACATGAGTTCTGATCTTGCCGACCGTTACAACGAGGGCATCGTCCCCCCACCCGATCTGCCGGAAGACGTCCCATCACTACGCCGGCCCGGCTCCCAGAGCACACAAGATCAAGGGGGGATCAATACAGCCTTGCTGATAGGAGCCATCTTCGTCGTAATAGTGATGCTATCAGTTTGTGTTATCGCTACAGGCCTGGTCATTCTCTTTGCGCGGGGAGGACGGTGATGGCGCTTATTCCCTGCCCTCTATCCCATGCCTTGCACCTGGTCATCGAGCCCGTCCGATTTCAGAGGGCCGCCGAGGAGTACCCGGCTGCCGTTCCACCCGACCGGAACACGGTGCGGGCAGACTTGATGCAATTGTCTGCTTCCGGTGTGCCCACGCTGCTGGGTGTCGGGCGGGACGGCGAGGCCCGGATCACCTTCTGCACACCACGCTACGAAATCGTATGTGGCCTGACGAACCAAAAGGACGGCTACTATGCTTACCGCGTATCGCCCCTCTCCTTGCGCAACCACAACCTCATCAGCCGACACGCCGTAGCCGTTATGCCCCGCGACTGGCGCCTGCACTACCACGTTCGCGAACTCACCGTCTCCATCGCCGGCATCCGCTGGACGCCCCAGCCGGGGTTCAACCGGATCCGGGCTGCCTGGGAGACGGCCAGGCAGCCCACTCACCGCCCGCCCTCGCAACCTGCCCGGCTATCTCAGGCACATCAGACCTTTCTCTCAAACGTCGAGACCCTGGCTGATCTGGCTTGCGAAGTGGAACTGGACAAGGCGGCCCAACAGGGCTACACTCCGGTGGCGGGCGTCGAGCCGGTGGCACGGGTGCGCATGGCGAGCGACGTATATGGCTTCCGCCTGGCCGCTTCGACGCCCCTCCAAGTCGGCGACTATGTGTGGGCTGGTATCGGTGAGCCGGGTGAGCGAGGGCCGGGCTACGCCGGAGTGGTAGCAGAGAAGGCCAACGGGACGTTGGTTGTACGTTTTCACCGGCCAGTAGACCTGGGCCGGCTGCGGCGGGTTGAGTGGCTCACGCCCTGGGTCTCCACCAAGCAGTACGCTATTCAGAAAGCCGCCGTGCATGCCCTGCGAGCGGGGCAGTCGTTGAATCCTCACGTCCTGCCGCTGATCGTGGACGGGCAGTTCAAGCCCTACGATGCCCCCGTCATCCAGCAGGGAAAGGAGCAACTCAATCCTGCTCAGAGGACCATGATCGCCCGAGCGGAGCGCGTGCCAGACCTCCTCCTGGTATTGGGACCACCGGGCACTGGCAAGACACACACCATCCGCGCCAGCGTTAATCGACAGGCAGCCCAGGACAAGAAAGTGTTGATTACCTCCAAGAACAACAAGGCCGTGGACAACGTACTGGAAGCACTGGAGGGGGTAGACGCTTTACGCATTGGCCGGGAAGAGGTGGTGTCGGCACAGGTGCGTCCGTTGATGATTGACAGCAAGGCACGTGAAAAGCAAAAGGAGATCCTGGACAAGATCGCCCCTGCGCAGGAATCGCTGGACACCATCGAGGCGCTGTGGCCGGAGATTCAGCGGATTCTGGGCCACCTTGTCCAGCAGGCTGCCGACTGGCGACTGGTACAGGCCCGATTTGAACGCGAGCTGGAGAGCTTGGCTGACTGGCAACGGGCGCGATACGCAGACGTGGCCAGGGCGATACAGGGTCAGGTCCGGCGCTACCATGCTGCGCACCAGCGAGTTCACCAGGCCGCCCATCAGGCCAATGCCCTGAGTCGGTCCATAGATCGCGCGTCCAGGCTGTGCCAATTGCCCGCAGTGGGCGGGTTCTTTGTACGGCGGCGGGAGCGGCAGGAGGAGCAATGGCAGGAGTTGGAGCAGATGTACCTGCAGGCCCTCCGGGAACGAGACAAAGTGAGCGGCCAGATTCAAGCCACCTGGGAAGCCTATAGGCAGGTTGCGTCGTCTGGCGACGAGGCGCTGCGTTACAAGCGCGCCGTCGCCGACTCGGAAGGGGAGGTGGCTCAAGTGCGAGCCGAGGCAGCCCAGGTCGTCGCCCGCCTGGACGAAGCGACGGCTCGCTTCGAAGGCGTGCCCTCGTTGAGAGGTGCGACCGAATCGCCGGAAGCGCTCGAAGCTGTTCGGTGGCGATTCCGCCACTGGCACGAGGCACTACAAGGCCGTAGTGACCTGCTCCACGACTGGCGCGAACTGCTCCAGACTCGCCGACAGGCCCTGTATTCCATGCTGCTCCAGATGGCCGATGTGGTGGGGGCCACCTGCATTGGGATTGCCACCGACGCTCGCTTTGAGGATCTGGAATTCGACCTGATGATCGCCGACGAGGCCGGGCAGATCCAGGTGATGGACCTGCTGGTTCCGTTGGTACGCGCCCGCCGAGCGGTACTGGTGGGTGATCATCGCCAGCTTCCACCAGTGGTGGAGGATGAGATAGTCGAGCGAATTGACGCCGAAGACAGTGGGCTGCATACCTGGCTGGACCAGAGTCTGTTCGAGCATCTCTTTGATCAGCAGACCACACCTGACACGCACACTGTCATGCTGGATACTCAGTACCGGATGCCTCAGACCATTGCCGATTTCATCTCCCAGCACTTCTACGCCGGGCGCTTCAAAACCGGACGCGAAATCCCCCACACCGACCCCTTCTTCGATGGGCCGATGGTCTTTGTGGACACGATGAAGGAGCCCCAGCGGCGCGAGCGTCCGGCCATCGAGCCGGAAGGTGTCCGTGGCTACATCAACGATCTCGAAGCGGAGTTGATCGCTGACTTGGTGTTGGTTTATCGGGACCGGGGCATCCAGTGGGGCGTCATCGTCCCCTACAAGAAACAGGCTGAGCGGGTACGCCAGGTACTTCGCCAGCGGCATCATGCCTTCCCCGAGGATGATCTGAAGGACTGGGTAGCCACGGTGGACTCGTTCCAGGGGAAGGAGCGGGATGTGATCATCTACGGCTTCACGCGGAGCAACCCACGGGGGCGAGTGGGCTTTATGGCCGAGTTGCGCCGGCTCAACGTGAGCCTGACCCGTGCCCGGCACCAACTGGTGATGTTCGGCGACTCGAAGACTCTGGCCCGCGCGGCGGACGAGCCCTTTGCGGAATTGATGCAGGCCCTGTTGGGCACGGTCAAGGGTCTGCCAGGAGGATACCTCCATGTCCGCGATTACCGACGCAAACTCAACCTCTGACCGCCTACTGTACAGCTCGCACAAAGCGCTAGACGCCGTGCTCGAACTGGGCGCCATCCCACAGCGATTGTTTAGAGTGGCCTACCCGGTGTGGCGCGTCCGGGTTGAAGGCCGGCAACGAATCGCCACCGATTTCGAGGAACTGGAGTGGTTCATCGAGCGCGGAATGGACGAAGCTGGTCTGCGCTCGGTGGAAGAGTTGGTCCAGTTCTTCGGACTGGAAGCACGTTTCGTGCGCAAGCTGGTGGGTTTTCTGAGGGGCATCGGGCACATCGCCGGCGACGATGCACACCTGACCCTGACCGAACTGGGGGCGACCTCGGTCCAGGACAGAGTCCGTTATCAGGAAGAGGAAACAAGCGCTCTGCTTTACTTCGATGGCCTGGGCAGCCGTCCCCTCACTCGCGAGCACTATGCCGTGCCGATCTACGATGATCTTCGCCAAGTCAAAGCCTTTCGGCTGCTCTATCTATTTGGCCACCAGTGGGATGAGGGCGCGCTGCAGCGGCTGATGGCGCTGCCCGACAGGGACAAGTACAACCTCCCTGATGAGGTCACCCACGCCACGCCGCTGGGCCGTGAGCCGGCCTACATGCCAGTTTACATTGTCGAGCGCCAGGTGGACGGTTCGGCGAATCTGCCGTTGTATCTGGTCTTTAGCCGTATCCGAAGCATGCGGGATGCGATCTTGGAGGAAGCCGTCAACGTCGAATCGGTTGCCCAGGTTCCGCTGCGCCAAGCCAGGCAGGACAACCTCGAGTGGGCTGTCGAGCGGTATTTGAGCCGACGTGGGTTGGACCGGAACGAGTGGTATTTGCGGCGCAACGGTCCACTGGGGGCGCAGGTGATGGTGAATGCCCAGGTGCTTGCACGGTCACACCGCAGCTCCGTGGAAGATGAAGGTCGAACTCTGACCGTGCGCGATGTGGGCAAGTACTTTCTCACCCATAACTGGTGCGTGTGGTTGACGTGTGACGATGTGGGGATACGCCGACAAGCGGCCATCGAGCGGCTACTGGAATGGCTGCAACATGTGATGGCGACGCCCACGTCTGAGCAACTGCAGCGGCGCTTGGTCACCACGCGCGAACAGTTGGGCATCAAACCCATCTCACCAGACACGTTGATGAACGCAGCGCAACGGCAGGGATTGGCACGCGCCCTGGAACGCTTGGAGGTGCTGGTAACCGGTGATGAGCAGGCGTGAGATGTTGTTCCCCAAGCTGATGATCGCTATCAAAGAAGAGTGTACTGCCAGCCCTTGATTCCTGTTGCTTGGCAAAGACCGGAAAGTCACCTGTGTGGTTGAGGGAGGTGGCTTTTTTGTGTGAGATGAGATGGAATGACAGGCTCACGAAAAACATTGGACAAACGACCCTTTGAAAAAGCCTACATAGCCTACATAGCCTACAAAGCCTGCACAACCCTACATACCCTACACCCGGTGTAGGCTTGTGCAAGCTATGCTGTTAGTCCCGTGATTCCTGTTGCTTGGCAAGACGCAGAACGCCACCTGTACGGTTGACGCAGGTGGCGTTTTGTGTGTGTACGCCCGGCGCGGGCGATAGTTAGGGGATGGAAGTCCTCTGGAGAGATTGAGCAGCCAGCGCCTCCCCGCGAGCCCATCTCTGCTTCACGCCAGGATCTTCCATCAAACCGGCCAACGCCAGACCATAGCGCAAGCCGTCAAGAAACGCCATCCCACCGTGTAACCCTGACTTGGCCTCAACCACGAGCCGCTCGACTTCCATTAATAGAACTCGGTGCTGTAACGTTTCCATGACTCCAGGTCGTTTCTATTGGCACTAGCGAGCTACTACACCGGGCTTGCCGTGATCCAGTGTGCCTCACCACATTGCTCTTGGTGCCCTCATCCGTCCGCGAAATCAAATCCACTGCAATCAAGTATAGCACAAACGTTCTGTTGAGTCAAATGGGTTCTTAGAACTCCAGCCCAGTGCAACCAAGACACTCCCTGCCAGGACCTGCTCAGACCGGCGGGGAGTTCCCCGCCAGAAAGGCCGAACTCCAATATCCAACTCATATGAACGACTTCCAGTTCCCGACAGCCATATCAGATACCCTGGCCGCCGATGTGACTGGGTCCATCTCCCCCTTGTGATGCGCCAGCACTAACCAGCGTCTGTTCACAACACAACGAGCGCCAC
The DNA here is from genome assembly GCA_964390805.1 of uncultured Anaerolineae bacterium. Taxonomy (GTDB): domain Bacteria; phylum Chloroflexota; class Anaerolineae; order VGOG01; family VGOG01; genus CAYMKL01. Next base: position 74,175 of record CAYMKL010000011.1, on the reverse strand, counting down.
CGGTTTTGTCACCAGTGGTGCTCGTGCTTTGGGGCAATAGAATGACCTTGCCTGTTGTGCCTACATTTCGTTTAGCAATACCAGGAAGGCCACCTGTGCAGTTGAGCAGGTGGCCTTTTCTCTATGAGAGCGTGTCATTCCTCTGGTAGGGCCCTCACCAACCCATGTGCTATGGCGTAACGCATCGCCTGACTACGCCCACCCAGGCCCGTCTTGTCGTAGATGCGGTTGAGATGACTGCGGACAGTGCCCACGCTGATGCAGAGGGTGTCAGCGATCTGCGGGTTGCTCAGCCCTTGCCCGATCAAGGCCAGAACTTCCAGCTCGCGTTCGGTCAGTGTGGACGAACTCTGAGACAATGTCAGTGGTCCCCAGGCTGCGATGGCCTTGCGCACCAGCATGCGTGCCACGCGGCTGCTGAGCCAGGTCTGGCCCTGGGATACCGCGCGGATGGCGGAGAGCAGATTCGTTGGCGGCTCCTCCTTGAGGGCATATCCCGCTACTCCAGCCTGCAGCAGGCCAAAGACCATCTCCTCGTCGTGACAGGCAGTCAGGATGAGGATCTGCACCTCTGGATAGTGCTTGGCCAAGTGTCGCGTGGTGGCGATGGCATCCAGCTCTGGCAGGTTGACGTCCAAGATCAAGAGGTCTGGGGTCAGCCTGGCGATGGCCGATTCCAGCTCTTCGCTATGGGTCACCTCTCCCACCACCTCTAGGTCGGACTGGCTGCTCAACAGGGTGTTGATGCCGATATGGACGATGGGGTGAGCATCGGCGATCAAAATCCTGGTATGGCGCGTGTCCAGGCTTGGGCTGTCGGCAGGTGGTAGGCTGTGAGCGGGCTGGTCAGAGAGGCCTGAATCGAAGGGTAGGAGGTGACCGCAAATCACGAGCAGCGGCGGGAGATGTGGGCGTGGTTCGACTTCTCCCATCGGCGGCGGGGGAGGTAGCCCCGTTGGGCAGTCGAGAGGATGCAATTGATTGAGAGAGCTCAATCCCCACCACATTGGCTTTGATCTGGACGGTTACGTTGTTGCTGACGGCGCGAGAGGGGCGCTTCGAGCGAGTGCAGTTATGATGCTTTCTCGCGTTCCGCAGGTCACGGTTCAAGATGCGGTCTATGTAGACCCACACCAGCGGGTAGCTCTAGAGTATAGAACAAATGTTCTGATTTGTCAATAGACTTCATCGAAAACCAGGATAAGTCCGACAGGTACAGCATGTAGGGGGGATGGTTAGCTTTGTCAACAGCATCTTGTGTCACGCTGTTGTACCCATGCGCATCTACGAGAGTTAGACTGAGCCGATCTCCGAACCAGTCTAGTTGGTGTTCATAGGCCGGGAAGCCGATCACCATGTCCTGGAAGACGATCATCGCCTGCGGAGGGTGCTACACAACGACACAGGGTTATGGAGCCAGAATACGTCAAGGGGGTATAGGGTGACTACGTAGAAGGGTAGAGGCTGCGTACGTAGAAGGGTATAGGGCGACTACGTAGAAGGGTAGAGGCTGCGTACGTAGAAGGGTATAGGCCGAGTACGTAGGAAGGTAGACGGGGGTATAGGCGAGCGTACGTCAAAGGGTAGAGAAAAAATCTACCCAAACGTATACGCACTTCCGGCGAAAAATACGCGGGAAAGTAGACGCAGTTTCGGCCAAAGTTTGGTATAATGAACAGTGTGAGTATCAACGCCAAAAACAGATCTGGAAGGAGCCAACGATGAACAGAAACGACGACAGATGCTGGGAGAGTAGCGATCTCTATCTGGTGGCCGCTCTGCGCTGCAGGGGACACGAGCTTCTCGATATCCGCAAGGGTGCGCGACGGGCCACCTTCATCCTGAAGGATTCTCCCAGCTTGCAAGAGGACGTCAGAGCCTACTTCACCCGCAAGCTACACTTGGAAGCCCTGGCCTACGCCGCGTCCATCAAAGACACCAAAGCCGCCATCTTCAACACCTAGAGACAATCTAAGCTATCCCTATCAGAGGAGCCACAGCCAGATGAGACACGAAAACCTCAAGGAGCAGGTGCGGGAGGCCAATGCCATCGAAGATGTCGTGGCCGAAACCGTGCCGCTGCCCCCACAGAGAAGCCCCCAGGGCTACAAGATCCGCTGCCCCTTCCACCACGACGATCAGCCTAGCCTTCACGTCTATCCCCAAACCGATAGCTGGTGGTGCTACGGCTGTAATCGCGGCGGCGACGTCTTCGACTGGATCCAACTCAGAGACGTGGTCGGCTTCAGCGAAGCGCTGAGCACGTTGGCGGATCGGGCTGGCCGTCGGTATCCAAAGCCTGCCTCCAGGCCGCTGGCCGAAGTTCTTAGACGACGTGCCATCGAAGACGTGCTAGCGGTGGCAGTGGTCTTCTATCACCAGGCCCTGATGAACACGCCTCAAGTCAGGCAAAGCCAATTGGATCGCGGGTTCACCGACGAGACCCTGCGAGCGTTTCGGGTGGGATACGCCAACTCTGACAGTCTGGGGCGGCACCTGCGCCGCCTGGGCGTGGAGGTAGCCCTGGCCCAAGAGGCCGGGCTGCTGTGGGAAAACGGCCGCGACGTCTTCACCCAGCGCGTCATCTACCCCGTGATCTCCCGAGGTCGGGTCATCTACCTCACGGGACGAGCGACCACTCAGAAGCAGATGAGGGCCGGGAAGAAGTACTATCACCTGCGTGGCCCTCGCCCCCTGTTCCATCCCGACGCACTGCGAGGGGATGGACCGCTTTTCGTCGTCGAGGGACCCACCGACGTGCTGACCCTCTACCAGTGGGGATTCCGTGCCGTGGGCCTGATGGGACTGGGGAAGCTATCGGGTCGGGACATGGCCACTATACAAGAGGCTGAAGCCATCTACGTTGCCCTGGATGGCGACGAAGTCGGTCAGCGCCGAGCGGAGGAGTTGGCCCGCCAAATCGGGCCGCTGACGCACGTCCTGCAGTGGCCCGAGGGGATCCAGGATGCCAATGCGTTCCTGGTGGCTGGCCACACAGCGGAGGACTTCGAAGCGCTGCTGGTCACTGCACCGACCCTGCTAGATATGAAGATCGCCGAAACAGCGGAGCAGGAGGGGGTCAAGCAGGAAGAGCAGTTGCAGAAGCTCTTCACCCTGCTGACCAAGCTATCTCCCTTCGCTCTGGCGCGGTACAAGTCCCTGGTCGGTAGTGAGCTGGGGATCAAAGCGCGGGAGTTCAACCGACTGCTGAGGGCGGCGCAAGCGGCCCAGGAGGTTCAGGGTGGGCCTCCCAAGATCATCGAAGGCCGCTACCAGGTCATCTCACCGGCTCTGGACTTCCTGGACGGCCTGGCCTGCGTGACCGTTCCCCTGCTGGTGCAGCAGAGCACCCGGTTCGAGTACAAGCCCTATCTGGTCACCAGCACGCGGGAGCTTCTGCCCGTCGAGGAGGGGGCGGCCCTGCAACTGGGCGGTAGGTCGGTGGTCGTCAGAGAGTGGCCAACTGCGTTGGGGCGCTCCCCTCGCTGGGAATATAGTCACATCCGGGCCTTCCTCCAGGGCTACACGCCTGAGCCCCAGGAGGTCTTCCGCATGGTACGAGACCTATACGACAAGTACCTGGATTTCCGCGATCCCCACACGGCCGATATCCTGGCCCTGTGGGCCATAGGTACTTATCTGTATCCCCTCTTCGAAAGCTATCCCTACATTGCCTTGTTAGGCCCCAAGGGGAGCGGCAAGACCAAGACCATCAGCTTGACGGCCAGGCTGGCCTTCAACATGCGAGTGACCAGCGACATCTCCCCCAGCGCCCTGTTCCGCGTGGTGGAGGCCACTCGTGCCACGTTGGGCATCGACGAGAGTGACCGGCTCTCGCGCGGGCGCGACACCCTGGTCATCAGCCTGCGTCTGCTCCTGAACGCGGGCTACAAGCGGGGCTCGCCGGCCATTCGCATCGAGGGGGAGGACTTCCGTGTGCGGGAGTTCGAGGTCTACGCTCCCAAGATCCTGGCCAGCATCCGGGGCCTGGAGGACGTGCTGGAGAGCCGCTGCATCCTGATCACCATGCTGCGGACCACCACGTCCAAGGGCAACCTGACCATCTCGGAGCAGGGGGAAGACTGGGCCGCAGTGCGTCACGAGCTGTACAGCCTGGCCCTCACCCACCATCGGCCTCTCAGGGACATCTACGAGAAGGACGTGAGCCTGCGATTCCTGACCAATCGCGACAACGAGCTGTGGCTGCCGCTGTTATCCCTGGCTAAGCTCCTGGAGGAGCAGGGAGTAGTGGGGCTTCTGGATCGGGTGAAGGCGTATGCTCTGGCTAGCACCCGACGAGCCGAAGGCAGCACCTTGTCCGACTGGGAGCAGGCCCTCTTGCTGGCGCTGCATCAGCTCACCGAGGACGGCGAGCAGCGTGATCTCACCACAGCGGCGATTCGTCAGGAGATGGGTCAGTTCATAGACCAAGAGGAGTTGGAGGAGCTCCGAGCCCAGTGGATCGGCTACGCCTTGAGGCGTCTGGGGTTCACCGACAAGACGCGCCGATGGAAGGGGACCGTCTATCACATCGCTGGTCGGGACGTGTGGGAGATGATGGATCGTTACGGGGTGGAGGTCCCGGTGGAATGATGGGTTCACGAAAGACATTGGACAAGCGACCCTTTGCAAAAGCCTTCAGAGCCTACAAAGCCTACAGAGCCTACACAAGCCTACATGGCCTGTAGGGTATGTAGGGTTGTGTAGGGTTTGAAGGCTATGTAGGCTTTTCGGGAAAGTACGATTTCATTTGCGTTTTGGCTAAACATAAGTGTTTGGACAACAGGAATCTTCGATGGGTATCAAGGTGGTAGTGGGTGATGCTAAACCGAGTTCCGACTTAGCCAGCAGGCTGGCGATGGTGTATAACCTCCTGCTACAGCTTGCTGAGGAGGCGGAGGCAAGGCACAGGATAGAGAAGCAAGGGAACTTAGCGGCGACCTCAGCCGAGGCAAGTAAAAAGCCGAACTTTGACAACCGAATAACAGCACCGCACGGCCCGTCTTGAAAAGCTGATGAGGCAGGCGAAACGGGGATTTGACAAAGGGAGGATTCTGTGGTATATTATACTTGCTCCCGACCGATAAAAGGGGCTACTAACATAAGCCCAATAGTCTGAAGTTAGAGGCAAGAGTGATGGGGAAAGTTGAGCCAGGGGAAGTATACACGCTACGGGAAGCGGCGGAGTATCTGAAAGTTAGCTACAGCACCATGCTGAGGTGGGTTAAGCAGAGCGCTCTTCCGGCTTTCAAGATTGGCAGATTCTGGCGGATCTATGGACGGGACCTTCTCAGCCTTAACAGAATTGGAGAGTTGGAGGAAGAGTAAGAAGCAGTAAACAAAGCGGGTCGTGTCGGTGCTGTAACACCCACACGACCCTGACCCCACACGCTGATACAGGCAGCGAGCAGGGCTTGTGATATTCTATCACAGCCTACCGTTTTAGTCAATGAGCGGCCTCCCTGTCAGCGGGACCACAGGGAGGCCGCTTTCGTTTTGATAAGGAAAATGCGATGCAAATGACAGTACAGAGAGCCAAGGTAGTATCCACTTTTATCACTCCAGAAGTTGGGCCGGTGCGGTTGGACGGCTACAGCGTCGTGGTGGAGAGTGGGGAGACGTTTCGGTGCGCAACCCGTCGCGAGGCCAGAGAGCTGATAGCCCAGTGCGACTTTGTCGAGGTCTCTGGCTTCGACGCCCCCGGCGCTACTCAGAGATACTTCACCACCACGGGTGACATTGATTGGGAGTTCATCAGCAGCGTGGCTGCGGGGCTCAAGCGGGACCTCGATCTCGGAACAGGAAATCCGCCAGGCTCATTATCTACCGGGCAGGCTGGGGGTCATTCGCTGGCTGATCAGGCACGGCGAGATTGACCCCGATGATGTTCAGGTGAATGAGAATGTCCAAGCCGCCGCCCGGCAGTATTCGGCATATCTGGCAGACCGACGACAACGGCACAGCAATTGGGCTAAGGGTCGGAAGTCAGTGAGCTATCTAGGAGGCCAAAATGGCTAAAGACCTAATACTGTACCGAACCAAGGCAGCTTGCGAAATCAAGCCGGATACGGAGAAGAGCATCTTCCGGATTTCGTTTGCCGAGGGCAATGGAGGGAAGCCGGTCAAAGGCCAGCGTAAATACGATTGGGAAAACAAGATCACCCTGGCTCTCTCCGTCGAGGAGGCCGCCAACCTATCCCTCGCTGCCAAGATGCTACGGGAGGGCGGAAAACAACCTCTTTCCTTCTACCACGACCCTGCCAAGAGCGATCGGTGTGAGGGAGAGGCCAAGGTGCTGGCTTTGTCACCTGGGAGTGGGAAGAAGGCTCTAGCCTTTCTCAGCGTCAAGCAAGGCGACCGCCAGATTGCCATCGCCATGGGAGCTGGCGACCTGTGGCGATTGGAGACCCTGCTGCCTATTGCCGTTTGCAGGCTGCTGGGATGGATTTGAGCAGATGGGGAAGGGGGTGATAGATGAGCTTTGAGGTCAAGCGGTGCGACCTGAGACTGGTCGAGTGCGAAAGCCTCTGGAGCATGCTTCGTCGCTGGCGGGCGAAGCTGTGGGGGCTAATACCAAAGAAGGAGAGATGAGATGATTTGTCTGCACTGTGAACAGGAGATCGAGTTGGGGAAGCGAGTTTTCCTCATCCCCTATGAGGACTATGCCCCCGACGCCTTTCTCTTTGCCCATCCTGAGTGTATGCCGAACCTGGAAGGCAGAGAGAACATCCTGGATGGCTTCTATGTGGAAGGGGGCAGCCGCGTCTTTGTCCCCCGCCAGGTTGTGGAGGCCCTGAAAGGGACAGAGAAGGCCGAGAGCGGCTAAGGCAAGTGCCCAGCCGCCCCCGGGGGAGCCCTGCGATGCCGGCAAGCTTCAGGGGCTCCCGACCACATTCTATCACAGAAGAGAGGGGAGAGCAAATGACCAAGCAAGTGGCTGTCTATGCGCGAGTGGCGGTCTGTGCCACGGAAGATCAATTACTATCGCAAATCGAGGCATGCCGCAAGTATGTTGAGGAACGGGGCTGGACGGTGGTGGCCGAGGTAACCGACAAGGGCATGAGCGGTGCAACTCTTGACCGATCTGGCCTGAATCGCATTCGAGGTTTAGCCCGAGCGGGAGAGATTGATGCCGTTGTCATCTACAGCCTCGACCGTCTTGCCCGTGAGGTGAGCCTTGTCCATCTTCTAGAGGAAGAGCTTGAGAAGAGAGGTGCCGAAATCCGCTGCACCCAGGTACAATATTGATGATATTCTTTCGGCTGACCTTCTCAAGCAAATGCGAGCCGACACCTCTGAACACGGTAAGACCTTGATTGTGCAACGACTGAGGTCCGGGAAACAGAGTAAGGAGGGAGCGAAATGAGCAAGAGAGTAGTGACATACGCCAGGGTTTCCACAGAAGATCAGGCTAAGCACGGCTATAGCCTTCCCTCACAGGTGGAGGCATGTCGTAAGTACGCCGAGGACCGAGATTGGTCAGTAGTAGCTGAAGTCAGCGATGAGGGCATCAGTGGTGCGACTCTGGACCGGCCTGGCCTGGACCAGATTCGGGACCTGGCCCACGCAGGCGAGATTGAGGCTCTAATCGTCTATGACCTGGATCGGCTTTCCCGTAAGGTTGTCCACCAACTACTCATAGAGGAAGACCTCAGCAAGGCAGGGGTTGCGATTCGCTATGTCCTGGGCGACTATCGTGATGACGATGAGGGTAGACTGCAAAAGCAGATACGAGCAGCCATCAGCGAGTATGAGAGGGCCAAGATCACCGAGAGGATGGTGAGAGGAAAACGAAGCAAAGCTCGCCGGGGGCTCGTTGTCGGTGCGGGCCGCATCCCCTACGGCTATCGTAGTGACGGCAATGGTCACCTAGTCATCGAGGAACAAGAGGCCCATGTCGTTCAACTTGTATTTGAATGGTATACGGGCCCTGAAGAAGTCAGCATTCGGGAAATCGCTCACCGGTTGACGGCCCTGCCATTCAAGACCCACCAGGGAAACAGAGAGTGGCGAACTGGGACAGTTTCGTTAATCCTGGGCAACGAGACCTACACGGGTACGAAACACTATAATCGGCGAAAGCGACAGGGCCCGACCAAGACGGTATACCGTCCAGAAGAGGAATGGATCGCCATTCCCGTGCCCTCCATAGTGGATAGAGAGGCTTTCGAGGCCGCTCAGCGCAAGCTGGCTCACAACCGCAAGATGAAGCGAAAACGGCCTCAGCACAAGTACCTCTTGCGTGGTATGCTGACTTGCACAGAGTGCGGTTATGCCTATTGCGGTGAGTTCAAGAAGGACAGGCGCTACTACCGGCACAGCAGAATGGGGAAACATCGGACTCAATCGCTACGTGCTGACTTGGCCGAAGAGAAGGTCTGGCAGGCCGTCAAAGAGATTCTGCTCAACCCCTCAGCACTGTGGGAAGGCTATAGAGCCAGAGAAGCCGAAGTAATGAAGCAGAAGGCACGGCTCATCGAGCGATTGGAGACCACGCTTAATCTGAAGGCCAAGGTCGAGGTCAAGCTTGAGGCCCTGACCAATGCATACCTCGACCCGGACATCGGGATGCCGAAAGCGGAGTACGCCCGCCGGCGTCGAGATATCGAAAAAGAAATCACGGATTGGGAAAGAGAAGCTCAGGAGATTCAAGGGCGATTGGAAACGGAAACCATAACACAGGAGCGGATGCAGGCCGTAGAGGAGTTTGCAGCTGAGGTCGTCCAAGGGATTGAACTTGTGGATTTCGAGGAGAAGCGGAAGGTTTTGGGGATGCTACAGGTGAGCGGTAAGGTGTACACGGACGATGACGAGCCTTGGATCGAGCTAGAGGGTCTTTTCCCACCAACTGAGGTGGGGTTATTGTCTACTACATCTCGATGTAGTTGATGCCGCCGTAGGCGGAGCAGAGTTGGTCTTGAATCCCACACTGCTGCTTGAGCATGTCTGTTTCGATAGACTGGGCCATGTAGGCGACTTCGTGCGGGGTTAGGCGGCCGGGTGTGAGGCAATCCAAAGCACCAACGAGGGCGACGGTGACGGCGGCCGAGGTGCCGGTCGAAGCACCGGCGGGCGCTTCGCAGAAAATAGTGACCTGGATGGCGATGTCATCAGGCACGCCCATGCGTTCGATGGCAGCCTCCAGCAGCGGATGCCGATCCCAGGTTGTCTTTTTGAGACGCCGTACATACCGTTCGCCGTAGTTCTCGGCGTAGATGACAACGCGCTCTTCCTGGTCGTTGGGATAGACTTCGATCTGCACTTCGGCATAGGGACAGACACCGATGTTGAATATCTTGCCGTACTCGGCGAACCAGGTATCGGTCCAACCGCCATTGTCACAGATGCGGATGGGGGCGACGCTGTTGATGATGCGTAATGGCCGTTTCTGCTCTTTTTCACTCATATCGTGCAACCTCCGTGGGCTGTCTCCAGCATGGCCACGATATTCTCTGGAGGGACATCGGCCTGGATGTTGTGGACTTGGTTGAAGACGTAACCACCCCCAGGGGCGAAGATGTCCAGCAGCCGCTTCACCTCGGCCGCTACCTCCTGCGGGGTGCCGTGGGGGAGAGTGTGTTGAGTGTCGCATCCCCCGCCCCAGAAGGTGAGGTCCGCACCGAACTTCCTCTTCAAGCGGACGGGATTCATTCCTGCGGCCGAGATCTGCACCGGGTTGAGGATCTGAACTCCGGCCTCGATGAGGTCGGGGATCAGGGGGTAGATGCTGCCGCAGGAATGGAGGAAGACGTAGACCTGCGGGTAATACTGACGGACATAGCCGTAGATGCAGCTATGGCAGGGTTTGATCCAGCGACGGTACGTCTGAGGGGAGATCTGAAGCGCGTGTTGGGTGCCCAGGTCATCCCCCATAACAATGATCTGGATGTAGGAACCAACGGCATCCAGGTAGCGGGCCAGGTTGGCCAGGTGAACCCCGGTCAGCTTTTCCAGGAAAGCCTCCAGGAAGGAGCCGCCTTGGGCCAGGTCAATCATGAACTGCTCCCAGCCGCGCAAGCCCTGCCCTGCCTCCAGGATGCTCCCCCCGAAGTTACCCATGATGGCATAATCGGTGTTCTCGTAGAGGCAGCGAGCCCGGTCGTGGAGGAGAATCAGCTCATCGTCGCTGTAGCCCTGCAAGGGGAAGGGTTCCAGATCGGCCGAAGTGATGGCCTCGGCCAAGGGATAGTAGATGCGGTCGAAATACAGGCCGGTGGGGGGACGGTAGCGCACCCGGCGGCCGTCTTCAAGCTGGTAGACCGACCCATCGGGCGCTGTTTCGGTGGTGAAACCGGCCACGATATGAGCCGGGTAGCCGTCGGGGAGAGTGTAGGGTTGCCAGCCCAGGAGTTGATCCAGGTCCAGCGGCACGACATCCAGGCCGAAGAGGTCCAGGATAGAAGGCTCCACCACAGCTAGTTGCTGGCCGGTATCATAGACGTAAATGTCTCCCTCAGTGATGCCCAGGTGCTCCTTGAGCCGCCGGTAGGCCAGAGCGGTGATCCCGGTAGAGCGCATGCCGCCCAGGTCAACAGGCACACGGTCGGGCACTTCATGTCGCAGCGCCGCCAGAACCCGTTCACGTGAGTTCACCCGTCCCCCCCTGATGTGGCGATGGTCACGTAGATGGGATTCGACAGGGCTCGCCTCACCAGTGTCGCCGAATTGCGACTTGCCTCCTCATCGCCGGGCTCAGCTAACTCCAAGCGGTAGAAGGTGTCGTTCTTCGGCCTGGCCTGCCAGCGATGGACAAAATCGTCGCTCTCGACAGGTACGCTCTCCACCCCCTCGCCGGATACGATCCTCAGCGCCAGCCCCCTGCCACCGATCACCTGGGCACGCAGCATCACGGGACGCCCGGACAGCAATGACGCCACGTACGTGGCCTCATCCCCCATCATGCAATCGTACAGCCCATCCCCATCGGCGTCGGCAGCCAGGTACAACTCTGGCCCCTGCGGATCGGCTGAGATGAAAACGTGCCCGGCCCGGATGCCACTCAGGATACCCGCCGCCGAAAGCTCCTCAGCGTAGACCCAGGTTGTTGGCGTGCCAATGTCATAGAAGCTTAGCTGTCCGGTGAAGGGCGCCACGTGTTTGTCACTTCCCCCCACGGCCACCACCCGCCGCCCTCGCTGGAGTAGGCTGTCCCAGAAGGCCAGCGATTGATAGTTGTTCCATGCCCAGAAGCCCTGCCAAGCTTCCACACAATCGAAAGGCAGGTCGAGGCTATACTCCCAGGCTGGGCCGTTGTCCTTGGGATGGTTGACGGAGAACAGCGCGCCAGCGCCGTGCACAGCGCCAATGATCCGCGCCATCGTGTCATTGTCACGACAGCGGAACTCTTGCCAACCCTGGATGCCCCAGGCATTGGCATGGCCGTAATAAGTAGTGACCTCCTCGCCGGGGATGAGGAGCAGGTCGTCGCCACCGGCCTGGGCCAGGTGGGGGAGGTGGCTGACGGTGTTGTGCTCGGTGACGGCCACGAAGTCGAGACCCCGCGCCCGGGCCGCCGCCGCCAGGTCGCCCAGGCTGCCAGTACCATCGGAGTGGTGGGTGTGGCTCTGCAAGTCGCCACGATGCCAACGGGCTTCCTGGCTCAATACCGGAGCTGCCAGGGGGACGGGCTCCGGTGGTGGCGGCGTTTTCCCCGGCTGACCGACGATGGTCAGGCGATAATCGCATCCTTCGGGCAGGATGTGGTAGAGCCCCAGGATGACGTGCCAGGTGCCCGGGTAGACCGGCCCGGGCAGGTAGCCGGGGGTAGTGTCCGCCAGCCCGATGGTGAATTCGGAGCGGTCGCTCCCGCTCCAGCCACGGAAGCCGTGGCCCCGGAACACCTCGGCGCCGCGCGGATCGAACACCCCGATGTCCACGACGTTGCCGCTACCTCCCGGCAGCGCGGCACTGACCCGATGGGTGTAGGTGTAGTGAACAGTCAGCCGGCCTATGCCGGGCGGCACCTCGAAAGGCAGGAGAAGGTAGTCACCAGTTGCTTTGTCTGCTGGGATGGCGGTGCCTGTCAGTGTATGGGATAGTTCCACCATCGAAGACTCCTTACGAGAGCTGTGGGACGTAGTAGCGATCCTTCGACCTGGCTCAGGACAGGCTTTAGTCGCCAGGAACGGCTAAAGCCGTCACTACTCAAAACGCACGGTCTGAACCTGGCGCGGCCGCAAGGAGAGCCTGACGGCGTTGTCCGCGTCCGGGCTCAGCTCCTCGTTGGGACGCTCATTCAGGTCGGACACAAAGGCCCTGCTGAAAGGCTGGCTAAGCCGCAGCCGAGCTTCAACCGGCGCAGGGGCGACGTTCCAGACGCGAACGACCAGCCCATCGCCTTCCCTTCGGCTACCCCTTCGGCTATGCTCAGGGCATGGCTCAGGACAAGCCTCGGCCAGCTTGATGGCGCTGACGACAACGACGGCCGGGCTCACTTCTACGAAGCTCAGGACGGCCGGCAGCGGCCCGTCGTGGGGGTCGGCTACAACGGCGCGCATGGGGGCGTTGAAGGCGTGGGTCTGGGGAAAGGTGGAAAGCCAGCCAGGTGTCTCCCGATCGCCGTCATGGGGCACCAGAGCGTAGTGGAAGGTGTACACGCCCAGGCATTGAGCGCCAGGCAAGGGGAGGCCTGGGCCGGCGTGCCCGGGCCGCACCGGCATGTCGTCGCGGGAGAGCCAACCCACGCACCGCAGCAGCGTAAGCAACAGCGCCGTGCCGTGGGGCTCGCGCCGCGCTTCCACCTCCGGCAACCCCCGATTGATGAGCGTCAGCCCGGCCCGCTCGTCACTCACGTCGCTGAAGGTGCGTTGTGGATGCGTGGGGGCTGGCTGCTCTGACCAACCGGTGGTCTCCGTCGGCAGGTCCAGCGGACGCTCGACCACGTCGAAGGGCGTCTCGGTGCGGAAACCGTCGGTCTTGATGGGCGTGGGAAAGCAGACGCGCAGCCGGTGATCGCTGGCCGCGTTGTTGATCGTGGTCTCGAAGTCCACGCGGCGAACGCCAGCGGCCAGGCTGATCCGGGTGGTGATGGGGAGAGTGACCCGTCTGGCCAACCGGGCGCGGCGTGAGGCGGTCAGTCCGGCCGGCACACGATAGCGCAGGGCGATTTCCAGCGTCTGGCGGGCCGGGCCCCTCTCCAACAGCCTCACCAGCGGTGGACGGGACGGTTCATCCACCACCACGTCCTGCTCCACCGGACAGTGGTTGTATACGTCCCCCCGATCGCCCTCATCCACGAAGCGGTTTAGCCCGCAATAAACCAGGCCGGTGGTCTTGTCGCGCAGGGTGAGGCTCCCGTTCACAGGGTCGGCTTCAATCTGGTAGAACTCGTTCTCAATGCTCAATGCCCCGGCCTCCTCTCGCGCTGGGCGCCTGGGTGCGGCTCGCAGGAAGTAGGTTCGGTAGCCGTGGCCCGGCACGTCCTGCGGCACGAACGCAAGAGCCGCCTGGGGAGCCAGCCTCACATCTAGCTGCGGAGGCTTTCCGGCCGCGTGCAGCCGGCGCCGGACATTAGCAAGAGCGGCCTCCACCTGGGCCAGACTGGGCTGACCATGAGCGCTCAGGGTCACCATCACCACCGGGCCAGCTTTGCCCTCGTGATACCTGAGTCTCACGATCCCCTGTCCCCCCACCCGCTCAGGTTGTTCCTGCGTCAGCCGGCTCAACAGTTCCTCACGGTCAATGCCCAGTAGCGAGAAATCGAGCTTCTCCTCGCCCAGCTTCTGCCATGGCAAGGGCCTATCCTCTTCGTCCACCAATTCATAACCTGGCCAAGTGGGTGGTATCTGCACCTGCACCTGGACCAGGTCTGTGCGAGGTCCATCGGTTGGGTTGAAGACGACGATGGGCACGTACGGGGCGGGCTGGATCAGATCGGCGGCGGGGAGAGCTTCCTGCGAGTCATTGAGCTTAGAGCTCTTGGTCGTGATGTGCTGCACCAGGCTTGCCAGGCTGCGCCGCGTGATCTCTTCGCCGATTTGCTCCACCTGGTCGAAGCGAAACCGCATTTCCTCGTGGACTTGATCCACGCTGCAACCACAGATGGAATCGTGAGGGTGGTTTTGAAGCAACAGGCTCCAGGCGTGACGCACCAAGGCATGGTTGGCCTTGTGGACATTGGCAGGTGAGTCCACCCAAGCCTCAAAAGCACTGAACGGTTCGGCCCAACCCGCCAGCAACGTCTCGCAGGCCCGGTTGCGCTGCTTGATCCACATACGGGCCGATAGCACGCCGGGGATGATGTTGGATCGCTGCGAGCAGCGGAACTCCCCCTGAACCGTTTGCAGGGCGGGATTCGCGGCGCGTACGGCGGCGGCGTACTGGGGCAGGGTGCCGTGGACGAGCTTCACGTCTGGCAGGTGCTCTTCCGCAGCGGTCATAAGGCCCGGCAGGCCAGGGGAGGGCTCCATGTGATCCATACCATTCATCAGGATGACGGCGTCGGTGGTAGCGTGAGGGGCCAGGCTATTCACCGCCTGGCGCACGATTTGGGCGAGGCCATCCGGGTCGTGGGGCGTCCAGGCCAGGTTGCCATAGCCGTCGCGTATGTATATAGCAAGGACAGCCGTTCCGTCGGGCGACTGCCACAGGAACTCCGTCGGCAGGTCGGGCACGCCGCGCCAGATGGCCGCGTCACGGATGCCGAAGCCGGCCATAATCTGGGGCAACTGGCTGATGTGTCCGAAAGAGTCCGGGATATAGCCGACCGACATCGGCTCGCCGAAGCGACGGGACACCCGCTGGCCCAGCATCAGATTTCGGATCAGGGCCTCCGGGCTTACCAGGAACTCGTCGGGCAGCACGTACCAGGGACCGATGAGCAGCCGGCCCTGCTGAACCTGTTCCCGGATGTCGGGCTCACGTTCGGGCCGAATTTGCAGGTAATCTTCTACCAAGATGGAGTGCCCATCCAGCATGAAGTGGCGGTAGCTGGAATCGCGCGCCAGAATATCCAGCAGCTTATCCACCAGGGTGACCAAGCGAATCCTGAACTCTTGGAAGGTCTGGTACCACTCGCGGTCCCAGTGGGTGTGAGAAACGATGAAAGCTTGATAAGGCATAAGATGTCCTTTCTGGTTGTCAAGTTAAACTAATTCTTGCACCAACTCACCTACACGCCGCACTCGTTCGATATCGCCGTCCGGGGGTATTTCATCGGATATCCCCAGCACCAGGCGGGGATAAAACAGTTTCACCACGTGTTTTACACATTCGATCAGCGTTTCCGTAGAGAAGGACGGGAGGAAATACACAGCGGGAATCCCATCGAGAAGCACCCGGTCGCCCAGCGCGCCTTTAATCTCCTCCAGCGTGACGTCCCCCTGGGGAAGAGGCGTGGCTGCTTCGATCCCATCCCAGGGGCAATCCCTCAAATGGGGCAGGAGAGGCTTCATCGTCCCATCCACGTGGATGTGCACAAACTTGCCAGCGGCGTGCAACTGCTCCACCCGCTGGCGGTAATAGGGAACCAGATGCTCACTCCAGATGGGGGGCGGGTCCATGGTGGCATCAATGTTCTCACCCAGATTGAGGATCTGGACGGGAGATTGGCACAGAACTTCGTACATGGCGTTATCCGCCTCCGACGCTACCTCGACGTAGTGTTGGATCAGTGCAGGGTAGTCGTGCATCAGGTAAACGGTTGTTTCAAACCCCATCTGCTCGATGAAGAGGCCCTGTATCGGTGAGCGGCGAAAGTAGAACTGAGGGCTGCCACGCTCCCCCACCCTCCGTAGATCCTGCTCATAGGCTTCCTGGTCCCAGTACCATTCCTCATCCTGCAACATGAACTCCAGAACCTTGAAGTCTTTCGGGCTTTTCAGCTTGTACTCGGTGTTGTAGGCAGACAGGCCCCATTCGTCGTAGTGCAAAACCTCGGTCAAAGTCCCCACAGGGGTTTCCCACGTGCGGCGGAGCCGCTTCTCATCTTCCCACCGCTCAGTGACCTGTACGTTTTTGTATCGCCAGCGCAAGGGGTTCGTGAAGTATCGAACCGAAGCATGGCAGTAATCGTAGACATCAAGGAGACTGGCCTCCTTCAGGTGTTCTGGCAAAGTGCCTCGCTCTTTGTTCACATCGTACCAGTACTCTAATCTCGGTTGCCAGAGCACACCGCCTGGGGCCTCTCCTCGAAAAACAGCCAGGTTCATTTCGCGAAAATTGGGCATAGAACTCTCGCTCTGAAACTCACCAGGCTCCATCACTCGCTTGATAGTTTCTCACGCCAGGAACAATTCGATCACCGGTACGGCCACGCGGTTTCCTGAGCCTGTCGAAGGGTTGGGCTCCTGCACAGGAAGCTGCAAGACGAGGGTATCTTGAGCCGTGCCTTCCACGCTCGCCTGCCACAAGGGCCGTTCCACAAACGGGATCTCGGATCCGTCATTCAACAACTGGGCGTACTTGACCTTGCCGGCGAAACCATCCAGGTGTAGCTCCTGGGACGGCCAGGCGAAGACGTGCACGTACAGCCGATTCGTATCGGGGTTGTAGGTCAGTCGGCAGTCCTGCGGGGCCGTGAACGGCTGGGGCGCCTGTGTGCAGCCGTAGATGGATCTGTTGTGGTATTTCATCCATTTGCCTATGCCCGACAACCGATCCATCGCCCGCTCGTCGAACTCGCCGCGGGCCGTCGGCCCGACGTTCAGCAAGAGGTTCCCCCCTTTGCTGACTGTGTCAATGAGCATCTGCACGAGTTGCTTCACGCTCTTCCAACTCGCCTCGTCGCGGTGATAGCCCCACGAACCGGAGAAGGTCTGGCAGGTCTCCCAAAGCACCGGCTGTCCGTCCACCTTGACCCATTCGCGCGGCATAAACTGCTCAGGCGTCCAGAAATCCCAGCCCCAGTCGGTGTCCAGCAGATCAGCCCGGTCGTTGACGAGGATGTTGGGCTGCAGCTCTCGGATCATCTTGACGAGTTCTTCCGACTGCCAGTCGTCCCTGCCCTTGCCATCCTCGCCGGGATAGGAGAAATCGAGAAAGAGGTAGTCCACCTGACCGAAGTCCGTCAGCAGCTCCCGCACCTGCCCATGCAGGTACTCGGCGTATTTCCTGATGTCTCGGTGCGCATCTTGCTGCCGATGCGCCTCGCTGTCGCGCATGGGATGACGGCAATCGGTGGGGAAATCAGGGTGATGCCAGTCTAGCAGCGAGTAGTAAAAGCCGACGCGCAATCCTTCGGAGCGAAAGGCCTCGACCATGGGCCTCAGGAGGTCCTTGCCGTACGGCGTGTTCGTCGCCTTGTAGTCGGTGTACTTGGAGTCCCACAGGCAAAAGCCTTCATGGTGCTTGGTGGTGATAACGAAGTACTTCATCCCAGCATCCTTGGCAGCGCATGCCCAGGCATGGGGGTCATACAGATCGGGATAGAAGAGGTCAAAGTACCTCTGATACTCCTCATCCGTCATGCATTCGTAGCTCTTCACCCACTCGTGCCGGGCAGGGAGGGCATAAAGGCCCCAGTGGATGAACAGTCCAAACCGATCGTGGACAAACCAACTCGCGTCACCCGTCGCTTTTCTGATCTCTACCATTCCACATTCCTCCCTCTTCAATTCGTTCACTGGTCAAAGTACAGCTTGAACGTTCTCACTTCAAATGGTTTGATGTCAAAACGCAAACAGCCGGACACGACGTCGGCCTGGCCAATTTCGTTTTCGTAGGGATCGCATTCTGTGGCATGAGAAGGGGGATGGAAACCTGTCCTGAGCGTAGCCGAAGGAAACGCGACATTCACCGTACCGCGTCGGTTCTGGTCTTCGTAGAGCCTGAGAATAAGCCCATCTCCTTTTTCTGCCATTTTCAGTGCCGATATCATGACGTGGTCACTGACGACGGACAGGAAAGAGCCGGTAGGAGATAGGGCAAGATGGCATCTTGCCCCACCTTCTATGGGAATGGCCATCAGCGGATCGTTGAGCTCCCACGCCCGGCGCGGTGTTTCGGCCTGTCGCCAGTCACCCTGATGAGGATACAGGCTATAGGTGAACGAATGGCGTCCCAAATCCGCTGTCGGGTCCGGGTACTGCGGTCCTCTAAGTAAGGTGAGCCGCATACGATTGCCAAAGATATCGTGACCGTACTTACAATCGTTCAGAAGACTCACACCGTAGTCGCCCTCCGAAAGATCAGCCCATAGATGACCGCAAACCTCGAACTTTGCAGCATCCCACGATGTGTTGGTGTGGGTCGGCCTTTCGATGTAGCCATAGGACATATCATAGGTGGCTCTCATGGCATTCACATTGACCAGAAATCCGGTCTTCAGTAGCCGATCCCGCTCCCCCCACTCGATCTCCGTCTCAAAATCTATCCGCGGCAGGCTGCGATAGAAGATGATGTTCTGCACCAACTTCGACTTCATCAGACTGCGTTCCTGCCGCAAAACAAGTCTCACCGGGCCGGTCTCAACGATTTCAGAACGCTCGACAGGTGGAACCTCAAACTCGCGGTCTTTATACATGGGCACGATGTCCCACGCAGCATAGCGTCCCGGCACATCTTCGAACAACTGGAACCTGTTGCCTTCCTCTATCACCTGGCGGTCGTTCTTTTTGTCGTAAATTCCAGAAATCGTCCCCTGCTCATCAAAACGGACCTGAAAGAAGTCGTTTTCGATTGATTGCTCAGCTCGTGTCATTGCGAAGCACGGTTTTTGTGACGAAGCAATCTCCTCCTTGCGGCTTGGGGATTGCTTCGCTTCGCTCGCAATGACAGCCTGGGTAGTTGCGTTTTCGATTGAGTCGTCATGCACGATAAACGGCGTGCTCCCATCGGGGCGGCCTTCAACGAGTTTGTAGACCGTATACCCCATCGGCGGGACATCACGCGCCTCGATCAGCACCCTCACCCGTCCGTCGTCCTGATCGAGAACCTGGAACGGAATGTTGTGTCCGTTGGCATCCACGATCTTGAAAGAGGTGTTGGGCGATGTCTTGAACTCTGCGATAACTACGTCCGTCCTCTCCCACGGCTGCATATTGAACACCGCCACCGCAGCGGGCTCTGAACCGATTTGACTCCCGATATAGCTCAATGCTGAGGCCAGTGCCTTGTCGCCTTTTTCAAAAACAGTTTCGTAATCTTTTACAGCGTCGTGAAAAGCCTGGGTGACGTGCGAACCAGGTAGAATATCGTGGAACTGGTTTTTGAGGATCAACTTCCAACCCTCGTGCAAATCCTCCCCTGGATAACTACCGCCCAGTAGACTTGCAATTGCCGACATCGCTTCCGCGTTTCTATACAGTATCTCCGCTTGGCGATTGTTCTTTTTCAGACGCGCCTGGGTGGTGTATGTGCCGCGGTGTGTTTCCAAATAGAGCTCATCTTTCCAAACGGGCAAGTCCCCAGCTTTAGCTTCTATTCGCTCGAAGGCCTCCTGGCCGTATGTAAACAACGATTGGGGCATACCGGGCATGTGTTTATATCGCCGTCCGGTGAGAACATCCTCGCGGTTTGGCCCGCCGCGGCCGTCGGCATAACCATAGTTGTAGATTACTTCATTGCACGCTACTTTCTGCTTGTATTCATTCCAGTTGGTCAGCATCACGTCCGCATCTACACTCGCCCCAAAGTGCGTCGCTGGCAGATGGGCCAGGATGCGTGAACCGTCTGGCCCCTCCCACCAGAAGGTGTTATGAGGAAACTCGTTGGTATCGTTCCAGATCACCGGTTTGTTGGTGATTAAGAATCGGAACCCCGCTCGTGTGAGAATCTGAGGGATAAACCAGGCGATGCCGAACACATCCGGAAGCCAGCAAACAGACGACTTCGTTCCAAACTCCCGCCGCACGAACTCTCGCCCAAATTGGAGTTGGCGCACAAACGATTCCCCTGAGATCAGATTACAGTCTGGCTCAACGTACATCCCGCCAATGACTTCCCAGCGCCCCTCTCTTACGCGCTCTTTGATCCTAGCATAAATCTCCGGATACAGACTTTTCAAGTCCTCATAAAGCTTCATCTGGCTTTGACAGAAAAGATAGTCCGGGAATTCGCGCATCATGTTCAGCGTGGTAGCGTGCGTACGGCCGATTTTCCTCAAGAACTCACTGTAATCCCACTGGTACACAAAATCAAGGTGGCTGTGACCTACCATGTTCAAACGGCCATGATGTTTGAACCGCTTGGAATGGTAGATGTTCTCACGCACGTAAGACCGCGCTTTCATCACACTCGCTCTGAACTTCTCGCCATCCCCCTCGAAGCCTGCCCTGAGAGTAGTCGAAGGGTCAATCAAAGAGATTGCTTTTTTGAGCTCGTCAAAAAGAAATGCGCGGACCTCGCTCCCCGCCTGCGGGGTCATCACCATGTCATAAGCGCACTGGAGATCGAAATAGGCGTCCTCAATGTCTCGGTCAAGCACCGCCAGCTCTGCCACGCTGAACTGGTGTATGATCCTGGGTATCTCCATCTCGTTGACGTACTGCTCGATCTCTATCTGTAGCGTTTCACCGCCCTTCATCTGTTCAGATAGAAAAATCACCTCGTGTTTTGAATCCAGCCCGGCCAGTTGTCTTCCATTGAGAGTTAGCAGTCCCTCGCCACCGGGTTTAAGATGCAGTACACAGTACTTTCCGTCGAAATCTCTGGGGACCTTTGCTTCGCAGCGGAAAAACGCAGTGCGGTTCTCGCCTCCCCACTCGTCCCCAATCTGGTAGGGTCTCCATTGCTGATCGAGCCATTCGTAACTTCCCGGTCGGTGATAGTTCGCTTCTCGTATCTTCCACCCTTCGAGTTTTAGAGTCTCCGAGAACCGTGCTGCCCTGATCTTCTCAATCTGTACGCCCATCCACTGTTGCGGTGTATAGGCACTCCGCATCTTATCTTTGATTCTGACTTGGTCCATGTTGAGTCTATCTCCTAATGGGACGCAGATGTCGCTTCGCTTACGCGCAGATTTTCGCAGATGAATGTAAGCGAAGCGGCATCAGCGTTAATCTGCGTCCAGAATCTTGACTCGTTAATCCGAACTTCATTGGGGGACAGGGCACCTCACACCTGGGAGTGAAGCCGGGGATTGCTCACTTCATCGAAGCCCAGATGGATCAGGTACAGGGAGAGAAAGAGGCACATGAGGGTAAGGATCGGGGTTAACCACCACCACCAGAGGTTCTGCAAGATGGCCGAGTAGCTGAGGGCCCAGTAGATCATCATGCCCAAGGTCATCTCTCGCTGGGGACCCAACCCCAGGAGGGACAGCCCCGACTCGGCCAGGATGGCGGCGATGAAGGCGTTGACGAAGTTGGCTCCCAGCCATTGTAACATGTGGGGCATCAACTCGCGGAAGATGATTTCCAGGCCGGACATTCCTGAGAGGCGAGCAATCTGGACGAAGGCCCGCTCCTTTAGACTCAGCACCTGGGCCCTGACCTGGCGGGCGGGCGAGGGCCAGGCAAAGGCCCCGATGATCAGAGCCATGGTCTGCACCCCCACCCCCTTCACCAGGGAGGCGATCAAAATCAGGAACACGAGGGAGGGGACCGAGAGGAAGACGTCAATCAAGATCCTTAGCACGGCGTCAACCACCCCGCCGAAGTAACCGCTGACAAAACCGATGAGGGCTCCTAGCAGGGTACCAAGGAAGGCCGCGATCAGGCCGACTTGCAGGGATTTGGGCACGGCTTCGCTCATCTGGATGGCAACGCTTCGCCCTAGAGAGTCGGTGCCCAGCAGCCCCCCTGGCCCTGGGGGAAGTCGGGCGGGGAAGCTACCAGTGCGACGCTGGACGGGGTCCACAAACAGGCTCCCCGCCAAAGCGACGGACAGCAACGTCAAAAAGATGACCATTCCAACGAGGAACTTCCTGTTGCGCAGGAGCTCCCCTGCGTATCCCCGCTGTGCTTCAACTCGAACCTCTGCCATGGTCTATCCCCTCCCTGCCTGCTCGTAGCGTATCCTCGGGTCAATCAGGGGGTAGACCATGTCAATGACGAAATTAGCCAGGGCTACCGAGAAGACGATGAGGAGGACACCGCCCTGGATCACCGGGAAATCAATATTCGTAATGGAGTTGTAGATTAGCCAACCTAGGCCGGGGTAGGCAAAGATCACCTCGGTGATGAGCGCCCCCCCGACGATGTGGCCCAGAGAGATGGCCAGGCCGGTCGCCTGGGGCAGCAGCGCATTTCGGAAAGCGTAACCCCAGAGGATGCGCCGGCCGGAGAGCCCCTTAGCCTCGGCCTGCAGGATGTAGTCCTCGCCCTTCAAGGAAGTGATCAGGCTCCGCATGGAGAGGAACCACCAGCCCAGGGAAACAAGGATGATGCTCAAGGCCGGCAGCGTGGCATGGCGGAGCACATCCAGGGCAAAGTCGAGGGAGAGCTCCGGCCCAAGCCCTACTGAGTACGCTCCGGAGAGAGGGAAGATCCGCCATTGGAAGGCGAAGAGGAAGACGAGGATGATGGCCAGGATGTAATAGGGGATGGTGTACAACACCAGAGCTGCCGGAACGAGGGCCTGAAAGAACCGTGATTTCCCACCCCTCCATCCCACCACGGCGCCGATCAGCGAACCCAGCACCCAACTGATCAGCGTCGTCAACGTCAGGAGGCCGATGGTCCAGGGGAGTGCGGGCCTCAACAGGTCAGACACATGGGAGGGGAAACTGCTGATGGAGTAGCCCAGATTCCCCCGGGCCAGCTCCCGCAGAAAACTAACGTACTGTTCCCACAGACCCTTGTCCAGACCGAAGAGCTGGTTGTACTCCTCAATGAGCTCCGGGGCATTCAGGCTTCCCCCCATGGCTGCCATTCTGCTGAAGACAGCGAGGAGGGGATGGCCAGGAACGAGACGGGGCACGAAGAAGACGATGGTGATGGAAATGAAGATTGTCGCCACAAAGATAACGAACCGTTCCGAGAGATACCTCAAGTAAGCAATCATTCACATCATTCCTTTTTGCTCAGGGTGTGCCTATGCACCTTCGCAACAATGCGTTGACTCAACACCGGCCTACCCAGCGATTATTCAGCCTCCACAATCTCCCCAGGCGTCACCCTACCGCGTTCGGTGCCGTCAAAGTCACCATCGAAACTGACTAACTCTAAATCGTACCTCTCAGCCGCCACATACTGATACGCATCATCAAAATCAAGCCCGAAGCGGTCCATCACGGCCACGACACGTTCCATGTCTGCCGGCTCAAGCGATACAAGAACCACTGCCCCATCAATGAATAGATCTCGGACAAAACCCAGGAACTCATCCTGTTGGTTCAGCCGATTGAGAATGACACCAACCGAGTGCAAGGAGAAGTCGGTTATGAACAGCCGATCGGAGGGGACCTGATCAAGCAGTCGTCTCACTTCTTCCGATCTGGCTTGCTCCAACATGCGCTCCAGCCAAATATTGGTGTCGAGCAGATACATTATGCCTCACTCCGCCACCCCAACGCTTTCTGCTGGAGTTCAAGCGCGGTGTACTGATCACGATAAGCACGCAAGACACCGGCCCAATCTTGACGCAGTTTATTGCCCATTTTTGCTCGATGCTTCATCAGGAGAAATTCGGCAAAATCCCTGACCACCCTTTGAGCGTAGGGCGGCAGTTCCTTGACGAGTTCTGGTAGTGGCTTGACTGCCGTACTCATCGCCCCCTCCTCAGAAAACGTTCGAACTAACACTACTCTGTGTCGAACTGAGCCAGCGGCATGGCCGCAAACTACTGTGGTGGGGAGCGGCCCCTGGCAGAGGCCACTCCCCACCTGCAATCTAACTGGTGCTTTCTACTACTACTGGCCTGCGGGACGAATCCCGCCGACCCACTCCCCCGTCTCTGGCGATGGATACCCGTTGATGACCAGGTTCCAGGTCGCCCACCAACTGACCGGCATGTTCCAGGGGTTGTCGGCCGAGGGCCACCCTTCCCAGTAAGTGCTGTTGAAGGGCACCAGGGCAGGCGCTTGAACGCCTGGGATGACGGGCAGTTCATCGAGCCAGATCTCCATGGCCCGGTAGAACTGATCCTTGATCATCTCCACCTCATAAGGGGGCGTCACCGCCATCTCGTCCACGATGGCGTCGAAGGCCTCGTTCTGGAAGCGGAAGGAGTTCCGCTCATACCAGGGAGCCGGCTCGCCCAGCTCGACATAGTATTTGCTGTGGAACAACTCCAGGTTGTCGAAGATGTAGCCAGGACAGAAGGGCTGGTACGTGAGACCATAGTCGCCCCGCAGGCGCGCGTCAGCTTGAACGGAACCGCTCAAGGGTTGAATCTCGACCTCAATCCCTCCGGCCTCGAGCTGATCGGCCACTACGGTCGTGACCTTCATGTCCTCGGCGTTGTCGGCGTTCACCATGAAGTTAATGTGTAGCTTCTCCCCAGCAGTTGAAGTCCAGTAGCCGTCCGACCCTTTCTCGTAGCCCGCGGAGGTCAGGAGCTCCTCCGACTTGGCTGCATCGTAGGTCGCCGTCGGATACTGCTCCCTCAGATCCTGGATGGCGTCGAAGTAGGGCTGCAGGCCATCGTAGGCAGGCCAGATACCCCAAGCAGGCACGGTTGACCCCTCGAAAGCCAGGTCAACGACGGACTGCCAGTTGATCAGGTAGGAGAGGGCCCACCGCATCTCTTTCTGGTCCCACGGGGGGGTGGCATTCTGAACCATTAGCGCCCTCGGGCACGGATCCAGCCAGGTGTAGGGAGCGTCCTTGTACCAGGCGCTGACGTTGGGATTCCTTGCCGCCACCGCCAGGAAGTCGCCCAGCGAGAGGATCCCAATCTGGGGGGTGTCAATCTCGTTGGCTGCCAGAGCGAGGGCGACGCTGGTCGGCGAACCGACGTACTGGAAGGTCATGATCTTCGGCGCTGGCTTCACCCCGAATACCTTCGTCCCCCACCAATCGTCTCTGCGCTCATGGGTCATGGCGCTTGGCGAGGCACTCGTCAGCCTGTAAGGCCCTGTCCCCACGGGGTCAGAGTTCTTGAAGGTCAGGGGATCCACCCCCTCCCAGATGTGCTGGGGCAGGATCGTGATCCCACCCCAGATCCCTACGGCAGGGAAGGCCTCCCGGTTCAGATGGTAGCGGGGGCTGGACTGTGTCAGGTTAAACCGTATGGTGAGGTCGTCCAGTTTCTCCACCGACTCCACCCACTTGCCCACCTCCGCAGCCCAGGTCATGGCCGGGTTTGCCAGCAAGAGGTTGTAGGTGAAGACGACATCCTCCGGGGTGAAAGGCTCACCGTCGCTCCACTCAACCCCATCCCGCAGGTTGACGGTGATGGCGGTGAAGTCGTCGTTGTACTCGTACCCCGTCGCCAGCCAGGGGATGTACTCCCCGGTCTGCAGGTTCTCGTAGAAGAAGTATTCGTAGATCACCTGGTGGAGGCCCGACCTTGATCGGCTGACACTCCCCGGCGCGTACACATTCCAATTGGTGGGATCCGGGAACACCTTGCTTATAGCGATGTTGAGGGTCTGCGCCCGGGCCGTAACCTCAGGGACGGGGAGTCCCGGGACGTACTTCGCCGCTTCCTCGGGGCCTGGGATGAGGAGCTTCCAGCCGGGATGGATCAGGCTGGGGTTGTCAACCTTGGCGAAACTGGTATCTGTGGCGTATCGGTCGTTGGTGGCGCCGACGATGGCCCAATAGGCGGGGCCGCTGCCCAGGTACTTCTCCGCCAGGGTCCAGAGATTGTCGCCTAGCTTAACCGTGTAGGTCAACTCCTCCTGGGCCGGCGGAGCAGCGCTGGCCACGCCCACCCCCAGGGTCAGCAGCATTGCGAACACCAAGAGCAAATTGACTAGCGTTCTCTTAAGCATTTGTTTCCTCCTCCTTATTTTTGGATGGAACTTGGCTTTGGGACGCTTCCTTTACGGAGCATCCCCCATTGACTCGGCAGATATTTGATTCCTCACCTCCTTTTCAGGTGCCGGCATTGGTGTGCAAGGCGTCACCCAGCGTCTGCCAGGCGCCGTCCTGAGCCCGTCGAAGGGCCACGTCCTGAGCCCGTCGAAGGGCAACGTCCTGAGCCCGTCGTAAGGGCAACGTCCTGAGCCCGTCGAAGGGCCACCACCGGCGGCTACTCGGCCAATATCTTCAATGACGCGGTCCTCCGGACAAACACCTTGTCCATCTCCTCAGGCCGAATCGAAGAGTGATCCTGATACAGATAGCATGCTGCTGCGCGATGCTGATTCGTTTGGAACAAGGGTGGCGCTTTTTCGAGACAAAGAGAGAAGGCGTGCGGGCAACGGCCTGCAAATTTACAGCCCATGCCATCGCCGGCCTGTTCTCCGATAGCGGATGCTGGAGCTTCGCCACTCCAGCGGCGGTTTGGGTCTGGCAGGGGGATCGAACCAACCAGCAATTGTGTGTACGGATGTTGTGGCTGCCCAACCACCAGTTCGACATCACCCGCCTCCGCAACGGAGCCGCTGTAGAGCACAATGATGTTGTGGCTGATCTGATAGGCCGTCGTCAGGTCATGGGTGATGTAGATGATGGAGATGCCAAACTCCTCGTTGAGTTGGCGCAGGTTGTCCAGGACAGTGGCCCGCAGGGAGGCATCAATCATCGAAACAGGCTCATCGGCAATGATCAACTTGGGCCTCAAGAGGAGCGCTCGTGCCACCATGATACGCTGACGCTGCCCCCCGCTCAAGTGATGAGGGTAGCGCCCCAGGGTCTCCTCAGGGCGCAGTCCCACGGCTTGCAGGACCTCCTCGACTAGCGCCCGGCTCTCGCGCTTCGAGTTCGCGAGGCGAAACTTGGCTATAGGGATTGTGAGGACGCGGTCCACCGTGTAGAAGGAATTATACACTTCAAAGGGGTCCTGGAAAATGATCTGCACATCTTGCAGGAAGGCGCGCCATTCTGTCCGCGACAGCCGGCGGAGGTCCTTCCCCTTGTAAAACACCCCTCCCCGAGTCGGTGACTCCAGGCCGAGGAGAAGGCGCGCCATAGTGGTCTTCCCGCTCCCGCTCTCCCCGACCACACCGGTAATTGATGGCTGTCCGCCGCCGATGGAGAGCGAAAGATCCTCCAGGGCAATGGTGCGGTACTTCTTGACCAGCCCCCCGCCGAATATCTTGGTGACATGCCGAGCCTCAAGCAAAGCATTCATGACGTTGCCTCTTGGCGTTCCTCGAGCAGGTGACAGGCCGCCGCGTGGTTGAGCCCTATGGGCCTCAGCACCGGGTCCTCCACTGCACAGCGGGCCATGGCGTAGGGGCATCTGGGGTGGAAGACACAGCCTGGTGGAAGATCGAGCAGCAAAGGTGGAAAGCCCGATATCCCTTGGAAAACGCCCTTCTTCTCCAAAGACGGAAGGCTGGCTATAAGCAACTGGCTGTAGGGATGTTCAGGATCGGAGAAAATGTCCCTCACGGGGCCCTCCTCTACCAGCTTCCCCGCATACATGATTCCCACGCGATCGGCAAACTGGGCCATGAGCCCCATGTCATGACCTATCAGGATCACGGATGCTTCCAAGTCCTCCTGCACCCGGCGCAGGGTCTCCATCACCTGGCGTTGCACCACCACGTCCAAGGCGCTGGTAGGCTCGTCGGCAATGATCACCTTCGGGCGCAAGCTGATGGCGATGGCGATGCAGACCCGTTGTTTCATGCCGCCGCTTAGCTCGTGGGGGAACATGTCAGCGACCGCCCGCTCCAGGCCAACCCACTCGAGAAGCTCACCGACACGGTCATCCGACTCCTGCCTCGACATCCGCACACCGTGGCTCTGCAGGCCGTCAACGATCTGGGGCCTGATGCGCATCACCGGATTGAGAGAGTTCATCGCCCCTTGACTGATCAGCGCGATACCTGCCAGGCGCAACTGTCGCATCGGCTCTTCGGAGAGGGTCATGACATTGACACCGTCTAGCAAGACCTCTCCCGATTCGATACGACCAGGCGGCTTGATGAGCCGCATAATCGAGAGGGCCATGGTAGATTTGCCCGACCCGGACTCCCCGATCAGACCGAATCTCTCCCCGGCGTTGATACCAAAGTTAACGCCGTCTACGGCCTTCACCGGGCCTTGCAGCGTGTGGTAGTACACTCGGAGGTTTCTAACCTGAAGAAGTGGTTTCATAGGATCACACTTGAATTGCTTGGTACATGGCTAGGACGTTCTCTGGCGGGACATCCGCCTGGATGTTGTGGCTGGGGGCAAGGATGTAGCCCCCTCCCTGGCCCAGGATGGCCACGATGCGCTTAACCTCTTCCCTGACCTTTTCCGGGGTGGCGAAGGGGAGGATCTGCTGTACGTCAATCCCTCCATGGAAGACCAACTGCTCGCCGAACTCCCGCTTCAGAGCGGCCGGGTCCATCCCCTGAGCAGAAGTCTGGATCGGGTTCAGGATGTCCACCCCCACGTCAATCAGGTCCCGTACAAAAGGGAAGACGCTGCCGCAGGTGTGGTGCATGATTTTCGCTTCGGTGCGCGAATGGATAAAGTCGTATAGCTCCTTGTGCCGGGGCTTGATCAGCCGGCGATAGAGCTTCGGCGAGATGAGGGGGCCGGGCTGCATTCCCAGGTCGTCTCCCAGAGCCACAACCTGGACGTAGGGGCCCACCGCCTCCAGGTAGACGTCGTAGAACTCAATGTATAGCTCCAGCAGGGTGTCCAGAAGAGCAATGGCAAAAGGCTCGTCGCTGACCAGATCCATCAGGAAACGCTCGAAGCCGCGCATCCAGAGGGCCTGCTCGAAGAGGCCGCCACCCAGGAAGTCGGCCACCAGTGCGTAGTCGGTCTCCTCGTAGAGGCGCCGGGCCTCCTCGGCCAAGCTTGTACTGAGCGTAGCCGAAGTGCCTGCCACCCGACAGGGATCGTGCGGATCGGGCCACGGGTAGTGCCGCAGGTCTTCCACCGTGGCGTCCGCCAGCGGATGCCCCACGATATCCGAGTACAGCTCGGTGCGCTGCCGCTGTATCCCCCACTCGTCGAGGTAGGTATGCTCGTTGCCTGAGGGCAAGGCGGCAGTCGCAGTAGAGGGCGGTCGCAGCGCCACACGGCGGAAATCCACGCCAAACTGTTGCAGGATCTGCTCATCGGGGATGACGATGCCCTGGACCACATCGTGCACCGGCTCGTCGGCCTCGATGCCCAACAGGGACTTCAAGGCGTTGTTGGCTCGTTGGTGGATGCTGGAAACTGCCGTGGAACCCAGGTCCACAGGCACGCGGTCGGGTAGCTCGTGACCAAGGACCGCTATCACCCGTTCTCGTGAGTTCATCAGACCGCCTGAGCCGGAATTTCCTGTTGAAGGATATACTATCAAAGCCGCTCCCGATTTGTCCAGGAAGCGGCTTTGTGCCACAGTTACTTCAAGCCTGTCTCCCGGATCAATCAGGAGTAGGTGTTGTGATTACCAGAGCCATGACAGTGTGGCGCAGGCTCTCCGGCCTGCGACCAGGCGATCAGACAGGCCGGGAAACTGCGCCACAAAGCTGCTTTACCGGAATCCGTGACCTGCCGACTCTAGCGAACAGCCTTCTCAGTCTGGGTATCGAAGATCTGCATGGTGTCCATGTTCACCACAGTTTCTATCGTACTCCCCACCCTAGCGCCGGTCCGAGGGTCAAAGCGACCGACGAAGCTCTTCTCTCCCATCAAAAGATGCACAAAGACCTCGTTCCCCATCAGCTCCGTCACATCAACCTGAGCCTTGATAGTCCCTGCTGTGATGTTGGGAGGGGTGAACTCAGGGTCATGGATGTCGTCGGGCCTTATGCCGAAGATCACCTTCCTGCCTTTGAGAGGGAGAAGTACTTGCAGCTTATCCTCAGGAACTTTCAGGCGGAAAGTACCACCGTCCACGTAAAGGTCCCCATTCTCACCCACCAGGGTGGCATCGAAGAAGTTCATGGCTGGGCTTCCAATGAACCCGGCCACGAAAAGGTTAGCGGGGTAGTTATAGAGATTCTGAGGGGTATCCACCTGCTGCAGGAGGCCGTCTTTCAATACCACAACCCTCGTTCCCATGGTCATGGCCTCGGTCTGGTCGTGGGTCACATAGATGAAGGTCGTTTCCAGTCGCTGGTGGAGCTTGGAGATCTCTGCCCTGGCTGCCACCCTCAGCTTGGCGTCCAGGTTGGACAGGGGCTCGTCCATGAGGAAGACTTTGGGCTCCCTGACGATGGCCCTACCCACAGCCACCCTCTGCCTCTGGCCTCCCGAGAGCTGCTTGGGCTTGCGGGCCAGAAGCTCCTCGATCCTTAGAATGGTGGCTGCCTCCTTGACCCTCCTATCAATGTCCGCCTTGGGCGTCTTCCTCAACTTCAGCCCGAAGGCCATGTTGTCGTAGACGCTCATGTGGGGGTAGAGGGCATAGGACTGGAAGACCATAGCGATGTCGCGGTCCTTGGGGGGCACGTCATTGACTACCTGGTCCCCGATGTAGATGCTGCCGTCAGTGATCTCCTCCAGGCCGGCCAGGAGGCGGAGAGCAGTGGTCTTGCCGCATCCTGACGGGCCCAGAAGCACCAGGAACTCCTTGTCGGCGATCTCAATGTCCAGATCATTGACGGCCACCACGTCGCCAAACTGCTTGGTGACATGATCGTAGGTTACACTAGCCATAATATCGCTCCTTTCTGTTGTTTATTCTTGTGGCTGACCCACATTGTGAATAATAAAGACTGATTTGCTGCACTCGTACGCACTATTATATCCCTAAATCGCCTACTTGTCAAAGAGACAAAAGCTTCTCAATCCACTACCTCCAACTGGTGTGTTCCCACCATTATCCCACGAGCAGAATGGCTTGACACGCGGTCAGCTCAAGGTGACCTCGACCTTCACTTCGGTTCGATCACTTGGCGGCAGAGGCACGACGTTACCTTTGATTGGCTCGCCGTCCACCATGAGAGCCGCCGCATTCCCCTTGCCCGCGCGTCTCACCGAAATACGGTAGGTCACGCCCCGGAAGGCGCGCGTCGCCTGGAAGCCAGTCCAATCACTGGGGATGACGGGCGCGATCTGCAGGCCAGTGTAGGTGGGCCGGATGCCCAGGATCCACTGGGTGATGGCGACGTAGTTCCAGGCTGCCGTTCCTGTCAGCCAGGAGTTCTTGGCCTCGCCATGCGTAGGGGCATCGCGTCCGGCAATCATCTGAGCATACACGTACGGCTCACAGCGATGCACGTCGCTGATTTCCTCCCGCGCCGACGGGTTGATGCGCAGATAGTAGTCGTGCGCCTGGTTGCCGTTTCCCATCATCGTTTCAGCGATCATGATCCAGGGGTTGGTATGGCAGAAGACACTCGCGTTCTCTTTGTAGCCGGGGGGATAAGACGAGATTTCGCCCAGGTGGATGTAGTACCGGGAGTAGGCTGGTTGCTGAAGGACGATGCCATGCGGCGTTGCCAGGCGCTCCTTCACCGCCGCCAGCGCCTTCTCTGCCCGACCGTCTTCGAGCCCGATGCCGGCCAGCACACAGAAGCCCTGCGGTTCGACGAAGATCTGTCCCTCATCACAGGCGTGCGAGCCGACCTTGTGGCCGAAATCGTCGTAGGCGCGGAGGAACCACTGGCCGTCCCATCCATGCTCCTGCACAGTGGCCTCCATCTTGGCAGCCTGGTCGAGGTAGTCCTGGGCTTCCTCCTCCAGGCCGCGCCACCGGGCAATGGCGGCCATCTCCTGGGCAGTCAGCACAAACATCCCCGCAATGAAGACCGACTCAGCCACCTTGCCGTCTTTATTGGTTACTGTCTGGAACGATTGGCCAGGTTCCGCGGAAAAGCAGTTCAGGTTCAGGCAATCGTTCCAGTCGGCGCGACCGATGAGTGGCAGCCCGTGGGGGCCTAGCCGGTCTAGCGTGTAGCGCAGGCTGCGCCGCAGGTGGTCGTAGAGCGGCTTCTCGGTGCCAGGTCGGTTCTCATACACCACGGGTTCGTCCAGAATACTCCAGTCGCCCGTTTCCTTCAGATAGGCGGCCACACTCAGGATCAACCAGTGTGGGTCGTCGTTGAAGTCGCTGCCGACCTCATCGTTGCCCCGCTTGGTGAGGGGCTGATACTGGTGGTATGCGCCGCCGGTCTCCAGTTGGGTAGCGGCCAGATCCAGGATGCGCTGGCGGGCCCGCCGCGGCACCATGTGGACGAAGCCCAGCAAGTCCTGGTTGGAATCGCGGAACCCCATACCGCGCCCGATGCCGGATTCAAAGAACGAGGCGGAACGTGACAGATTGAAAGTGACCATACACTGGTAGGCGTTCCAGATGTTGACCATGCGGTCGGTGTGGATGTCGGGCGTTTCGACCTGGAGAATAGCTAGCAGACCATCCCAATAAGCGCGCAACTCCTCAAAAGCTGCATCCGCGTTTTCCTTGTCGAGATACCTGGCAACGATGGGTTTAACCGTTCGCTTGTTGACGATCTGTGAGCCCGGTGGATCGAACTTCTGGTCGCGAGGATTCTCGTGGTAGCCGAGGACAAAGATGATCTGGCGCGTCTCGCCGGGCTCAAGAGTGATCTTGACGTGGTGGGAGCCGATGGGTGCCCACCCGTGAGCAACGGAGTTGCAGGCACGACCGCGCTCGACGACCGCCGGGTTATCCCAGCCCCGGTAAGGACCCAGGAACACATCCCGCTGCGTGTCGAACCCAGCCAGGGGTTCAGAGCAAGCAAAGAAGGCGAAGTGATCCCGTCGCTCGCGGTACTCGGTCTTGTGATAGATCACGCCGTCCTCGATCTCCACTTCGCCAATGTTGAAGTTGCGCTGAAAGTTGGTCGCGTCGCCGTGGGCATCCCACAGGCAGAACTCGATGCTGGAGAAAAGCGAGAGATGGGCAGGCTCGCCTCGACGGTTCGTCAGCGTGAGTTGCCAGATCTCCAGGGTATCGTTCACTGGGACGAAGTAACGCGTCTGTGCTTCGATCCCCCGGTAAGTCGAGCCGATGATGGTGTAGCCCAATCCGTGGCGGCAGGTGTAGTTCTCCAGCTCGCGCTGGGTTGGCTGCCAGGAAGGGGACCAGAACGCCCTGCTGTCGTCGTCCCGCACGTACAGATAGCGCCCGCCGGTATCAAACGGAACGTTGTTATAGCGATAGCGCGTGACACGCCGCAGGCGGGCATCCCGGTAGAACGAATAGCCGCCCGCCGTATTGGATATGATCCCGAAGTACGCTTCGCTCCCCAGGTAGTTGATCCAGGGTAGCGGTGTGTCGGGCCTGGTGATAACGTACTCGCGGTTTTGATCGTCAAAGTGCCCGTAGCGCATAGTGGTTCCTGTGATTTCGGGAGCTGGGCTCTGGTGAACCAAAAGAGGCTTGTTTCTGAGCAGACATCCGATACGGCATTATCAGAAAGCAGGGCGACGGCCTTGCAGCCGCCCTGCTTTCTCGTTGCGTACTACTTGGCAGCGTCGAGACAGCGTCATTGCGAGTGCAGCGAAGCAATCTCCTGCCTCCAATTGCAGGCAACGGTGGGGATTGCTTCGTCGCTCCGCTCCTCGCAATGACACTTGGCACGAAATCTAGCATCGTCGAGCAGTTTACCCCTTAACCGATCCGGCCAGCAGACCACGCACGAAGTAGCGCTGCAGCGAGAAGAACACGGTCAGCGGCAACAGCATGGTTACAAAGGCGGCCGAGGTCAGTAGGTGCCAGTCTTGGCCACGATCTCCGACGATGCCGGCCAGCCGCATGGTCACTACCTCAAAGTTCGGGTCGCCGCCGAGGAAGATGAGGGCCACCAGATAGTCGTTCCAGACCCACAGGAACTGGAAGATGGCGAAGGAGGCCAGGGCAGGTATCGAAAGCGGCAAGATCAGCCTTAAGAACACTGTAAAGTGAGAGGCGCCGTCTATGAAGGCGGACTCAAGTATCTCACGGGGCAAGGTGCTGATGTAGTTGAACAGCAGGTAGGTGGCCAGGGGCAGGCCAAAGCCGGTGTGGGCCAGCCAGATCGCCAGGAAGGTGCCATTGAGCTTGAGCTTGGCGTAGTCTGACAGAATCGGCACCAGAGCAATCTGCAGAGGCACAACCAGCAGCGCCACCACGAGAATGAAGAGGATACGCCGGCCGGGAAAGTTCATCCAGGCGAATCCGTAGGCCGCAAACGCCGCGATGAGGATGGGTATCACCGTCGAAGGAATCGCCACGGCGATGCTGTTGAACAAGGCGCCAGAGAAATCATCACCGGGTATGACCTCCACGGTTCCATCCGCGTGCCTGTATTCAAAGTCCTTGCCCTCGAGCACCTGCTTGTAGTTGTCCAAGGTGAAGTCCCAACTGACGGCCCATTGTCTCTCTTGAACTTCGATGCGACCGATGCGCCGGTTTCCAACCCACTGGATGCGCTTCCCGGTTGGCGATTGCACGCCTTCGCGGAGTTCCTCGAAGGTCGCCGTAACTCCCTCGATCTCCATCGGGCCAGTGGCATCTAGTCCTTGCTCCCTGGGATCTATCGTCGCGACGTTGACCCACTCCCGGTGCGGGAAGATGGTCCACCAGCCCGAGGTCTGAAGGTCAAAGCGTCCGCGGAAGGACGATACGAACAGCCCGATGGTTGGGATCATCCAAACCAACACCAGGAGAGCAAGGATGACGTTGACCAGGAGCGGACCAGTTAGTAATCTCTGGATGCGCGAGCTTTTCATCAGAATGCCTCCTGTCGTCGGAACTGACGTAGGTTGTAGATCATCACTGGTATGACGGCGATGAGCAGCACGATGGCGATGGCGGAGCCATAGCCGGCGTTGCGGGCGGTGAAGGACTGGCGGTAGAACTGAGTCGCAATCACACCTGTTCCGAACTGTGCGCCGGTCATCACCCAGACGACATCAAAGATCTTGAGCGTGAAGATGACGATGGTGGTCGTCACCGTGATGATGGTACCCATGATGTAAGGAATCATGATCCTAAAGAAGACCTGCACCTCGGTTGCGCCGTCCACGCGAGCAGCTTCGAGAATCTCTTCAGGGATGCCCTTGAGCGCGGCTGAAAACAGCACCATGGCAAAGCCGGCCTGCAGCCAGGCAACGATGATGACCAGGAATAGGTTGTTCCAGGGGCTGATGGCGGTATGGGCGGTCCACGCTCGGG
This sequence comes from uncultured Anaerolineae bacterium, assembly GCA_964390805.1. GTDB lineage: Bacteria > Chloroflexota > Anaerolineae > VGOG01 > VGOG01 > CAYMKL01. The sequence goes on along the minus strand of CAYMKL010000011.1, from coordinate 39,186 downwards.
GCTCGCCCCCCAGCCCCACGACGATGGCGTTCAGAAGCCCAATCTGCGGGGAGTCTGCCGGTTTCACCTCGTAGATGAAATTCCAGATGACGCCGGCGCCGACGAAGGATATGGCCATGGGCATGAAGATGAGCGATTTGGCCACGCGCTCGAAGCGGCTCCGGTCGGCAAGTATGGCGACGAGCAGCCCAAGAACGACCGTCAGGGGCGTGGCGATCAAGATCCACATGAAGATGTTGTTGCGGAACGCTTCTCGCATCAGGCGGTCGGTGAAGACGGCGACGTAGTTGCTGAGGCCGACAAAGTTGCCGCCTGCAATCCCGTCACGGTCGAAGAGGCTGATGACGAAGGTACGCGCTGTGGGCACGGCCAGGTACCAGGTTAGGATGGCTATGGCCGGCCCGATAAAGACGAATGGCTGGAGCCGCGCCGTCCACTGCTCAGGAAGCATTTCGACGATCCAGTTGAATATCCAGTAGAGTACAGCCACCCCGCCAACGCCCCACACGATGGCGACCACGGTGATCAACCACTTTGGCGCATCTCCGGCTCGCAGGAACAGAAAACCCGCGTACAGTACGACAAAGGCAATGATGGGGATGGCGACAGCCAATGCCAGGCGGAAGATGAAGGTCACGACCTTGGTAGTGGGACCAAGTCGTCGTTCGTCAAGTTGTTCCTCTAAGTACATGCTCAAACTCCTTTCCCAAGGTGGGAACAGGCGGGGTTTGGCAACCCTGTTCCAAGCACTTGTGAGGAAGTGGGGCTGCCAGCCTTTGGTAGACTGGCAGCCCCGGTTGGCCTCACTCTGCCGCTACTACGGCCAGGAGGTGTCTATTTCAGCCAGGACGGTGTCCAGGTCGGCGGAGCCAGAGACCCAGTCGGTC
>CAYMKL010000011.1:28316-38199 GCA_964390805.1 uncultured Anaerolineae bacterium | reverse complement strand
TAGTTCACGGTGATGCCGGTGGCCTCCTCGAAGGGATCCATTGACTCGTTGAACAGCACCTCGTCAATGTCGGTGAAGGGACCATCAACTACCACCGTCGTGCCGGCGTACTCGCCTGCCACGGCCTTCTCCAGGAAGCCGCCAGAAGCCATCGGTAGGCCCTCTGCGGCCGGTCCCGACACCTCTCCGGCCACACCTGTCGGCCAGGATTCGTCTATTTCAGCCAGGACGGTGTCCAGGTCGGCGGAGCCAGAGACCCAGTCGGTCATCCCCGTCCAGAATGAACCAGCTCCAACCTCGCCCGGCATCAGGTCTGAGCCGTCGAAGCGGAAGCTGGTGGCTTCGTTCACCAGGGTGGCGATGCCTTTCTCCAGGTCAACTCCGTACATATCCGGAGTGGCCGTCAGGTGAGCGGCCAACGCACCACCGTTCTGCAACCAGCCCTGCGCCGACTGCGGCGTGGTGAAGTACTCCATCAAGGCGCGCACCTCAGGCCGATCGTTGAACATGGCCATGATGTCACCAGCCACCAGGAACGGCTTGCCGTAGGCCGCATCAATCCCCGGCAGGTAGAAGAAGCCGTAGTCCTTGTCCGCCTCCGCTCCCTCCGGGAAGAACCCAGTGATGAAGTTGCCCTGCTTGTGCATCCAGCACTTGGGCGGATCCTCGAACATCGGCGCCGGAGAGTCCCCGAAGAAGGTGGACACGATAGACGCCGTGCCACCATACACGTAGTCGTCGTTGAACCAGATCTCGGCCAGAGTCTCAGCCGCGTTCTTCACCTCGGGGGAGGCAAACGACAACTCGCCGGTGGTCCACTTGTCGTAGTTCTCCAGGCTGGTGGTGCGGAGCATGAACTCCTCCATCCAGTCCGTGGCCGGCCAGCCCGTGGCAGCCCCAGACTCGATGCCGATGCACCAGGGAGTGTCCCCATCGGACACAATCATGTCCATCAAGGCGATCAACTCGTCCCAGGTCTTGGGGATCGGATAGCCAGCAGCGTCGAAGTCGTCCTTGGGATACCACACCAGGCTCTTGCCGTTGAAGCGATGCCAGACACCAGCCGATTGGCCTTGTATATCCGCCATCTGAAGCCAGCTATCGTTGTACTGCTGCTTCAGCCAGGCATCGGAGATGAACGTCGTCGGATCCACGATCTTCCCCTGGCGGACAAAGCTGGCCAGCAAGCCAGGCTGCGGGAAGTCGGCGATGTCCGGAGCGTCGCCCGCATCCACGCGGATGGAGATGGAGCCCTCGAACTCCTTGTTGCCGATGTAGTTCACGGTGATGCCGGTGGCCTCCTCGAAGGGATCCATTGACTCGTTGAACAACACCTCGTCAATGTCGGTGAAGGGACCATCAACTACCACCGTCGTGCCGGCATACTCGCCTGTCACGGCCTTCTCCAGGAAGCCGCCAGAAGCCATGGGGAAAGGCGCTTCGGGCTTCACCTCGGGCGGCTTAGTCGGTTCTGCCGGTTTGGGGGTCGGTGTCGCTGGTTTGGGGGTCGGTGGAACAGGCGTGGGCGTGGCTTTGGGGGCGCAAGCAGCCAAGATCATGCTCGCCGCCACCAACAGAACCAAAATCGTAAACATTGAGCGTTTCATTTTTATTCTCCTCCTTGACTTTTCCTTCTTTGGATTCAATAGGATATGACCCTTGTCTTCTTCCGGTCATACCTAGCTGCCAAATCTCGGCAGCCTGCTCTGCAAACCAATTCTTGTTTTAGATCATCACCTCCTTCCCACGTTCGGCGTTGACAATGTCACGACGGAATAGCGGAAAACGAGAGACACGGATGCACAAAATGATGATAGCGCATAATAGCACTTTTGTCAAATGCCTGGGACGCTGGGCCGAAGATCCAGCGCACTACCTTGTTCCCTCAGAAGTTCACGTATCCGAACGGCTGCGCTTTTCGGGCTTCCTTGGCATGCAAAAAGGCCAAGCTTCTCAAAACCTCCAATTTCCTGGGAATAGGGCAGGAATTCAAAATAGATCCCAGCGCCGGGGCCATTGTTGGCGATCACGTTGTATGCCAGTTCCCTGCCGATCTTCGGCATGATCAAGCGCATGGCCCGAATGGCATCATGCCAACCTCTAGCGACTGCCACGATTTCAGCGTCGGTCAACTCGTGAAGATGCTTCTTATCTGTCTCTTTCACGAGGAGCATCATGTCAAACGGACGCCGCATGAAATACGGTACCAAGAGGGTTGCTGGCCCATAGTCCTTGATCACAAGTTCAGAGGGGTTTTCGCGCAAAAGATATGTGGAGAATGTTTCCCCACGCTCCCTTTCGAAGCGCCAGTTGTCACGCATCCGTCTGGGCATGACATTGCTAAGCGCAATCTGCTGGTGACCATGAGCCAGAGACCCACCAACGAGGCGCCCGTGGTTTTTGATGATTAGAACAAGACCGCGACAGCCGTTCCGATCATCCCAAGATTCAGAGGGAGGCAAGAACTCCTTGGACTCTGCGAGAAGCCTCCTTTCCAGAGCCGCAAGTCGTTGCATGACGACGACGCGATCCGAAAGAGGCATGTTGTGCCAATCCTTGTCGTGTTGAGACGATGTCCATTGAAGAAAATGCAGGCCGTAAGACAACCACCCTCTGGTCTCTTGGCTTCCCTCGCCGAGATGATTTGAAAGATTGATCTCCAACGGATACAGAGCAGGGTAGAGATTCTTGTTGACAAAAGTAAAGCCTTCACTGAGGTCAGTGATATCAATGATGCCTGTTGTTTTGCCTTGACAGATGATACATTCTTGCTCCGAAGTGCTTGCTGACGGCGCTTGATAATCGTGGGGCCGGCGGGTACGAGAAGAATTGTATATGATTCGGTCTCCGTTCCTGGGATCAATCTGATACACACCATCTGGAAGGAACCCACAGATTCCCTCTTCCTTCCGAAACAGCTCCACCAGCTCAGGAAACGAGAGAGCTTCTAGGTCTTCAGCCTGGAGAATAGCCGCAAGCGCCTCGCGGTTAAGTTGCTGGCTCATGGTCGCGAACTCCAGGGGCTAGACCGATGGCATCGAGAAAGTCGCTAATCCGATTCTCCCAGGTGAAGTAGGGGACGGTAGCGTGATAGGCGTTTTGCCCCATCGCTTTTCGCAGTTCATCATTGGAAAGAAGCATTTCCAAAGCGCAGGCGAACCCGTCCACATCGTCCGCCTGGACAACAATGGCGCCGCGCCCCAGTTTCAAAGGCGGGCTGCCCTCTTTGAAGTGGACTTCTTTGACATCGGTTCCCAGCAAGTATTCGGTCACGAACGGAACAAGATGGCTTGCCACCACGGGAACGCCTGTGGCAGCCGCCTCCTGCGCCGACATGCCGAAACCCTCCATGACAGACGGCGTGCAGTAGACATCTGTAACCGCGTAGAGGGTCGGCAATAGATCCCAGACAGAACCTACCACTGCGATGTGGTTCTGTAAATTGAGGCCGCGGATCAAGTGCTTGAGTTCCCCGGCCAGTTTCTCTTGGTTCTCGTCAATGGAGATCACGAGAAAGCTGTTCGGAACTCGCTGATGGACTCTAGCAAAAGCTTTGATCAATACGTCTTTGCGTTTTGTGGTATCTGTGCGGCTGATCTCTGTAACGATCTTACATTCGCGCACTTCCGCCGGCGGCAATGCCGCTTCGCTTCCTTCGCCAGACCGTTGCCTCAGAAAATCCCAGACGTTGTCTTCATCCGATACTTCTCGGGGGTGATAGCGATCTGTGTCTACACACGGAGGCAAGAGCAAGGGGGCTTGGGTGTATCCATAGTCTTCCCTCAACGCTTGCTCAACTACGGAGGACGTGGCTGCGATGCCGTCTAAATCCGGGGTCAGGCTTCTTTCGGTTGCTATACGTTCATCTACTCGCAGGCCGATCCAGCGATCTGGCAGCACGTTGCGCTTTTTGATGGCGCCCAGGGAATGGGGGATCCAAACATGCTTCACTCGTTCTTGACGATACCTGTTGTATAAGACCCCGATCTTGGCCCCGTCCCAGTAGTGGGACATGATTAAATCAACCCTGGCCCCTTCGGCGTCGAGAAAATTCTTCAGTGATTTGACTAGACCGGTAATCCGTTCGTCCATATCCTCTTTGCGGACGAATTCGGGTAACCCATCCTCCAGATACAGAATGCGCTGGCGCTCGTCCTTGTAATGAATTCCTTTGCGCCACTCGCCGGTGGCAGGATGAGGATAACCCCCGCGATTCACAATCGTGATCTTGAAGCCAAGTTCGGCCAATGCTGCGGTGAGTTGGTTCACAAATGCATTTTGCCCACCCGTGTCTGGAAGGCCGGGAATGATCTTCCACTGGTGGATGCCGTGGTTGGTGATCATTAACACGTGTTTCCGAGGGGAGGAGAGGAATGTCCGGTACTTTTGCTGAGAATCAAGGGATGCGTCAGTTGTGTGCTGTTTGACTTTCATGTTTGGACCGATCTACTGACATATCTCCCATTCGATCTACTGCAACGGGAAATGGATCGCTCAACTCGCCGATGAACGTCCCATCAGGGGCGAACTTATGCCAGGCCAGGAAGACCCAATCGCTATCAGGACTCTGCACCAATTTGCCGGCGTATAGCGAACCGGTCTTATCGCCGACCAGGAATTCATCAGTAGAGAGGCGAAAGAGGCCCAGGGGGTCATCGGCGACTAGATAGTGGGTACCGGTGACCGGTTCCAGGCCGGTGCGCTGACGCCAGTGGGCCGAATGGGTGCTGGCGGCTGTGCAGAAAACCAAGTAATGCCGACCGTTGATTTCTACCAATTGCGGCACTTCCATGTAGCCAAAATCGCCCGGCTCGGTCACCGGTGGCAGCACCTCCCACTTGGTCAAATCTCGGGATCGAGCGTGGGCGATTACGCCGCGTCCATCGGCCGGACCGTGACTGACGCGGGCGGTGATAAAGGCGTGGAAGTCGCCCTTGTCCGAGTGACGAAAGACCCAGGGGTCTCGCCAGGTCTGATCGTGCCAAAGGTCCAGGTTAAGCAGTTCATACCACTGAGGATCGGCCTCAATAAGTGGATTATCCGGATGCTTCTCCCAAGTGAGCAAATCGGTAGAGGTGGCCAAACCAACACGCTGAATTAACCCTTTTTCGGCATGATTTGATCCGGTGTAGAAAAAATACCACAATCCATTGTGTTTGATAATGCTGCCGGTCCAGGTAGTATAGTCATCCCACATTTGGGGAGAACCGGGGCGTAAAGCGTCGGGCATAATTTCCCAATTACAAAGGTCTTGCGATACGGCGTGACCAACCGAAACATTCCAATGGCGCAGCTTCTCGTTCTTCAGTGAGCGCGGCGCTTGGAGATAGAATATATGATAGTCTGACCCATCTTGGGCCAACCAGAAGTCCCACACCCACTTGTCTGGTAGTCTCAATGCCATTTCATCTACCTCATATGTGGAATGACTACCCACCTCGACAATGTTCGGTTTTGCTCGTAGTCAGCCACGAAGCGCGAGCGGAGTGCCGTTTGTGCCGGCACTCCACTCCGTTTCGTGCCTTACTACGAACACTGACCCATCGTTTGATGGAAGTTAACATTGCCAAGCTCAGTAGATCACGATTTTTGCTCTAAGGCCCGTCCTCGGGCCGCCCGGGGACGGGCAGCTGAGCCATATTGTGATTCACTGAAGCTACAAATGATTTGCTCACCCTTTGAAACTTGTTGTGCCGATGCTCTTGATGAAAGAGTGCTGGAATACAAAGAAGAGTATCAGGACAGGGAGCGATGCAATTATCAAATACGCCATGCTCACCCCACCCCAACCATAAACGTATCCAAAGCCTACCATGATTGGCCGAAACTGATCGGTCTGGATTACTAATGAAGGCCACAAGTATTGATTCCACATGGCAAGGAGATGGAGAATGGCGACCGTTGCGTAGACAGGTCCTGATAGCGGGACAACTACACGCAGAAAGACCTGAAACCAATTCGCACCGTCAATCCGGGCTGCGTCAAACAGCTCATCAGGTAACCCTTTGAAGAATTGGACAAATAAGTAGATTGAAAAGGCATTAGCGATGAAAGGGACGATCTGCACATGATAGGAGTTGAACCAACCTAGGGTGATGCCATCAGCATTGATCCAGGGAAGGTTATTTACGATTAACAGCAGTGGGATCGCAATTGCCTTGAACGGTATGATAATTGTAGTGATGATCACCGATAAGATAAGCTGCTGTCCTTTCCACTTGAGACGGGAAAGTGCAAAGCCCGCCATTGAGTTTACAGAGAGACCGCTTATCACAGTAAGAGAGGTAACCAATACCGAATTCAATAAGAAGCGGGCAACTGGCACTCGTCTGAATACTTCTTTGTAATTCGCGAAAGAGAGATCACCGACTGGCAGAAAAGCACGTATGGACGAGGTGTCCCGCAGAATCTGCCAATACGGCTTCAATGATGAAACCACCATGTATATGATTGGTAGTGCGAATATCAGCGCCAGCAAGATCATCAACACATAGCGGGGAATAGTTGCCAACTTGCATACATAACCCCGCCTTTTTTGAACAATCATTTGCCTTGATCCGATTTTTCATCTTCACAGTCGTATGAGATAGACACGTCAATACGGGGGAATAGGCAAATTCGAATGAGGTGTTTGCAGACTGCTCGATCGATTTTGACATCTATTCTTGAGACGCCTGAACTCAGCGCTGAGTAATAAAGCTCAACGGTTCTGTCTTCAGTCATTCTGCTATTCCTCAAATAATTCGGCTCCAGCCTTGACAGGGTCAAAATCATCCGGCCATTTTGTGTCGCTGCTATAGGTAGCCCCGGCCAGGGTGGCCCCGGCCAGGCGGGCCCCGCTCAGGTCGGCCGCGATTAGGTTGGTCCTGCGCAGATCGGCTGCGACCAGGTTGGTATTAGTCAAGTCGGCTTCCTCCAGATCGGCCCCGGACAGGTTGGCACTGGTCAGGTCGGCCCCATGCAGATTGGCCCCGCGCAGATTGGCCTCGGACAGGATGACTCCGTCCAGTTTGGCCTCGGACAGATCGGCTTCGGACAGATCGGCCTCGGCCAGATCAGCCTCGAACAGGTTGGCCTCGCGCAGTCTGGCCTGGGATAGGTTGGCCACGCGCAGATCGGCATCGGACAGATCGGCGTCGGACAGATCGGCCCCGGACAGATCGGCATCGAACAGATCGACAGCGGACAGATAGGCCCCGTCCAGGTTGGCCCCGCTCAGATCGGCCTCGTCCAGTATAGCCCCACCCAGATTGGCCCCACGCAGATCAGCCTTGGATAGGTTGGCCCCGCTCAGATCGGCCTGATGCAGATCAGCCTCGGATAGGTTGGCCTTGGATAGGTTGGCGTGGCTTAGATCGGTGTATGCACAATCTGGCGGACACCCTTCTGGTAGTTGCACCGTAGTCGATACTTCTGTTGAGATTTCGGCGGCCGTGGGAGATGGGGTTGGTGGCTCTGGCTGCTGTGAAGTAGAGCTACACCCGCTTAAGAATAGCACTGTTAATACTACACTGATCAACTGCCAGCGTAAGCTACGGTTGGTCATTTTTCCCTCCTACTAGTCTAGAAATGGGGAATTACGAAATGTGAGCCACGCGGGCGGCAACTTCATCGGCGCCGCTACCGTAGGGCCGGGAAGTGGTTATGATTACCATCTACTAGCTCCTTTCACACCTATCCTTTAATCCCACTCGAGGCTATGCTCTCGACGAAGGCGCGCTGAAGAGCCAGGTAGAGGATGAGTAGCGGAATCGTGATGGTCGACAGGTAGGCCATGACTTGCGCCCAGGCGACATCGCGTTGGAAGAAGTATTGGAGACCCACCATGACCGGGCGGTAATCCCCGCTCTGGACCACCATAATGGGCCACAAGTACTGATTCCACATGTAAAGGCCCCTGAGAATGGCGGCGGTGGCGAATACCGGGCCCGAGATGGGGACGAACACCCGCGAGTAGATCTGGAACCAGCCAGCCCCGTCGATCCGGGCTGCCTCGATCAGTTCCTCCGGCAGCGATTTGAAGAACTGGACGAAGAGGAAGATTGAAAAGGCGTCAACGATGAAGGGAATAATCTGCACATGATAAGTATTGAGCCAACCCTGGCTGAGGCCGTCGGGGCCAATCCAGGGCAAGCGACTCGCAACCAGCAGTAGCGGGACGGCAATGGTCTCGAACGGCACGATAAACGTCGCGATGATCACCGAAAGCACAATCTCCTTCCCTTTCCACCGCAGGCTGGCGAGCGAAAAGGCCGCCAGCGAGTTCACAAAGAGGCCCAAGATCACGGTGACCATGGTGACCAGGACCGAGTTGGAAATGAAACGGACCACCGGCGCCCGCTCAAACGCCTCCACGTAATTCTGCAAGGAGAGGTCTCCGACAGGCAGGAAGGCCCTAAAAGACGCGGAATCCCGAAGAAGCTGCAGCTCCGGTTTCAGCGACGAAACCACCATGAACACCATCGGGAGAACGAAAACCATGCCTAGCAGGGTCATCAACAGGTAACGACCGCCGAAAGCCAACGTGTGCCAGCGGCCTCGCACATTTTGTCGGGTTGTCATGAACTTTCCTCCCGCGTCACGTAACGCTGAATAAGCGCCACGGTCAGCACCATAATGAAGAATACAACGGAGATCGCCGAGCCGTAGGCGATGTCTTGCTTCTCGAAACCTTTCTGGACAGCCTGGAAGATAACGGTCGTGGTCGAATCTAGCGGCCCGCCCCGGGTCATCACGTCGATTTGCGTGAAAAGCCCGAAGGCCTGCATGGTGATGGTGACCAGCACAAACACTGCGGTGTTGTGGAGACCCGGCCAGGTGACATGCTTGAACTTTTGCCAGGCATTCGCGCCTTCAACTGAGGCGGCTTCGTACAGAACAAAGGGAATGGTCTGCAATCCGGCCAACCAGATCACCATGTGAAAGCCGACTCCCTGCCAGATCGACATCACTATGACCGCCGGCAGGGCGGTCGAGGGATTACCGAGCCAGTCGACGGGCGCAAAGCCACCAAAAGTCAGGAACCCGAGGACCGTGTTGAGGAGCCCGTTTTGCCCGTCGTAAATGAAGCGCCAGAGGAGCGAGACGACGACCATCGAGACGACGACCGGCATGAAGTAAACGGTGCGGAAGATATTGACCCCGGCCGTGCGCTGGTTAATGATCAGAGCCAGAAGCAGGCCCAGTCCACCCTGAATCGGAACGACGACCAAGGCAAAAGCGAAGGTGTTGATGAGCGAGCGCATAAATACGGTGTCGCCGGCCAGCAACACCCACCGGGTCTGGCCCCGGTTCCAGGACCTCCATTCCTGAAGGCCATCGTATTGGGGGTACTCTGGATTTTTGCGGGTAAACGTACGCACGCGTGGGTAGGTGAGGTTCCCTTCTTCATCGAGCACCAGCTCACCACTCGCCTCGTCGACGATGGGATCAAGGGTCAGAGTCCGAACCGTCAGCAACCGGGCGAAGTTGCGGAATCCGACGTACTCCGTCGGGTTGGGTGAGATGAGCCGTTGGTTGGTGAACGCAAGGATGAATGCCAAGAAGAACGGAATGATCAGGAAGGCCAGCAGAAGCACGATCGCCGGGCCGGCCATCAGCCAACCGGCCCGAGCCTCCAGTTGCCGGTCTTTGAGTCTGCGCGGCGGTTGAGTTTGGAGCTGACCTGGAGGGACCTTGACCTTGGTTGTGGTAGCCATAAATACCTCCATCTTGCGATTGTATGATTGCGAATTAAGGGCTGTGGGCGGAACCCCCGGTGGAAGTTACCGCCCACAGCCAAGACTAGCGCAGGAAGAGTACCTGTACTCATCCCATAACTTAGTTGCCGAAGCCGTATCCGTTGTTGGCCTCGATGTCGGCATCGATCTCGTCAACGGCAGCA
>CAYMKL010000011.1:0-28216 GCA_964390805.1 uncultured Anaerolineae bacterium | reverse complement strand
AACGCTCCTCCGGGTTGCCAGCCCCGTGATACCAGAGACTCAATGCCGTGGCCTCGGCCGATGGCGCCATAACCTCACCGGTGAAGCCGTATCCGTTGTTGGCCTCGATGTCGGCATCGATCTCGTCAACGGCAGCATCAAGCGCGTTCACGACATCCGCCCCGTTGGCGATGTCGGCCATCGCCTTCTCGAAGGTGAGGGCCGCCGACAGGTAGGCCGGTGTTGGTGGCCGGATCAAGGCCTGCGCCTTGCTGAGACCAAAGAACACCTCGAGCGGAGCACCCGGCGCGTAGCCCTTTGTGAGAGTTGCTGCACTCAACGTTGTTGGCGCCAGGCCGTTGACGTCGGAGAACATTGCCGAGTATTTTCCCTGGATGGCGAACTCGATGAAAGCATTGGCTCCCTCTGGGTGCTCGCTGCTCGACGAGATGCCATACTGCCAGGAAGCGGCACCGATCTTTGGACCGTGGCCGAAATCGGGCGCTGGCAAGAACAACATGTCATCGCCGTGTGCGTCGAGCGCAGCGACAGCCGCCCAGTTGCCGTTCCACTGCAATGCATATTTGCCGTCTATGAAGCCGGTGTCACGGTCGGCGCTGTCCTGAGACGTGCCAGGCGACAGGCCTCGTTCAAACAGGCTCTGCCACCACTCGCCAAAGGCGATCGCTTCGTCGCCGTTGAGGACACCTTCAGCCGTCAGATAGTTGGAGCGGTCGATGATGTCGCCACCAAAGCTCTGCAGGAAGGGCGAGAAGGCATAAGGATACCACTCACCCGTCCAGGCCATACCAGGGTCAAAGGCGTATTCAAACTCGCCGGTGGCTTGCAGGGTTTCAAGCGCCGCATCGAACTCTTCAAACGTCCACGGCTCATCGAGCGTGGGGATACGGATACCATTCGCCTCCAGCACCGAGCGACGGGCGTACATCGCGCAGGCTGCATCCCACAGACCAACCGAGTAGACCTCGCCGTCCCATTCACCGATCGCGCCGGGCAGGAACCCGTCGAGGGCGCCTGCGGAAAGATCGAGCGGTACGAGATAGCCTGCCCAGGCCCAGTTGGGCATCACCGGCCCGTCCATGTCGATGATGTCAGGAAGATCACCCGCCAAGGCAGCCGCCACGATGGATTCGTTGTAGCTGTCCTGGGGGAAGTCCTGCATCTCGACAACATACTCACCCTGCGAAGCGTTGAAGTCCTCAATGATCTGTACGATCACCGAACGCTCCTCCGGGTTGCCAGCCCCGTGATACCAGAGACTCAATGCCGTGGCCTCTTCCTCTTCGACTTCGACCGGTGGGGTCTCGGTGGGCTTTTCCACCGGCTTGGGGGTCGCAGTAGGCGCCGGCTTGGGGGTCGGGGTAGGTGTGGCTTTGGGGGCGCAAGCAGTCAAGATCATGCTCACCGCCACCAGCAAAGCCAAAATCGTAAATAGTGATCGTTTCATTTTCTCTCCTCCTTGGGTTCTTCTTCTTCTGGATTCAGTAGGATATGACCCCTATCCTCTCCCGGTCATACCACGGCTGCCAAGGTCCGGCAGCCCGCACTGTGACTCTGCTTCTATCGCGGAACATCACCTCCTTCCCACGTCTAGGGCTGGTAGAATTATGTATGTAAGAACTGACCGCTAGACAAATTGTATCACAAAAAATGCCGTTGTCAAATGCTGATTCGAGAATTGGATTCCGAATTCCGCAACCGGACTCGCTGCTTTGGCAAAGTACTGATCAGAAAGAGGAAGAGAGACTCTACTTTGTAGCAGAGCCTCTCTTTGGCATTGGATATTGGCTGGGGGACAGGGATTCGAACCCCGGCTTACGGTTCCAGAGACCGCTGTCCTACCACTAGACGATCCCCCAACGGTGTCCTGAGCATATCGAAGGATGACGACTACATTGTTATCACTTAGATGACGACTACATTTTAGCACATTCTGGCTAACTTGGCAAATGAGCGTATTCACTCATGAGTAGGGGCAGATAGATTCTGACAGGCACAAGGGTAACGCTTGTCCTGGTGAAGACGCTGCCGAAACCGTCGTCAACGAGGGCATTGTTGACTACAGTGAAACCTCCGTGAGGCACGTCCACCATCACGCTGTAGGTAATGGCCACAGGGTGGCCGATGCTTACCGGGCCTGCCCATTGGATCTGCTCTCCGATGTCGGCGGTGTCGGTTATCGTCCCGGAGGAAGCAGAAGCAGACCTCGTGGTGTAGGTGGTGTGAGCGGGAATGTCATCCCATAGAGTGGCAATCTTGGCATCAAGGGTCCCCGTGTTCGTTAGAGTAATGGTATAGGTCAAGGGATCGCCATTCTTAGCTATCAGCTTGTCAACCTGTTTGGTCGAGGTAGAGAGATCAGGGACATCTACCATGGTAGTTGCTGTTTTGTCGAAGAAGATGTGGGTGCCGTCGCCGATCTGGGCCGCGTTTACGATGTTCGTCCCATCGGGCAAAGGGCTGACGATGGCCGCTTGATAGGTGAAGGTCAGGGAGGAACCAGCGGCTACCGTTCCCTCCCAATGGACGCGATTGTTCAAGGGATCGTAACTGCCCCCCCCACTGAGGCTGTGAGGCACGTAGCTAGTATGAGCTGGTATCGTGTTAGAAAGGGTCGCGTTGGCCGCATCGGTGGGGCCTGTGTTGTTGAGGATGATGGTGTAGGTCAAGACGTCTCCCTCGGCGGCTATCTCCTTATCCGCAGTTATGGTGGAAGCACCAAGCCAACTGAGCCAACTCACGACTCTCTCTATGACCACCTGGGCATCCGTCGCCTCCAGTGCCTCAAAGGGATAGGCGAAAAAGACGGTCTCAAAGCCCCTAGTTTGATCGTAGCGAGTCAGGGCGGAGGGCTGACCACGGTCACCAACGAAGGCGGGGGAGGCGGCTTCGGTGGGAATCAGAGCATCGCTCCAGTCGCTGAAAGGATAATCGAGGCGATAGGGGCCCAGGCCATCCCCCACCGGATTGCCAGCCACGCCGTAGACCGTCGTCGTGGTGACGCTCTCTGTGTAGGTCAATACACCCAGATAGTCAACCCCGAAGTCGGTCAAACCGCTGGCGTAAAGATGGTCCTGCCCGGACAAGAAGAGTCGGCCTCCACCCTCCAGGTAGGTAGCCAGCACCTCCTCTTCGGCAGGGGTGAGGGTGTTGTGCCAGTCGTAGCCGGTGAACCAGATGATCATGGGATGCATCTGCAGCGCGGCCAAGCTGGGGCTCCCGGCGGCGACACCTTCGTTCCAGCCCACGTTCCAGTAGTCGTAAGGGTAGCCATTGCTGACCAAAGCCGCCCGGTAGCTGTCTTCCACGTTGTACCAGCGATCGTCGTCCACCAGCAGGATGGGAGCGGGAGTCTTGGTGGTGAAGTTTGCCTCCTGCAAGAACGCCGGATCGCTGGCCGACCGAGTCGTCAGAGTGACTGTGTCAGAGGTATCCCAGTCGGTTCCGGGAGGGATCTCGACTCTTACACCCACGGTCGTCGAATAGCAAGAAGCGATGCGAATGGTCTCCGTCAGCGGCCTGGAGAAATCCCCGTTCCAGAGTTCTATCGGCCAGACGTTGCCCAGAAGGCTCAACTGGTAGGTATCCGTAACCTGGCCGCTGTTTCTTATCCGCACCGTCTGGGTAACAACGCTGCCTTCTGTACTCACTTTCGTTTGAGCGGCAGGAGCCATCTCCACCCCGACGGCCGGCGGTGGAGCCATGAGCCAGTCTATGACCCGTTCCATCACCTGTTCGCGGTGGTCGGTGTCGCTGATGCCCTCGAAGCCAAAGGAAAGGTAGACGGCCCGATAAGGCAGGCACAGGCCGACCTTCAGGCCGCCGCTGCTGCCGCCGTGGTATTGGACGATGGAGGAGGCGTGCTCACTTCCTACTGACGTAATCACGTCGGGATAGAGCTGATTGTCGGCGCTGTCGCCGCCGTTGAGGGTTAAGGCAATGCCGTCGAGGATGTCATCGGCGATACCCGTCAACTGACGAGAACCAGCATCATCCCGGACGTAGACAACTTGTAGGTACTTGGTATAGTAAGGCGAGTAGTGGAGCAAGCTGCCACCCCCGTCCCAGTAGCCGATATCCTGTCCAGTGAGGAAAAGGCGTCCTCCTGCCTCCAGATAGCCAGCCAGGGCGTCCCAGGCGCCGACGTATCCTGGCGAGTCATTGGGGCAAGACCATAAGACGATGTCGTACGGAACCAAGTTGGCGGCCTCGGGCACATCCTCCTGTGGATGCTTGATAGTCCAGGTATCGTAGAGATAGTCCAGGCTGTCCAGAGTCTCCTGGAAGTACCCGCTTTGGCTTTCGTAGTACCAGGAGCCGCTATCAACCAACAAAATGGTAGGAGCTGGGAGCAGGGCGAAGTTCTGGACGGTTCCCTCATCAATCGCGATGGTTACGTCGGAGGCTCTCCCCACTCTGTGTCCAGGACTGGCGACTTTCAACTGATATGCGCCCCCAGGCAAGGCGACGCTGTACAGGCCCGTCGCAGGATCCGTTGCGACGGTGACGGGCGTGTCGAGAACAGCGATGGTCGCTTCCAGGGGGGCATCTGTACCCTCCTCCGTCACCCTGCCGAAGAGGACACCCGCTGGCAAGGCGGTCAGCGAGAAGTCCTCCACCGTAGTTGTGCCTGCGCTGATGTTCACGCTGTACGTTGCAACCGGCTGATAGGCGAAGGCCGAGGCCGTGACATCGTAAGTACCTGGCGCTAGAAAGCTCGAATAATGGCCCTCAGCATCGCCTCTGATCTCAACGCCTTCCGCACTGTCGCGCTCAAAGGCTTCGATGATGGGGTGGGCCAAAGGCTCGCCATCCACGGCCCTGGCCACCCTCCCCATCAAGAGGCCGGCGTCGGCCACAGAGACGACGGCCTGGTAGGCATCTATCCTCCCCCAGCCGTAGTCGTTGTTGGGAATGGGAGTGCCCAAGTTCAGGGCGGCGCTGGTGATGACCTGCTCCATCTCGGCAATGGTCAGATTCGGCTTCGCCTGGAGCAGGAGCGCCGCCAAGCCGGTGACGTGGGGCACAGCCATCGAGGTGCCCGTCCAGGGCCCGTAGCCGCCGCCGGGGGTGCTAGAGCGAATGTTCACTCCGGGGGCTGAGGCATCGGGCTTGGTCTCGCCCCAGGGAGAGGGGCCGCGCGCGCTGAGAGAGATGATTTCACCTTCCTCATCAGTGGCGCCAACGGCGAAGGCCTCGGGGAAGCTGGCCGGCGAGTTGATGGTGCCGCTTGCGGGGCCGTTGTTGCCGGCAGCGAATACGGGGAAGATCCCCGCTGCCAGCAGGGCCTGGACATCGGGGAGAAAGGTTTCATCGGAGCCAATGTCGTCCCCCCAGGAGTTGTTGACCACGTCGGGGGACAGCGCCGGGTCGTCGGCGGGGGCCAGGAGCCACTGGAAGCCGTCGTGGATCCAGCTATCATGAGAGAATCCCAAATTGGTGAAGACCTTGACGGCGATCCATTGGGCGCCAGGCGCCACGCCGATGCCTCCATCGCCCAAGACAGTGCCCATGGTGTGCGTGCCGTGGCCGTAGCCATCGCCAGGGTAGAGGTAGCCCTCGTCGGTGGCACAGTACCAGTTGCCCAGGTGATCTGGAAGTCCCTTGGGGTTGTAACCTCGGTACCTGGTCATCAGGGCCGGGTGTTGCCAGTCAACGCCAGTATCCATGCTGGCCACCACAACCCCCGCGCCGTTCACGCCCAGGGCTTCCCAGACCAGGTCGGCGCGGACTCGACTGATGTTCCACTCTACTGGTTGGGTATTGGACATTGGATATTGGAGATTGGAGGCTGGAAATTGGAGGTTTGAACTTTGAACTTTGACCTCTGGATTTTGGATTTGATGCTTGTGGTCAGCTCGGATTCTCTCTACCTCTGGCCGGGCTGCCAGCTCCAGCAGGGTCTCCCCATCGCTGGTGACGGCCAGTCCGTTGAAGATCCAGTAGGGAGTGTAGTCCTTGACCTTGCCGATGCCTTTCTGCTTCTCCAGGTAGGCTTTGATGTCTCGCTGGGTTCTGGCCGCCGTCTCCTGCAAAGCGGAGACCACGCTTTGGCGGCGGGCCAGCTTGTCCCTCTCCGCCTGGGCAGCAGCCAGGGATGCCGCCTCCTCGAGATAGACCAGGAAGGTGATATCACCATCTTTGGCCCTGGTCACTTCCTTGAGGAGAGAAGGCTCGATTTTCAGTAGTGCTCTGTCCAGACCTTCTCTTCCCTTCTCCCAGGTCCCTGATAGGGCCGGGATCTGGGAGAGGGAAAGAAGGATCAGGACAAGGATTGACAAACAAAACCACCGTCGTTTCATTGCTCTAGCGCGCCGTTTGCAGCCACCATTCGATGCCCCGGTAAAGACCGACCGCCGCCAGGACGTGTGACCTCTCGCTGATAAAGGCGAGAACAGCAAGAACGGCAAACGACATGAGAAGTTGATAGATGCGTTGTGTGCTCATGTTCTCCCCCTGGTAGCCTTTGCTGGTGCACCTATTATACTCGACCCAGACCCAGGGAGCAAGCCCTGCAAAAAAGCCCTCTGGCCTTGAGAGCGACCAGAGGGCTTGCGCTCTCCTCCGTCAGGCAATCTCAGCTCCGGGTGTGTTTGGCGATAAACTCGAAGGCCCTGGCCCAGACCGCCTCGCGCTCACTGTCCACGGTGATGCAGTGGCCCGAATTCGGCCACCAGACAATCTCTTTCTCAGCAGTTCCAAGCTCCTCGAAAATGATCGGAGCGCTGTCCGCCGGGACGTGGTGATCCTCTTCACCCTGCATGATCAGGGCTGGCGCCTTGACCTGGGGCAGGTCCTGCCTGACCAGTCGTAGAAGCTCCCTCAGGCTGACCACGCAGCGGATGGGGAGCCTTTTGTAGGAAAAAACGCGCTCTTCGGCCTCGGGGTCGGTCAGGTCTGACTCGATATCAGGGGTGACCCAGCGGATGAAATACTGGGCCAGGGGCAGGAAGCGAAAGCGCCAGTCGGCGATGTAGGCCGGCGCGGCCATTACGATGATTCCAGGCAAGGGATGACGGGCCGCCAGATGGAGAGTGATCAGCCCGCCCATAGAGAGGCCGGCGACAAAAACCTGCTCGCAGCGCCGTTGCAACTCTCGCAAGCCCTCCTCGGCGGAAGCCACCCAGTCGCGCCAGGTGGTGGTGGCCATGTCCTCAGGGGATGTCCCATGACCAGCCAGCCGCACCCCCAGCACCGTGAGCCCCTTCCCGGCCAGGAACTCTCCCATGAGGCGCATCTCCGGCGGGCTGCCGCTGAAGCCGTGGATGAGAAGACAGCCCGTCGGGCCACCCTCGAAGAAAAACGGGTTCAGGTCTAACTTACTCATTTTTCCCCCTCGTTCGGCATCAAGTCAAGAACCTCTTGAACCAGTTCACTGCCTCGTGACGCATCTCTTCTGTGAATTCGTGCCCAACTCCTTCATAGGCAATGAACGATAGCCGTTCCGATTGTCTCTGATACAACGGTTGCAGTTTCTCGTAGAGTTGTCTCGGCCCATCTATAAGCACCGTTTCATCCTGCATCCCGTTGAGCATGAGCAATGCTTTTGGAAAGAACTGCTCTGCTCTATTACGGGGATCGTAATTCGCGATCAGGGTTATCAGCTCGTCATCGGGCTCAGGCCAAGCACCAAACTGGTCTGCATCTTTGGGCGCCAGCGATAAATCCCAGCTTGGAGTGCCGATGATCGGTACAGAAGCCTTAATCCGCTCGTCCAGCGTGGTAGCCAGGTAGGCGACGGAAGCACCCATTGAGACCCCCATCACCCCGATCTTATCAGACAGAACGTCCGCCCGTTGTACGAAGTAGTCAATCACCGGAGAGATGTCTTCAGCGGTTCCAATCATCACTCCGAGCATCTCTTTGGGGAAGTTGGCGGCTATCCTTTCCTCGAAATCAGGAACGGCGCGCTCACCGTGCAGCCTGGCGTCAATAGATACAGGTAAGAACCCCTCTTCGGCTAAAAGCAGGCAGTAATAGATCTCTCCGCTCTTGTTGCCAGTATAACCGTGGACGGTGATTATCAGGGGTTTCGGTTTTCCATCATCTTTGTAGAGGGCCAATGCCGGAATGCCCCCCGGCTCGATGAGGTGCTTCTCCAGGATCACTTTGTGTTGTAACATGATCGCTCCTCCTTCAGAGAGAACTTAATGGTTGTGGCCTCATTCTGACTCACCTGAATCGTTACCCCACCATCAGGTTGCCGTGCCAGAGGCTCGATTTCCTCCTCGTCCAGCCTCACCAGGTACGCCTGAACGAAGGGCCGCCAGAGGCGTACTCTGCCTTCCACCTCCCGCGGGGTGGGATTATAAAGCCGCAGGATGAGGCCATCGCCGGCTTCTGCTACCTTAACCGCGCTCACCACCAGGCCAACTGACTCCACAGAAGCGAAGCTCAGCTCCGCAGGCAGCACTCCCTCGTGAAGGTCGGTCACCAGGGCCCTCAAGGGAGCATTGAAGGCGTGGGCCTCGTGGTAGAGTGCCGCCTCCCGCCAGTCGCCGACGTGAGGCAGTAGCGCATACTCGAAGGTCTGCCGCCCTGGGCACTGAGCCAGCGGGGTGAGGACCTCCGCGCCACGGGAGAGCCGCTCCACGCAACGCAGCAGCGTCAGGGCCACGGTGACGCCCACCTCGCCGGGGCCTGTCCTGAGCGATGTCGAAGGAAGGAACTCATACTCAGGCAGCCCCCGGTTGATGACCATCAGCCCCTTCGTCCCATCGCTGGCCACGACGAAGGAACCCTGAGGATGCGTGCCCACCGGCTGCTCCACCCATCCCTCGCCCGACGGAATCTCCACTGGTCGCTCCACCACCCCAAAGGCTCCCTCGGCACAGGAGCGCTCGGTTTCGATGAGGGTGGGGAAGTGCACCCGCAGGCGGTGGTTGACGGCCTGGTTCTCCACCTCGGTGCGGATGTCAATGCGCCGCATCCCTGGCCGCAGACATATCTCGCTGACGATGGGGCAACTGACCCGCTGTTCGCTCCTTGCCCCCCGATCATCGGTGAGCCCGGTGGGGAGGGAGTATACCATCTCCACACGCAGGGCGGTGCCCAGGGGCCCTTCCGTGACAGTTATCTGGGGCGGTTCTACCGGACCATGCACCATCTCATCGCGGGCGGGGGATTCGTGCCAGTAGAGGTCGCCCGCTTCTCCCTCGTCCACGAAGCGATTGCAGCCCCGGTAGGTGAGGCTCGTTTCTTTGTCGGTGATGGTCAGCGTGCCGTCGGTCGGGTCGGCCTCCACGACGTAGAATTCGTTTTCGATGCTCAGTAGATCCAATTTCGCTCGGCCTGGATCGCCAGATCCAGGCCAAAGGCGGGAGGCAACCGCGGTTGCACGCAATCCCCTCAGAGCAATTTTGGATCCACTGATGCTGGATGTTGGACGATGGAGATTGAGTATGGCATACGTCTTGTAGCCGCACCCTGGGACATTTTCGGCGAGGAAGGAGAGTTGTACCTGGGGGGCGAAGTACGCTTGGACGCAGAAGCGTTGCCAGGTCTCGTCGTCGAGAACGGCCTGGATGCGCCGCTTAATGGCCCCAAAGTCAACCTCGGGCGCCGTTTCCTTCTTGACCAGCGTGGCGGACACCCCCAGCGCACCCGCCTCCAGCGGGGTGAGATCGAGCGAGGTGATGCGCAGGTCGAATACTTCCCCGCCCTCGATCATCTGCATGAACTCGGCGAACTCCTCCCGCGAAGCATCGGTCGAGAAGACTTCCAGCGGCTCTCCGCTCAGTATCTCGTGGGGGACGGTGTGCCCTTCACTGTCGGCGACGACGAATGTCCCGTCCTTCAAGCTGGTGAGCGGCTGGAAGGAGATGGTCACTACGTCGCTGCGGGGCACGTTCAGGGGGTTGAAGACGACGATGAGGGTCAGAGGAATCTCTGTAGGTGCCGCCGTGTCAATCCGCCCCGCAATCGCCTGCAGGCTTCGCCTGATGACCTCCTCCCCGATTTCCTCGGCCCAGGCGAAGCGCACCTCCATGTCCCTCTGCACGGCGTCAACGTTGCAGCCGCAGATGGAGTCGTGGGCCTGGTTTTGAAGAAGGTACTTCCAAGCTTGCCAGATGAGAGGCCTGGCAGATGGCTCCCAATCTACCAGTTTCCCAGTTTCCCAGTTTCCCAGCTCAGCAAACGCGGAGAAAGGCTCGGCCCATTTCTCCAACAGAGTTTGGACGGCCGCGTTGCGCTGCTTGAGCGGCATACGAGAGGAGAGGGTGCCGGGCAGGAGGTAGGCGTACTTGGCGCAGCGCAGTTCCCCCTCCATTGTCGGCAGTGGCGGATCGGCTTCCTCAACGGCCGCGATGTAGTCCAGCAGGGTACCCTGGATCAGCGTTGTGTCTTCCAGAGCCTCGTTAGCCAGGGCCAACACTTGCGGCAGGTTCTCCTGTGGCCACTTGTGGTCGCCGCCGTTCATCAGCAGGAGGTGATCCGTCGTCGCACCAGCGGCCAGTTGCTCCCGCACTCCGGCCAGACGCTCGACCAGGGCTTCCCGTTCGGTGGGCAGATCGCCGGCGTTGCCGTAGCCCTCGGGCAGGTGCACGGCCAGCACTGTGCTGCCGTCGGGGGCTTTCCAGCGGAACTCCGTCTGGCCCGGCTCGTCCCCCACACCTCGCCAGAAGATGGCAGCCCCGATGCCGAAGCCGCGCAGAATCTGGGGCATCTGGGGCATCTGACCGAAGGAGTCGGGCAGGTAGCCCACCTTCTTCATCGGCCCACCTAACTCGGCGGCGATGCGGCGGCCAAGCATCAGATTGCGGATCAACGCCTCGGCGGAGACGAGGAACTCATCGGGCGAGGTATACCAGGGGCCGACGAGCAGCCTTCCCTGGCGCACCCACTCCCGGATCTCCGCCCGTCTCTCCGGCCTGACCTCCAGGTAGTCCTCCAGGAGAATCGTCTGACCGTCCAGGGTGAAGGAGGTGAAACGCGGCTCCCTTTCCAGCAGGGCCAGCAGAGCGTCCATCATCTCCACCAGCTTGGCGCGGAACTGCTGGAAGCTCAGATACCATTCCCGGTCCCAGTGGGTGTGGGAGACGACGAGTAGCGCAGTGAGGCTCATGGTTGAACTCTTGCCTATGTTTCGCCAGTCAATTCCAGCCGCTCTGTCTTCTCGCGGTGCAGCGCCTCCAGCGTCTCCCGGAGCGCCAGGACTTGCTCCTTCCCCAGCGGGTAGAACCTCAGCGCGGCCAGGAAGATGGCCAGGGCCACGACCGGCAGCAGGCCCATCCCCAGTCGGATCCCCCACGCAACGGACAGCGGCTGGGCCGTCAACTCGGCATTGTAGCCGCTCAGGCCCAGCACCAGGCTGCTGGAGACGCCAATCAGCACCATGACCAGCCGCTCGATGAAGGCGTTCACGCCAAAGTAGCTCCCCTCCCGCCGCCGGCCAGTGCGCAGTTCGTCCTCGTCTATCACGTCGCTGAGCACGATGTCTCGCACCAGTGTGATGCCGGAGTTGGCCGCGCCGACGAAGAGCATCATGACGAAGGCTTGCCCCAGATTGCCAACGACCAGGACGAGCAGCATGAAGGTCACGAACAGCGTCACGGCCAGGGCCAGCGTCCGCTTCGAGCCCAGGCGCAAGGCTATCCACCGCCACAGGGGGTAGAAGAGGATAGCCGAGATGAACATGCCCATGAATATCAGGCTCATCTGCTCCTCCCCAGCGCCGAGGACGTATTTGGTGAAGAAGGGCACCATAGCCGAGAGCCAGCTCCAGATGTAGCAGATCATCAGGTTGGCGACCATAAAAGCCAGGAACGAGCGGTTGATGAGGGTTTCTTTGAAGGCGGCCATGAGTGGCATCGCCTCCTCCTCGCTGGCTTCCTTCCGCTCTCGGCTCCCCAGCAGGGAGAACCCGAAGGCCCCAGCGCCGATGATCCCCAGAATCACGCCCGCTCCCCTCCACCCGCTCAAATCGCCGAACCGCCCGGAGAGGGCGCCGACGATGACGGGCATGATGGCGACGCCGAGGGCCGTGCCGATCATCGCTGCCACTTGCCGGTAGATGGAAACCTCCGTCCTTTCCTTGAGATCTTCGAAAGCCTCAGGGAAGACGGCAGTGTACGCGACGCTGACGGCGGTGTACGCCAGATCGAAGAGGGCGATGACGACGGCGAAGTAGAGGAAGATGCCCGTGTGGGAAGGATTGGTCAGGGGATTGCCCCCCAGAGGCGGGGACCAGATCAGGACGAACAGCAGGAAGGTGAGCGGGGCACCCAGTGCGATGTAGGGGATGCGCCGCCCCCAGCGGGTGCGGGTGCGGTCCGAGAGCACGCCGATGAGGGGGTCGTTGATGGCATTCCACACCCCGTAGGAGATGGCGAAGGCCAGGCCCACCAGTTTTGGGTCGAGGCGCACCACGTCGGTGTAGAAGAAGATCAGGAACGTCTGCACCGTGTTGAAAAAGAGCGCCTGCCCCAGATTGCCCACGCCGTAGGCCATCTTTGTGAATCTGCTTTGCATGATAAGTACCTCCTGAATCAATTTTAGATCGCTTCGTACATAGCCAGGATGTTCTCTGGCGGGACGTTTGCCTGAATGTTGTGCCTGGGGGTAGATCTGCGTTCAATTGGAAGCCATCTCTTCGGAGCCAAAGATCGCCCGGAAGACCCAGGGTGCACCCAGTGTGCCCCACAGCCCGACCAGGGCGTAGCGAGTAAAGCGAAACAGGTGACCGGCAGGGAACAGAGCGCTCAGGCCCATCTGCAGGGCAAAGAGCACCACCAGCCCGATGAGCACCTTTAGCACCTGCTTCCACAGCGGGAGGCGAACGGGGAAGCCCACGTAGCGCCGCTCCAGGGCGAAGCCGGCAACCATTCCCAGGGCAGCTCCCATCTGCATGGAGTTCTTGGGATACATGGCGAACAGGACAAGCGGGACTGCCACGCCCAGCGCCAGTTGTCCCCACAGTGGCAGGGCAAGGGAGCGCTGGTCCCAGAAGCGATAGATAGTGAGCGCTAGCCAGACCAGCGCGACGCCGATGGCCATCCCACCCAGCACGTCCAGCGGCCAATGCGCTCCGCGGTAGATGCGCGACAGGCCAGCCAGGGGGATCATCACCACGGCGGCCACGATGAGCGCCTTTTTCTTGTAGTGGCCAGCCAGGTAAGACCAGAGGACAGCCGCATTCTGGGTGTGGCCGCTGGGGAAGGCGTAGCTCCCATCGGGAGGGGTGGCGATGAAGCGCACCTGCTCGGCGGTGGGGCGAGGAGTGTAGAAGAGGTCCTTGAGGGCAGTGTTGATGTAGCCAGAGAAGAGGAGGGGGAGGAGAAACCTCAGCCCGACCAGGGGATCAACGCACCAGAAGATGATGACCGCCAGGGCGGTGATGAAGTTCTCCTCCGCCGTAGCGTTGACGACGGCGAAGAGGGTGTCGAGCAAGGGGGAGCGGAAGGATTGCAGCCAGAGGATGAAATCAATCTGAGACATTGTCGCCTCCTTTGCAATGGTGTGATATTTTAGCACAAAATGGACTTTTTGTCGAGGAGGCAACTACTAGGCCTACCCTCCCGCAGGTCATCACTGGCATTAATTCACTAAGGTAGCCAGGATGCTCCCCAGCTTGCTGGGGGGAGGAATGGCCAGCGGGGGTTTGGGGGCTGCCGCCCCCAATAAAATCATTCCGCTGGGAATGCCCCCCAGCTTGCTGGGGGGTGGTTTACTTCCAGAGTGCCCCCAACCTGCGGGAGGGGGAGCAGTTACTCGAGGAGTTGGTGGATATTGGCGACGGCATCACTACCGCGCTCGATTCGAACAAACGATTTCCTGCTAGCCGATAATAGTAGGCGTTGGGGTCACCGTAGGCAGGGGGGTGGGTGTTGTTGTGCTCGTGGGTGTTGTTGTGCTCGTGGGTGTTGTTGTGCTCGTGGGCGTGGGGGTAAGAGTGGGTGTTTCCGTGGGAGTGAGTGTCGGCGTGGGGGTCTCCGTCGGCGTCAGGGTGGGGGTGATAGTAGGTGTCGGCGTCTCTGTTGGAGTGGGAGTCACGGTCGGCGTGATGGTGGGGGTGGGCGTGGGATTGTCCACCACGACCTGCACCCGGGCCTCGGCGGTATTGCCCTGATGGTCAAAAGCTACTACCCTGAGAGTGCGGAGGCCCTTCCCCGCCCCCCGAGTATCCCACTGGGTCAGGAGACCCTCCTCCACCATCGCCAGGTGGGGGCCGCTTACCCAGCCCCAGCCAATGGGGTCAGGCCCCACGCCGTACTGCACTTCGTAATAGTCGAAGTCGGGCATGCGAACGCGGCCCATCACAGGCACGATGCCCTCCACTGTCTGCCCCTCGGCGGGCTGGAAGATGGCCACCTCCGTCGGCCCGGTGTGCAGTGGACAGAACCCCGCCGGCGGCTGCTCAACGCCCTGCTCCTCGGCCCACCAGCGATACTCCTCAGGATAGACCTCGAAGTACTTCTCCACCACGACGTTTTCCGGACAGAACTCCGTAGCTCGCTGGCCAGTCACCTCGCAGATCCTGACCAATTGGTGAAAATCCTGACTGGGATCGTTGGGCTCGGTGCCGGCTACAAAAATCTCCGCCCCCCACCTGGGGCAGACCTCGCTGGGCTTAGACCCTGAGACAGCGCAGATCTCCGCTACCACGATACCTGAGGGTCTGGCGAAATCGAGGGGCAGCGTGCCGGCCAGGGCCTCCTCCATGAAATTGTGCCAGATGGGGCCGCCTCCCCCAGCGCCAGCGACGTGATCCATGGGGGAACCGTCGCTGTTGCCCACCCAGACGCCACACACCAGGTCGGGGGTATAGCCGATGGTCCAGGCGTCGCGCCAGTCGTCGGTGGTGCCGGTCTTGGCCGCAGCGGGACGGCTGAGCTTCAGCACGCTGTTTGGCCCAAAGGCCGGCGTGCGGGCCTGGTTGTCGGCCAGAATGTGGGTGATGAGATAGGCATGCTGAGGCGAGATGACCTGCTCGCCCTGGGGAGCGGCTCGACTGAGCTCGCCGAAGTCCTGGTATTCCTCGATAACACGACCCTCGCTGTCCTCAACGCGAGCGATGGCCACCGGCGGGACACGCACTCCTGCGTTGGCAAAAGTGGCGTAGGCACCCACCATCTCAAACAAGGTCACGTCGCCCCCGCCCAGGGTCAGGGACAGGCCGTAATCGGGGCGATTCAGAGAGGCTATCCCCAGGCGGTGAGCCGTGGCCAGCATATCCGGCAGGCTCACAAACTGGAGGGCCTTCACTGCGGGGACGTTGTAGGAACTTCCCAGAGCCGTGCGCAGAAGCACCGGCCCGTGGAACTTGTCATCGTAATTGGTGGGCTTGTAGGGTGGATTGGCGCCGTCCGGGAACTCCGTCGGGACGTCCCAGATGAGGGTGGCTGGCGTCCAGCCCTTCTCAAAGGCAGTCACGTAGGTAACGGGCTTGATAGAGGAGCCCGGCTGTCGAAGCCGCAGGGCTACGTTGACCTGGCCAGCAATCTCCTCGTCGAAGAAATCCACGCTGCCCAACATGGCCAGCACCTCGCCCGTGTCGGGCTTCAGGGCCACTAAAGCCGCGTTGGTAACGTGCTTCTCGGCAAGGCTTTTGACGTGTTCCTCAGCCACCCGTTCGGCGATGGCTTGCAGTCGAGGATCCAGGGTGGTATATACCCTGAGCCCCCCCTTGTAAAGGGCCTCGACTCCGTATTCCTGCTCCAGCAGTTGGCGCACGTACATCACGAAATGAGGGGCACGGATGGGGAAGCGCAGGGGAACGTACTCCAGCTCCTCGGCTTTAGCGGCCTCAGCCTGGGCTGGCGTGATGTAGCCTGCCTCTACCATCAGGTCCAGCACCACGGCCTGCCGGGCCTTGGCGTCATCAGGGTTGGCGTAGGGATCGTGGAGGGCCGGTGACTGCGGCAGGCCGGCCAGGAGGGCCGCCTCCGCCAGGCTCAACTGATCCGCCGACTTGTCGAAGTAGGTCTCAGCAGCGGCCTCAATGCCGTAGGCCAGATTGCCATACCAGATTTCGTTGAGATAAATCTCCAGGACGGTATCTTTGGGGTAGCGGCGGGTGATCTCAGCAGCCAGGATCGCCTCTCTGATCTTGCGGGAAAGGGTGACTTGCGTTCGTTGCACGGGAGAAAGCAGGACGTTGCGGGCTACCTGCTGGGTGATGGTGCTGGCGCCCGAGACGACCTCCCTCTCGTTCACAGCGTACCAGATGGCCCGGGCGATGCCCAGGGGATCGAAGCCGGGGTGTTGGTAGAAATATCTATCCTCGGTGGCTATGGTAGCTTGAATCAAGTAGGGTGAGATGCGATCCAGAGGCACTTCGGTGCGCCTGCCCCACTGAGGGTCAAACAGCTCGTAGAGCAGCCCCCCCTGGCGATCGTAGATCTTGGTGCTCACGAAGTCCGCCGAGCGAGCTCCCAGCTCATCTGGCGCCGGCAGTCTCAGGGCGATATCGGCGTAGGCGATCAGGCTAAGCCCAAAGGTGACGAAGAACAGAACCACAAAGACCACCGATGCGGTAATGAAGGCTTTGACCCATGAAGGTATTGGTTGACCCTTTTCCATTGAATCGCTGACTTTGCTGGGCGGTATCCCCATGGACATTTCTCCTATGCCGCCGGATTGCCGGCCGATGTGCTGCTTTAGAGACGTATCATGGAGATAAAAGGTTCCCTGTAGACAGGAAAGCGACGCCATCATTGCTGGCGCCAGCCCTCACTTGCTCTTATTATAACTTCGTAACGTGGGTTGTCAAGTTCGTGAGATTCTGCTCCCTCGTCGAGCTCGGCCATGGGATCGTCACCAACGAACCTCCATCCTCCCCATTTTGGAAGTACCCGCCGTTGGTAGCACCACTGCCGTACACACCGGTACCACTGTCGCTGGTGCTTGTGAAGTAGCCGCCGCGGGAGTTGCCTGCAGCGTAGATGCCGTCGCCCCCGCCCGTGCTGTTGAGGGTCAGCCCCGTGCCCGCTCCCGTCCAGGTCTCGCCCCAGTGGTCGTGGGTACCTAGGCCAGTTTCATCATGGAACACGTAGGGTACAGTGCCAAGTTGCAGGCGGGGTCTCATCTCCGGGTCACTACCCACGGCGACACCGAGCCAGCGGTTGCTGCCATCGAAGAGACCTGGATCCAATGGCTCCACGCTGCCCAGCATGACGCTGAGCAGTCCATCGGTCACCTGCACCGTCTGGGTCTCGGTCCACAGGACGTTGCCGTCCGTGTCCGCATCGTAGATGGTGAAGGTCATCTCGTAGCTGCCGGTCACCGGGTTGCCATCGGCGTCCCGCAGCTCCCCCTGGTAGTTCATCACCGTGGGCACGCCGTCGGGGTCGGCGGCCACGCTGCCGGCCAGGAGCAGGGGCAGCAGCAGCGCTCCTATCAGCCCCAGCCTGATGGCCAGCTTCCAAATACGCTGTTGAGTGATTCTAGCAAACATTGTGCACCTCCTTGGTTGTATAATGACGAAACGGACCAGAACACGCAACGCCGATGACCTCTCTGCCCCGGAGTGAGGGGGTAGGCATCGGCGTCGTGGCGTGGTTGAGGGAGATAGGGGCAGATCAGCCGCACTCACATCATACCAAAAATCGCGATGTAAGTCAATGGTTTTTCTGTTTTGCGGGGTGGCTCAAATCCATTGTGGGTGGGCCGTGGCTCGTTTCCGAAGCTGTAGAAAAAAGACGCCGCCAACAGTGTTCCCTTGTGGAAACGAAGTCTATGAGCGCCTCGCCAAGAGTGATGACGTCTACCATCCTACGTCTCGCCCTTTGCTGCGGCGATTCGCTTATAGATGGCTTCCCTGTCGAGGCTGCCGGCGATGGGGCCTACCGTCCTCAGCTTGATCTCGGCCACCTCACGGCCAGAGAGCACCGCTTCGTACAGCGAGCGGCCGTCCAGGATGGCCACCAGAAATCCGGCCCAGAAGGCATCGCCCGCGCCAGTGGCATCGGCCACCGTCACTTCCCGCGCTTCGATGTGCCGCAATAATTGTCCCTGGTCGTAAATGGAGACGCCCTGCGCCCCCTGGGTCAGGATCACCTTTTCCACGCCCCAGTCGTGGAAACGTTGAGCGCAATCGGAAAGGGAGAGGTCCGCACCAAACAGCCGCTGGCAATCGTCTCGGGACGGCTTGACGAAGTCCACGTATTGGCAGGCCTCGGCCAGCACCTCATCCGGCGGACGGCTGGCATCCCACAGGCTGGGATGGTAATTGGGTTCGAGGGAGATCAGGCAGCCTCGGGCTCGTGCCCGGCGCAGCGCGTCCAGCACGGCGGTGCGGCTGGATTCCTGGGACAGGGCAAAGGCCGAAGTGTGCACTGCTCTGGCTCGTTCGATGGCTGAGTGCGGCACATCTTCCGCCGATAATCGGGCGTCGCTACCCCGATAGACGAAAAAGTCGGCGGTGGTCGCGCTGCGGGTGACAAAGACGAGGGTAGTTCGCGCTGTAGCATCCGTCTTCAGATAGTCGGTGATGATCCCCTGCCGTTCCATCTTCCAGCGCACGAATCGTCCGAAGGGATCATCGCCGACCCGTGCCGCCACCGCTGCCTCGCCACCCAACCGAACCACGTTGGCCGCCAGGTTGGTCACCGAGCCGCCCAGGTAGCGACGAAACCCGCCGGCCTGCTCCACCTGGCCTACCGCTTCGGTGGAGATGAAATCAACCAGCGCCTCACCAACCGACAGAACGTCAATGTCTCCTTCGGGAATCTGCCACGTCATGAGATGCCCTCTCCTTTGAAATACAGCTCAGCCAACTCCTCCAGCGGGATGTCGTTCTCAGGAGTCGGCTGCAGGAAATAGGAGTGGATGGGCACGGGTGCGAATTGCGAATAGCGAATTTTGAACTGTGAATCAGGGGGCTCGGTCGGAGACCTTCGCCCATCGAGCCTCCCCAGAATCTGCTCGAACTGGCGGGCTGTGCTGTCCCAGGTGTAGCGGTCGTGCACGCGGCGGCGGCCGGCCTCGGCGTAGCGTTGCCAGGTTGCCTCATCGCCCAACACTCGCAGTAGACCACGGGCGATGTCGGCCGGCTCGAAGGGGTCAACCAACACGCCGTATTCCTCGTCGCCCTCCCGCAAGCTCTCCGCCGGACCGCCGTTCTTGGTAACCACGGCCGGCAATCCGGCGGCCATGGCCTCCAGCGGGGCCAGTCCGAAGGGCTCGTGATAGGCGGTCAGAGCAAACACCGACCGGCTCTCGGCCAGGAGGCGATAGGCAGCCGCCAGCTCGTCCTGGCTGTCCAGCGAGAAGAGGCTGATCTTGCCCCGCAACCCGCCTTCATCCACCACTGCCATGACCTGGGCCAGCACCTCTTTGGTCCCCTCATCGGCCTGGGTGTAGCCGGCCAGCGGATTGTCCAGCCCGCGGCTGACCAGCAGCAGATTGGCTTTGGCCTGCAACAGTTGGTCTTCTGCGAAGGCCCGCACCAGCCCGAGGTGATTCTTCTTCGCGTCCAGCCGACTGGAGGCCACGACGACGGGCAACTCCCGTCGCTGCGGCGCGATGTCACGGGTCAGCCTGGCTCGGACCTTAGCACGGATGGTCTGCTCGACCGCCCCTATGGCCTCTTTGTCGAACACCTGCAAATTGACGCCGGGGGGGATGACCACCAGCCGCTGGTCGTCGTGCACGTCAATAGCCCCGTGATAGGCGGGATGGGCGTACTGCTCGAAGCGCTCCAACGCGGTGCTGGCCGTGCACACGCTGGCCTGGCTCATGGCGATGCACTCGGCAGTGATGCGCCGGGCAAAGTGGAAGCGGGCGTCCAGCTCAGCCAGGTTGTTCCACATGGCGCCCAGCTTCTCCATTTTTTGCGCCCCCAGGGAATGGGGGGTGAAGGTGAAGGGGATGCCCGTCTCCTCTCGCAAGACCGCCGCCGTGAGGCCGCCGTCGGCGTAGTGAGCGGTGATGGCATCCGGGAAGCGACCTTCCTGCTGATAGAAGCCTATAATGCGAGGAGCGAATTCAGTGCCCAGATAGGGCCACAGTTCTTCTTTGAGCAGGAAGCGGTCGCCGCCGAAGGGGAGGCGCACGATGCGCACGCCCCCCCCGTTTCCCTCAACCCTTCGGCCTTTCTCAGGGCAGGCTTTGGGGGGCTCGTGGCCGGGATAGGCATCCAGCGGGGCGGCGAACTCGGGCCAGTGGGGATCCACGATCTGGCGGGTGACGATGTCCACCCGGTGTTCCCGCCGGGCCAGCGCCAGGGCTACCTCCTTGACGTACACCAACTGGCCGCCGAAGTCAGGGTGTTGGGTCCAATAGCTATCGTGGGGATCGAAGTTCCCCTGGGGATTGAGAAAGGCGATCAACATGGTCGTTACCTCCCGATTAGCACAAGATGCCGCCAAAACCTCACGTCTGTCCCACAACGGCGTCGTGGTCCGGCAGGATGTCCTCGGCGTTACGTACGACGGGAAGGAGATAGCCGCTCAGGCCCGCTAGCGCTGCCAGCAGGCCGGCCACGATAAACTGCAGCCCCATCCCTGCGCACGTGCCGGCACCCACCAGCCAACTGAAAACGGGTGCGAGGCTGCCCCCCTCTGCCATCGCAGGCTCCAAGACCTGGTCGGCCAGGGGGCCGGACAGCAACCGTCCGAGGGGCATCACCAGCCAGGCGATGGTGGCGCGCGTGGCGAAGACCCGGCCTTGTACATCCGGTGCGACTTTGGCTTGCCAGATGGCCTGGTTGGATCCGTTGACCACGGGGCTGAAGAACATCCTCAAGAACATGGTTATTGCCCAGATGGGCAGCGTCCGCGCCAGACCCATCACCGTGGTCCCCAGCAAGCCAATGCAGAACCAACTCAGCAACACCCCGTGAACACGGCGCTTGGAACCACCCCAGGCACTCATCGCCAGACCGCCCACCACGCCCCCGATGGCCCCCGCCGACTGCACACTCCCAAAGATCAACTCGTCGTTCCCGGTGCGGCCCAGAATCATCGGTACTCTTCATCATGCACTTTTGCCCACAACCCGCCTGTTTCGGTCATCCAGTCCGCAATCCTGTCAACCGCCCTCGCCACATCGCTGTCTGAAATGTTCAGTTCCAGCGTCGTTAGAATCGATTTGCCGACCAATCGGCGCAAGAGCTCCTGTTCCTTGATGAACACTTGCAGGTCATCATATTGTGCCGGGTTGCCTGAGATCTTGAGTCTCTCCGCGCGGGCTTGCCCAAAGGATTCCGGTGTTCGCGTGCAGAACACCAGATGGAAACCCAGGGCGTCCAGCCTCTCCTCCAGCCAGTGGAAATCGTAGTCCTTGCCATAGGTCTGCAGTTGGTAGGCACGGGTGGATATGTGGAAACGGTCAACGATCCACGAATAGTAGCGTAGAAGCTCGAAAAGATGCACCCAGGTCCGATAGGTCTCCAGGGCCAGGGCTTCCTCGTGAGGCTCGAAGTTTATGAGACCTCGCCCCCAGGGAAAGTTGGTGAAGGCGCACCACTCGGCAGAAATGATCGGGGAATGATAACGGTATTTCCGGGGCCCTACGATGCGGGGATGTTCATTCAGGGCAAAAGCGATCTCCGTCTTGAGAGTCAGTCGCGTGCCCTCCAGAATGATCTTGGGGCAGAGTTTTGAAGACACGGTGCTCCTCCCGACGTTTCGACTTGGGTGCAGCCTCAGCAAGTCACATGGAATAGTCCAATGACCTTACTCTTGGCCTTGTTCCATAAGCCGATGGCCTCGGGCGTGGCCGCCAGCTTCGTCTGGCAGTTGTGCTTCTCCAAGTATGCCTGGGCCTCGCCCGAAAGGCGCACCAAGTCATATTGCCCCGTCCCGATGACGAGCAACTCCGCCCCATCTTCGTAGACGTGCTTGGCCTCGTCCAGTGAAATGGTGTGAGAGGTGCCGTAGATTCTCTTGGACAGCTTCTTCTTGCGCTTCTTGACCGATCCGTCCAATCTCAGGATGACGTCGTTTTCGATCTCTCGACCGTCAATGGTGATTGAGCCAAAGCGCGTGGCCTCGATTTTCGGTTTCATTTTCATCATCTACTTCATCAGGTTGCGGGCCGCCTCCAACAGGGCCGCACTGACGGTTGCGATGTCCCCCGCCCCGTCCACCTCCACCACCAAACCAGCCTGGCGATAGTAGTCAGTGAGGGGTGAGGTTTGCTGGTGATAGACCTTGAGGCGAGATCGCACTGTCTCTGGCTTGTCGTCGTCCCGCTGGTACAACGCCCCACCGCAAGCGTCGCACACTCCTTCACTGGCTGGCGGGTTGAACATAGTGTGATAGGGCGTCTGGCACTGGCGACAGATCCAGCGGCCCGACAGGCGACGCACCAGTTCCTCGTCGGGGACGGCGATGTAGAGCACCCCGTCCAACTTCCGCCCCATGTCGGCCAGCATGGTATCCAGGCTCTGGGCCTGGTGCTGGTTTCGGGGGAAGCCGTCGAGGATGGCGCCCTGGTCGCAATCGGGCCGTTGCAGCCGATCCCGCACCATGGCGATGGTCACGTCGTCGGGCACCAGTTGGCCCTTGTCCATGTACGTCTTGGCCAGAAGGCCCAGTTCTGTCTCGTTCCGCAGGTTCTCGCGAAACAGGTCGCCGCTGGCCACGTGGGGCAGCTTCAGCTCTTCCTGCAATCGCTCCGCCTGAGTGCCCTTGCCGGCCCCAGGTGGGCCAAGTAAGACGAGATACATGTGATCCTCCCAGAACGTGGTGCGTGAAACGTGAAACGTGATGAAACACAGACATCGGCTCACGTTTCACGTCTCACGTTTGACGGCGTAAGGCTACTTCTTTTTCTTCTTGCCTCCACCCTTCTTCTTGCCCTTCTTAGCGGCTTTCTTCTCGGCCTTCGGCTTGCCTTTGGCCTTCTTGCCCTTCTCCTCGGCCTTCTTCTTGGCCTTGTCCTTCTTCGCGGGCTTTTCTTTCTTCTCGGCCTTCGGCTTGCCTTTGGCCTTCTTTTCGCCCTTGTCTTTCTCCTTGGGCTCGGCTGCTTTGACCTTCTTCTCTTCCTCTTTTTCCTTGGCCATTTTGGCCTCCTTTCTGCTGCTCTTTGAGCTATCCGAATCCGATGGGGCTGCCGGAGCAGGCTCTGCCTGAGCCTCCGGTTCCTCTGGTGAGCGGAGCTCAGCCTCTTTGGCAGTCACGGCTGCCTGTGCAACCTCTGCCTC
The DNA here is from genome assembly GCA_964390805.1 of uncultured Anaerolineae bacterium. GTDB lineage: Bacteria > Chloroflexota > Anaerolineae > VGOG01 > VGOG01 > CAYMKL01. Next base: position 5,127 of record CAYMKL010000011.1, on the reverse strand, counting down.
TTCCTCGACCTTGGCTTCCACGCTTTCCTCGACGTTTTGCTCAGTCACGGACCCTCCTTTCCGCTACTACTATTGCAGGCTCTTGACTTCACGGGCCACCGACGTAATCGCACACCACCCACATCCCACACCCCACCTCTCAACAAGTGACGTGTAAGATAGCGGCGACCTTCCGCTGATTCCGAAGCTCGCGGTAGGTCTCACAGGCCTTGTTGGTCTTGTAGGTCACGACCTCAATCCCCGCTTCCTGGAGACGTTTCTCTGCCTTGGGACGCACGTTCAGGTTGCCCACGGTACCCAGGCCAATGATCACTACCTCTGGCTCAGCCTCGATGATCTTGTCCACGTCCCTGGGCCGCAAGACGTGTTCGCCCTTGCGCTGCCACTGTTCCACCGTACCATCGGGGAAGATGATCACGTCCGACTCATAGCTCTGGCCGTCAATGACAGTGGTGCCGAACTCGAATCGGTCAATCATGGGCAACGGTGTCTCCGAGAGGTCCGGTGATTCGGTCCCCTCTGACTTCTTGCTCCTTTTCTTCTTTTTTTTCTTTCCTCCTTTCTCGATGGCTGGCATCTCGGCGAAGGGGTCGTAGTTCAGTTCATGGATTAGCCCATCCACCAGCGTCTTGAGCACTTTGACACGGGCGTACCATTTGCAGTTCCCTTCGACTACGGTCCAGGGGGCGGTCAGGGTGCTGGTTTTGAGCAGCATCTCATTTACCGCTTCCGTGTACTGGTCCCACTTCTCGCGATTCCGCCAGTCTTCGTCAGTGAGTTTCCAGGCTTTGTAGGCCGTCTGTTCCCTGGCCTCAAAGCGCCGCAACTGCTCATCTTTGCTGATGTGGATGTAGAACTTGAAAAGGATGGTGCCGAAGTCCACCAACTGGCGCTCGAAGTGGTTGATCTCACGATAGGCCCGCTTCCATTCCTCTTCGGTGCAGAAGCCTTCGATTCGCTCTACCATCACCCGTCCATACCAACTGCGGTCGAAGATGGCGATCTGCCCCCTCTCCGGCAACCGCCGCCAGAAACGCCACAGGTAGTGGTGCGTCTTGTCATCCCCCTTGGGGGCAGCGATAGGGTGGACCACGTAGCCTCGTGGATCCAGCTTCTCCGTCACCCGCTTGATGTTTCCCCCCTTGCCGCCGGCATCATCGCCCTCATAGACAATGATCACTGGCCGCTGCTGTACGTAGACCTGATACCCCAGGGCGTGCACCGCGACTTGATAGCGGACCAGATCTCTGACGTACTCCTCCTTGGTCAAGGATTTATCCAGATCAAGAGTCTCTAACATGATGGATTGTCCTCCTTACTACTCCTCGTCCTCATCGTCGTCTTCTTCTGACTCCGCCTCAAGCTCCGCTTCTTCGACGAAATCCTCGTCCTCGCCAGCAGGGGCCTCAGTTGGTATCCCCGCTTCCTTCAGCCGCTCGTCCAGGGCGTTGATGATGGTGTTGAAGACCTTAGCCCGTGCCCACCAGCGGTTGGTGGCCTCGACGATGGTCCACGGACCCCACTCGGTCTCCGTCCGCTCCAGCATCTCCTCCACGGCCAGCAGATACTCGTCGTACTTGCGGTGATGCTCCCAGTCCTCTTCCGTGACCTGCCAACTCTTCAGCGGGTCTTTCTCCAGGAGCTTGAAACGCCGTCGCTGCTCCTCCTTGCTCATGTGCAGCCAGAACTTGACCAGGACGTATCCGTCGTCGGCGATGGTGCGCTCGAAGTCCATGACATCGCGATACGCCTTTCGCCACTCCCGCTCCGGTGTCAGGCCTTCAACCCGCTCGACCAGCACCCGCCCGTACCAACTGCGGTCGAAGATGGCCATCTCGCCGTAGTTGGGCAGCTTCAGCCAGAAGCGCCACAGCCAGGGATGCATCTTCTCATAGGTACGTGCTGCACGAATAGGATAGAGCTTGAAGCCCCGGGGGTCGAGGCGCTGGGTCAGAGTGGAAATGGTCGTGCCCTTGCCCGCCGCATCCCACCCCTCGAAAATGATGACGCTGGGGATGCCTGCCTTCCAGGCCGCCGTTTCCAAATCGTACAGACGGCGCTGTAGTTTAGGCCGCTGTGCCTTGTACTCCTTTTTGCTCAACTTCCTGTTAAGGTCTATCTTCTCTAGCATCTGAGAACCTCCTTTGTGTCGCACACCAGGCGCCCGCGAAAAGCGTGCTGCGTACTGCGTGTTGCGTGACTATCTTGGATCACGGAACACGGAACACGCATCACGTCAGTCACAGCACCGATACTGCCAGCGCCAAGTTGCGCCGCACCTCGGGACGGTTGAATTTCTGCCAGGCTTCTGGGAAGGACTCCATCAGCTCCCGCAAGTCGTTCTGCTTGGCCACCAGATAGCGCGTCACCCCGCTGACGTTGATCCGCTCGCGCTGCTTTGCCCTGGCCCACCCTTCGAGGAAAGCGACCAGCAGGCTACAAGCTACGTCAGCATCGTTCAGGTCGCCCAAATGGTCCTGCATGATCACCACTTCTTTGATGGTGTCCTCCACCTCCGGGCCTAGCACCTCCCGGAAGAACTCCAGAGAGTAGCGCAACCGCTTGCAGTCAATCCGCAGCGCGTGGAGCGTCTCTATCGGCGCGCCATCAAGCCCCGTCTCGTAGCCGCGCACCACCTGGTAGCGGTTATAGATCAGGCTCGGCACCAGGTGGGATACCTTATGGGGCACGGGTTTATCGGCAGGCACCGGCAGAGCACCAGCCCCCTCAGTGAGCACGAACTCGCCAAAATCGCGCACGAATCGCTCATACCTCTTGCCATCCAGGTACTCCAGCATTTGAGCCCGCTTCGCCTCCCGCTGCTCCTTCCAGTCGGTCAGCAGCGGATCGAGGCTGGATCGCTCTCCCTCCGGCAGCGTATCCCGGTATCGCTGGGCTTTCTCCATGAAGACATCCAGGTCGCGCACGCCGCCCAGCGCGCGGCCGGTTCGTCGCAGCCCCTTGAGGAAGGGCTGGAGGGCGGCGGGATCGAAATAGGGGCTAAAGACGCCGAAGGCGGAGCGCATGCGGCGGGTGGCAACGCGCATGTCGTGCAGCTCCTCGATGTCCTCCCCCAGGCGCGTGCCCGCCTCGTGCGCCAGCATCCGCTCGAAGTGGAAGCGCAGCACCTTGCGCCCGGCCTCGCTCATGGCGTCGTCAGGCAGGACGCCGGGGGACTTCAACACCTTCTCAGGCTGCACCCAGATCACGGCCTCTCCCTCGACCGAGAAGCGCAACTGGACGTCGAAGAGATGATGCCATAGATCGGCTTTCTCCTGGGCACGGGCTGCATCTTCTCCAGCGTAATCCCCGGTGGCGGGTATCTCGATGGCCTCACCAGACCTCTGGACTTCACCCAGGGCCGTGGTCTGGGTCTGGGAATAGTCCAGGCCATCGGCCACGCGGATCAGGGCAGCCAGGGCCAGGGCGTCACCTTGAACCTCAGTCGGCAGGGCGGTGAAAGACGGCTCTTTCTTGAGTCGCCTGGGCCTGAAGCGCTTGCGGTGGAAGGCAGTGGTGCAGGCCACCAGTTGCTGCTCGACCTCCCCCAGCTCGGCCAGGCGGTGCTCAAGGATGATGTCCCGTCCGGCGGTGTGGTGCTTTTCGGGGTAGAAGGCAAAGCCCACGTTATGCAGGATAGCAGCTTTCCCCAGCAGATCGCGCCGCTCGGGAGGCAGGCCATGCACCTCGGCCGTCAGATCGAACAGGACCAGGGCCATCTCTGCCACGTGCCGGGCGTGGGCCATGTCCACGTCGTAGCGATGACACAACTCCTCTATGGTGATTTCCGCCCCCCCGACCTCTGCGACCGGCTCAGCAGGAATCCCCTCTGCTTCCCCCCCTTTGTCCCCCTCAATAGGGGGGAGAGCACTCCCTTCATCCCTCCCATCGGGGGGGAAAGAGGGGGGGGAGGCCAGTGTTGCCGCCGCCAACAAATCGTCCGGGAAGACGCCCATCCGCCTGTCTCGGAACGCTCGCAGCCAGGAGTACACCCGCCCGGCCGATAGCCCCACCTCCGGGCCGATCTCCTGGGGAGCAACGCCCTGCTCCCGTAGCAGGAACAGGAGGGCCCGTCGGGCATACACGGGTTTTTCCTCTCTGGCGATTCGCTCCAGAATGGCTCGCTCAGTAACCGTCAACTCGTACGCGAGAACTTTCGCCGTCATAGACTAACCTCCCACATTCATAGCTGCCAGCCCCTGCTCGAACTTAGAACGAGGCTGGGGCTGCAATTGCCTTATGTTCCTCAAGTCCGCCACCATCAAGGCCAGATCATCCAGCGTACCATCGGGGGCCAACTCCACTTCGACCTCGAAGGTGGTCTTCGCCTCATCGCCGATGTGCATCTCTACCACGTCCAGGCTCAACTCAGCTACCAGTCGGCCGCCCGCATGGACGGTGCGCGTGTGGCGTCGCTGGGACAGGCTAAAAAGCTCGATCAGAGGCTCGCCCTGGGTCAGGGCCAGAGCCAGTTTCCGGGCCGGGCTGGCGGGCCAGGCTGCTGGCGACTCTCCTGAGCGAGGACTTCCGCCGCTCAGGGGCACCTCGTACTCGGCCCGCTCGTGGACTGCACCCTCTGCGCCGTCCAGACCCTTCAACGTGGCGATTTGCTTATCGTCCTGGCGGCGGATGCGGCAGGCATATCCGCCGCGACAGATAGCCCGATCCGCCGTATCACGATAAGAGTCGCTCACCTGCTTCGCTGGGCCTGGCTTCAAGCGGAATCCACCCAACTCCCGTATCTCCAGGAGCCTTTGCCACGTCGCTTCATCTGGCACGATGAACTTAGCCTCGATTTCTATCATTCATTCACTAGCCTCACACAATTGCGTCCGGCTGCTTTGGCGGCATACATTGCTTGATCCGCCGTCCGCAGCAGGTCTTCGTCCGTCTCACTATGATTGGGAAAGATGGCAACGCCGGCTGAAATCGTGGTAGACAATTCTGCCCCCGCATGTTTCACGCGCAACGCCTGAAAAGACAACCGCAATTGCTCGGTACGCTGATATGCCTGTTCGAGCACCAAACCCGGGAGAACCAGCACGAATTCCTCGCCACCATACCGACACACAATACCGATTATGCTTAATTCCACAGAGCGGTTTCAGATTTGCCATCTGATGACAT
>CAYMKL010000010.1:0-82902 GCA_964390805.1 uncultured Anaerolineae bacterium | reverse complement strand
CATACCACCTTATGCCTGATTTGGCAAGCCCGATCCAAAAACCTACCCTTGAAAGGGGAGGGGGCTGGGGGGAGGGTGAGGGCCCGCTTAGTACCTCTCCCAGTCCGTGTGGATCTCGTCCACTCGATTGCTCACCCTGACCTCTCGGACCAGCCTTCCCCTCTCTTCCCGCTCCCTGTTCTCGATAATCACGTCGGCAAAGCGCTTCACCACGTTGACCTCCACCTCGGAGTGGATGTCGGAGTTCACGATGAAGACCACCGTGTGGTCCGAGACCCTGGCGGCCGAGGCCAGGTCGGAGTAGTACTTGTAGAAAAGGCTCTCGTCCATGTGGGGAATCATGTTGTCCAGGAAGTCCCCCAGGATGACCGGCTTTTCCTCTTTGGGCAAGCTCCCCAGGGTCCTGGCCAGGAACATGCTGACCGCTGTGGGGTCTTCCGGGGGGAGAATCGGATAGTCCAGCTTAGAGACGCCTGAGACCGTGGTGACCCAGCCGATCTTCGCCTCTTTGGGAAGAGGCAGTTGCGTCGGCGCGGTGGGGCCTAGCAAAAGGATGGGCACGCATCTGGGCTCCAGACGGGACATCAAATCGCGGGTAACGTCTTCGGCCCCAATGTCTCTGATGAGGATGGCCAGGACGCTGTACTGATCTATGGGCTTCTTCAGACCCTTCAGGAACAGGGCACGGCCAGCAAAGGAGAAGAGCTCTCCAAGCCTGGGTGTTCTTCCCAGCAGTCTGTACAGGTAAACAAAGTTCGCGATCACCCCAACGGCAAAGACAAGGCCGACAGATAAGAACAGGATTTCTGGATAGAAGGCAAAGCTGACCACGGACGCCAGGATCCAAGAGGCCCCCAGGAAGTGCATCACAGGATTCCCAATTCCCCTGGCCACAGTGATGAAGACCAGGCCAACCAGGACCATCCAAACCATCCACACAGCGTCAGCGCTGGTTGAAAGATAAACGGAAAGCAATCGGATGAGGCCCCCTAAAGCAACGTAGACACCGACGAAGCCATGTACCCTTGAATGGCCATGCGTCCTTGGAACATTGTAGAAACCCGTCACAGCCAACCCACAGCCCAAAACGATCCATCCCACCGGGGCGAACGTAGGCGCAAAGACCAGGCTGATCAATGCCGCCGCGATGCCGAGAATGCCGCTGAAGATCACGTCCCTTTCACGATGCCAGATCGCGTGGTTGACGTAACCAACGGACATGGCAGCTAGCCACAGGGCCTCTATCTGCCCCGTTGTCATCCTCTCTGAAAACAGGACCGTTACCAGGAAGGCGATGGACGAACCTACCGCGAAGCCGATCCAAACCCGCATCTCAATACGAGCATGATCCTGCACCTTTACCACCCCTTTTCGACTACACAATCTCCCAGTCTCCGTAAGGGTCCTCAGCGGCGATAAACGTTATCTCACTTGAAGACCGTCAAGGTGGGGTATACCTCTATTCCGCTATTGGTTATGTCATACGGTCGTGGCTGATTGTCAACGGCCAGCCCACGCATTTTCGCTACCTGGAACATTCGACTCAGCTTGTCGCCCTTCAAGACGGTGCGCAGCAAGATGACCCCTTGGACCAGGTATTCTTCAAATTGATGCTCTCTCTCCAATCCCGTGCCTTTCAGCTCGGTGATTAGCAGGTCAGTGCAGTTGTTTTTCCTGAAATCGGCGATCAGGTCTCTCAGGGCGTACCTGCGCTCGATTTCGTCAGGGTACTGAAGCATGAAGATGGTCACTGGGTCAATGACCACCCTCTTGGCCTGAATCTCTTCCACGCCTGTCCTGACCGCCTCCAGCAATTTGACCAGCTTGAACTCCTGCATTCCCAATTGGATGAGGCCCGCTGCTCCAGTGGGCGCCACACGAACTGGCGAGACGTTAATGAAGGCCAGCTTCTTCTCCCTCTCAAGCTTGTCCAGATCCCACCCGAATTTGGACATGTTCTTCTTTATCTCCTCAGGCTCTTCGTCCAAGGTGATGTAGAGACCCGGCTCGCCGTGCTCTGTAGCTCCTGTGTAGAGAAACTGGATAGCGAAAGTTGTTTTTCCACTGCCAGGCCCTCCACTAATCAGGATGGTGTGGCCTTGCGGGATGCCTACCCCCCCGAGAATTTGATCCACACCGGAGACACCTGTTGGAACATACTCAGACATGACATTGACCTCCTCAAGTACTTTCTGCAAACAAAATAGCCGACCACCTACCGAGATCGCTCCCAGTAAAGGGGCCGGCTGTCAATGCTTCACGCTACCCTCCTCGGTGAACTAAATTGAGACAAGGGCCACGACAATGCTACCCTCCAATCTCTACTATTCATTGTACCACAGACTGAGGCAAAAATCAATACCCAAAATTGGGCTACCACTCCAGGCGTTTGCGCAGCGCCCGTGCCCGCGCTCGGCTTAGATCCACCTCCGCGCCGGTGGTCAGCCGCAGTTTGTGGCTCCCTTTGAACCAAGGGATGACTTCTTTCACCCGATCCAGGTTGACGATGGCGGCGCGATGGGCGCGGAAGAAGCGGGCCGGGTCCAGCCGCGCCTCCAGTTCGGTCAGCGTGCGGCGGACAGGGTAGACCTGATCCCCCACGTGGACCATCACCTGCTCTCCCTCGATACCAATCCAGTCCACCCCGCCCACGTCCAGCACGCGGATGCGGTCGCGGTCGCGCACCGCCAGCCGGGCCAGGTACTGTCCCTGGGCGGCCAGGCTCTCCAACAGCGGGCCGAGCTGCGCGGGGAAGTCTTCCTCTTCGGCCAGAGTTTCCTGAGCGCGGCGGATGGCCTTTGCCAGCCGCTCCCGGCTGAAGGGCTTGAGCAGGTAGTCCAGCGCATTGACCTCGAAGGCACGGATGGCGTACTCGTCGTAGGCGGTGACGAAGATGACCGGCGGCGGATCCTCCAATGCTTCCATGACCTCGAAGCCGCCCAGTCCCGGCATCTGGATGTCGAGAAGCACCAGATCGGGCCGCTCCCTTTCGATCATCTCCACCGCCTGGATGCCGCTCTCAGCCTCGCCGATGAGTTCCACCCCTTCGATGTGGGCGAGCAGCCGCTTGAGCCGCTCTCTGGCTGGGGATTCGTCGTCTACGATTAGGACGCGCATTGGCATGTTCATTCCTCATTGAAGTTTGGGGGTGTGGGAGTGTGGGGGTGGTAGGTGGGGGTGGGTTCGCGCAACTGGGAAGGGCCACACCATGCGTCGGGGTTGGCCATCATTTTGACCAGGCCGCCAGCGACGTTCTCGTAGGTGGCGTACAGAGAGTCGTGATCCTCTTGGCTGATGTAGCCGCAATCCAGGGCGAAATCCAGCCAGACCTGGGTTTCAGCAGCCTCGCTGTCCGAGTCGCTCAGCTTGCTGACAAAGTGGGCCGGGTAGCGGCGCTTGCGCCAAGCTTCGGCGATGTTGGAGCAAACCGAGCGGGAGGAGCGACGAATCTGGTCAGTGAGTGAATAGCGTTCCTCTGCCGGCCAGCGCTTCGACAACCTGTAGATCCGCCTCGCCGCCGCAAACGCCTGCTTATACACCCGCAATTCCTTGAAATGCTTCACCAGTGCCATCTACCCACCTCCCATACCCCCATACTCACATCCCCTTTCCCCCCACACTCCCACACCCTTAAACCGGAATACGCACTGTGACGACCGCCCCTCGTGGCTCGTTATCCGCCGCCTCCAACCCATACCCCTCCCCATACGTCTTCCGCAGCCGCTCGTCCACGTTCCGCAGCCCATGGCCGCCACCCCCACACTCCCATACCCCCTCACTCATCCCCGGTCCCTGGTCCGCGATGGCGATCACCACCTCATCGCCTTGGCGCCGAACACCGATGATCAACTCCACGCTGCCGCCGGCCCCTTGGCCATGCCGCACCGCGTTTTCCACCAACGGCTGGAGGATCAGGCTGGGCACGGGCACATTCAGTGCCTCCGTGGCGACCTCGCGGGTGACGCTGAGCCGCTCACCAAAGCGGGCCTGCTCTATCGCCAGGTAGTCATCCACGAAGGCCAACTCCTCTTCCAGCGGCACCAGCCTCCGCTGGCTGCCGGCCAGCACGTAGCGGAACATCTCGGCCAGCCGCTCGACCGTCGCCTCGGCCTGCGCGGGATCGGCGTGAATCAGTTGGGCGATGGTGTTCAGGGTGTTGAAAAGAAAGTGCGGGTTGATCTGGGCCTTGAGCGCCTTGAGTTCCGCCTGCGTTGTCAGCGCCCGCAACTGCTCTTCCACTCGCTCTTTCTGCCTCAACTCGCGGTAGAAGTGCAGCGCATAGCCAGCCGAATGGATAACCAGGAAGCCCACGAACATCATCCCCACAGTGATCCAGGCTGTGGTGGCCTGGACGACGAAGCCGAAGATGCGGCTGCAGACAAACAGGGCCAATACCGCGCCCAGGACGTGTTCAAGCAACGAGGCGATGATCTCCAGGCCCAACTGCCAGTCACGGGACAGGTTCTTCAGACGAGGGCGGAGGAATGTCTGGTCTAGCTTGTATAGGACGCCGATAGTGCCGCTGATCGCCAGACCGGTGGCGACTGAAATCGCGTAGTTCCCAATCGCGTAGCCCGCGCCCAGGCCAAACAGGATAGCAGGCAGAAGGGTCTCCAGCAACTCACCTAATATGGCACGCCTGCGCTCTTGTGCTGTCTGCTTTGCCATGGCCCCCCTCTGGTTTTCACACGCTCACCAATCATACACGGAAGCGCAGGCGATGTCAAACTGACAGCCCAGGCCATTCACGCTCTGCCATTTCTCGACCTCTCCCCTCTAAACGGTGCTTTTCCTCGCCCGCCGGCGACGTGACGCGATGGCGAGGATCAACACGGCGCCTACGCCCGCCAGGACCTTGATCGCGCCTACGATTTGCCATCCGACAGATGTTGGGAAAGCATCAATATACTCCAACCCAAGACGGAGTTTCCAGATGCGCACTAGCCACGGGAAGGATGCCTGACTGAAGGCGATTTCCGATAAGCCCCATCCGACCAGGAAAAGCACTCCCAGCCCCAAAGGAAAGCGGGGAAATTTATAGGGAAAGCCCAGAAGCATGCCCCCCATGAGAAATCCGACGCCGACCGCCAGCAGAAGAAACCATACGTGACCAACCAGGGTGACATTCGCGGGGGACGAATGATCAATCAGGGCTGGAAGGATCATGAGCAGTGACATCAAAGCCAGGCCAATAAGACTCAACATCCCCACAAGCCCAAAACCTCTACCCTTGCGCAGCAAGCCAAGCAATAGCAGTCCAGCGCCAAGACTACAGCACAGGGTCCAAAGCACGAATGCCCCAAAGATCACCCGCATCTCCCAATAATCCTCTCTGATAAGCGTACCCATCCCTGCAATCACCCACGCGGCAGCGGCGATGAGCAGCGGAATGGAAAAGGCCCAAGCGGGTATAAAGGATTCCCCCTCAGCTTCCAGTCTCGATGCCCGCCTCGAATCTGCCAGCGCCCAACGGGCTGTTAGCCACGCTCCCACGAGCAGCACTGGCACAAGCAGCCAATCCAACCAAAAGGTCGTGATGGTGAATGTACCCGGTCTCATTTCAACATCCTCCTTATGCACTTTTTCGACGCCGCAGCAGCCGCAGGATGCCCACTGCGAAATTCACCCTCGGCACCCGTTCCATGTAGCGCCTGTATTCTTCGCCGAATTTCTCGATGCAAGACTGGTCGGTTTTGAAGGTGTCTGCGTAGACCAACACCAGCGACACCAGGCCCAGGAGGACACTGGACCAATGTTGCGCGATCAGCATCACACTCAGGTTGATCAACAGCCAGGCCGTGCCACCCTGTGGATGCCGCACGATGGCGTAGATACCGGTATCCACCAGGACCGTGGTTTTCATGTAGCTGTCTCCCTTCGCCACGCCGCCCTTCCTGCGGAAGATGATGATCGGCAGCACACCAAAGATCGCCCCTGCCCACCAGCAGACCCATCCAGCCCACCTGAGCACCTCGGAACCACGCCCGTGGACAAAGAAAGCCAGGACGATCTGTGCCACCGTCAGCACGCCCGCGATGGACGATAGCAAAAAGGGGTGCAGACTGTAGAGAAACTTCTCAAAGCGCTTCATTTCAATCTCCTCCTCGCCTTACAGTGCCGTGATGACGAGCACGGCCGCAGCAACAATCCCCACCCCCAACTTGACTGCCCCTTCGACTCGCCACACGTTCGATTTCGGGAGCCCCGCAAGAAACGTTTCCTGTTCCATGTCAAAGTCGTACAAACGAGGCAACCAGGGGAACGTCGGCGTGGAGATCGCAGTCTCCAGCGCACCCAGTCCGAAGAAGAACAGCGCGCCAATGCCGAAGGGAAAGCGGGGGAAGTTGTAGGGGAAGCCCAACAGCGTGCCCGCTGTGAGGCATCCCAGGCAGGCAGCCAACAGCACGGTCCACTGGCGAGAGAAGCGGACGGCTTTGTCGCCTAAGGGGACTTCCATGAAAGCCGGCAGCGACAGCATCAGCGCCGTCAATACCAAGCCGATGAGACTGAGAACGCCGGCGAGGCCAAAACTGCTGTCCCCCCGCAGGAAGCTCCATCCGATCAGGCCGGCGCCGATGAGGCAACTGATTGACCAGACAGTCAGTATGGCAACCCAGATGCGGTGCTCGTAGTATTCCTGTCGGATGAGCGAGCCGAATCCCAGGATCACCCAACCGACTGCGCAGACAACCAGCGGAACTGCGACGGCCCACGGCGGCAGCGCAGTCCCACCAGCGCCCAGGCTCGACGCCAGGTTGAAATCTGCCATCGCCCAACGGAATGTCAGCCAGCCTGCACCCAACATGATCGGCAAAAGCAGCCAATCCAACCAATAGGTGGTAATAGTGATTCTATCGGGTTTCTTCATCTTCACGCCTCCTTGAACCGAAACAATTTCAGTCCCACTCCGAAGCAGACCGCGCCGTAGAGAACTAAAACCCCGATGTCCACCCATACGTCAGCCAGGCTCCCGCCCAGGATCATTAGCCGATTGTAGCCTTCCATCGCCCAGGCGACGAGGGTGACGCGAGCCACCTGCTGTACCGCCTTGGGCATCATGAACAGCGGGAACCAGGAGCCGCCAATGGCCGAGGAGCCCAGGATGACCAGTGTGGTGATGGGGTGGATCTGCTTGCGCGAGCGGATCACCGCCACCAGCAGGATGCCCAGGCTGGTAGTAGCCCAGCAGGTGGCCAGGGTGATCAAGGACACTCCCAAAAGCGAATTCCCCAATTGAACGCGGAAGATGAGTGCCCCGAAAAAGAACATCAGCGCGATCTGACCCACGCCCATGAGGAACTGGGCCAGGAGCTTGCCACCCAGCAGCGACCACTGAGGGATGGGAGCGATGAGCAGCCGCTTGAAGGTACCCCGCTCCTTCTCCTCCAGGATGCCCCCGGCCGCCGAGAGCACGGTGAACATGGCAAACATCACCGCGTAACCTGGCACCACCTGATCGAAGATGTCGAACTCTTCCTCCTCTGCGCTCCCAACCGTCGTAATCTGGGCCTGGACCGGCGGATCCTCCAGCCGCTCCAAAGCCGTAGTTGCCACCCGGCTGGCGATGCCTTCATAGTCAAGATCGTAGCTCCTGGTGGCCCGCTGCACTTCGCTGATGGCCACTTCCACCGTCGTCTGCACGTTGGAGAAGCCGCTGGTGACACCCCGCACCATCCCCTCCAACAGCGGAGCGGTCTGCCCGCCGGGGACGACGATCAACTCCAGGGCGGTGGACTTGTCAGAGGTGATAGCAGTGCTGAAATCCGAAGGGATGACCACTGCGCCGGCCCGTTTGCCATCAGTCACCAGTTGGCGAGCCGTCTCCTCGTCGTACGCCGTCTCCAGGTGCAGGTTCTCCGTCTGCGACAAGATGTCCAGCACCACAGCGGCCATCTCGCCCCCGTCGTGGTCCACCACCGGCAGGTCAATCACCACCGCTTCACTCTCTCCGCCGAAGCCACCGAAAACCAACCCCATGATGGCCGTCATCGCCAGCGGTAGGATGATCATCCAAACAGCAGCCATCCTGTCCTTGCGCAGCAACAGCAACTCGTTCAGAGCAATGTGCAGCAACTTCTTCATTTCACCCTCCTATTCACGCTTCACGTTTCACGCATCCCGCAACAGCTTCCCCGTCAACTGGATGAACACGCTCTCCAGATTCGGCTCCAGGATCTCCAGCGAGGTCATGGGCGTGTCCGTCTCGTTGAAGAGGCCAATGATGTCCAGCAAGGCTCGCTGCGCGTCCACGGTCTCAAACGCCAGGGTGTCGTCGCGACGGGCGACAGCCTTGACCTGGGGCAGGGCTCGCAGGCGGGCCAGCATCTCCTCATCTACGTCCTTGACCCCGATGTGGATGATCCCCGTGCCCAGGGTGTTGATCAGGTTCTGCGGGGTATCGAGGGCGATGATCCGCCCCTCGTCCATGATGGCCACCCGATGGCACAGCAGCTCCGCCTCCTCCATGTAGTGGGTGGTATAGAGGATGCTCAGCCCCTGGCGGTTGAGGGCCTGGATGTTCTCGAAGATGGCGTTGCGGGACTGTGGGTCCACCCCCACCGTCGGCTCGTCCAGCATCAGGAAGCGAGGCTCGCTCAGCAAGCCCACCGCCAGGTTGAGCCGTCGCTTCATCCCGCCGGAGTAGTGCTCCACCCGCCGGCGGGCGTGTTCCTCCAGCCCCACCAGTTGGAGCAGTTCGCCGATGCGCGTCTCCAGCCTGGCCTTGGGGACGTCGTACATCCGTCCGAAGAAGCGCAGGTTCTCCACCGCGTTCAGGTCGGGGTAGAGGGAGATGTCCTGAGGCACCACGCCGATGGCCCGCTTGACCTCCTCCGGCTCGGCGGTGACGCTGTGGCCGCCGACGGCAACTTGCCCCGCCGTCGGCTCGGTGTAGGTGCAGAGCACGTTGATGGTCGTCGTCTTGCCCGCCCCGTTGGGCCCCAGCAGCCCGAAGATCTCCCCCTCTTGAATCTCGAAGCTGATGTCATCCACGGCAACCACATCCCCGTAGCGCTTCACCAATCCTTCTACCGCGACGATAGGTTCATCCATTGCCTAATGCCCTCCATTTGAAGCTCACTGCTCCTATGATAGCACAAAATAGACCGAAAATCAATGTTTTTCGATTGGACCGTCAAAATTGGGGGTTGGAACGTCCAAATCCGAGGGTGAGATGTTTGGGGGTTTGCGATAGACCGAGGTTGACTATGAGGGCGGCTCACCAGGCCCAAAGATCGCACGACGATGAAGTCGCCGTGCTGCGGAGCTTCCGCCCGATAAAGTCGGGCTCAGGAACCCCGTTTACGGGATGGCAGCTCCGTAGCCGTGGCGATTCATGCCACGGCTACGGAGCTGGGCCAGCAACGGTTTTTCCACTTGAATCGCTCCTCGCAGATTCACCGCTGGCGTCCTCGGACGATGTCCAGCAGCTTTTCTCGCACCGCGGGAGACAATCCCAGGTCCTCAATCTCGGCCTGCAGGTCGGCGAGCGTGCCATGCCCGCCCAGGTAGCCGTTCACCCGCGCCGCCGCCGTCGAGTTGACGAAATCGGCCGAGTCGGGGTACATGGTCGCAAACTCGCTCATAAAGGTGGACGACTGTCGCAACCGGTACTTTTGGTGATAGTCCTCGGCCAGGTAGAACGCGGTGGCCGGGATGATCTCGGTATAAACCTGACAATCACACTGGGCTTCATACCGCTCCTTCGATGCCTGGGCCAGCCGCCGCTGCTCCTCGTCGTGGTAAAAGATGAGGGAGGCGTATTGCCGCGACCAAGCCGGTCGGGTCGGGGCGTGACCGGCCCAAAAGACGTCCAGCAACTCCTGGTACGAAATCCGGGTCGGATCGTACTCGATCTGAATCGTCTCGGAGTGGCCGCCCAGATTGTGATACGTAGGGTTCTCGGTGGTGCCACCAGCGTACCCGACGCGGGTCCGTACCACACCGGGGAGACTCCCAAACTGGGAGTCGGGTCCCCAGAATCAGCCCATCGCGAACGTCGCCGTCGCCGTGTTGGTGGGCGCGGCGGTGTCTGTGGGGAGGATTGCGAGAGGTGACAGGTATTCACCGTAGCCCTCTTTCTCCAAATCCTCCTTGGGGATGAAGCGCAGGGCCGCGGAGTTGATGCAGTAGCGCAAGCCGGTGGGCGGCGGGCCGTCGCGGAAGACGTGCCCCAGGTGGGAGTCCCCGTGATGGCTTCTCACCTCTATCCTGACCATGCCCAGCGCCCTGTCCGCCACCTCCACGATGTTCCCCGGCTCCAGCGGCGTGGTGAAACTGGGCCAGCCAGTGCCAGAGTCGAACTTGTCCAGGGAACTGAAGAGAGGCTCTCCCGAGACCACATCAACGTAGATGCCTTCCCGGTGGTTGTCCCAGTACTCGTTCTGGAAGGGGCGCTCCGTCCCGTTTTCCTGCGTGACATGGTACTGCAAGGGAGTGAGCATTGTCCTCAATTCGCTCTGGGGTGGCTTTTGAAAGTCCATCCGGGGCCCGTTGTCCCCACCGGAGGAACTCGCGCAAACCTCGCCTCCGCCTGTCTCTTCACATTCCATCGTACTGCTCCCTGGCGCGGGCTTGAAAAGAGTCCAAACCAACGCGCCACCGATCAGGAGGACAACGAGTCCTCCGATAATCAAGATGCGACTATCCGCCATATCTATCATCTCCTTTTACTCACACGCCAAATCTGGTCTCTATGATACCACCCAATCCTTAAGAATAGATTATCCAATCCTTACAAGATGATTACGTCGCTGTCCCTGGCAGGGTGAAAAAGAACCGCGTTCCCCCGCCGGGCGGGCTTTCCAGACCGATCCAACCGTCGTGGGCCTCGACGATCCCCTTGGCGATGGCCAGGCCCAGGCCCGCACCGCCGGTGGCCCGGCTGCGCGACTTGTCGCCCCGATAAAAGTGCTCAAAGACGTAGGGCAGGTCTGCGGCATCAATGCCCTCGCCAGTGTCGCGGACCTCTACCTGCACCCCCTCCGCTGTCCTGGTCGCCTGGGCGTACACGGCCCCGCCAGAGGGCGTGTGCCGCAGCGCATTGCCCAGCAGGTTCGACAGCACCCGCCCGATTTGCCGGGCATCCATCATCACCGGGTCCACATCGGAGTCGGCACGCCCCCCCAGCGTGATCCCCTGCTGTACCGCCAGCTCGGAAAAGCTCTCCAGCGTGTCCGACAGCAGGTCGGAGAGCGAATTGGGTCGCAATTCCAGCCGCAGGCCGCCCGCCTCCAGTTGGGCCAGCTCGAACAGGTCGTCTATCAGCCGCGAGAGCGAGTCAATCTCGCGGCTGGCGGTGCCCAGGTAGCGGTCCACAGTCTCGGGATCGTCCACCACGCCGTCGGCCAGGGCCTCGACGATGGCGTGGATCGAGGCCAGCGGCGTGCGCAGGTCGTGCCCAGCCCAGGCGATAAGGTTGCGGCGCAGCCGGTCCAGTTCGCGCTGCCTCTCGTCGGCGGCCTGGAGCCGGGCGGCCATCTCGTTGAAGGTGCGGGCTAGGCTGGCCATCTCGTCGTTGCCGATGACCGGCACGCGCACACCCAGATCCCCCTGGGCGACCTTTTTCGCCACCCGGTCGAGTATGACGATGCGGTCAATCAGGGCCAGCGACAGGAAGTAGCCCACCGACATGGCGATTCCCCCGGCAAAAAGCAGCAGCACCGTCGCCAGGAGCAGGTCGTGCTCGCTGACGAACATCAGCCGTGCCGTGATCCAGACGTTGAGGAAGGTCAACAGGCTGGCCAGTGCATAGCCCCCCAGCAGTGTCCAACTGATGTGCGGCGAGCGATGAACCCAGCCCAGGCGGTAGGCCCCGTAGCCAGCGGCTATCGAGATGGCCGCCGTGACCGTTAGAAAGAGAGCCACGAGGCCCACGTCCCGCATCGGCGGACGCATGAGCAGGAAAAAGAAACCCAGCGCCGTCGCCATCGTCAGGGCCACGGCGCCAACAAAGCGCAGGTGCGGACCGAACGAACGCTGAACTTCCATCACAACCCTCCTCCCACCGCTCACGGCTCAAACTTGTAGCCAACGCCCCACACCGTCTGGATGTGGACCGGGTTGCTGGGGTCGGCCTCGATCTTCTCCCGAAGGCGGCGCACGTGCACCGTCACGGTGCTGGGGTCAATGTACTCGGCCAGGCCCCACACCAGGTCGAGCAGTTGATCGCGGGTGAACACCTGGCGTGGGTGGCGGGCCAACGTCCACAGCAGGTCGAACTCTTTGGCGGTGAGCGTTTTTTCCTCACCGCCGACCGTCACCAGGCGGGTCTGGGGGTCTATGCCCAGGTCACCATAGACCAGCGGCTGCTCGGTGCTGGTCATCCCGCCTCTCTGGGCCCGGCGCAGCACGGCCCGCACCCGGCTGACCAGTTCCTGGGGACTGAAGGGCTTGACGACATAGTCATCGGCGCCCATCTCCAGTCCGGCGATGCGGTCGTGCTCCTCGCGGCGGGCGGTGAGCATGATGATCGGCGTATCGCCCCGCTCCCTCAGCCAACGGGTGATCTCCAGCCCGTCCACCTTGGGCAGCATCAGGTCCAGCACGATCAGGTCGGGCGTCTGGCGGGCGAGGCTCTCCAGCGCCGCCTGCCCGTCTTCGACGGCGGTGACCTGGTAGCCGGCGCGCCGCAGGTAGAGGCTAACCACCTCACGGATGCTCGGCTCGTCCTCAACGACCAGTATCCTTCCCTCCCCCATGCCCTTCACTCCAACGGTTTTCTCATGGATTGGAATCGTTGCCCAAACCTTCGCAAGGATTCCCCCCAACTGGTAATGAAACACCCCCTCCCATTATATCGTATCCGGAGGGGGCTGTCAATTTGGAATCGGGTGCCCCGGAGCGTCGTGTACGGCGCCAGGATGTTGTCCAGTGGCGTTTCGCTTTATGGTATCTACCTCTTGATCCTTTCTCGGCTCTGGGTCGTTTCCGTCAGCGCCTCCTCCAGCGTCGTCGCGGTGGTTTCCTGCATCTCCACCCCGGCGTCGCCGAAGACGTAGACCGGTCCTTTGCCACGCAGGCTCTCCTTCAGCAGTACTACATCCACGTTCTGACCCACCAGCCACTCGGCCACCCGGATGCCCTTGGCTTTCTCCACTGCCTGGTGGGGATTGGCCACGATTTGCTGTTCCTCGATGGTGTCATCGGTCAGGCGCACTGTGACCAGGGCGAAGTAGGGAGCCTCGCCCAAATGCTCGCTCAGCGTGCCCGCTGTGTCGCTCAACGGGGCGGCGTAGCGCAGGTGCGTCCGCTCCATCGGTTCGGCGTGGATCAGCACCCGGTCCACATAGGGCACGGCCTCTCGGATTCGCTCCTCAATGCGCCGGGTGGTGGCCTCCGCCTGCTCCAGCTCGCGAACTCGCAGGGCGACCTCGGCCTCCACGAAGCGAAAGCGGCCAGCATTGCGCCCGGTGGCCCACTTGAGCTCGGCCACCGTCGGCTCGGCAGTGATGATGTCCCGGATTTGGAGGACGGTATCGGCGTCCAGCGAGGCATCGAGCAGCACGCGCATCCCATCAGAGAGCAACTCCCAGCCCGTCTTGGCGATGGCAACCACAATGACCAACGCCGCGATGCGGTCCAGCGGGAGATTGAACCGCTGGGCCAACAGCGCGGCAAAGACGATGCCCGTGGTGAAGACGTGGGCGCGGTACTCCTTGGCGTCGGCGATGAGGGAGGGGGAATTGGCCGCCTTCCCAGCGCGCAACTCGAAGTGACTGAAAACCAGCGGGATGACCGTCGCCACCACCAGCCCCACCAGCATCCAGGGATCCACCGTGGCCTGGCGCGCCGGCGTGAAGAGGGCATCCCGGGCGATCTCGTAAGCGGTGAAGAAGATCATCACCGCCAGCACCACGGCCACCACGTTCTCCAGTTTGTACAGGCCGTAGGGAAAATCCTTGGACTTGCGCGTCGAGAGTCTCAGCCCGATGAGCACCGCCACCGCCGTCAGCAGGTCCACCAGGTTGTGGACCATCTCTGCCTCCACAGCCAGGCTGCCGGAGGCTCTGGCGATGACCAGGTTGATCAGCCCCAGAGCGACGTTGACCATTATAGAATACCAACCCCAGCGTTCAACGTTCACGGTGCACTCTCCTTCCTTCGGCGGGCTCAGGACGCTGTTCGCCGAAAACTCTGCCAGCGTATTCCCAGAAAACTTCACTCCGGTAAAGATGCTTTCGGGCCTGGCCGCCAGACTCCAACCGGGCCAGCGTCCCCTCCACCTCGCCCGGCGCCCACCTGTCCAGCGTCTCTACCAGCCGCCGCTGGCGCATCGGGTGGCGACGGATGATGGCCAGTATCGCCTCGGCCACGTCCGCGAAGCCGGAGAGGCCGAAGTGCCCCTCGTAGGGAGCGACGACTTCGGCCGCCTCGCCCAGGATGGCCGTGGCACGCTCGACGGCCTCGTCGTTGGGGATCTCCACCCAGGGCTCGGCCGGCGGACGGACGGGCACATTGATCTGCACTCGGTCAGGGCGGATGCGGACCAGGGCATCGCGGATGCCCAAAAGCGTCGCCTCGTCGTCGTTCAGCCCCCTGACCAGCATCACCTCTATCCAGAGCTGGCCTGTGAACATCGTCCGGAAGGCCGCCATCCCCTCGATGATCTCGGCTATGCGGAAGCGGGGCCAGGGGCGGTTGATCCTGCGGAAAGCCTCCTGGTTGGCCGCGTCGAGGGTGGGCATCACCAGGTCGGCAGCAGCCAGTTCCTCCCGCACCTCTGGCTGGAAGAGGAGTGCGCCGTTGGTGAGGACGGCCACCGGGATGTGGGTGAGGGCCTTGACCTGGCAAATGAGCCACCCCAGGCCGGCGCACAGCGTGGGCTCCCCCTGGCCGACGAAGGTCACGTAGTCCACCTCGCCGGGCTGGTGGATTTCCAGCGCGTCCTGCACCTGGGCCAGAATCTCCTCTCGAGGAAAGAAGTCTCTGCGTTCGTTGGTGAGGGGCGTGGTGCGACCCAACTGGCAATAGACGCAGTTGTAGTTGCAGGTCTTGAAGGGGATGGGATCCACTCCAAGTGACTGACCCAGCCGCCGCGAAGGGACCGGGCCGTAAACGTATTTCGTCATTCCTGGCCCAGCTTCTCTAGAGCCGCCGCCAGTTCCCCGTTGACCCATTCCATCTCTTCAGCGGCCAGGCCGATGTCCGAAGCCACGCCTTCCCGTCCCGCAGCGCGGGCTCGCTCTGCCCACTCCCGGAACTCGGCTGCGTGCTCGGCGTTGTGCTCTATCCAGTGTGGCAATAGTATCCGCAGTTTTTGTAGATCGGTCATGTCCGCCATCTTACCCCTCCCCCTCCACCTCTGGCACCAAGGTGACGGTATGCTTCAGAAAATCAATCCGCTGGATGCGCGCCCGTACCGTCTGCGGCTCCTCAAAAAAGGTAGCCAGCCGAACGCCGTTCGCCACTGGCTCCAGCAGGATTACGTCCCGCATGATTTCCTCTTCCTGGCCGTCGCCGGCCAGATACACTGTTGCCTGACACATCTTATGCCTCCCTCAGCAATTCGTGGTGTTGCCTTGGAATCATCACTGCCCTCGCAGCCGCTTGTAGTAGGAATGGCTGGTGTAAAGAGCAGCCACGGGGTTGTGGCCCGTAACGCGGTCCTTGGCCACCAGCACTGTGACCGGCGCATCGGAGTGTTTGAAGAAGAGACTGTCGTGGCCGACACATAGCCCCACGACGATATTCAACTCTGTGCCGGCTTTGTTCAGTAACATGGCCTGTCCCACAGGGTTGCAGAGGGATTCATACTGCCCAGGACGGATCTTCTCTTCGTCTCTCAGACCGATTTTCTCCTTGTCAATGGAGCCCACTTTACAGCAGACGCTGTCCACCTCGAACCCATTGGCCTCCAGGATCTGCTGCAAGATGCGGGCCTCTCGGAGGAGGCCGACGCAACTGGCGATGCCCAACCGCTGGGCTCCGATGCGCCGGGCGAAGTTCATGATCTCTTCCACCCGGGGCTCCTTGCAATATCCTGCCGCCTCGGTGCGAGCCGCAGCCAGGGCGAATTCTCGCAGATCGTCCTGGCCCAGATATGCCTCCTCTGCTCTGGAGAGGACGGCTGTTTCCGTAGGCATGGGGCAGAAAGGCGGATATTTCTCGGTGCCGGGCTCGGCACTGCACACCCGTACTCCACACATAGCACAGCGAAGCTTTTCCAATGAAACCTCCTTTGTCTACCACGCAAGTGGCTTTCATCGCTCACTCACGGGCTATTTTGGTGCCACACTTGGGCAAGTCATCTGATAGCATGTAGGCATGTTTTTCCGCCAACATATCATCAGTCATTTCACTCTCCACCGATCAATACCCCAATCTGCGGGACCGTCGGTGCATATACACGGCTATCAGCAAAAACAAAACCCCACTCAGCAACAGAGCAACCAGGTCCAGCCATGGATTGAGCAAGCCCTTCCCGGACACAAGGTGGTTCATCAAGTCCTGGGCATAGGTCAGCGGCGAGACGTAGGCCAGGGCGCGCATCCAGGTCGCCATCTCCTCCAGAGGGATGAAGACACCGCTGACGAACAGCAGCGGCCAGCGGATCAGCGTGCTGGGCATCATAATGCTGCCCACCGACCGAGTGGGGATCGAAGCAAAAGCCAAACCAAAGGCCGAGAAGGCCATGCTTGCCACCACCAACCCCAGCGCCAGTAGCTCGACGTTGGCCACGGTCACACGCAGCCATAGTAGTCCTACCAACAACGGTATTGCCGACACCGCCACGGCGAAGAAGGTTCCCACTAGAGACTTGCCCAGCAACAGGGTAACGAGCAACATCGGCGCCGCCAGCAACCGGTCGTAGGTGCCCATCCGCCGCTCCAGAGGGATAATCACCGGTCCAGCCGACGAGGCAGTGAAGAAAGTGGTCAGGGCCAGCAACCGGGCGACGCTCTGCGCTGCCGCCATCTCCCGCCGCACTGAGAAGGAGAAGAACATGAAGAATGGCATCATCAGGCCGAACATAACCATCGGCGGCGTCAGATAGTAGACCTTGATGTCTTTGACAGCTACATTCCAAGCCTGGGCCAGTTCATCGCGTAGTCGTCCCAACCCTCTATCTCTCATCACCAAACTCCCCTCTTGCCCCCAGCCCCTTTCCTCCGGCTTCCCGCCTCTTGCGTTTCATGACGCACGGTGCCCACCTGTTGCCCCGTGATTTCCAGGAAGACATCCTCCAGGCTGGGACCCAGGGTGCTCAGGCTGACCACCTTCAGCCCGTGCGAGCGGGCATAGTCCATCACCCGGGGCAGCAAGGCCGCGGGATCCTCCGTGTACAGCCGCCACTTGTCGCCCCTTTTGACTGACGTGGTCACACCTGGCAACCCAGCCAAAGCATCTCCATGCAATTGTCCATCCGGCTCCAGTGCCACTTCCACTGACTGCACCCGCTGGAAGGCTCGCTTCAGCCGCTCCGGGGTATCAATGGCCGCGATCTGCCCGTGGTTGATGATGGCCACCCGGTCGCACAACTGGTTGGCCTCTTCGATCTGGTGCGTGGTCAGAAAAACGGTCGTCCCTGCGGCGTGCAATTGACGAATCAAGCCCCGGATGGCCCGGGCGCTCTGAGCATCTAGCCCCGGCGTCGGCTCGTCCAAGAAGAGAAGCGTTGGCTTATGAATGATGGCCATAGCAATGCTCAAGCGTCGGCGCATCCCTTTGGAGAAGTCCTCCACCTTCACGTCCCGCTTCTCCCACAGGCCGAAGGTCTCCAGCAGTTCGCGCACTCGCGTCGCCCGCTCGGCCCTGGGCACTCGGTAGAGTCGGGCAGTGAACATCAGGTTGTCCCAGGCGGTCAGTTCGGTGTAGACATTGGATTCTTCTGGCACCAGTCCCATTTTCCGCTTGACCGGGTAGGCGTCGTGGGCCAGGTCGTGGCCGTTGATGACGATGCGACCCTCGGTCGGCTCCAGAAGTGTGGTGAGCATGCGTTGGGTGGTCGTCTTGCCCGCCCCGTTGGGCCCCAGGAAACCGAAGACCTCGCCCTGGTACACCTCGAAGCTGATGTGGTCCACCGCCAGCAAGTCGCGATAGTATTTGGTGAGGTTGGATACCTCGATGGCTTTACTGCGATTCGAGGACATGGTGATCCCTTCACCTTTCGCAGTGCTCGACGGGAGAAAGATGCAACGTCTCCCTGACCGAAGCTAGAAGTGGCAGGCGGAACAATGCATCAATGGCGATGGCAGCGAAGAACACGTACTGAGGACCAATGTGCTCCCAGATCAGCCCCCCTATCAGTGGGGCAGGGATGCCAAGCAAGCCACGGAAAAGGCTGACCATGCCGATCCAGCGCCCCATCTGCTCCCTGGGCACGATCTCGGCCGTCATCGAAGAGGCCAAGGCCATGCTGATGCTGTTGAAGCCGAAGAGGATGCCGTAGAGCAATAGAAACACCCACGCCCCCGCTCCTGAGACCGGCGCGAAGACCAAACACAGATTGCCCGCGTAGGCCAGAGGAGCGATGGCAAAGAGCAGCTTCTTGCGGCCATACCGATCGGCCAGACGTCCTAGCGCGAGGGAGGTCAGCATGGGCACGATGGTGATGGCCATGGAGATGCCACCCAGCATGAACTCATTGGCTCCTTTGAACTCATGAGCATACACAGGCATGAATGGCTGTGCTAACGTCCAGGGCAACTCCATGAAGCCCATCACAAGCATCAGACGAGCCACATCGGGGCCCTGCTTGAAGATTTGAAGAAAGCCTGAGAGAACGTGACGCCCATCGCTTGACGCGCTGCTGACTTGGGAGCCAGATAACTGAGTCAACAGGAGGACGAAGATCCCAGCAAAAATGACCACCTGGATCATATAAAGCGGACGGATGCCGCGAACGCTCATACCGCCAGATTGAGAGATAAGCCAGGCCGCCAGCAAGGGCGTGACGATGGCCACCGGAGACGATATCGTCCGACAGAGCCCGCGTCCGGTAGCCCGTTCCTCGTTAGGCAATTCCCCCGCGCAAGTCACAGTGCACGCAGTACAAGTCATGCGTATTCCCAGGTAGTAGAGGATGATGGCTGCATAAAGCCAGACCCAATGGGGAGCCACGAAGTAGAGCAATCTGGAAGCCGCCAGCATCGCCGTGCCTAAGAGAAAGACCTTCCTCAGGCTATAATAGTCAATGAACCAACCAGCAGGCAATGCTGCCAGAGCGCCAATGGCGTTGCCCACGCTTTGCAGCGACCCCAGTTGTACCGGATCAGCCCCCAGCAGCGTCGCGTAGATAGAGTTATACTGCGTAGAGAGACCGGCGGCCACCCCATGTAGTGCCCGACGCAACAGCATGAGTTTGAAATCGTGCCTCTGACGTTGCACAAAGCCAACGGTGCGCTGATAAAGCCGTTGCAAATGCACGAAACCGATTAGCCTTTCGACAAGATGATGATGACGGCAACCAACACCCCAGCGGCCAACGCGAGGATGCTATACCTTTTGTTCTCTCTTTCGACTGCGGGAAGCAGGTGAGAAGCCCCCACGTAAACTAATGCTCCGGCAGAGATGGCCAGCAATATGCCTAAAAGGGACTGATCAATGTTGTTGATAAAGGGATACGATACCAACGTGCCCAACGGGGTGGAGACGGCCGCCGCCAGAAAGGCATATAAGGCCGACTTCTTTCGGCTGAAGCCCGCTTGCTTCAGGAGCACAAAGGTGACAATCCCCTCAGGGAATTCGTGGAATATCATCCCGATGGCGGCCAACGCCCCCGTGAGGATGCTGACGTTAAAGGTCACTGAATAGATGAGGCCATCAATAAAGGAGTGAAAGCCAATTCCCAGCATGGGGATGATGCCCATAGCGTAATCGGCATACTGGTGCTCGTGACAGGCGTATAGGTTAAGGAGACGATTGGATAGATGGATGGCCAGGAACCCCACCAGCAAGAACACTGGGGCCGCGCTGTTCATCTGGAAAGACTCGGGTATGATGTGCATGAATGAGACGGAGATGAGCACCCCGGCTGCAAAGCTCATGAAATAGACGGAATACTCCTGGCCCCATTTCTCGAATTTGCCGATGACGGTTATGCCAATTGTCGTAACCGCACACGCCAGGAAGCTGGCTAGCATTACTGCTGCGAACGTGTTGGTGAGCATTCGTACCATCCTTACTGCTTGAGCAACTCTCACTACTCGACGGCGTCTTGGGATGTGATCATCACGCCGGCTTGAGGTCCAGCACCGGTGTGCCGTTGATTGCATCCAGTCCCCGCACTCGTAGCACATTTCCTTCCGTGGCCATTAGGTCCACCACAGTGACGCCGATGGGGTTGGGACGACGCGGGCTGCGCAGAGCAAAGACCCCGCGTCGGGGACGGCTCCTGTCGTCCTGGGGATGCTGAAGCAAGTGAAAACCCCGGGAACGGTGGGAGTAGAAATTGATGTGAACGTTAAGATGTCTCTAACGGCCATGGTCGACCTTCCCGGTCTCCGGATCAATAACCGTGCCCAACTTCATCATCCTTTCCGAGAAGCTCAACGCCGTGCCTGCCGGACAGGGGGCTACCGCCTCGCCGAAAGCCTGGGCCAGGATGACATAGGCCTGTTGCCCGGTGCAGTGGTTGAGATAGAGCCGGGGCACGCCAAGCTCCCTCAACACCTCCATGACACGCCGCAGATGAGCTGCGTCAGCGTGGAGCAGATGGGTCCCCCCAGCCACAGCGGCAATGTCTGTGCCAAAAGTGCGGCGCACATGGGCCAGGGTGTTGAGCAGGCCAGCGTGACAGCAGCCGCAGAGCACCACCAGTCCTCCATCGGTCTCCAGGACCAGAGCCATGTCGTCACAGTAGGGATCAGGTTCCCAGCCCTCTGGGCTACGGATCAGGTGATGGGTGCTGCGCCCCTCTGGCTCTGTGCGGTCTGCGATCTCGCCCGTCGTCCACACGCCGGGCAGAATCTCCGTCGGCTCCGTGCTCAGTTGGAGCGCCAGTAGTTGCTCCAACGCCTCCCTTTCCACAGGTAGGCCCACAAACTTGGGCGTTCCCTCCCGCCGCGAGAAGCGCTCACGGAAGAGGTCGGGGTGAGCATGAAGAGAGATTCCGTCAACCCGATCCAGCAGAGCCGGCAACCCGCCGGTGTGATCGTAGTGGGCGTGGCTGATGGCTAGAGCACTGGTCGCCTTTGGCTCGATGTCCAGCAGCTCCAGATTGTGCAGCAGCACGGTGCCGCTCTGGCCGGTGTCGAAAAGGACACGCCCACTCTCCGTCTCGATCAGAAAGGCCAACCCATGCTCACCCCAGAACGGCGAGTGATCGCGAACCGCGTCGTCTACTACGCAGGTTACTTTCATGGCTCACTCGCGGGTCATTTTGGTGCCACACTTGGGACAAGTCATCTGATAGCATGCTTGTCCCACCTGGTGGGGCGCTTTGTGACCGCAACTGGGGCACACGCAGTTGCCGCCTGGCCCGGCCGCTTTGGTGCCGCCCATACGACCCGGCCCACGACCGCCACCGCGTCCGGCACCGCCGCCACGGCCTCCACCTCGGCCACCACCTCGGCCAAAAAGCGTAAGAAGCCTCTGGAACATCTCTCATCACCTCCTTCTGCAAACGTCATCCGTGGAACAGGGTGGGGCTTCGCAGCGCTCCTCTCGCCCACAGCAGGTCTGCCCCGCCGGGCGCTTCTCCCCACCCATCACGTAAGGAACGGAGAGGAGCTTCTCTAGCAGGGAGCTGCCGCAGTTGGGGCAGGTGGGCGAGGCGCTCGTCCTAGAACGAACCAACACCTCCACCTGCTCCCCGCAGTTCTTACAGCGATATTCGTAGACGGGCACAACTACCCTCCCTCACATCATTCGGATTGCCTGCAACCGGCAGGCCTCAGTACACAGACTACAGCCGACACATAAGGTCATAGGAAGATCGGGCATCTCTCGTGCGTCGGTTCACGTCGGTTTGGACATGGCTGCCGACTGTGATTCGCTCTCGGTCTCCGGCTCCTGTCGAACCAGCAGCACGGGACAAAGGCTGTGACGCGCCACTCTCTCAGCGACGCTGCCGAAAGTCCAGCGAGCCAAACCGCCGCCCTTTCCGTGGCTAGACATGACGATCAGGTCTATATTCTCGGCACAGGCGACATCGAGGATGTCCTCGGCCGGCGACCTATCTCGCAATAGGATTCGGGTCTCAAACCCTTCCCCATGAAGTTCGCGCTGGATGGCTTCCAGATAGCTTTGGGCTTCCTGAAGGGCCTGTTGGCGCGCTTCTCGTACCCAACCTATTGCCTCCTCCAGGTGCGAGGTGGGCACTGTAGGAGTGGGGATATCCAACACACGTAACAGAATGATCTGGCTTTCGAATTTCCGTGCCAGCGCACGAACCACCGGCAGCGCCCTCTCCGACAGAGACGAGCCATCCAATGGGACCAAAATGCGACTGAACTCTATCATCTGACTTCCCCCTACGTATCCTTAGACAATGGGCTCCCCCGTCGTTCCCTTCGACAGGCTCAGGACAAGTTCTCCGGCACAGGGCATGCGTTCGAGAGGGTCACCACCATCACCACCTGGCCCTGCTCGGCAACGCGACGAAAGGCCTCTTGCAGAGCGGCAAACACCGTCGCATCGTTGCCGGTGATCAGGGTGCTCATGGCGCCCGGTTCCACGCCCAGACCGTGCTCTCGAAAGATCTGGAGTGCCTGGCCAATCGCTGGTGACAAAGACGCTTGTCGCAAAGGATACAAGCTAACCTGAGCGGCGATACCGATCACTTTCCTCCTCCGCTTTTCACGGTTCAACCATGCTTACCGCCATACCAATGAACCCACCCCACGGCAGCGGTAGCTCTCCGGGCCAGCCCGGCCACAAGGTCGTTCGCCACACGATCTTCAATCGCTTCCCTACGGCAGCCTGCTGCAGCAGACGGACCAATTCTGCCGGCGTGAAGAAGCGGGCCATCTGCCACAACGCTTCCCCCGAACGTTCCCGCCGCCACGCCAGCAGACTCTGCCGATTCAACACTCCCAGGATCAATCCGTGCCGGGCCACGCAGACTGCCTCGGCCAGGACCTGGGCGGGATCGGTTACGAACTCCAGCGTCGTGATCAGGGCCACCAGGTCGAAGGCCCCGTCCAGGAAGGGCAAGGCCAGCGCGTCGCCGAGGACGCACGGTGGACCGCCCAGCCGGACAGCCTCGGCCAGCATGGGCGACGACTGGTCCAACCCCATCACCTGTAGACCTTGCTCGCCGAACCAGCGGGTGAAACGGCCGGTGCCGCAACCTACCTCCAGGAGGGTGCGTGCCCGCGAAAAGCCAGCCAGCAGCCGCTTCAACAGGGGCTTCTCCAGGCGGTCGGCCCGGAGCCCGGAGGTTTCGTACCAGGCTTCGTAGCCGGCCACGAGGGTCGGGTTGGTGAAGGGGTTAGCAAGCAACCGGTTCATCTGGCTTCAGCATCAATCGGTTTTGTCAAATCAGGCGGTAACGCGGTGCTCGTCTCTGACTGGCTTGCTATGAGGTGGCGCAGCTCCTCACGATGCTGAACCTCACAAGGAAGACATTCCTTTAGACGCTCGATGACTTCAGGGAGGCGATCGGTGCTACCCTTAGCCAAAAGCTCAGCGTAATACTCCATCACGGAGAAACACTCGTCACAGGTCAGATCCGATGGATCCTCCAACAAGAGCTGCCACAACGGCCTCACCATACTCCAAACTCCAAAACGGTTCCCGTGTAGAGCAACTTGTGTTGAGCTTGTCGAAACATTGGTATTATCCCGAAGTATCTCCTGGCGACAGGCTGTCCATCAGCAGTCCCTTGAAACGGTCCAGGGTGATGGGGTGAAACTCCACCTCCAGGCCTGTCCAGTCGAACAGTTCCAGGATCTCCTCGGCGTGCTGCGCCATATACTCTTCGGCTAGGCCAAGGCCGTCCAGGACGATGATCTTGTCGTAGAATCCTGGAAAGTTTGCATTAGCATCCGCCTCATCCCAGCCGAAATACTTCTGGTAGACCGCCCTCCAGCTCTTGAGCCAGCCCGGTGTGAACCAAAGGGTCTTGCCCTCCCTGCCCCCGCTGATCCGCTGCCGATCCTCAAAGCCGGCTAGCATGTCGTAGCCGTAGTCCC
The DNA here is from genome assembly GCA_964390805.1 of uncultured Anaerolineae bacterium. Lineage (GTDB taxonomy): Bacteria > Chloroflexota > Anaerolineae > VGOG01 > VGOG01 > CAYMKL01. The sequence goes on along the minus strand of CAYMKL010000010.1, from coordinate 58,828 downwards.
CCTGCACCCTGACGATCCCCTGTCCCGCTGCCTGTAGGATCGAGTCCACCCGTTTGAACGGCTCATCAACGCTGATGTGGCACTTCTTCCCATACACGACGACAATGTTAGGCAGCCGCCCATGGTCGGGGCACCACTCCTGGGCCTGGGCCAGTCTCTTGAGAAGATACTTCTCCAGCTTGGCCGGCAAGGCGTGCAGACCCGGTGGCGTAAAAAAGACGCGGCGTGGATTCAGAAAACCGCTCTCCATCAGATGGGTTATCTCCGGGTGCAGCATCCCGCAGGATATGACACAGCGGTCTTTAAATGTGGGTTGAGTGATTTCGGTCATCGGTCTCATCCTCTCGACCTGACTTCGACTTGATACGGCTACCTCGAAAGACTCCCCACCTTGCGCAGCTTTATATCATTTGAACTGCCTTCAACAGGCAAGCCTGAGTACACAGACTACAGCCGACACACATGGTCAGAGGAGGATCGGGCATCTCATAAGGAGCCTCTTGCTTGAGGACTTTGTTTGGACACGCAAGCACAGCGAGGCAGATGCCCTGGTCGCATTTCTCAGGCTGGCACTTTCTATAATCAATCATGGCCATCTGCTTTGGCATCGGTCCTACCCTCGTCTGTTTTCTTCAGCCCCTTCTCCAGTTCTTCCTCCAGCTCTTCCAACTGCTGAAGCATCGTCGGCGGCACCGAATGGGCCGGCCATCGGCTCTTCAACTCCGCTATCTGACTCTCCAGCTCCTTGATCCGCTCGTTGCTCATGTTCGTCAAACCTCCCCGAAGGCGACCCGCCTTCTGCTCACAGCGTTCAAGTGTAGGAATAGCCATCTTTCAAATCTTAGTTCCTCTCTTCACCGCTTTCATGTGAAACACCTGTCCGCGGCCGTTTCAGGCGATCTAGACTGCGTTCCCACACAAAGCTGGCTAAGAGCGTTTTGGGTTTATCTTCTGCCCCTGCCCCGCCTCCTCCTTCGACGAAGGCCCCGTCCTGAGCCTTGTCCTGGGCTCCGTCGAAGGGCTGTCGAAGGGCTTCGTCCTCCCACACCAGAAGCCGGGGATACGGGCCTAGATGCTCTCACAGCAGGGCTAGCTTGCCCCTGACCCAGCCTGCGATCCAGGGCATTGAGCAAATGGTCTGCCAGACGGGGGGCGACGTTACGGCCCAGATAGGTCAGTGCTGCTCCTACGGCCGGCAAGCCCCTGGTTGGCAGGGAAACGGGTGCCGGCTGCGGCCTGACCCGGATGACCTCAGGCGCCGGGCGCACGCTGGGGACCGCCGCCCGCTCTGCGACCGGCTCCCTCACGGCCAGCATGGCCCTATTGGGGCAGACCTCTATACAAGCCTCGCAGCCCTTCGACAAGCTCAGGACGTGGTCTGTGCACCTCTCCTGGTCAACTTGGGCTGTGCCTCCGACCAAGCTTATGGCCCCTACAGGGCAGGCTTCAGCACAGACCCCGCAGCCGGCGCACTTCTCGAGATCAATGTAAACCATCTTCCATCACCTCCTCACCACTCCCGTTTTCGGATCATAGCACAGGCGCTGTGGATGACCTTGATGCCCTCCCCCTGGCAGAAGCGAATGGTCTCCTCCGACTCCGAACCGGGCTGCATCCAGACTCTCTCTAGCCCCAGTTCCGCGCACTGGCGGACTATCTCCCCGGTGATCTTCGGCGGGACGACGATGTCCACCACCGCCGGCTTCTCCGGCAGGTCGGCCAAACTGGGGTATAGCCTCTGGCCCTCAATCTCGCCCTCGTCGGGATTGACGCCGTAGACGATGTAGCCTGCTGCCCGCAGGTCGCGGAATATCTTGTGGCCATACTTCTCTGGGTTCGTCGAGGCCCCCACCACTGCCCAGACACGCTGGCTGATGAATTCCTGGATCAGTTTTTCCATTTGTTTCCCTCTGCGTTTTATTGGAGTGTGAAACTTGCCTCGCTACAGCCCGAACAAGTTCGGGACTCCGGCTTTATGCAAGCCGTTATGGCCCAATATCCAGGACCTTTCCCACGCCGGCCTTGATGAAATCCTCCCCGTACTCGGCGGCGAACATCCCCATCGCCTGTTTTCCGGTACAATGGCAGGGGGCTACTTTCTGCACTCCCAGCAGCCGGAATTCGGCGATGATATCTTTGACCGCTCCCCGACTTGCCACACTCAGGTGGAAGCCGCCGATTGCCAGGTAAATTCCGTTTCCGCCAATTTGCTTGGCACGGCGTATCATGCCCACGATTCCCGGATGGGCGCAGCCGGTGACGATAACCAGACCTTGGTTTGTGACCAAAGCAAGTGCCTGCTCGACCAGGCCTCTCCCCATCTCGCCGGTGGTGTAGATGCCCTCGGCTATCTCCATCGGCTCGTGGACCTCTACCACGCGGGCGTGGCTGCGCACCTGGGCCTTGAACCGACTGGGAAAGGAGCAGGGCAAGTAGACGGTGATTCCCCTGCTGACGGCTAGGAGACCCGCAAGGCCACCTGTGTGGTCTCCGTGCGCGTGCGAGAGGACCACTGACCTAATCCTCCCAACGTCGAGCCCCATCTGCCCCATGTTGGAGAGCAACCTCGGTCCGTCTCCGCCGGTATCGAAGAGAAGGTCGTCGCCCACCAGGCAGGAGAACCCCCAGGCGGGGGAAAGCTCGCCACGAAGCGACCTGTTGTCGTAAACCACCGCTATCCTCATCACTGACCTTTTTCTTAATCGCTACAACTTTACTTTCCGCTAAATTGACGTGGAAAGTCTCGTAACGCCAAAGGAATATTGCACTATATGTTGTGGGTATGCGTTAGCAAGCTCCTATATATAGTAGTAACACTCAGAGAGACCAGCCATTACCCAAAGTTGATACTCGGCAGTTCCCCCTAACGCAACGGGCTTGTCTTGCCTGAAACTACTACATCTAGTGTCAGTTTCACGCAATGCCACTATATATAGTAAAAGCCAGATTCACCTACTTTCCAAGTTAGCGGAAAGTATAGTACAAGCGAGTCCTATAGAGGATACTCAAGTTCTTCTCGGCGCTCTCCCAGCATCTCTTTGATGATGTCTACCAGCGCCTCTGGTTCAACCGGTTTGTCCAGGAACACGTCCACCGGCAGGTAGTCTTCATCGGGAGCGAAGCGGTAGGGCACTTCTCTGACGTTGTGCACGTTGGTGAGGATAACGATGGGCAACTCGGTCAGACCGTGTTCCTCCCTGATTTCACGGGCCACATCGAACCCCTCGTAGCCTGTCGGCATCATGACATCCAGGACCACCAGGTCCGGTTCGATGCTCAAGACCTTATTGATCCCTTCCTCTGGTGTCGTCGCCGTATCTACCTCGAAGTCGTTGGCTTCGAGCACCATCTGAAAGACGTAGTTGAAATCCGGGTCATCGTCTATGATCAATATCTTTGACATAACTACCCTCCCTGCTCGTGCATCTGCTGTATGGCCATCTCGGCGGCATTCACCATGTGATAGGCGATAGGTGAGGCGGTCAACGCAGGGTGAGTGCCCGCCTGGAACATGGCAATGTCCTCGGCGGTCATGCGGTTCTGCACGCAGGCGGAGATGGCATTGATGACCTCGCCCGCCGCCGCGCCGCCCATAACTTGCCCGCCCAGAATTACGCCGGAGTTCCGCTCGAACACTAATTTTAGCCTGGTGTTCACCGCGCCCGGCATGAGGCCAGGGTGACGATTGGGACCTTGAATGGTGACGGCAACCACATCGTAACCACGCTTCCTGGCCATTCCCTCGGTCAATCCGGCGGTGGCCAGCGCGTGATTCCCCACCGCCGTTGACCAGACACCTACCGTGCCGATGTTCTCACGCCTGATGCCAAATAGGTTAGCTCCGGCGATGCGCGCCTCCAACGTAGCGATGGAGGCCAGCTTGAGCGGCGAGGGCCTTCCACCGAAGAACGAGATCTTTTCGGCGCAGTCCCCGCAAGCGTAGATGTTGGCATCGGACGTCTGCATCGTCCGATCCACCGCGATGCTGCCCGTCAGGCCGATGCGCAGCCCGGCTTTTCGGGCCATATCCACGTTGGCCACGGCTCCGATGCCCAGGATCACGACATCGGCCTTGATCTCGTTGCCATCGGAAAGAACGACCTTTTCCACCTTGCCATCGCCGGCGATCTTCTCCACTCTGGAAGAGGTGCGGATGTTGATCCCCCGCGATTCGAGCACTTTTTCCATCTCGATGCAAAGTTCTTCATCATAGGCCAGAGCCAGGCAATGCGGCAACATCTCAACGATGGTGACGTTCTTGTCACCCGCCTTGTTGATCTCGTCCCCAAGCTCAATGCCGATGAAGCCGCCCCCGATGATGACCACGTCCTCGACCGGTTCGAGTCGCTGCTGAAGTCCGCTCAGATATTCAACATCCTTGACCACCGCGTACACGCCGTCCAGGTCAAACCCCGGTATCGGCGGCATGGCGGGCCTTGAGCCGGTGGCGACGATGAGCCGTTCGTAGCCCACATCGCCTTCAGTGGTGTGAAGCACTTTCCTTTCTCGGTCCATGTCCGTGGCCTCGGCGAGGAGTAGCTCAATGTTGTTCTTTTCGAGCACTGCATCACCGATGAGGTTCTTCTGAGGGCTCTCCACGGTGCCAAAGATGTAAGGAATACCGCACGGTATCAGAACCTGCTTCTCCTTGCGCACCATGAGGATCCTTTTGTCTGGATAGTGCCGCCGTGCCGTAATCGCAGCGGTCAGACCGGCAGCACTTCCTCCGATGACGACGATATCAGCTTGCTTCATTTTGTTTGTAGTCCTTTCCTTAATCTTGAGTTAGTGTATTATGGGCAAAGTGTGCATATTGGCAAAAAGTGTGATGTTAGCGGAAGAAAGCCCGCCCGTTGAAAATGAACGCATCGCGGGCCTTGGCGACGCAGCAGGGGAACATCGGCGGCAGCTCATCGTGCGGGCCAAAGTAACGCGCCCCCACGATCTCCTCCATGTCCGGCTGGAGCGTGCCGCCCACCACCCGACACTCGAAGAAGAGTATCACCGGCTGGACCTGGTCGCCGTTGGGATACGTGATGGCATAATCGGGGTTGGAGTAGACGCCGATGAGCGCCACCGGCTCCACTTCCAACCCTGTCTCCTCGTGCACTTCGCGTATCACCGCCTCGCCGGCACGCTCGCCCAGCTCCATCGCTCCGCCGGGAAAGCTCCACAGATTGATGCCGTCGCTGCGCCGCAGGAGCAGGATACGACCCTGCTCGTCGCGGATACAGGCAGCAGCAGCGGGATGCAACAGTGGATCGTGCCCTATGCAGTTCCGCAGGCGAACGAAGTAGTCCGACATTCCACTCACGGCCAAGCTAACCTCCTTGTTTCACGCCCTGTCTTCTACATGCCAATTGGCGATGGCCTCTCGCAGCGTGCTCACCGCCAGTTCGGCGCAGTGGACGCTTTCCTCAGGCAGGCCACCCAAGGCAGCGAGCAGGTCTTGCGGCGTGATCTCGCTCGCTTCCTCCAGCGACATCCCCCGTGCCATCGTGGTGAGCATACTTCCACAAGCCACCGACGGTCCGCAGCCATCGGTCATGAAAGTGGCCTCTCTGATCCTATCCCCGTTCAACTGCAGGTAGATCTCCATCGTGTCGCCGCACCAGCCATGTACGATTCCACAAGCATCAGGCACAGACATACGGCCCAGGTTCTTGGGATTGTAGAACTCCTCAATGACCTTGGCCGAATAAATCGCCCGCGCCTGTTCGATGATCTCTCTCTGCAGCTCCGCCACCATGCGGTCGAAGTCAGTTGTCTCTTCCTGGTGCTCCATCAGATCCTGATCTCGATCTTTCCCTTCTTAAATCCTTTGAGCGGTGACAGCATCCCCAGGATAGTGCCTCTCACAATGTCGGAGATAAAGGGATTCATGGGCATCAGCTCCCCATCTATTCTCACCTCCGTCATCGGCTGCAGGGAGACGCAGTCCTCCACATCCCTGTTACCCTTGACAATCTCGCGAGCTAACTCGTAACAAGTCTCGAACCCGCAGCTTCCACAGTCGAGATTGGGCAGCTTGAACGCTTTCTCCTCTACCAGGTCGGCGATTTTGCCTATCTCGTCCAGGCTCAAGTGGGGGACGTCGAGTTCGCACGCCTCAGAAGCGGGGCCCACGGCGCAGATGGCCAGGCCGTCGAAGAGATCCTGATCATCCAGCTCTCCCCGTAGGCAGATGATTTTGGGGAAGGTCTTCTCCGCCTTGAAGCCCTCAATGAGGAGGATGTCCGCCTCCAGATAGGGGATGATGTTCTCCAGGCTCAGCGGCTTCTTCCAGAAGACCCCCGACTCCTGAGGCGAGATGAACCCCACCCGGCTGACGGCTTCTCCCAGCGTAGCGGTGTCCTTCCCTGGGAGGTCCAGGCGGTGGGACGTGTGCTTGATCACGGCCACCTCGTGGCCCCGCCGGGTCAACTCGCGGACCAGGGCGTGGGTCAACGTGGTCTTGCCGCTGTCCTTGTATCCTACGATGCCAACCGTTCTCAAATCCTTTCCTCCTTACAATTGCGTGAGGATCTCCGGCTCGCCGTTGGTAACGGCTATGGTGTGTTCGAAGTGAGCGGAAAGCGAGCCGTCGGCGGTGACCACCGTCCAGTTATTGGACAGCGTCCTCGTCCGCCAGTCCCCTGTCATGACCATCGGCTCCAGGGCGAAGGTCATGCCCGGCCGCAAGCGCGGCCCCCGATTGGGTCGCCCGAAGTTGGGAATCTGCGGATCCTCGTGCATCTCCTGACCGATGCCGTGGCCCGTGTACTCCCGCACCACGTTGAAGCCATTGACCTCTGCATAGCGCTGGATAGCTGCGGAGATATCGCCCAGCCGCTTGCCGGCGCGGGATTGGGCGATGCCCACCTTCAGCGCGCCTTGGGTCACCTGCAAAAGGCGTCGAACCTCCTCATCCACCTCGCCCACCGGCAGGGTGATAGCCGCGTCCCCCTGATAACCTTTGTAGATAGTGCCCACATCGAGGCTGATGATGTCGCCTTCCTTCAGCACCCGCTCGGGGCTGGGGATGCCGTGCACTATCTCCTCGTTGATCGAGGCGCAGATGGCGGCTGGAAAGCCTCGGTATCCCTTGAAAGAGGGAATCGCCCCCTCTTGCTCGATGATACGGGAGGCGACTTTCTCCAGATCTGCGGTGGTGATCCCTGGGCGCACCACCTCCCGGAAGCGCTCGTGGACCTGGGCCACGATGCGGCCCGCCTGGCGCATGAGCGCCAACTCGCGGGAGGATTTGAGAACGATCATCCTCGCCCTCCACGTCTTCGGTGGCGACGACTACCCTGCTTCCCTGTGCTCGGCACTGCTTCGCGGGATTCGGCTGCAGGCTCTTCGCTGAGTCGCTTGTCCAGGGCGTTGACGATGGCATCGGCTGCGCGGGGCAAGAGCTGGCTTCCTATGAAGCTGAGGGCCGCGCCGGCCAGCGTTGCCAGTGTGCTGGGCCGGAGCCTCTCTGCCACAGCAGTCGTCGCCTCCTCCCTGACGGCGATCGGCCTAGCCACCCGGATCGCCCCGGTGGGGCAAGCCTGGACGCAGGCCTCACACTCGGTGCAGGAGCCTGAATCTATCCTCGCCACTCCATTGACCAAAGAGATGGCTCCTTCAGGACAGACCTCCACGCAGGCGCTGCAGCCGTCGCAGCGGTTCAACTCGATGGTCAGCATTGGTTTATCACCTCTAGCGCTCCTTCCAGGTTGCCCCCAAGCCCATCCGAGTGATGGGGGGATAGGCCCTGCGCACAGCCAGCACCAGAGGAATCCCAACGATGCCGCCAGCCACGTTCTGCAGCAAGTTGAAAGGCCACTCGGTGAGAGCCTGGGGCAGACCTCCCCACATGGCCGGCACGGCAGCCTCCCCCACGAAATAGAGTCCCACCATCACCACCGTTCCCGCCAGCCAGCCCAGAAACATCCGCAAACGGACATCTCCCTTGCCCACGAAGCGGGCGATCCGGCTCCCCTCCCAGCCCAGGTAACCGGCTACCAAGCCCTCCAGGCCATGAGCGAAGAAGGTCAGGAGAGCGAACTGGCTGTAACCCAGGCTGATGTCCGCCAGAGCAGCCCCTACCCCTCCCGCTACAAACCCGATCCAGGGCCCGAAGGCGAAGGCGGCGAAGTAGATAGCCACATCGGAGAAGTTGAAAAACCCGGTGCCGATGGGGACTATGATAGATCGGGTGAATACAGCCACCACTGCGATCATGATGCCGGTGATGGCTATCGTCCTGACATCAATTCCTTTTCCAGACATATCAATTTCCTTCTGGCTATAGACCCTTCGATATTCCTCGGGCAACAGGAGGCCGCTGGACTAGGGTCTAGCGGGAGCAGGTGAGTAATTTTCAGATCGGCGATGCGGTACATCCTGCCTTGCGCTATTTCCCTAGCTTATCCAGCCGAGCCGTCACCTCGCCCAGTTGGCGACGCAGCATCTCGGCTTCCTCGCGCAGGCGGCCTACTTCGTCCTGCTCGTACCCTTCGACCGCAAGCGAAGCGGCGCTCAGGTCAAGCTCTCCGTGGCCGTGCTCAATGCTCTCGTGACAGGGTTCGACACCCTTCAGTTGGCCGCCCAGGTAGCGTTCCAGGGCATAGCGCACCGTGCCCGACGCGCCGGTCACGGCCTCGATGCCATACTGCTCAAAGAAGCCGATGGCTCGCCCTCCCATCCCGCCAGTGAGCATCACGTGCACTCCCTGGCTGTGGATGAAGCCCGGCACCTGCCCCGGCGCGTGCCGGCCGTGGTAGGGATTATCCACAGCCTGGACGGCCTGGATCTCCTGACCGTCCAGGTCCGCCAGGATGTAGTGCGGGCAGCGACCGAAGTGAGGGCTAACCACGCTATCGAGGCCATTGTTGTCATCGGCTGATATCGCAATGCGCATTATTAGCTCTCCTTTTCCAGCTTATCGAGCCGTTCCATGATCTGAGCCAACTGCTGACGCAAGTCACTGGCCGTTTGCTTCAAGGCCATGACCTCCTCCTCGCGCTGTCCTGAGCTGGGTCCTGAGCCTGACGAAGGGCTTGTCGAAGGGCGGGAAGCGGGTGGCGCGGGCTGCGGCGGAGGCGTTGTTCCGTAAGCGCCTTGGCCCATGCCCATGCCACGGCCCATACCCCGGCCCATGCCACGGCCCATGCCCATCCCTCGGCCCATGCCAAGACCCATACCCATCCCGGCGTGCGCCTGGACGCTGGCGTCAGCGGCGGATTGCAGCCTTCCCGCCTTGTACGCCTCCACTGCCTCTCTCACTGTCCCGCCCGTGAGCAGGTAGATGGGTACGCCGGCAGCCTGGAAAACGTTGTAGGCATTGGGGCCCATGTTGCCGGTCAGTACTGCCTGTGCGCCTTGCTCGATGACAAATTGGGCCGCCTGGATTCCCGCCCCACCAGGAGCGGACATGGCCGGGTTGGAAACGACCTCAAATTCCATGGTCTCCGTATTAACGAAGATGTAGGTGGAGCACCGCCCAAAGATTGGGCTGGCCGGCGCGTCCAGGTCCGCGCCATCGGATGTGACGACGATCTTCATTTGCAATTCCTCCTTATTGACGGTATGATTAGGTGTACCTCTCCTGCCGGTTGTCAGACCACCGTGCAGGTTGGGGGCTCGGGGCGGGTGGCGAGTCTTCCGATTCTGTTCACCCGCCCCGAATTTTATCCCCCTGCTATCCATCGCTATGTCTCCTTTTCCAGTTCCTCGATGCGCGCGCTGATCTGATCGAGCTGAGCCTTCAGTGCTTCGGCGTTATCCCTCAGCATCTGCAGCTCCTGCTCGCGCGGCATCGCGCCGGGCGCTGGAGCGCCATAAGCCCAGGGTCCGGCCTGCCAGGCGCCGGGCGCCGGCGCGCCGTAAGCCCATGGTTCGCCCCCCCAGGCGGCGGCCATCTGTGGCGTGGGCCACTGTCCCGTCGTGAGGTACTCGGCGCAGGGGCCTAGCCCCGTAGGACTGCGGCCCACCCAGCCTGGGCTATAGCCAAAGCGCATCCAGCCCGGAAGCCCGGTGGCATAGTACATCCAGCGATGCCCGTGTCCTCCCATTAAAATTCACCTCCTTCTTGGTCAGTTAGTCAGTTGGTCCTTGGTCAGGTGGTCAATAGTTGCTACCACCAACGTCCCCGGCCGCGACCTCGCTCTCCCCAGCCCATGCCCCGGCCCCCGAAGCCTCGCATGCCCCATCGGGGACGCCCAAAGCCGTAAGGCCCGGGATAGCCTCCGTAGGGTTGGAAGCCATAGCCCCCAGTTGGCCATCCAGCCACAGGAGCGTAGCCTGTACCCGTCGGAGTGTAGGGCTGATAGGGATAGGAAGCGGGGTAAGGGCCATATCCGGCATAGATAGAAGGGGCTGTACGGATTGCACCTTCCCCGTCCGCCACCAGTCATGGGGCCCATACCACCCGGTCCTGTTCCATCAAAGCCTGGCATCTTGTTCACCTCCTTCCAATACATCAGTTTAGATAATTGTGGGCGACTTCACACTATCGCCATCTTCCTCTACCTCTACCCCGGCGCCGTCCCAATCCCCGGCCAAACCGTGGGGCAGACAAAGGCACAAAGGGTGTTGCGGTAACGGGTGGCGTAGCGTAGGGAACCCCCGTCTCTGGACTGCCCGCCAGGGCAGGCTGCACCGGCGTGCCCGCCAGTCCCGCGTATCCGTAGGGCGCCTTCCCCGTTCCGGGCGGGGGGAACGCGATGGCGCAGTACCCCTCCCCGTGGCCGGTCATGGGGCCGAGGCCCCGAGGCCCGGTTCCATCAAAAGCTGGCATATCGCTCACCTCCTCTCTCCGAATACCTTGGTTCCTATCCGTAACATGTTAGCCCCTTCCTCCAGGGCAACGCGGTAGGAATTTGTCATACCCATAGAAAGATACCTCATTTCAACGTTTGGCAAGTTAAGTCGCTTAATCTTTTCGAAAATCTCTCTTGTCTTGATAAAATAGGGACGCGAGTCCTCAGGGTTGCCGAAGCGAGGGCCCATGGTCATCAGCCCCATTATCTTGATGTTTGGAAGAGTCGAGGCTTTCCTGACAAGCTCTTCGACATCTTCCGGCAACACCCCGAATTTCTGCTCCTCTCTGCCACTGTTTACCTCTACTAGCACGGGCATCACCTTGTCGATCCTCTCGCATCTCCTGTCTATCTCCTCCGCCAGCCGGAGGGAGTCCAGGCTCTCTATCATATCGAATATCCCCACCGCCTGCTTCACCTTGTTCCTCTGCAGATGCCCGATGAAATGCCATTCCACATCTCTGCTCACACGGTTTTGAACTGGCAGGGTCTCCTGGATATAGTTCTCCCCAACGATCTCCAAGCCGGCATCTATCGCCTCCTCGATCTCGCGGGCAGTTCGGCCCTTAGCAGCGCCAACTAACTCTACTCCATCGGGCAACTCCTCAAGAAGCGTGTTCACCTTCTCTTTGATCGCCATTTGCTCCCCTTAGTCAAACCTCGCCTTGAGCCAAGCCCAAACCCGTCGAAGCTCCTCAGCTACCGCTCCATCGGCGTGTTCGGTGATGGGTTTTCCCTGCACCATGGCCCGCGTAACCTCGTGGTCAAAAGGGATCCTTCCCACGATCGGCACCCCTTGTGCAGCACACCAGGCGGCGATCTCCTCGGTTTTGGCGAGGTTCAGGTCATACTTGTTGATGCAGACCGCGGCTGGAACTCCGAAGTGCTGGGCCACGCCTACGATACGTTCCAGGTCGTGCGCCCCGGACACTGTAGGTTCGGTGACCAGGAGGGTCAGGTCCGTGCCGGAGATGGCGGCGATGACCGGGCAGCCGATGCCCGGCGGGCCATCCACCAGCAGGTAGTCAGCCCCCCGTTCCGGGGCCAGATCACGGGCCTCGTTTTTGATCAGCGTCACCAGCTTGCCCGAGTTCTCCCGCGCGGCGAAGAGATGGGCGTGGAACAACGGACCGTAGCGGGCCTGGGAGCGGAACCACTTCCCGTCCAACTGCTCCTGCATCTCAATCGCCTCCACCGGGCAGGCGTATACGCAAGCGCCGCAACCCTCACAGCCGAGGTCATCCACAGCGTACACCTCGTCGCCGGGGACGATGGCCTCGAAGCGGCAGACATCATGGCAGATCCCGCAGGCAGTGCACAGCTCCACATCAATCACCGCCACCCCACCACCGATGAACTCACCCTCCTCCTGGACCTGGGGCGAGAGCACCAGTTCCAGGTTGGCCGCATCCACGTCGGCGTCGGCCAGCACGATGGAGGCTTCCTGCGAGGCCAGATGGGCCAGCGCCGCAGTCACTGTCGTTTTGCCTGTGCCTCCTTTACCACTCAGGATCACGATTTGTCTCACTTGTCCACCTCTTCTCGAATCCTTCGATAGAGTTCCCGGAACCGTTCCCTGTATTCAGGCAGGGCCTCGATGACCAGCCCTCCCTCGGAGTAGACCTCGGCGATGCGACGGTCGAAGGGAATTCGCATCAGGATAGGGATCCCCTCCGACTGGCAGTACTCCTCCACCTTCTCATCGCCTATGCCGTCGCGGTTAATCACCACGCCCACCGGTAGGCCCAGCTCATCGCGGGCCACCTCCACCGTCAGCCGCAGGTCGTGCAGGCCGAAGGGGGTGGGCTCGGTGACCAGCAGCACGAAGTCGGCCCCCTTCATGGCCTCCACCACCGGGCAGGAGGTGCCAGGTGAGGCGTCAAGGATCACCAGCCGGTCGGAGTTGATGCGCCGCTTCAACTGCCGGATAACTGGCGGGGCGATAGCTCGACCTATCTCCAGCATACCATGGGCGAAGTCGAGGTCAGCCAGCGGGGTGGACACTACACCCTCTTCGATGAGGCCAATCACCTCCGGCACCTCGTGGATGGCCCCCTCAGGGCACACCAACGCGCAGGCCCCACAGCCGTGACACAGCTCGGAGAAAAAGAGCACCTGGCCTCTCACCACGGCGAGGGCGTTATAGTTGCAGGCCTCGGCACAGCGCCCGCAGTAAGTGCACTTGTCCAAGACGATCTCAGGTGCCAGGAGCGTCACCTCCTCCTGCCCTTTGAATGTCGGTTTCAGGAACAGATGATCATTGGGGGCCTCCACGTCGCAGTCCAGTAACAGTATCCTGGCATCATAGCGGCCTGGCTTCTCAGCAATCTCGCTTGCTGTCTGGCCAGATGCTACAGCCAATGCCAGATTGACCGCAACCATGGTCTTTCCTGTACCTCCCTTACCGCTAGCCACAGTGATGATCATGGCTTACCCCCTCACCATCTTGGTGCCACACTTGGGGCAGTCCATTTGGTAGCAGGGCACACCCACCTGATGTGGCGCCTTATGTCCGCAGTTGGGGCAGATGCAGTAGCCGTCGGGCCCCGCACCAGCCTTGGTGCCGCCCATGCGGCCCCGCCCTCCGCCGTGTCCCAGGCCGCGGCCTCCACCACGACCGCCTCCACGACCGAATAATCGTTGAAACATCGCTTTCATCTCCTCTGTTTTCTTTGCTTTTTACCTTCAGCAGATCTTCATCTATCGGCTCTCGCTTCCCTGTTAGCCACTACCTTTTGAGCAATGGGGGCGAAAGTATCGGCTGGGTATTTCTCAACCATCCCGGCATCACAGAGTTTAGAGATCTCGGGATCGAGGGGCAGCCGGCCCAAAAACGGCATGTTGAACTTCTCTGCTGTAGTTGCCGCCTTGCTGGGACCGAAGATCTCGATGCGCTCCCCGCATTTGGGGCAAATGGTGTAGCTCATGTTTTCCACCAACCCTAAGATGGGCGTACCCATGTGTTGAGTCATCTGCGCCGCCTTACGCACTACCATTCCCGCCAGCCCCTGGGGCGAGGTGACCAGAACTACACCATCCAGAGGAATAGATTGCATGACGGTCAGCGCGGCATCGGCCGTACCGGGGGGAAGGTCCACGACCAGGTAATCCAGATCGCCCCAGTATACGTCACCCCAAAACTGCTGAATGGCCTTGCCAATGAGCGGCCCCCGCCAGATGACCGCCTGGTCCTCGCTGGGGAGAAGCAGATTGATGGACATGACCTCAATGCCTGTTTCGCTTTCCACCGGCAGGATGCCCAGGGGGCTGTTATCTGGATGCCTCTGCGTGGGGAAGAACATCTTGGGGATGCTGGGGCCGGTGATGTCGGCGTCGAGCAGGCCCACTCTATGGCCTTCCCTCCTCAAAGCAACAGTCAGAAGTGCTGCCACTGTAGATTTGCCTACTCCACCCTTGCCGCTCAACACAGCGATGACGTGCTTGACACGGTTCACTCCCTCAGCCGAACCGGTCTCTCTGCCGAACGACATGAAGTGGGCTCTCTCCTTCTGAGTCATCTCGGCCAGCTCGATGGCTACCCTCTTGACCTCTGGCAGCTTCTCCACCGCCGCCCGCGCTTCGCTCACGACCTGATCCTTGATGGGCACGTCCATGAAGGGCAGGACGACGGTGAATCTCACCTGCCTGTCGTCCACCCTTATGTCCCTGATCATGCCCAGTTCCATCAAACTACCGCCTGACTCTGGATGTTTTACCTCTCGTAACGCTTGATGTACCTGCTGTTCGTCAACCAACTCTTGCTCCTTTCTCATGAAATCGTTCTTCATCGAACGCAGATGCCGCTTTGCTTACACGTAGATGAGATCAAAAAATCAGCGTTTGTCTGCGTTCATCTGCGTCCTGGTAGGATATGTTCTTTAACTAGAATCTCGCGTCTGGGCCATGGTCAGCAAGCGCACGCCCCTGCCGCGCTTCACCTGCCCGAAGTTGGCTCCCTGGCCGATGAGTCGCAGCACGTTTTCCGCGTCGGCGACCAGGGTTCCGCAGATGATGTCCACGCCGTAGTCGAAGAGCAGGGGCGAGAGGGGCGCCGTGGGGCCCAGGACGATGACCAGAGTGTCGGGGCGGCACAGCTTCATCAATCCCTCAAAGGTGTGGTTGATGAGCGAGGTGCCGGTGATGGCCGCCACGTCTGCCTGGGGGAGCACCTCGGCCGCCATCTCCGCAGGCAGGTCTCCCTCCAATGGCCTCTTTTCCAGCACCCACAGCTTCTCGGCCGCCTCCCTCACCCTGGGGGTGAAGGGAAAGTGCCCCACGATGGCCACTTTCCTGCCCGTTCCCTCCTTCAGGATGACATCCCCCGCGTTTAGCTCCACATACCGGCTCTCGTCAATCTCCATCAGGGAGTTCACAGCCGCCATCCCGATGGAGGCCTCCAGGAGGCTCTCGGATCTGGCGTATTGAGATAGCTCCATCGCGCTGCAATCCAACAGGTGGCCTGCCCGCGGCACCAGGGGAGCGGGGCCAGCACACTGAGGCTCATCGGGACGCAGAGTGGAAGCCAGTCCGCAGCGTCCGTCATCAAGCACCACTGCCGTCCAGAAGGCGCAGACCCGTACTTCGCGCACGGGAGCATCGCCTCTCAGAGAGGCGATCAGATCATCAATGATGCTCACCCTCGCCCTCCTCCATGTGGCTATCATAAGCGACAAAGAAGCTGTGCAGCACCCGGTCCATTTCCCGCAGGTCGGCCACGCATAGGGCCAGGTGTTGGTCGCCCTCGGCGGTTATTTGATAGACCCGCCGTGGCGGCCCTGAGCCCTCGGTATCCCAGGCTGAGGTCACGAGACCCAGGGCCTCCATCTCCCTCAAGGCGCGATAGACCATGCTGGGATCAATGGGAGTCTCCGCAAACCCGAACTCCTTCAACTCCTCCACCAGGCTATAGCCGTGGGATGCACCGCGATGAAGCAGCAGGAGCAGACACGGTTCCACGAAACGATATATTCGCGTGGGGCAGGGGCCACCACCTCTGCCCCCCCTTCCCCTCCGACGACGACCGCGTGGCATAATTCACCTCCCAACAATAACGTCAATCTGCCTATAGTGACAATTTACACATATAGATTATATCACCTTTTTGGCATTTTGTCAAGAGTTGGAACATTAAAAACTCAAAGCGCAAAGAGACCCGAATAGTGCTAGGTCTCTCTCGTCTAGGGGACATCGGACCTGGGAACAAAAGAGCCATCCTGTTTCACAAGGATGGCTCAGTGGTTTTGCCCAAGAGCGAGCTTTCTATTTGCCTGCCGGTATCTCGGTCACGATGACGGCTGCGTTGGCTTCCAGCTCGTCGGGCAGCACGTCGTCGGCGGTCAGGAACAGGTCGGCCTGGCCGTGACAGTTGTTGCACTCCTGGTTCTGCGCCGTGATCCGCTGGATGTTGTGCGGGGTGGTGTATTTCCAGGTCGGCACGGCATCGAAGTTGGGCAACAGGTTCTCGCCGTAGTAAGCAAAGGTGTCGCGGGCCACCGGCGCGTGGCGGAGCAG
The DNA here is from genome assembly GCA_964390805.1 of uncultured Anaerolineae bacterium. Taxonomy (GTDB): domain Bacteria; phylum Chloroflexota; class Anaerolineae; order VGOG01; family VGOG01; genus CAYMKL01. The sequence goes on along the minus strand of CAYMKL010000010.1, from coordinate 42,527 downwards.
GACGTACTCCCAGGGCCGCTCCTCGCTCTGCTGTGGGTTCAAGCCGATCTTGAACTCAAAACGGGTGGGATCGGTCTTGCGGTAGGTCAGGCCCTGGTCGTCCTTGCCCACGTGGCATCCGTAGCACGTCTTGTAAGCTCCGGCGCTGTGGCAGACCTGGCAGGCCACCTTCTCGCCGTGCATGATGTGCTGGGGCACGCCGTCCTGGCCGCCCTCCACATCTGGATGGCAGTCCACGCAATTGGGCGACACTGGCCCGTCGTAGCGATGGGCATACTCTGTGCCGTCTCCGTGGTACTGCGTCACGTCGTGGCACTCGATACAGGGCATGCCACCCTTGAACCAGTGGACGTCGCCTGGTATCCCTTCGTTCTTGCCCTGGTACTCAGGCCCGACGCGCCCGCCGTGGCAGCCCAGGCAGGTGAGGCTGATGGAGGCCACCTTCTTGAACTGGTGGCCTTTGATCAGACCACCGTCCGCGTAGGCGGGCCTGCTGACGTGACACTGGCCGCAGGTGGTGTGGCACTCGGTGCAGTGGTTGTCGAAGGCCTCGGCCATGGCCGGATTGCTGAAATCAGCGCCTCGGTCAGTCAGGATGGTGTTGTAGCCGTTGATGGCGAAGTGCAAGCTGGTCTCGGCCGTCCTCACGATGTCGTTGTGGCAGGTGCCGCAAGCAGGCACCGGATCCAGGGTCGGGTCGCCGACCACTCCCTGGTGGGCGGCGTCCTTGTCGTCCGTGCCGCCGATGCCACTGTGGCAGCCGATACAGTTGGGCGTGTTGTGAACTGAGGTCATGAAGTCCGCATCACTGACGAAGACTTTCTCCCATACCTCCAACGGAGGTAACGCTCCTCCTCAGCCCTCACCCGACGTCTCGGCCGACTTGACCTCCTTCTCCACAGCCAGGGCCTGCAGCGTCGCCTCATCGGTGTGGCAGGCGACGCAATTGTCCGCGCTGCGCACCGGTGTGGCTGTTGGAGGCTCCGGGGTATCGGTAGGCAGTGCCGGCGTGTCGGTTGGGGGCATCGGCGTGGCGGTGGGTGGGATAGGAGTATCGGTTGGGGACACTGGCGTAGCGGTGGGTGGGATGGGAGTATCGGTTGGGGGTACTGGCGTAGCGGTGGGCGGCACCGGGGTATCGGTCGGAGGTACCGGCGTGGCAGTGGGTGGGATAGGAGTATCGGTTGGGGGTATCGGCGTAGCGGTTGGCGGGACAGGAGTGTCAGTCGGCGGCACCGGCGTGTCCGTAGGCGGCACCGGGGTATCAGTGGGCTGTGCAGCCACTACGGTCGTCGGCGGCACCGGTGTGACCGGCGTCGGCTGAGGCCCGCAAGCCGCCAATAAGACGACCAGCAGCAACGCGGTCAGGGTTACCAATCCGCGCAGTGTAGAATTGTTCATAGCCAGTCTCCTGAAATTAGAATCGGCAAGCCGCTATCAGGCTCACCTGCCGGATGACTTGCAGACATGGTCTTGGGGATGAGAGGTCGTCTTCGACCTCTCATCCCCAGAGTCTCAGTAGATCCAGAATTGCTCCAAGGGGATTGCGTGCAACCTACGGTTGCCTTCCCCGCCTTTGGCCTGGATCTGGCGATCCAGGCCGAGCAGAATTGGATCTACTGAGTCTTCTTAGTGAACTTAAGCGATCAGGCAGCCTTGCGCAGGTTGCGGCGGCGCCAGGCATAGCTGGCCACGCCGGCGGTTAGAGAGACGGCACCAAAGACCACCAGGCCCAGGGACGCAGCTTCGGCAGGCAAGGCTCCACCGGTGGTGGGCAAAGTAACAGCTACCGGAGCGGTCTCCACTCTGTAGTCTGGCTGGGTGGCCGGGTTGAAGCGATCAGTGTGACCGAAAACGGTGTCGTCCTTGGTCCATCCCATGATCCCAAACTTGAGGTTGAGGGCATCGTAACCCAACAAGTTGAGAATGGTCGCTGCCACCTGGCCAGTGTGACCCGTGTAGCAATAGACCACGATCTGTCTGTCAGTAGGGAGCTTAGCCAAGTTCTCCGGCTTGGCGATCTCCCGCCAGGGGATGTTGATGGCCCCTGGAACGTGGCCGATGGCATAGTGGTCCGGGCTGCGAACACTGACGACGAAGGGATCATTGGAGGCATCACCGTCGTTTAGGTTCTCGAACAGGGCATCGGCCTTAATGACCGGCGGTTTGCCGCTGCTGAGATACTCGTCGGCGGCAGTGGCGATGATGTCCATAGCTTCGGCCTTGCCGGTGCTGACCACAGGATAAGGATAAGTGGTCGTGGCCTCATGGGGGTCGGTCTCCACTCTGTAGTCCGGTTGGGTCTCCGGGTAGAAGCGATCAGTGTGACCGAAAACGGTGTCGTCCTTGGTCCATCCCATGATCCCGAACTTGAGGTTGAGGGCGTCGTAACCCAGCAAGTTGAAAATGGTCGCTGCCACCTGACCAGTGTGACCGGTGTAGCAGTAATCCACGATCTGTCTGTCTGTAGGGAGCTTGGCCAGGTTCTCCGGCTTGGCGACCTCTCGCCAGGGGATGTTGATGGCCCCCGCAATGTGGCCGATGGCATAGTGATCCGGGCTGCGCACACTGAGAATGAAGGGATCATTGGAGGCGTCGCCGTCGTTCAGATTCTCGAACAGGGCGTCGGCTTTGATGACCGGCGATTTGCCACTGCTGAGATAGTCGTCGGCAGCCTGCTGGATGACAGCAAATTCGCCAGTGGGATCGTCGGCCCAGACACTGGTGGCCATGGTCAGAACGATGACCAGGGCTAGGGTGAGAAATGTAAGCTTCTTCATTGTTCTTGTTGTTTTCCTCCTTAAGTAGATGTTGTGTGTGTTGAACGGGTTTGCTGGCCAGGAAGAATCTGGCCTGATCTGTCTTCGTTTTTCTCTCCGGCTCTCACCTCCTTGCTATGGCTTTTGTCCCTGCGGGTGGCAGAGCGCACAGGTATTCTCTATCCCGCTGATTCCTCGCGCACTGTGCACTTGCTGCATTCCATCCGCGGCATGGCAAGTGTCACACTGATAGGCCGTGAAGTCATTGCCAGAGTGGCAGAGGACACAAACCTTGGCCGCCCCGTCGTGATCCTGCGGGAAGGGATGTTCCCCCTCGCTCGGCAGTGCTCCAGCCTCGTGACAAAGCTGACAGAGCTCATTCCCCCAGCCCTCGTGGCTGTCTGGATAGGGCATGAAAGCCTCGGCTGCATGGCACATGAGACAGTCCTCCCTCCCCTCCAGCGGATGTGAGATGGGCAGCGGCACCACACCGGCTGGGTCGTGGCAGGCGCGGCAACTCGCCTCATCACGGTCTCTGTGCGTAGAGAGCGGGAACTGGGCAACCTGGCCCTCGCCGTGGCAGCTCAGGCAACGCTCGTGCCCCTCCACCGGGTGCAGGATGGCCGGCGCCGGTTCCAGGACGTGACAGATCTGACAGGTATCGTTGATGCGCCCCTTGTGATCAACCGGGATAGGTGGCTGGCCCTCTAATCCGTGGCAGGATCGGCAGTCTTCGCGCCCGACTACTGGATGGGGGATGCCCGTGGCACCGGCCACCAGTGCATCGGCTGACTCAGCCCAGCCGACCGAGGTGTGACACAGTGCACAGTTGTCGCCGCCGAAGTCGTGAGACTGCTTGTGGCAGTCGCTGCAGACATAGTCCAATCCCTTGAAATCGGGCCACCCGTGGCAGGAAAAGCAATCTGCTGTGGCGTGCTGGCCCATGATCTCCACTGGATGCACCGACAGCGCCGTCTCTTTCCACGTGTCCGTGGAGGTATGGCAGTCCTTGCAGGTCATGGCCACAGCCACATCGTGGGGGCCAACGTGACAGGTGTTACAATCGGTGAGCTTTTCTCCCAGCCCGCGCTCAATGTGGCAATCCAGGCACACGGTCATGGGACAGATGATCTCACCCGTGACGGGGTCGAACCCGTGGCCCACCTGTCCATGGCAATCACTGCACAACACCCCACACGCTGAGCCTTCCCAGACAGCGTTGGATACCTGGCCGTGGGGGGTGCGCAGATGGTCCTCAGGGAGCTGGTCTGGGAGGTTGCGATGACAAAGCAGGCAATCCTCAGGATGGGTCTCACTGAGGTCCTCAATCAAGCCCTGATGAGCAGCCTCTTCGTCAGCCACGTTCGCCGTGCCGCCGTGGCAGGTGATACATCCCAGGTGTCCATGAGGAGTGTTCAGAGAGGCCGGCTCGATGTAGAAGTAGAAGTCTTCCACGTTCTCAGAGGAGTCTGCACTGGCAATGAGGGCCTGTCTGTCGAAGTGGCACTGCTCGCACTCGCCAGAGACGGGACGAGCGTAATTGATAGAGGGAAGCGTCGGTGTGGGTGTAATCGCTGGGGCGAAGGCCTGGCCCACTGGCTCCAGTAGCAAGGCGATGGCAATTGTGAGCACAGCCAGGATCAACCCAATCACGATCACTGTCCAACGAGGCCACGTAGATGGGATCATGTTGCATCTCCTCCAATCACCATAGGGCGGCCGGTACGCCGCTAGCGACGATGATGTAGCGCAGAAACAGGCCAGCTACGACGATACCCACTCCGGAAATCAGCCCCGAAGCCAGGGAGTGACTACCAGCACCGATGGCGTAGGCGTGTACCACAAAAGGAAAGACCAAACCTGGCGCCACCACCCCGATCCAAAAGACCACACTCAGTTGGCCACTAAGGATATAAGTGGCCGATTGAGCTGCTTCTCCACCTTGACCCAGAGCCACCAGCAACAGCGCTCCGATGAGCACAGCTTCCAACCCGATGAGCACCAGGTGGATCATAGGCATGTAGTGGAAGCGGCGCAACACCTCCGGTAGGGACACGGTGGCCGACAGGTCAATGGTCAAGCCCAGGCCGGTGGAGATGGCCGATACCAAGAACAACACCGGCAGCATGGGAATGGGCAGACCGGAAGCAATAGGAGTGGACCAGAAGGGGATAGACGGCCCCACCGCTGACAGTAACACCCCGGTGTAGACAGCCGTGCCCACGGCGAACAGACTACCTATTCCGGCCACCCAGTGTTTGATCCGTCGTAACTGCAGCCGGCCCAGCGGGGAAAAGCGGCGAACAAACAGTCCCTGCCACACTCTGGGGTAGACCTCCATCAGCTCCAGAAAGCCGTACAGGAAACACAAGGGGATGAAGATGCTCAGGATCCAGATGCCCCAGGTCATCACCGAGCTGAAGTGGGTGAACATGTGGAGGATACGCCAGGGTTGTCTCAGGCCAGCCCCCAGGTCGAAAATCAGCAACACTGTGCCCAAAAGCAACAGTGGCCCGCCAACGGTGGCGCCTACCATAGAGGTGGGGCAAAAGTCGTGTTTGTATTGCTCACCTGTCCACTCCATGATAGCGGCCACTAAAAACGCCCCGGCTCCCAGACCGCCCAAAAACAGGTAAATGGATGGCAACCAACCCCAGGCAGTTTGCATGGTCACACCTCACTCGATGATGTAGCGGAGCACCGTCGGTTCGGTGCCAAATTCGGGACGGAGCGGCTTGGCCTGTCCCGAGGCGATTAGTTGAGCCACTTCACTGCCCGGATCGTCGGTGCGACCGAACAGTCGGGCCCCCAGCACACAGGCATGGACACAGGCCGGCTCGCCGCCGCCTAAAACGTAGTCCAGACACAGCCAGCACTTGTCGGCCACGCCCCGCCCCTCATCGAAGATGCGAGCCTGATAGGGGCAGGCCACTTCGCAGTAGTGGCAGCCGACGCAGACCTTTTCATTGATGAGCACCACCCCGTCGTCGCGGATGTAGGTGGCGTTGGTAGGGCAGACGTGGGCACACGGGGGATCGGCACAGTGCTGGCATTGGACAGGCAGAAAACGCTCGTCTTCTCCCTCGCCCCGGTGCAGGATGTGGATGTAACTGTGGCCTTCGTGCAGGTGGTTGCGCAGGTTGCAGGCTGTCTCGCATGCGCCGCAGCCCACGCATTTGGTGGTGTCAATGATCAGGGCATAATCTGCCGTCTTATCGGCCTGTTTCGGACTGGCCAGGGCTGCCCCACCGCCCACAGCAACCAGCGCACCTCCGGCCAGAGCCGATTTAAGGAAGGTGCGCCGTGAAACCGATTTTGCACTCATTTCTTCTCTCCTCAGCGAGACAAGCCTGGATGTAAATACTCAGGACTGAGTATTTTAGTATTCATACCTTAGCGTGGATTATAACACGTTTTTCGCCTTTTGTCAAGAATGTTTGAGTTGATTTTTCCCAGGTTTTCTGGTATACTATGAGCAGCAGACAGGGAGGCGGACCGATGACTAAGCCAGTCGCGACCAAAACGGACCTACTGCTTCTAGGCTTGCTGCTGGACCGGCCCATGCACGGCTACGAGCTCTACCAGCAGATCCAGGCCGAGGGCATTGATGCCTGGTTCAACGTCAGTATGGCCGGCGTCTACTATTCGCTGGGCAAGCTGCGCGATCAGGGCCTGGTGGCCGAGTCGCGTCAGCGAGGAGCCCGCAGTGCTCGCAAGTCCACTTACCGTCTCACTGAGGAAGGCCGGAGCGCCTTCTTTGCGGCCATGGAGATCCAGGCAGCCAGCCAGGAGAAGACCTATCTCGCCTATGACCTGGTCATCCACTTGTTGAACAAGCTCCCCTTGCAGCGTGCCATCCCCTTGCTGGAACAGCGCCAGGCGTTCCTGGCCGAGGAGACCCAAAAAGTCCAGGCGGCCCTGGCTGCGGAACAGGATGACGGACAATCGCCCCTCAAGCTGGCCATCCTCGATCATACGTGTCGTTTCCTGGAGATGGAGCATGACTGGCTGGCCGACGTCATCCGTGATATTCAAGGTGAGGGAGAGGCACACCATGCCGAAGCAGGCACCCGGCGAGGACTGATGATCCTCAGCGGTAACCTGCGCCATTATCATTTGCCCGATCTCATTCGCCTCATCGTCTCTGGTCGGCACAGCGGCACACTCACCATCACCGATGGGGTTGTGATCCGCACCCTCAGCTTTGAAGGGGGGAGACCTGTCTGTGCCGCCTGCCTGCGCCAGGACGAGCCGGTCCCTCCCCCACCGCCTCCCGAACAAGTATTGGAAGGGCTATGCGATCTCTTTCGCTGGCAGGAAGGGCAATTCACCTTCGATCAGGAGACGGGCTGCGAGGACTGGTGTGTCCCCCTGGCTCTCAGCGCCGAGGACCTAATCCTGTGCGGCTGCCGTTGGGTGGACAACTGGACCATCATCCAGCGGCTGGTCCCCTCGGCCGACGCCATCTTTGAGCTGGGCCCCGCTTACGAGCGCATGGATGGTCTGTCCCTGACGCCAGCCGAGGAGCAGATCGTGGCTGCCGTTGACGGTGTCAAGGACGTGGCAACCATCGCCCGTGAGCTGGGCCTGACCGTCTTCGAAGTCAGCCGGGGCTTTTACTGCCTGGTCGCAGTGGGAGTCGTGCGCACTGCCGACCTGGACAAGATCCGCCTGCGCCGCGTCTTCCGCGAGATCGCCGAGCTGATGTGCAGTAGCACCATAGCCTGGCGAGCCTCACCTGAAGACCGCGCCTGCGAGGAGGAGGTCAACCAGCTATGTGCCCATCTGCCCTTACGCCTCAATCGGGGAAGGATCGAGGATCAGGCCGATCCCCAACTGAGGACCGATGACCTGGTGGAGATGTACCGCCGTTTCCTGCTGACGCAACTGGACGTAGTCAGTCACCGTTTCGGGCGGGAGAATGCTCGCCAATCCTTCGAGCGGACGCTGCGCCAACTGGCTCCCGAACTGCAGAACGTGGCCAAGCGCTACGCCTTTGACCAACTTCTGGCGTCGTAAAACGACAGGTGGTAAGATTATAAGGCAGGTCGGTTGTCAGGGCGACCTGCTTTTTCTATTTCTCCGCGTCATGGCCAACTACCGTGTGCACGCTATACGGGTTGGCGTCGTTCGTCTAAGATGCAGGGGGGCAGACCGGTAGACGGCCTGCCCCCCTATCGTTACTGAAGTTAGGCTATGGTGCTCCCCGGAGAGAGCACGGTCTCCCGCTCTAAGGCCTAACCATGCCAGCGGTATCGGCGCCGATGTCGTCCAGACTATCGTAAAGCGCCTGGATGACATACTTGCCGTTGTGAGCAAACCCGCCGGGATCCTTGGCAGCGTACTGATAGTTATAGGCAGCCCGGAGCAGACGCGGTGTCCAGGCTCTGTACCTGTTGCCGTAGTTAGCCTCGCCCGCATCAACCTCACCGTTCCCGTCGGTGTCCACGAAGAAGTAGGGGTAGGAGTGTGAGTCGTATATGATGGGCGTGGTAACCTCGCTGGCGTAAGCCTGGATGGCTCCGTAGAGAGTCTCCTGCAAGTGGTCGATCTCGTGGGCGATGCCTTCGTCCGCGTGGCCGTCCCCGTCGAAGTCCGTGGTGCTCATGCGGATGTCTTCGACACTCTCTTTGCCGGGATGGCACGTGCCACAGGCTTCTACCTTGACTTCGAGATTATGAGTGTCGTGGCACTGGGTGCAAGTGTCGAAGCCCGGTACGTGAGCGAACGCTCCGACGTACTCTTTGCCCTCGTACTGGTACGCCCCCATAGCCTCCGCACCGAAGACCGTGGCCCCGGCCGCAAAGTAGTGGACGTTACGGAAACCAAGATCTCCGCTGACTTCGTCGTCACCGACGCCCGCCGCAGTGATGTGCTCATCAACACTGACGGTAGACTGGCGTCCCTGGTGACAGTTCAGACAGAGATTGGAATCCACCCCCTCGCCAAAGCCTGCCACGGCTCCGCTGGGGAACTCCACCTCGTCCACAGCGTAACGGGTGTACGCGACGGGATCATCGTGGCAGGTGGTGCACAGCATCCCATTGGCCAAGGGCTCGGCTACATTTTCTCCCGTTGCCAGGTAGGTGGGCAGGCCAGTGGCACTGTGGCACTTGGCGCACGAAGCACTGACCTCGCCATCCTCATCCCAGTGCCGCCATGCCTCCGTAGACCCAGCAAAGTGCCCTGGATCGTCGCGGTGCATGTCCGCCACCAGGCCAGCATCCAGGTCCTCAATGGAATCGTAGAGGAGCTGGATGAGGTACTTGCCGCCGTGAGCGAACGCGCCGGGATCCTTCTTGGCGTACTGATAGTTGTAGGCCGCTCTGAGCAGACGAGGCGTCCAGGTGCCGTATCTTTCTTCGGCATCGGTGAACCAGTAGGGGTAGCGGTGCGAGTTGTACACGATGGGGGTGCCAGCCACGTCTGCGGCATAGGCCTGGATAGCCCCGTAGAGAACCTCCGTCAGGTGCTCAATCTCGTGGGCAATGCCTTCGGTGGCTTCACCATCACCATCGTAATCCGCAATGGAGCCTAGCAAGCGGATGTCCGCCAGGTCTTCTGCACTGGACACGCCCGCGTGGCACGCGCTGCAGACCTCCACCTTGACTTCCAAGGTGTGAGCGTCGTGGCAATCCACGCAAGCATCTATCCCCTCGACGTGGGCGAACTTGACGTCGTAGGTCTTGCCATCGTACTGATACCCGCCCATGACCTCCCCGCCGAACATGGTGGCGCCGGCCGCGAAGTAGTGGACGTTGGCAAAGCCCAACCCCTCCACCACAGCGTCGTCCTCGTTGTCGCCAATTCTGGAGTTGACGCTGACGGTGGACTGGCGTCCCTGGTGACAGTTCAGACACAGGTTCGAAGTCGCCCCCTCGCCAAAGCTGGCGGTCGCGCCGCTGGGGAACTCCACCTCATCCACAGCGTACGGAGCGTACGTCTCGGGGTCATGGCAGGTGGAACACAGCATCCCGTTGGCCAGAGGCTCGGCTACATTGACACCCGTTTCCAGGTAGAACGGCAGGCCAGTGGCACTATGACACCTGGCGCAGGAACTGCGAACTTCGCCATCCTCATCCCAGTGCCTCCATGCCTCTGTTGATCCGGCGAAGTGCCCTGCGTCGTCGCGATGCAGACCCGCTACAAGGCCAGCGTCCAAGTCCTCAATGGAATCGTAGAGGAGCTGGATGACATACTTGCCGCCGTGAGCGAACGCGCCAGGATCCTTCTTGGAGTACTGGTAGTTGTAGGCTGCCTTGAGCAGACGTCCGGTCCAGGCATTGTACCTGTTGCCGTAGTTGGCCTCGTCAGCATCGGCTTCGCTGTTGGCATTGGTGTCTATGAAGAAGTAGGGGTAAGCGTGGGAGTCGTACACGACGGGAGTTCCAGCATCACTGGCATAAGCCTGGATAGCCTCATAGAGGACCTCCTGAAGGTGCTCGATTTCGACAGCGATGCCTTCACTGACTTCGCCATCGCCATCGAAATCCACTCCAGAGCCCAGCAGTCGGATGTCCGCCAGGTCTTCTTTGCTGGACACATCCACGTGACACGCGCTGCACATCTCCACCCTGACTTCCAAAGTGTGGGGATCGTGACAGTCTATGCAGGTGTCTATCCCCTCGACGTGCGCGAACCTGGCGTCGTAGGTCTTGCCATCGTACTGATAGCCGCCCATGGCCTGCCCGCCATAGAGCGTGGCGCCGGCCGCGAAGTAGTGGACGTTACGGAAAGCAAGATCCTCACTGACTGTGTCGTCGTCGGCGACACCTGCCGCAGCGACGTGATCGTTGACACTGACGGTGGACTGGCGTCCCTGGTGACACTGCATACAGCGGGCCTCTGCGCCGAGACCGGTGAGTTCGACGCCAGAGGGCATGACCACGCTGGTCAGGCTGGCGGCTGCTTCGTTGTGGCACGTGGTGCAGTCAATCACCGAGTCCACAGCCGCAGCATTATCCACCACACCGGCTTCGGTGCCATCTGCGCCCAGGAAGTCCAGATACCCATAGGAGCTATGGCACTTGGCGCAACTAGTGGATACCTCTACTGGATCGTCCTCGTCCCAGTGTCTGAAAGCCTCGGCCTCCGCATCGGCGTGCCCGGAGCCAGCCCAGAGCGCCTCGAAGGGCGCCTCCACGCCTGGCTCTCCCTCCACCGGCACCTCTACCTCCACCTCCCGCGTGACCTCTACCTCCACCTCTCGCGTGACCTCTACCTCTACCTCGCGGGTGACTTCGACCGGCACTTCTTTCTCCACCTCCACGGTGACTTCCTTTTCCACCACCACCTCTCGGGTGACTTCGACCGGCACTTCCCTGGTCACTTCCTTTTCGATGGTCTCAGGTGTGGGAGTCGTACAGCCGCCGACAACGAGCACCACGGCCGTCAGAACAACACATAGAACCACTAACTTTCTGATGTCTCTCATATATCCTCCTCTGATTCTCTGTTCAAACGTCTTCCGAACTATCTTCTTTGGTTATCACCCTCCTTTCTTTTCATCCCATTGACTGTGGGAAGTGCTAAATCACATCGAGCAGATCACGCACCTGATCCGCTGGAAGCTGCTCGCTTGTCACCACCTGGATGTGTTCCTGCTGTGAGTCCAGGCAGACAATCTTGAGCTCCGGAAGCACAAGTGGCAGTCTGCTCATAAGGCCAAGCCGGGCGACCTCAGAGTCGGTGGTGTCCAGGATCACGGCGGACGGCCGGACAGCGATGATTTGGGCCATCGCATCCGGCTGCCGGATATCCACAACCTCAACCTCCAACTCCTGTGGGTGCTGTCGGAGCTGGCTAGCAACGCCCTCAGCAAAGAGCGAATGGCCTGATAGGATGACGACGCGCCTCCGCACCGGGCACACCTCCCACCACACGGCTTGACATCATTGAACCTTTCAGAGCTTCCCTTCGGCAATTATAACACAAAATGATCGCATCTGGCAAGACCCATCGGTATGAATCCGAGCGCAAATAGGGGTAGTCAGGATAGAGAAGGAATCAACTCTGAGGGGTAGGTCCATCCTACCCTAATAGGTAGGGTGGGGCGGCGAAGAAACTAGCGGGGAGAGTCAGACTTGAGAAGCCCAGCGCGGAGGGCGGAAGTGGCGGCTTCGGTCCGGTTCTGAACGCCCAATTTTTGCAGGACGTTCTTCATGTGATATTTAATGGTATTCTCGCTGACGAATAACGCCTGGGCAATGGCCCTGTTCGGGAGGCCTTCGGCCACCAAGCGAAGGATTTCTATCTCCCGTTGGGTAAGGCTTTCCAACGGCTCGGAGTGCGGGCGAGACCGGTCAGCAAAGCCCTCGATCAAGCGGGTGGCAGTCTTACGGGTGATGGCAGCCTCGCCGTGCTCCAGTCCCGCAAGCATCTCCAGAAACTCGCTGGCGTTCAGGTTTTTGAGTAGGTAGCCCTGCGCCCCTGCCTTGACAGCTTCAATCAAATCGGCGTTGTCGTCGGAGACAGTTAGCATCACCACTTGTGTCTCATGCAACTCAGCCTTGATCAAGCGCAATGCTTCTAGGCCCGTCATCTGCGGCATGGTGATGTCCATCAGTACCAGGTCGGGGCGCAGGCCCAGCGCCATCTCGACAGCTACCCGACCGTTGCCGGCCTGTCCAACGACATCAAAGCCAGCCGCCTCAAGCAGGCTAACTATGCCATCGCGAAACAAAGGGTGGTCGTCAGCTACCAGGACGCGCATATACCTACCCCTCTCTCTCAGCTAGCCGTACCGTGACCCGGGTTCCGGCACCTGGCACGGAGTCCAGGTTGAACTCGGCCTCAATGGCCTCAGCCCGCTCTCGCATCGTGCTCAATCCAAAGCGTGACCGATCATTGAGACGATGACCTTCCACATCGAATCCATTGCCGTTGTCGCCGATTGTTAGTTCAAGAATGTTGCCGTTGACCTCCAAGCTCACCCACGCCCGGGTAGCCGAAGCATGCTTTCGGACGTTGGTCAACGCTTCCTGGACGATGCGAAGCAATTGCAGTTCAGCCTCGGGAGTCAGTGCAAGGCCCTGGATCTCCGGCGCGATTACGACCTCGACCGGGACACCGCCGAAGCGGCTAAACTGAGCGGCGAAGTCCCCGAGCATGGCGGTCAGTCCGTCACCGATTTGCCCCGCTGTCCTCAACCCGAGCACTGCCTGGCGCACATCAACGGACAGCTCACGGGTGGCTTCATCGAGTTGAAGGAGGTGCCGATCAGCAGCCTCCACCTGCTGATTCTTCAGCATCAGCCGCACAGCCATCGTCTTGGTGTTGACGTACCCAAGCAGTTGAGCCAGCCCATCGTGCAGTTCACGGGCAATGCGTTCGCGCTCCTCCACGATGGCCCGCTGCCGCAGTTCGCTGCGCTCCTCTTGCTCGCGACCACGGCGCTCGAGTTCGTGCGCCATCTGGTTGAAGGTATTGGCCAACTCATCCAGCTCATCGGCTGGAACCAAGGGGGATGGCAATCGGGAGGTGAAATCGCCAGCGGCGAACTCCGCTAGAGGGCGACGAAATGCCTCTACCCTCTGCACCACCAGCAAATGCACCAGCGAATACAGGCCCAATGTCACCAACACCGTGCTTCCGACCAAGACAGCCAAGTCGACCTGAAGGTTGTGGAGGAGATGCTCTCCGACATCAATGAGAGACACTTCAAAGAGTAACTCTCCTAAATGAGGAGTGTCCTCTGTGTGACAACCGGTGCAACTTGGCTCGTTCTCGATCGGTATGGAAATCTGCACCACGCCAGTCGAGGTGGGCAACTCCGCCACGCGGGGCCAGGGCTCGACTGGCGACTGGTGACATTCGATGCATCCAAGATCGTCGCGCTGCCAGATAGTTTCCCCTTCCTCCTCACCACGACTGTCTACTTTCACCCGGCCTTCGAGGTCCAGAATCTGCACCTGATGAACGTTTTCCATTCTGCCCACGTCAGCGAGGATCTGGTCGAGCATCTCGCGGTCGTTGGCCATCATGGCATGGCGCAGGTTGCCTACCATCATGTCGCCCAACTGCAACGCGGTCAGCCCAATCTGGTATTCCAGCAGTTGACGCTCGCGCCAGTAGTGTATCAAGGACAGCGAGAACAGCACCAACACGATCGGCAACGCGACGCCCAAGGCGACTCTGACGCGCAGGCTTGTTCTAAGGGGTCTCAAGCGAGATCGTATCTTAGAATCCATGGCAGGTCTTTCATTGATCACCGTCAATCCCGCATCACGTTCGCTCGAGGACCACCCATCTCACGGAGAGTAGTCCCAGCCATCTGCACCGGGCAATTGCAACCCCGCCCCGTATTCACTGGCCGCTGCGCCATCGGCCGCCTTCCCGTCCAGGTGCACCTGGAAGAGATCCGGCAGCGGATAGGTGTTGCCGTTCTCGACTTCGCGGTTCTCGAAGAGCTGCCGATAAAGCGACCACTGCTCATCGGAGAAAAGGCCCGCCTCGTATGCCGCCTGGACGTTGGCATAGGCGGCTTCCCAGTAGGCGTCGAGACCTTCCTGGCCGTTGCGGTTCATCCAGATCTTGGTCGTCCAATCGTCTCCCATGCGGTAGGCGATGGTGTCAATGCCCCAGACCGAACCGGGCACATCGTAGAACGGATAGAGCCAGAACTTGGCCGGATCGTCCGACGCCATCCAAGCCTCAGCTTCGGGCAGGCCGTGCTCGGCCCCGTAGCGGATAATCTCTATCAGATCATGCTGCAAGTCCCAGATGCCGTGCCACTGGGTGTAGTCGGCTGCCATCATCAGCGCGCCGTGGCGGTAGCGTCGGCCTTCGTGGTGCCAGATGTGATATGAGATCTCCTCGGGAACTTCGTCGTAGCCGGCTGTGCCAAAGGGAGCCAGGCCCTCGAAACCGGCCGTCAAGATGATGCCAGCCTCGTTCATCTCGTTCAACCAGCGCTTGCCCTCGCGGAAGATCTCGCTGTACTGGAGCGCGGCCATATCGCCTTCCAGCAAGTAGCGGTCAACAAAAGGCTGGGCGTGGCATTGGAGACAGGTCGCGGTCATGTTCGCCCGCTTCTCCTCCCAGGTCAGCCCGCCTCCCCAGGCTTCGGTAGCGCGGATCGTCCACGGCGACTGGGTCTCCCAGGCCATTCGAGAGCCGACATCGTGCGTGGCCGGCAGGTTAACCGTGGCGTCCATGTGACAAGTGGTGCAGGTCGGCGCGTCGAAGGGTGGCGGCTCCCCCTTCACGGCCTCGTAGCCCAGCTCCTCCCAGTTTTCGGGGTTGCTCATGAACACGTTGCCGTGTTTGGACTCTTCCCAGATTTCGATGTGCGGGTGATCTGGGCCGATGTGACACTCGCCGCAAGTGTAGGGATTGCGGGCCACGGCCACGTCAAAGGAGTGTTTGGGGTGGCAGGCGTCACACTCGCCCACGCTTTGGTCGGGCCAGAAGTGGCCAATGTTGTGGCACTCCTGACAGCCGTGCTTGGTGGCGATGGTCGGCTCGAGGACGTTTCGGTCGAACGAGGCGGAGAAGAAGATCATCGCCAGGGCTGAGTGCTTGCTCCGGCTGAATTCCTCGTACTCCTGCTCGTGGCAGTTGGCGCAGTCACCGGCCGTTGGATTGGTGGCGACAGCCACGTTGCCATGGTGTTCCGTGTAGTCCCAGTCCCCCTCCTGGGCTGTGTGGCACTCCAGGCAATCAACACTCTCTGCTGCGTGCTCCGACGAGACCCATTGTTCCACCATCTTAGGCGTCGTGGCCAGGTGGCAGTTGACACACCCTTGCGACTCCGCGCCGATGTCCGCTTCGACCAACAAGGCATCCACCGACTCGCGCCACGTCATTGCCACCGGCTCGACCGGTGGTGCGGGCGTGGCCTCGATTAGAATAGTAACGGGCGGCGCTGTTGGCCAGACTTCACAGTGGTAGTCTCTGTTGACTGCTGGGCACAGGCCACTAACAGACCGGCCGCCAGCAGCATAAGGCCAGCCCATCGCAGGATGGGTTTGGCCTCTGAAGACCAGTTCTTGGTACTAAACACACGCCTCATCTTGCCTTACTCCCCTGGTGCTCCATTGGCGATCCATTCGATCAACAGGTCTAGTTCCGCCTCGCTCAACTGAGCAAAGTGTCCCCCCCGCAGCAACTCAACGAGGCTGCTTCCCTCCGGATCGCCGGGCACCACCACAGGGCCTGAAGAGCCCCCAGCCATCAGTGCATCATAGTCCGCCACACTCAGACCGCCAGCAGATCCATGACAGGCTCCACACCGCTCGGTCAGCAGTGAACCAATGGTACTGGCATAGGTTGGCCCAGGCATTGCGTGTGGCGCAGCCATCGGTCCCCACAAGCGAACGAAGGCTGCCAGATCCAACACCTCCTCCCACGAGAGGGGACCGCCGTAGTCCTCGACAAAGGCAGGCGTCGCGCCGTGAGGGTTGATGCCGATGTCCTTCAGAATGTCAGCGTCGTCGTGAGCGCTCAAGTACTCCTCTGAGTTGATGATGTTCCCATCTTCGCCCACCGGCGTGGCGCCATCCTCGCCGTGGCAGGTCGCGCACTGCTGAGTGAAGAGCGTTGCACCGGCCTCTTGGTCACCGAGGGGCTGGCTGGTGAACGTAGCATGTCCTTCATCAACGGCCGTACGCTGATGACACGCCGCGCAGGTCTCTGCCCCAGAAGGGGGAGGGCCTGCCTCTGGAGTGGCGTGGGGGGTTGGGGTGGGAGTAGGTTTCGCTGTGGCCGGGGTCGGAGTAGGCTCCTCTACAGCAGGCGAGGGCAGGTGGCATAGTTCGCACTGGTCGTTCGTGCGTTCCAGGTGACTCCTGGCCAATATAGTGCCTATCCCCACGCTATGGCACGAGAGACAATCCTCTCGACCGGCTATCGGGTGGGGTGTGTCGTCTGCGAATGCACCGCTGGGTTCGTGGCAGATGGCGCAGTCTTCGTTGTTGCGCCCCATGTGGTCTCGCGACAGGCGAAGCGCATCAGCTACACCCGCCTCGTGGCAACTGAGGCAGTCATCCCCCTCTATTACACCGTGGGGTACGGGGGGCTGAGCCGAGGTTGGCCCTACAGTAAGCAGCAGAGCCGCCAGGATCAGCACAATGACTACTAGCCAATAGTGACGAGATATCCAATATCTCATTCTTGGTTCCTTCCGTAATCTGATTCAACTGGAAACCAGGTTTTTGCGTCCAAAAGCGAGGAGATGTGATAGCTCCAGTCTGCTCGCTAACCAGAATCTACCCGCTAGCGAAAACCCTGATTTCCAGATGTCTTACCCAGGCGTGGCTGCGTCATGGCGGGAACGCTCCAGCCATACTCCCAGGTTGATGATCAATGGCTACTTTGAGTCGCTCCCCTGCCGTAGCCCTTCGCCCAAAAAAGAGACAATGTCCACCGGCAAGGGGATAATGGTGCTGTTTCTTTCACCAGCCATCTCGACCAGCGTCTGCAAGTAGCGCAGTTGTATCGCTGGCGGTGCGGCACCGATGGTCCTGGCTGCATTGGCCAGGGCTTGCGCCGCCGCTTCCTCACCCTCGGCGTGGATGATCTTGGCTCGCTTTTCTCGCTCGGCCTCAGCCTGGCGGGCCATGGCCCGCTGCATCCCTTCTGGCAACAACACGTCCCGCACCTCGACCAGCGTGACCATCACGCCCCACGGATCTTCGGTATGATCGTCAATGATGTCCCGCAGGCGCTCGTTGATGCGGTCACGATGGGCCAGGAGCTCGTCGAGATCGGACTGGCCCAGCACACTCCGCAGAGTGGTCAGGGCCAACTGCTCGGTGGCCATGGCGTATTCTTCAACCTGGATGACAGCGCGCTCTGGGTCAAAGACGTTGAAGTACACCACCGCGTCCACGTGGACAGTCACGTTGTCGCGGGTGATGACCTCCTGGGGTGTCAGGATCACCGTTCTGGTTCGCAGGTCAACCTTGACCAGCCTGTCAATCCAGGGCAAGATCAGGTTGATGCCCGGCTTGCGGAGGCCTATGAACCTACCGAAGCGGAACAGTACACCGCGCTCGTACTGATAGACGATCTTGACGGCAGGGACGACGATGAGGCCCACCAAGATCGCGACAGGAAAGATAATTGGTAGCAGACTTACTAGTTGATCCATTTGCTTTTTCCTCCTCTAATTTGTGAGTTGGTAGATTCGTACATTCGGAACTCGTAGATTCGTGCCCCCGAATTTACGAACCTACGGATTTACGGGTTTATGGGTTTCCCGCTCCTCGCGAATCTCCCAGACGGGTACGATGGGAAACAGTTTGATGAACATCAAGTAGAGTAACGCAATGGCCGCTGCACTGGCAGCCATGATGGCCCACTCAGCGCTGGTGGCCTGGTATTTGCCTATGGTGAAGGGCAGGTCAAGTGGCAGGCGAGGATGGGTGAGAGTGGGAACGATGATCAGGAACCGCTCCAACCACATGCCAACGAGAATCAACACGCTGGCAAAGACCGTGCCCGCGATGGTGCGTGTCCGCCGGAAGCTCAACACCAGCACAGGAACCACCAGGCACAATACGACCTGAATCCAGAAATAAGGCGCGAACTCGCCGAAGAACTTAGCATGGAACACCTCTAGGTGAGACGGGTCCTGGCCGTAGTAGGTGGTGATATACTCTGAGAAAGTGAAGTAGAGCCAGACGGACGTCATACCCAGGATCATCAGTCCCATGTATTTGAAGTGCTTGGGCTCAAGGTAGCGCTCCAGGTGGAGGAACCGCCGGAGAAGCGCCATGACGATGACTAACCCAGCCATGCCGCTGTAGACGGCCCCCATGACAAAGTAGGGCCCCATGAGCGTGCTGTGCCACATCGGCTGTGTGGTCAGAGCAAACAGGTAGGAGAGAACAGTATGTACCATCACCGCGATGGGAACCATAGCATAGGCCATGATGTCTATGATCCTGTCCAGCCGCCTCTTTTGCTGTGGGGTGCCTGTCCAGCCCAGCGACAGGGGACCGTAGAGCCATCGGCGGCGAGGGAACCGCTCTTTCAACTCGGCGATGTCCGGTATCAGCGGCAAGTAGAGGTAGAGTAGGCTACAGGCCATGTACAGGCTAACGGCGTAGAAGTCCCACAGAATGGGCGACTGCCATCGGCCGTACAGGATCAAGTTCAACACCCGGTCGGGCCGCCCCATGTCCAGGACGATGTTCAGCGCCCCGATGGAGAGGGCGCAAGCGGTCATCACCTCGGCGGCGCGGGTGATCGGCGTCCGCCACCGGATACCGAAGATTCGCAGAATGGCGGAGGTGAGCGTGCCACCGTAGCTGATGGCGATGAAAAAGATGGTGTTGATGATGTACATTCCCCAGTAGACCGGGTAGTTCAGGCCGGTGATGCCCAACCCTTTGGTAAGCTGGCGGTAGTAGGCCGACACCCCAAAGATGATGACGTACACTAGGATGGCCACGATAGCCCAGAACTTCCATCCAGTGCGCTGGAGCGGCTCGAACAGGATGGCGTCCTCATCCACCGGTCTTGCCAGAGTACGTCTTTCCTGAATGCTATAACCCTCAAATGACATATATCGTCTCTTTCTCTTCCGTTAGCTTGCCGCTTTCAGATAAAACACCTTGGGAAAGGTGCCCAGCTCCTCTAATAGTATGAAGGCCCGCGAGCTGTGGGCTAGGCGTGAGACGGTGCTTTCCGGATCATCCAGATCGCCGAAATAACGGGCGGAGGCCGGACAGACCTCGTTGCAGGCCGGCAGGTTGACCAATTCGGCGTTCACCAGTTCACGCCCCTCCTCAGCCGCCTTACGCTTGGCCTTCTCCAGGCGATGAATGCAGAAGGTACACTTCTCCACCACTCCGCGGGGGCGAACGGGCACGTCTGGATTGAGGGCAGCCCGCATCTCCTCGGGGTAGATTGGGTCGTACCAGTTGAAGTGGCGCGCCCCATACGGGCAGGTTGAGGCGCAGAAGCGACAGCCGACACAGCGGTCATAGTTCATCCGCACGGCGCCTTCCTCGTCCTTGTAGGTGGCTCCTACCGGACAGACGTTCACGCAAGGCGGTTTGTCGCAGTGCTGGCAAGGCCGGGGCATGAACGTGATGTGAACATTGGGGTATTCTCCTTCCACAAAGCGCAACACCTTGTGCCACCATTTGACACGGCTCAAATCCGCTTCCTCTGGCCCAGCGAAGGGAATGTTGTTCTCCATCCGGCAAGCCACGCTACATGCCTGACAGCCGGTACACTTGTCGAGGTCAATGACCATGCCCCATCTCGGCATACGTAACCTATCCTTCCACTTTGTATATCTTGACCCGTACGCCCTGCCGGGCGACCAGTCCGCTCAGCTCGTCCACGTAGCTGCTACTAACCAGAGTTTCCGGGTTGACGCCAATGCCCTTTGTCCACTGGCCGCCCGCAGTGTGGCCCAGTCCCGTGGGTATACACAACGTCTCAGGTGGTATGCCCGGGTAGAGCCTCGCCGGGAGCCGGATCTTACCGACCAGCGACTCGACCCACACTTCATCCCATTCCTCAATACCCAGTTCGTGAGCTGTCTCAGGATTGATTTCCACCCAGTTTCCCCATATCTGCTTGATGTGTAGGCCGTAGAGTTCGTGCAAATGGGGCAGATTTGCCGCTCCCGGCCCACTTCCCTGGTTCATCAGGGTATAGAACTGCAGGTGGAAGGGAAACTCATCTTCCTCACCCACATAGCGCGGAACTCTGTAGTAGGGCGGCGACAACGAGAGCTGCTTTTGGAACACCTGGGGTGTGAACTCGAACTTTCCGGAAGGCGTGGCCAATACCGTCCCCCATCCCTCCGGGTTCCTCCCATTTCCCCCCGCGAAGTGGTAAGGTGTGCTGAACCACGTGCCGCGCTCCTCCAACTCCTGCCAGAAGCCATCCATTGTGTCAGCTCGAATCGTGCCATGTCCTGCCGCCACCAGGTCTTCGAACCGGAAGCGCAACAACTCGCGGTGGTCGTTCCAGGGGAAGTTCGCTTTGGGCGCCCCCCCAACCTGATTGGCAAGCTGGATGAGCACGTCGCCGAAGGCCCGCGTATCGTAGAGCGGCGCCACGACGGGCTGCCCAAACGCCAACACCGGGTAGCCCAGCGAAGGCATCAGCGGCGCGGCGATCCACCGCTCCAGGAAAGTGTGGTCAGGAAGGATGTAATCGGCGTAGGCCGATGTTTCTTCAACAAAGGAATCAAAGCTGACAATGAGCGGCACCCGTTTCAGGGCCTCCCGCCACGCTTCCGGGTCAGGTAGTTCGTGAATGGGGTTGGCGCGATAGAGCAGCAGCGCCTCCAGCGGATAGGGATCTTCGGTCAGAATCGCCTTTGGCAGGTGGTGGATTGCTGAGCGCGCCAGGAGATAGCGCTCAGGCCCATCAATACGGGGTCGGGCCAGCCCCTCGATCGTTACGTCGTCCATGAATACATCGGGCCAGGGCGTGAGGGGCACTGGACGCTGCATCATCACGCCACCCGGCACGTCTATGGAGCCGACTAGCGCGTTCAGCGAGTGGATAGCTAGTTGGCTGGCGAGGCCGTTAGTCTGCTGCCCCACTGCGTCGCCGCCTATGGCCAGGGCTGGCGACGTGTCGGCGAACTCGCGCGCCAGCCGTGTTATCGTCCTTTCACTGACGCCAGTGAGCTGCGAGACTCGCTCTGGAGTATAGTCTTGCAGCACGGCTTGGCTCCACTCCTCAAATCCGTGGCAGTGCTGGGAAACGAAGGTTTTGTCGTAGAGGTGCTCGAAAACAATCACCCAGGCCAGACCGAGAGCCAACAAACCCTCGGTGCCCGGCTTGATAGGCACCCACTCATCGGCCTTGGCGCCCGTCACCGACAGGCGCGGCTCGATTTGCACCATATACGTTCGGTCGCCGGGCCGTCCGCGGCGCATGAAGCTGTACGCAGCCAGCAGACGCACCGTGGGCTGGGCCGATTCCAGGAGCGCATAGTTGAAGCTCAAAAGGTGGCGCGTGAGCTCCAGATTGTAGCCAGGTTGGGCATCCCAGCCCTGAGTTAGAAGGACGGCTTTACTGAGCGCATCTGGGCGCATATCCATCACATTCGGCGTGCCCATGGCCTGGCAAAAGTAGGTGAGGGTTTCCTCTAGCAGCCCAGCCGGCCGCTCATAGAGGAAAGCCATGCGCTCCGGCGTGCCGGCCAGACGCAAAGCCAACAGCCGGGAACCCACAGCGCCAATGGCTTCGTCCCAAGATATGGCCTGCCAGCGGCCCTCTCCCCGTTCCCCCACCCGCTTGAGCGGTGTCTTCACCCGGTCGGGATTGTACAAAAGGTGCAAGCCGACCTGTCCCTTCGGGCAGGTTCGACCCTGGTTACAGGGGTTTTGGTGGTTACCCTTGATCTTGACCGCCACGTCTCCCACCACTCGTACCCGAAGGCCACACTCGGCCGGGCAAAGTTGACAAACGCTGGGCACCCACCTCTCTGCGCCAGGAGAGGTTTCCTGGTCAATAATGTTCAGCGCGGCCAAGATGGAGCCAGTTGACTGATATAGGGCCGCAGCAGCAGCGCTTACTCCGGCCAATTTAAGAAAGGTTCGTCGGCTGATTTCTTTCATAGAATGATCAAGTCCATTCTTCCCTGGTATACTACTTTTCAGGCGCCCCGTTGGCGATCCATTCGATCAACAGATCCAACTCCGCTTCGCTCAACTGGGCAAAGTGCCCCTCTTGCAGCACCTCAACGATGCGGCTCCCGTCAGGGTCGCCGGGCACGATCACTGGCCCGGAAGCAGATCCGGCCATCAGTGACTCGTAGGATGTAACGATCAGGGTAGCAGGGGCCGCGTGGCAAAGTGCGCACTGCTCGGTCAGAAGCGGGCCGATGGTGTCGCTGTAGGTAGGGCCTTCCACAGCGGGCACTTCCGAAGGTTGAGCCAGCGGTCCCCACGAGCGCACAAAGGCCGCTATGTCCAGGATTTCCTCCCAGGAGAGCGGGCCGTCGTAGTCCTGGGCAAAGGCAGTCATCTGGCCATGTGACCCGATGCCGATGTCTTGCAGGATGGCCGCATCGTCATGGGTGCTCCAGTAAGCTTCTGCGCCAATGACGGCATCCTCATCGCCCACCGGAGTGGAGCCGTCGTCGCCATGGCAGCTCGCGCACACCTGGGCGTAGAGGATCGCGCCGGCCTCGGCGTCGCCCATAGGCTGGCCGGTGAAGAGGGCGTGCTCCTCGTCGGTGAAGATGAGCTGGTGGCAGGACACACAGGCGTTCTCGCCGGTGGGTATGTGAGGGGTCTCTGGGGTCGGAGTAGGTTCTACTGGCTCAGGGGTAGGCTCCACTGGCACAGGAGTAGGTTCTTCTACTACCGCGATCGCTGACGGAAAGTGACACAAATCGCACTCATCATTGGTGTAGTCCACGTGATTGCCGGTCAGCTTGGGCGTGGCGCCCACTCCCTCGCGATGGCACGACAAGCAGTCCTCTCGACCGACCACGGGATGGGTGATCTCGCCGGCTGGCGCGCCACTGATTTCGTGGCAGCGCGCGCAGTCCTCGTTGTTGCGCCCCAGGTGGTCCCAGGCCAGGCGGGGCGCGCCGGCCACGCCCGCCTGGTGACAACCCAGACAGTCCTCCCCCTCCATCACCGCGTGTGGGACGGGCGGCTGAGCGGCGATGGTCCCCACGATAGCCAGTAGTGCTACCAGGAGCAGCGCTCCGGCCAGGAGCCAACGATGATGGAATATCCAGTTCTTCATTCCCGTCTCCCTTCGCAGAAGGTCTGCCTAGTCCTCGTCGGACTTTCCACCCAGCATCGGGGCCAGCGAAGAGAGGATGTCCAGGGGGACAGGGATGATGGTGCTGGTTCGCTCGCCCGCCATCTCCACCAACGTTTGAAGATAGCGCAGTTGCAGACTCACCGGCTGGCTGGCGATCATGTCTCCGGCCTGCACCAGTTGCTCGGCCGCGGCCAACTCTCCCTCGGCGTGGATGATCTTGCCCCGCTTCTCCCGCTCGGCCTCGGCCTGGCGGGCCATGGCCCGCTGCAATCCCTCCGGCAGGAGCACGTCCTTGACCTCGACAGTCACCACCAACACACCCCACGGCTCCTCGGTATGCTCGTCAATGATGTCCCGCAACCGCTCGTTGATCCTGTCGCGGTGGGACAGCAGTTCGTCCAGCTCAGACTGACCCAGAACGCTCCGCAGCGTGGTCAAGGCGATCTGGGTGGTCGCCTTGACGTAGTTCGTGACCTCAATGACGGCCTTCTTGGCGTCAACCACCTTGAAGTAGACCACCGCGTCCACGTGCACGGTCACATTGTCGCGGGTGATCACCTCTTGAGGTTCGAGGACCAGGGTCTCGACTCGCATGTCTACTTTGACCATGCGGTCAATCCAGGGTAGGATGAAGTTGATCCCCGCCTCACGGATGCCAATCAGCCGGCCAAAGCGCAGCACGACCCCCTTCTCCCACTGCTGGACGATCTTGACTGCCGGCCAGACGATGAGCACTAGGAAAGCGATTGCGCCTGCCACAGCAGCCCCTATAATCCCTAAGTTGTCCATTTTTTGCCTCCTCACTATTCAAAAATGGCTCTACTTGAATGGCCAGCCCATCTGCTCCCACGGCGGCGCCTCTTCTCGTCCGCCTTGCAGAATCCAACGGGTCAGACCGATGTATATCACAGCCGCGCTCAGCAGCACTGTCGCAGCAATGATTCCGCCGATTCCCGGCGTGGTGAAAATCCACGAAATGTCCATAATCTTCCTCGGCTTTAGGGTCGGAAGTATCCCCCCGTGATGTAGTGTTCGAGCTGTTCGATCATGAACTCCTGCTCAGAGATGATGGCCTTGACCACGTCCCCAATGGAGATCACGCCGATCAACTGATCGCCTTCGAAGACGGGCAGGTGTCGCACGCGCTTGTTGGTCATCAGCGCCATGCACTCCTCGACGGTCTGATCAGGGCGCACCCACAACACCTTTTCGGTCATGATCTCCCGGACAGGTGTTTCTTCCGGTAGTTTTCCCTTGAAAAGGACCCTCCTGGCGTAATCCCGCTCCGACAGGATGCCCACCAGATGGTCGGCGTCCATCACCAGCACGGCTCCCACATTCTTGTCGGCCATCAGCTTGAGGGCGTCATACACCGAATCATCCGGCGCCACAGCCCAGATGTCATACCCTTTGCCTTTCAACAGATCTTTGACAGTCTTCATGGCTCCACTCCTTGTCTTGGCAGAGAAACCAGGTTTTTGCCCCGTCTGAGCAAACAGATTGTCCGTGTGAGATCTCCTGGGACGCGAGAAGCCATCTTATCAACCAAAAAACCTGGTTTCTGCCCTCCACTAATGCAAGTATGCCTCCACTTCCTCCGATCGCTCCCAGATGGGGATGATGGGAAAGAAACGGGTGAACAGAGCATAAAAGAGCAACACGCCGGCGAAGCAGGCGGCGGTGATGATCCATTCGATCACAGAGGGTGTATAGGAACCCATCGCCAACTCGCTCAACAGCCGGGGCCGCGTCAGGGTGGGAATGATAACGATGTACCGCTCCAGCCACATCCCGACGTTGATGATCAATCCCGCCGCCACCATCCAACTGACGCTTCGCTTTCCCTTGGTCATGAAAATCGCCAGAGGCACGGCGAAGCATAGCGCGAACATGATCCAGAAAGGGATAGCATAGGCGCCGGTGAATTTCTGCCAGAAGACCAGCATCTCCTCCACTTCCTGGCCGTAGAAGGTGGTCAGGTATTCGGTCACCATGAAGTAGAGCCAGACCAGGGTGAGGCTGATGAGCAGTTTGCGCATGTAGTCGAAGTGCTTGAGGGTCAGCACCTCTTCCAGGTGAAAGGCGCGCCGCAACACCGCCATAGCCACGACGACGGCACCGGAGCCGGAGAAGACAGCCCCTATGAGAAAGAACGGGCCCAGGATGGCGGTGTGCCAGCCCGGCTGGAGCGTCATGCCGAACACCCAGGCGACGACGGTGTGGACGATGACGACGAGCATGGCCATAAAGACTGTCATCCCACCCAGCACCCTCTCCAGGCGACGGTACTGCTCAGGGCGGTCTTTCCAGCCCAGGGACAGGATGCGGTACATCTGGTGCTGCCAGCGAGGTACGTCGGTCAACTGGTCCCGGCAGCGAGCAAGGTCAGGCAGAAGGGACAGGTAGAAGAAAACAACGCTGGAAAACAGATACAGACTTACGCAAGTCACGTCCCACAAGAGGGGGGACTCGAACCGCCCACGGGCGAATATGTTGACCATGCGATCAATGCGGCCCAAATCCATCAGGATGCTGCCAGCACCGAAAGGAATGCTGAAGACGGTGATGGCTTCGGCAGCGCGGGCCAGCGGCTTGCGCCATTCTGCTCCCACCAGCCGCAGGATGGCGGAGATGAAGGTGCCGGAGTGGGCCAGGCCAATGAAGAAGACGAAGTTGACGATGTAAACGCCCCAGTAGACAGGACGGTTCATGCTGGTCACGCCCAGGCCGTTAATAAGCTGATAGGCATAGGCCGCGCCCCCCGCGACGACGACAGCCAGCAACAGGCCCACGAAGACAGCGAACCCGCGGCTCGTGCGAGTTAGTGGAGCTAGAAGTAGGGCCTCTTCACCTTGTTGCATCATTCGCTACTCGCTCTTCAGATAGTAGACACTGGGCTCAGTGCCCAATTCCTCGAACAGTACGTAGGCACGCCGGCTGCGAGCCAGCCGTGAGACGGTACTCTCCGGATCCTCCAGATCACCGAAGTAGCGGGCGGAGGCGGGGCAGGCCTGGTTGCAGGCCGGTAGGAGCACGACCTCAGCGTCACTCAATTCTCGCCCCTCTTCTTCCGCCTGGGCTTCCGCAGCTCGCAACCGATGGACACAGAAGGTGCACTTTTCCACTACTCCCTTGTCACGCACCGGTACATCAGGGTTCAGCGTGCGGTCCAGCGGCACCGGGAACTGCGGGGCGTACCAGTTGAAGTAGCGCACGCCGTAGGGACAGGCAGTGGTGCACATGCGGCAGCCGACGCAGATGTCGTAGTCCATCGCCACCAGGCCATCCTCTGTCCGAAAGGTTGCGCCCACCGGGCAGACCTTGACGCACGGCGGCTTCTCGCAATGCATGCAGGGGCGAGGAACGAACTGCATCTCCAGGAAGGGGTAGTGGCCGCGCACTTCCCGCTCAAGCACCTCTTGCCAGAAAATCGGTCGGCCCATGGCTGCCTGTTCAGGCCCGGCGAAGGGAACGCTGTTCTCGGCCCGGCAGGCCGCTGAGCAGGACTGGCAAGCGGTGCATTTATCCAGATCAATCACCATACCCCAATGGGGCATCTCTCACTCCTTGCGCTAACCTTCAAGCCTTGTAAACGCGGACGCGCGTGCTGCACCAGGCAGCGGTGCCGGCCAGCGGGTCGGTCTGCGGAACGACGATTTCGGCCACGTTCCCCCCTCCCACCTGACTGGCCCAGCGTCCGCCGGCAGTGTGCCCTCCCCCCAGGGGGATGTTGACAGCGTCAGGCATCGCCCCCTCGTAGAGACGGGCCTTGAGCCGGATGCGGCCCTGGGGCGATTCGATCCACACCTGGTCTCCATCATAAATGCCCAGCCGGTGAGCCGTCTCCGGGTGGATCTCCACCCAGCTCTGCCACATCTCCTTGAGGTGCAGGCCGTACATCTCCCACAGGAGCGGGGCGTTGGGAGCCCGACAGCCAGCGTCGGCGATCACCTGGTAGGGAATCAGGTGGAGGGGATATTCTGCCACATCGCCCGCATAGCGCGGTGGCTCGTAGTGGGGCAACGACAGTACATCTCCTTCGCCTTCCAGTCCCAGAAAGCCGACGTTTTCTTCCCCGATCCTGCTCAATGCCTCTTCCAACTGAGCCAGGCGGAACTGGAAGCGACCTGAAGGTGTAGTCAGCACTTCCTCCCATTGGCCGAAGGTGTAGGGGGAGCCTACCCAGACCCCTCGCTTCACAAGCTCACCCCAGAACTGGTCGAAGGTGTCAGCCTGGATGGACCCTCCCGCCTCGAGGAGCCTCTGTGTTCGGAAGCGGAGCAATTGCTCGTAATCCGACCAGGGGAAGAGATCGGCCAAGCCGTCGTCAAAGGCGCGAGCCAGGGCTAGTAGCACGTCGCCGGTGTTTCGGGTGTCGTAGAGTGGCTCGACGGCAGGCTGCCCTACTCCAATGGTGGGCACACCCAGCCCGCCCGGCGGCGTCCCGTCTACCCATCGCTCCAGAAAGGTGTGGTTGGGCAGCACCAGGTCGGCGTAGCGCGTGCTCTCGTCCATGAAGGGAGAGAAGCTGACTACAAAGGGAATGTGCTCGAAAGCAGCGCGCCAGCGGCTCGCCCCGGCCCCCTCAAAGAGAGGGTTGGTCTCGTGGAAGAACAGGGCCTGGGGGGCATAAGGTGCGCCAAGCACGATGCGCTCCGGCAGAGTGTGAAGGGCGTTGGCGGCCAGCGGATAAGGTGCAGTGCCGGCCCCGTCCAGTCTGGGCTGAGAGGACTCTTCGGGCAGGTCGGACTGCCAGGGGGTGAAAGGAGGCTGTCGAGGTCTCAGGATGCCGCCCGGTGCATCCACGCTGCCCACCAGGGCGTTGAGAGCGTGGATGGTGACGTGATTGAAGAGAGCATTGATACCCTCCCCCAGTCCTCGTCCGGCGACGGCTACAGCAGGGCGGCTGCCAGCAAACTCCCGCGCCAGCCGCTTGATCGTATCGGCAGGCACCCCGCTCAGCGCTGTCACCGCGTCCGGCGTGTACTGCTTCAGCACCAGAGTGGCAAAGTCGTCGAACCCCTCGGTGTGGTCGGCCACGAAGGCGTGGTCGTAAAGCCGCTCGCGGATGATGACGTGGGCCATCCCCAGCGCCAGCGCCCCCTGGCGACCAGGCAGGAGCGGCACCCACTCGTCCGACTTGGCCGCGGAAACGGAGAAACGAGAGCCTATTTGTACCAGGCGAGTCCGCCGGTCAGGCCGGCCGCGCCGCATGTACGAGTAGGCTCGCAGCATGTGCACCTGGGGCTGCCAGTCCTCCAAGTAGGAGCCGCCGAAGAACAGGACGTAAGCCGTCTCCTCCCAATCGTGCGCGGCCAGGTCAAACCAACCTTGCGTGAGGAGGTGGGTCAGACGCTCGGCGTCCAGTCCGTCGGCGGCGACGACATTGGGCGAGCCATAAGCCCGGCAGAAACGCTCGATCAGTTCGCGCATCTGGCCGGAGAGCGCGTCGTGCAGGAAAAGGAGCGTGTGGGCCTGCCCCTGGTGGTGCAGCCCTCTCAGGTGGTCTGCCACCTGGGCGATGGCTTCCTCCCAGGAGATAGATTCCCAGCGGTCCTCTCCCCGCTCTCCCACGCGACGGAGGGGATGCTGTATCCGGTCGGGGTCGTAGAGAACCTGGAGGGCGGCCTGGGCTCGCGGGCAGGGCTTGCCCTGGTTGAGAGGATGGCGGGGGTTGCCCTCGATCTTGACCGCCAGCCCCCTCACTACTCGTACCCGCAGGCCACACTGAGCTGGACACAGTTGGCACACGCTGGGTGCCCACACCTCCTGGCCGGGAGGGGTCGCCTGGTTGATCAAGCTCAAGGCTTGTAGGATGGAGCCGCTGGACTCGTACAGGGCTGCGGCGGCCGCGCTGACGCCAGCCAGTTTGATGAACTCACGCCTGCTAATCTTCATGACTCAAAGATGTGATACTTGGACAGTTCTTCTTTCTGGATAGTGTAGTAGGTAGATCTGCCATCGCGACGACTAGTGACAAGCCCAGCATCCTCCAACATGCGCAAGTGGTGGGCCACCGTCGAGGCAGCCCCAGCAACACTCTCCACAATGCCAGACACACACAGGTCTCCGCTCAAAAGCAATCTCAGGATCTTCAACCGCGTTTCGTTGCCCAACGCGCTGAAAACTTTGGCCCGTCTCTCAACTTCAGCATTGGGCAGGGTGGCATCATCGGAGCGCTGCTCTTCAGCCCGCTTGGCAAATTCCCCTTCTTTCGGTTGATAGGCGTCTGGCTTCGCAGTCGAATCCATAACAGACCACCGGGTATGAACACTATAGGACTAGTTTTTTAGGTGTGTCGCGACGAGACTATTATACAATTGCCGACGGCTTTCGTCTAGCGGGGAAAACCCTATGATTTTCCTTTTCCTGTCAGGTAAAACCCTTGTTTTCTGTGAAAGACGCAAAAAGGCTGGCTAATACAGCCAGCCCTTGCCCTTTTGTGTTATGACGGCATCAGTGAGATGCCCACTGTTTTGACTCGCCCCAGAATGATTGTTAAGGAGGGTCTACTCGTCTTCGAGGAGCAGTTCTTGGCTCAAGGCATAGCGTACCAGGGCAGCTCGACTCCTGATTCCAAGCTTGTTTTGCATACGCGCTCTGTATGTCTCGGCCGTCTTCACACTGATGAAGAGCTTATCGGCAATTTGCCTATTGGTATAGCCAAGAACTACCAGCTTGAGCACCTGTTTTTCACGATTGCTCAAGAGATCGTACCCACCCCTATTTGCATCCTCGGTCTTTCTACTCTCCCCAGTTCCCTCCAAAAGCATTTGAGCATGGGCGGGATGCAGATACGTTCCGCCTCCGTGTACAGCCCGTATGGCGGACAGCAACTCGGTGTCAGCAGCTCTCTTCAGAACGTAACCAGACCCACCTCCTTCAAGCACCTGACGAAGGTAGCTCTCGTCGTCGTGCATTGTCAAAATCAGCACCTTGACCTCTGGGTTCGTCTCTTTGATCATTTGGACAGCGTCCAACCCGTCCGGTCCCGACATAGTGATGTCCAGTAGCACAACATCCGGGGTCAGGTTCTTAGCCTGAGTCACGGCCTGATCGCCCGTGCTAGCTTCGCCCACGACTTCCATGTCGGCCTGAGCATCCAGCAGCAGGCGAAGGCCCGCTCTGAGCACGGCGTGATCATCTGCCAGAAGCACACGGATCTTTTCCATGACCGATGTCCTTTCAGTGCCTGCCGTCCAGGGGGATTTCAATAAAGACAGTAGTGCCTATACCCGGCGACGACTCCAGGGTAAGCTTGCCGCCAGCCAAGGCAACCCGTTCTTGCATCCCGTGAAGCCCCAATCTCGCGGGTTGTCCTAAGTTGAGGACACTCTCTACGTCGAATCCTCGGCCATCATCCTCGACGATGGCTATCACTGAACCCGTCCTTTGCTCCAAGAGCACGCT
The DNA here is from genome assembly GCA_964390805.1 of uncultured Anaerolineae bacterium. Taxonomy (GTDB): domain Bacteria; phylum Chloroflexota; class Anaerolineae; order VGOG01; family VGOG01; genus CAYMKL01. Next base: position 11,658 of record CAYMKL010000010.1, on the reverse strand, counting down.
CACTTGACTGGCCTCGGCGTGTCTGGCCACATTGGTTAGAGCCTCCTGGACTATGCGGTAGAGAGTTGTCTCCACCTGGGGAGTCAAGCGCTTCTCCTCAAATCCCACAGCCTCGAAGTCGGCGTCCAGGCCGAAGCCTGTGGCGTAGTCTTTCACGTAGCGCTTTAAGGCAGCAACCAGGCCCAAATCGTCGAGCACGCTGGGTCTGAGCTCCAGGACCAGGCTGTGCAGACTATCCAAAGTCTGGGCGGCCGTGGTGCGCAGTTGATCCGCCGTGTCTCGAACCTCCTCCAGGCACGTGGCCCCCTCCAAAACCGTGAGACCCACCAAGAGCGAGGTCAGAGCCTGGCCCGTCTCATCGTGCAGCTCGCGAGAGATTCGCTTGCGCTCATCCTCCTGAGCAGTAATGATCTTTTCCAGAAGCCGACCCCGGAGAACCTCTTTGTCGTGCAACTCCTCTGTCATATAGTTGAAAGTAGCAGCCAGTTCCCCGAGCTCATCACTGTTTTTGATTACCACTCTCTGATCTAAGTCGCCATTGCTGAGCGATTCTATGGCCCCCTTAAACCGCCCCAGCTTGCCGATCACCAGACGGTCCATCGCAAGGTTAACAACTACCATCACCACCGCAAGGGATCCAATTGACCAAAGGAGGCTGTTGCGGCGGTCAGTGGCCAGATGTTGGTCAATAGTTGTCATAGAGAAGTCACTGATTAAGATGCCCAGCACTTCTTCACTGGCCTCATGGCATCCCTGACACTCCTGTCGGTTCTCTATGGGATTCAGATTGCGAAAGACCCTTTCCCCTTGCTCGGTGGCGAAGATACAGGTTGAACTCCGATCCACAGCCTTTTGCTCGTGACAGGACTGGCACGTGGTGTCACTCAGATCCAATATCGTTCCAGCTCTTTTCTGGCCCGCGGAGATCACTATCTGACCCTTGCTGTCAAGCAAGAAAAGCTCTTTGACCTCTCTCCTCGCCGCGATCTCATCAACTATGCCCTGGACTTCGGTGAAGTCGTTAGTCAACATGGAGTGTTGCAAGCTGGCTTCAATGATCTCCCCTAAGTTTGCAGCAGAGAGCCTTAGGCTATCTATCATCAAATCGCGGTGGTTGCTGTATTGTAGATAGGAAGCAATAGCCAGGATGACGAGCACTGGTATGGTTACACCAACGGTGATCTTGAAGCGCAGGCTTTGGTAAATCCTTCTCGACTTCATGCTTATCACTCCCGCCGCCAGCAGGTAGCTTGATCATACAGACCTTGATATAACAACACGAGGCATCTCTTCCTCAAGCACGGTTCATTATACTACAAATCAGCATCCTTATCAACTCTGGCGTCAACAAAAACATGCGCCTGGATCAAAGCGCCAGGCGCACATCCTCGCCGAAGCAGTCCCTCTAGGACTTGCTTCTCAATACAAACTCTCCTGGGGCGCCTCCTCGTCAGTTTCCACTTGAGGGGCTTCCTCTCCAGCTTCCATCGTTTCTTCTACAGGGGCAGCGATTTCTTCAACCGCTTCTTGCACCTCTGTGGACATCACTGGATCGTCAGGGGCAAGCTCAGGTTCCGACTCCTCCTCAACCTCGACCAACTCCACTGCCTCTTCGGGGGCAGCGATTTCCTCACCCGCTTCTTGCGCCCCTGCGGACGTCGCTTGATCGTCAAGGGCAAGCTCAGGTTCCAGTTCGTCCTTGACCTCGACCAACTCCACCGCCTCTTCGGGGGCAGCGATTTCTTCAACCGCTTCTTGCGCCTCTGCGGACATCACTGGATCGTCAAGGGCAAGCTCAGGTTCCAGTTCGTCCTTGACCTCGACCAACTCCACCGCCTCTTCGGGGGCAGCGATTTCTTCAACCGCTTCTTGCGCCTCTGCGGACATCACTGGATCGTCAGGGGCAAGCTCAGGTTCCGACTCCTCCTTGACCTCGGCCAACTCCACCGCTTCCTCTTCGGGGGCAGCGATTTCCCCGACCGCTTCTTGCGCCTCTGCGGACATCGCTGGATCGTCAGGGGCGGGCTCAGGCTCCGACTCGTCCTTGACCTCGACCGGCTCTTCTGGAGGGGGCGTCTGACGCAAGCTCAAGCCGATGCGCCGTCGTCCGGAATTTGTGCTGATGATGCGCAAGGTCACCTCGTCGCCTTTCCTCACCACGCTGGAAGGGTGGTTGATTTTGCCCTCGGCTAACTCGGATATGTGGATCAAGCCCTCCACTCCCGGCTCGAGGCGAGCGAAGGCTCCGAAATCAACGATGTTAGTGATTTTGCCTCGCACCAGTTGTCCCACCTGATAATTATCATCCACCAGGGTCCAGGGGTCTGGATGCAGGCGCTTGATGCTGAGACCGATTCTCCCTCTTTCGTGATCCAGGCGCAGGACATAAACGTCAACTTCATCGCCAACGCTCAGCACCTCGCGAGGGTGCCGTACCCTGTGCCAGGCGAGCTCGGAAATGTGCACCAGGCCATCAGCGCCCCCCAGGTCAACGAAAGCACCAAAATTGCACAGGCTGCTGACGATGCCCCGTCGAACTTCACCTTCGTAGATCTCGTCCATCAGTTGTTGCTTTTGCTGCTCACGCCATCGGTGCTGTGCCATTCGTTCCGAGAGGATCAAGCGCCGTCGGCTGCGATGTACCTCGATGACTTTCAGAGGCAGGGTCTCCCCTATGAACTCGGACAGCCTGGTCATTTTCCGCTCATGAGAGAGCCTACGAGGCATGTTGACCAATTGCGAAGCCGGAACGAACCCTGAAATCCTGCCGAAGGGAACAACCAGCCCCCCCTTGTTGCAATTGCTTACCTTCCCCTCGTAGATCTCACTGCTCTTAAAGAGCTCTTCAGCTCTCAGCCAATCCTGATGTGCCAGGGCCATGTTCACAGAAACAATCACGTTTCCGTCGTTATTCTGGGGACTGAGGACATAGACCGCTATCTCATCGCCAACCTGTATCGCGTCTAGTTCGCTTTTCCTCAGTCTCATCAGGTCGCTCTCCGGGACGATTCCGTCCCGCTTGGCTCTTACATCTACCACAATCTGATGAGGTTCGATGGACAGCACCACGGCCTGGCGGATATTGCCACGTTGCGGACGTTTATAATCGTATTCTTCCTCAAAGAGCTCCCCCATAGGTGACGGATCCAGCTCTTCCTCAACCAACTTATCTATTACCAAAGACTGTTCCATGGCTCGTACTTTTCCCCCTTGCAGTTTATCGTCATTCATACCATCAGGAGTCACCTGTTTCTCTGGGGTCTGTTTTCCCTCAGAAACAAAGACTCGGCTACCCATCTCTTAGAACATGCCGAGGTCAGTAGCCGAGCCTTCTGCTGCCTTATGGCGGACGCTTGCTGGAATGTAATACTTATGACACCTTGATAGGGCAGTTCATTGACTACATAAAAACCGCTGTTGACTCAGCAGCGTAAAATGCGCTGCCAAATAGGCTAGTTCAACCCTTTAGGCTTCCAGAAATGCTTCAAAATCCGTGTTCAGGCGAGCCGAGCCTTGGACCCCCGTACGTCCTCTTGAAAGGAATAGGTTTTTGTCACGCTGATTTTAGTTCCAAGAGAATTATACAAGATAGGACAAAGATTGTCAAGCTTCGAGCCGATCCATTTCGACTGCCCCTACACTCCAGAAGGCAAAGTTTGCACAAGCGGCCCAGACGTGGTAAAATGAGTAAGGAGAGAAAGGAGGATTCACATGACTAGACCAACCATCAAACGGATCACGGCCATACTCACCAGGTTGCTGTACTTCATCGTGGCGTCTGCTCTTGTGGTGGCCCTTCTGACCACCCTTGAGCGTGGTATCCTGAGTGGCTCGACATCCCAGGCCACTAACCCTCCCCTGGCCCAACCAGGCATTTGGGAGACTTACACCGCCCCCGACCTGGCGTCGAACTACGTCCTGTCCATTGCCATGGACAACGAGGGAAACATGTGGGTCGGCACGAATACGGGGGTCAGCAAGTTCGACGGGACTAACTGGACGACCTATGATGTCTCCGACGGATTGGTCCATAAGCGGGTCAACGCCATCGCCATAGACGCGGAGGGCAACAAGTGGTTCGGCACTGCTAACGGGGTGAGCAAGTTCGACGGGACCACCTGGACGACCTATGACACCTCAAACTCCGGGCTGGCGTTCAAATGGGTCTCCGCTGTCGCCGTGGATCAACAAGGCAACAAATGGTTCGGCACCAGGGTGGACGATGGATCTGGGTACGGGGTGAGCAAGTTCGACGGAAGTTCCTGGACGACCTACAACACCTCAAATTCAGGATTGAAATCCAACTCCATCAATGCTATCACCGTGGACAACTCCGGCAATGTGTGGGCCGGCACCTCTACTGGCGGGGTGAGCAAGTTCAATGGGGTGAGTTGGACAACCTACCGTTCAGGCTCAGGGTTAGCGAGTGATCATGTCCGAGCCATCGCCGTAGAGGTCACTGATGTGAAATGGTTTGGAGGGTGTACCGACGGATACAATGAATGGTGCAACCTCTTCAACTGTATCAATGCCGCGGCAAGCCGATTCGACGACAGTGCCTGGATAGCCTATGTGGCTGGGACTGCTGGCATTGTAGGCAACGAAGTCAATGCCGTCGCCATAGACTGGAGGGGGAACAAGTGGTTTGGCACGGAGCGGTTCGGAGTGAACGAGTTCGATGGAGCTAACTGGACGCTTTATAATACCTCAAACTCAGGGCTGGCGGATGATCACGTCACCGCTATCGCTACGGACAACGAGTGGAACATCTGGTTCGGCACCCATGGTGGTGGGGTAAGCAAATACGGTTTGCCCACCCCCACACCCACGCCCACTGCAACGTCAACGCCGACTGACACACCAACGCCGACGAATACGCCAACGCCAACTATCACAGCCACGCCGACGGACACACAAACGCCCACTCCCACGCCCACCAACACTCTAACGCCGACGCCAACCCATACACCGACGCCAACCGATACACCAACGCCGACAGACACGCCCACATCCACGCCAACGCCAACGATCACCCACACGTCCACACCTACTCCAACGCCAACGCCATACAGGCTCTACCTGCCCCTCATCCTGAAAGCCTATAGTGGCGACTGAGGACGCTGTTTATAAACGGCCAAACAAACCACCCTCCTGAACCATGCTGTGTTTTCCTAAAAGGCGGTTTGTTTCCCCGTTCCCTGGTCTGCGTTGGGGGAAAGGAGACTTAGGAATGACAAGAACCACAACTCTATCAGTAACGGTAGCGGTCGGCCTTGGCCTTATCTTGCTCTGGTCGGCAATGGTGACGGCTTCGATTGGGGAGCTGGAGTTCGTGGGCTTTCCCAGCGAGGTCGCTGTCACGGGCGAGGAGGTTCAGCTCGAGGGCTGGCTCAAGTTTAATCAAGAAGAACACGACTATGCCCAGAATATCAATCTGTTTGTAACTGGGCATGAGGGTCGAATTGAGCCCAAGTTTATCGCGGGTCCGCTGTACGATGGCGAGACAGAGCCGATCACCGTCTATCTCGAAGGAGTCCCTGGGAGTGCAATCCTGCACGCCGACGACATCCGGTGTCCAAGAGGAACCTGGACCATCGAGCTCATGCAGGCAACCACGACCAGCACGCCGACCATAACCAACACCCCCACACCGACCAGCACATCAACACCTACGCCAACGCCCACCAACACAGTTACTCCCACCCCGACGCCGACCAACACCGCTACCCCTACCCCGACACCAACGGACACCGCCACCCCAACAAACACCCCCACGCCAACCCCTTGCCTTGATGCGTACGAGCCGGATGACACTTGGGAGCAGGCCCGATTGATTGAGGTCAACGGAGCATCACAATCGCATAACTTCCACACTACTACCGACCAAGACTATGCAAAATTCGTGGCAGAGGCCGACAACATCTATACCATCAGGACACTGAATCTGAGCGCGAATAACGACACGACTCTCACCCTCTACCATACTGATGGCACCACACAGTTGCGGCACAACGACGATGATCCTGACAACCCTCCCGCCTCCGAGATCATCTGGCTGTGTTCTGAGACGGGCACTTACTTCGTCAAGGCAGCGCCCTTCGGCACGAATATCGGTGGATGCGATGTGACCTATGACCTTGAGGTCACCGGTGTGCCGGCTCCGACACCAACGCCGACTGTGACCAACACACCGACCCCGACGCCAACCCCAACACCCACCCCAACACCCACCAACACGGCTACGGCGACGCCTACGCCCACGCCTACAATGACGTCAACCCCGACGCCTACCTCCACTCCATCGGCAGTGGAGGAGTGCTATTGCTGTTCCCCTGGAAGCAGCGTTTACCGCCTTGATGACTCAGCCTTCTCCGGGTACGACACCCAGTCGGCCGGCGATTCCCCGCTTAAGCATGTGACCTCGCCCCCTGCTCCCTCAGGATGGAATCAACCGGACTTCGTGCCCGATAGCTCCTGGCAGGCCAGCTCGGAGGTCTGGTGGATACCCTGGGCCTCTCCCGACTGGGCCCCCTTGCCTGGCGATTGCAGGCCCATCGGCCTGCGGGACGGGCAGGGCAAAAAAGAAGCCCGGAGTGGGGTGACTCACCTGCATCGGCGCATTTTCACTCTGTCCCCTCCTGAAGAGGGCATGCGACTGACACAGGCCATCTTGGAGATGTGGAGCGACAACAAATCGGAGTGGTGGTGGCAGGGCACTTCCATCTCGTACGATGGGCAAGGATCCATCGGCCAGATGGATCTTCTCCCCACCTACGTCGGCCCCCAGGGGGGAAGCTATGTCCTGGCCGTCCAGAACAGCAACGACTACGTCTGCTCTCCTAATTGCAACCCTCAAGGAACAGCCTGCCGCCTATGCGTCACCTGGGATTTCCCAATCGAACCTGCCTTCCAAGTCTACCTGCCTATCATCTTTAAGAAGTATTGATTTTTTTCACAGAGAAAAGCCATCTGCGTCAACCGTGCAGGTGGCCCTAGTTCCCTGATTTGCATCGGGGGAAAGGAGATTCAGCAAATGTCGAGGAACAAAGTACTAGCGGTAGCGGTAACGGTGGCGGCTGTCCTGGGCCTTCTCTGCACCTGGTCGGTGATGGCCACGGCTTCGATCGGAGAGCTGGAATTCGTGGGCTTCCCCAGCGAGGTCGCCGTCACAGGCGAGCAGATTCGGCTCGAAGGATGGGTCAAGTTCAACCAGAAAGAACACGAATATGCCACCAACATCAACTTGTGGGTGACGGGACACGAAGGGCGGATCGAGCCAAACTTCCTAGCGGGCCCCCTGTACGATGGAGAGACGGAGCCGATCACCGTCTATCTCGACGGGGTTCCTGGCAGCGCAACCCTGCACGCCGACGACATCCGGTGTCCAAGGGGAACCTGGGACATTGAGCTCACCCTGGCAACCCCGACGAGCACCCCCACCCAGACAAGCACACCTACCAGCACCCCCACCCCGACCAACACGCCCACACCCACGCCGACGAACACGCCCACGGCGACCCCGACCAACACACCGACACCCACACCGGGGCGCCCTCGCCTGGGATTGACCAAGACACTGCTGGAGCCGGCTGATGGCATCGCCGAGGTCAACGAGACGGTGCGCTTCAGTATCCTCATCGAGAATATCGGTGATACAGATATCACCGTTTTACCACTGACCGAGGTCTACAGCAACGAATGCCTGAGCTACGTCTCGGCGAGCCCCTCTCCTGACACTGTCGTGGCCGATATGATCCTCTGGAGCAACCTGGGACGGCTCAACGTGGGCCAGAGCAAAACGGTCACTGTGGACTTCACCGCCATCGCCCATTGCACCCCAGCGGAGAACCTGGCTCGCGTGGATAGTGCCGTAGACGAGTATGGCAACGATGTGCCGTTCGTCACTGACTATGCCACAGTGATAATCGTCGCTCCGACCGCGACACCAACGAATACGCCCACTCCTACCTCGACGCCAACCAACACGCCCACTGTCACGCCGACGCCTACGTCTACACCAATGCCAGTGGTAAACTGCTATGTCAGTGCCCCTGGGGACAGCGTCTACCGGATTGATCCCTCACTCTTCTCCACGTACACGACGATAGACGCGGCCGAGTCCCCACTTATCCGCGTGACCTCGCCCCCGGCCCCCTTGGGGTGGAATCAACCGGACTTCGTACCCGATAGCTCCTGGCAGCCCAGCTCAGAGGTTTGGTCGCCGTGGTGGAGCGCGCCCAATTGGTCTCCCTTGCCCGAAGGTTCCAAGGCCCTTGGCCTGCTGGACGAGAATGACGAGCAAGAATTTGTGAACGGGACGACCTACCTGTATCGGCGTACGCTAACGCTCTCCTCTGTTGGAGGGTGCAGGCAAGTGACAGGAGCCGTCTTGGAGATGTGGAGCGACAACAAAACGGAGTGGTGGTGGCAGGGCGCCTCTGTCTCGTATGGCAAACAAGGCCCTGCAGGTGCAATTGATCTTTTCCCGGCTTACGTCAGTCCCACTGGGGGAACCTACGTCTTGGCCATCCAGAACAGCAACGACTACATGTGCCCTGACGATGATAGCAATTGCAACCCTCATGGGACAGCCTGGCGTCTGTGCGTCAGTTGGAATGTCTCAGAAGCTTGCCGTCACGTCTACCTGCCCGTCATCTTCAAGATGTATCCCTAGCAAGGGCGCGTTGCTCAAAGAGACAACGTTGACCAACCAGAGCCGGCCTGGCAAACAACGCGAGTGCATGTTTGAACGAACCGTGCGCCTGGCGTATGTGCTCTCCCTACCGCGAGGCTACGGGACAAGTGCGGACAAGCAATGGCCCCTGATCCTCTACCTTCACGGGGCCAGCGACCGGGGCAGTGACCTGGAGTTGGTGAAGGCCCGAGGGATACCCAAGATTGCCACGCAGCAACCCGACTTCCCGCTTATCGTCGTATCTCCCCAATGTCCCGACGAAACGACGTGGTGGGATCATCTCCCGACGCTGAAGGCACTGCTGGACGAGGTAGTGGCAGACCACGCGGTAGATGTGGGCCGCATCTACCTGACGGGGTTCAGCATGGGGGGATACGGGACGTGGGGTCTGGCGACGAGATACCCGGAGCTGTTCGCAGCCATCGCTCCCATTTGTGGCGGCGGTTTCCCTGACTTAGCCTGTGAGCTCAAGGACATCCCGGTCTGGGCCTTTCACGGTGCAGAAGACGACGTTGTCAAGCTGGAAGTAGGCCAACGGATGGTTGAGGCATTGCGGGCCTGCGGCGGCAACGTGCGCTTCACCGTTTACCCCGGCGTTGGGCACGACTCCTGGACCCAGACCTACGACAACCCAGAGCTTTACGAGTGGTTTCTCCAACACAGGCGATAAGCGATGCTCTGGGAGGCATCTCCCCGCCGGCCTTGTCAGATTCCGGCGGGGAGTTTTTGTTTTCAGTGTTGACGAAACTGAGATGGCATAGTATAATAACAGAAGCCCGACTGGTTGGATGGCAACCACTAGAGTTTGGCATGGCCCATTCGTTCCCGTGGCATCAATGCTCCGGCATTATCGGAGAGTTATCGCCGGCAAACGCATTTAGGCACACAAAGGTCTTCTCAATGCGAATTACCAGCTTTCAGATAGAGAACTACAAGAGCTTCCGTTCCTCCGCAGAAATTCACTTGACTCCGGGCTTCAACGTGATCGTTGGACAAAACGACGCTGGAAAAACAGCGCTCGTGGAGGCAGTGAGTTTACGGTTTGGCAACAAGCCCCATCGCAGCTTGAGAACGGTTCCGACTCGATCCACAAGAGTCAACGGAACTTCATACGTACACATCTCTTTTGAAGTCAGCAGGAACGAACTTACAGAACTCATGGTAAACCTCTCGCCCTTCGATGTTTTTGTGCCACCGTCACCAGAGCACACTGCACAGCTTCACGAACAGAAGTTTCGCAACGCACTTTCCGATCAGAACATAATCAAGTGTGTTTTTCACTCAGGCAGCCATGTTGATTCAGCCTATCATAGTGACTATGGCGATTATTCACACCGCGGCGAGATGAGACGATTTGAGATTGACTCCTCGAATAATCAACCCAAGGCAGCATCAGACGGCACATACGCCTCATCATCCCCTAGTGAGTTTGCAACGCGGGTAGCGCAAGTACTCCGAGAAAGAATCTACTTCTTTAGCGCTGAGAGACTGAATATTGCGGAGGCTCAGATTAACACCGATCCGACTCTTCTTTCAAATGCTGCCAATCTCGCGCAAGTTCTGAATCTCCTCCAAAGCAGTAATGTAAGCCGTTTTAGGCGCTTCAATGAAGTAGTCAGAACAGTATTTCCCGAGATCAAGCAAATAACTGTTCCTCCTACAGCTAGTAACCGAGCCCAGATCTTAGTTTGGACCATTGACCCAGACTCGGAGCGAGACGATCTTGCCATGCCGTTGTCGGAGAGTGGCACTGGGATTGGGCAGGTTCTAGCAATGCTCTATGTCATTCTAACTTCCGAATACCCAAGAACGATTGTTATTGATGAACCACAGAGTTTTCTCCATCCAGGTGCTGTTCGGAAGCTTTTTGACATTTTCAGGCAGCACCCGCAACATCAGTATATCATGGCAACCCATTCTCCCACAGTTGTTACAGCAGCGGACCCTCAAACGTTTTATCTGGTACGCAAAGAGGAGGCGGAGAGCACTGTTGAGCAGATCGACATCGCAGAGATGCAGAAACTCCGCCTATACCTCTCAGAAATTGGAGCGAGGCTGTCTGACGTTTTCGGTGCGGACAACATCCTTTGGGTAGAGGGCCGCACAGAGGAATTGTGTTTCCCTATGATCCTGTCGAGGATTGCAAAGCGGCCTTTGTTAGGGACAGAGATCATAGGTGTGGTGCAGGTGGGTGACTTTGAGGGTAAGCACTCGAAAACAGTATTTGAGATTTACACGCGTCTTAGCAGGGGGCGAGGGCTCTTACCGCCAGCTATAGGCTTTATCTTTGACCGAGAGGGACGGACAGAGGGAGAACGTGAAGACCTCATTCGTCAGAGTAGGGGGAGTGTGTCTTTCACACCGCGAAGAATGTACGAGAATTACCTGCTTAGCCCTTGTGCAATTGCATCAGTCATGTCGAGTATAGAAGGATTTAGAGATACTCCGGTTACAGCTCAAGAAGTGGAGGAATGGCTTCAGCATAATCGTTGGACCAAGAAGTATTTCGAGACAACAATAGATGAACAAGACCGTACCGATAAGGTGTGGATCACAGAAGTACACGGTGGGAAGATCTTGCAAGACATATTCAAGGAATTCTCTGAGCATCGCTTTACCTACGAGAAAATTGAGTATGGTGTAGCACTCACCGAATGGATCATTGAAAACACTCCAGAGGATCTGGAGGAAATCGCAGATCTAATCCAAAAGGCACTAGCACAAGCCAAGACGCAGTAGGAAACGTGCTGAGGCCTAATCTGTGAGCGGATGAAGCTACTGCTATCATAGCCAAACCCAAGGAGACAAGGCCATGAGCAATACGACACCCGGAACAATAAACGAGAAGGGAGCTACTAATATGACCACAACCGATTCCGATGGCCCCTCGGACTTCATCCGAGATGCCATTAACTTTAGTTTCCGGTAAATGTGACTAGACATTCGGTGAAAAATGTGGCAAA
>CAYMKL010000009.1:0-82928 GCA_964390805.1 uncultured Anaerolineae bacterium | reverse complement strand
TCCCAGGTGTTCATTGGCTTGCTTTTGCCCTTCCCACGAAAATAGGTTTGAGCGACGTTGGATTCACACATCTCGGATCAAGTTGTGTGCTGTAAGCCTGATTCTCGGTATCCTGATGCTGGTCATGGCTATTCAGGGACTCGTCGCCTCTGCGGCCGGCCCTGTTCCGCCCCCGACCTTTATCCCGCCTGTCGAGGCCAGCTTCTACGGCGCCACTCAGGCTATGGTTGCCGGACCCATGGGGCTTGATGTCAGCATTTACGACCTCAGCCTGCGTGTCATGCGCACCGACTTTTTCATCCCCGGCTGCGTCCTGCCGCTGCAGGCCACCTTCATTTACGAATCCAAGTGGCATTGGGTCGATTCCCCCGTTGGGTGTGGCTGGCGTTACCTCTACGCCGCCAGCTACCAGGAGATAGGTGATGGTAGCCTGTTCATCGGACCGATCAGTGGGCAGACGCAACGGTACTGGCCCGGCAGTGGCGGCCTGACCCGCCCTCAACCCGGCCGCTACGAGCTGCGCACCTCCGATGGCACGACCTACTACTTCGACGATCCTGGCCACAAGCAGGTCACCAAGATCGCTGCCCAGAATGGCAGTTACCTGGTGCTGGCCTACGACGCCAGCGGCCGACTGACCCGCGTCACCGACCACTATGGCCGTCATCTTGACTTCAGCTACACCGACGGCCTGCTGAGCAGCGTCACCGACGCCAACACCACCCCTGTGCGCACCGTGCAGTACGCCTACGACGCTGATGCCAACCTGGTCAGCGTGACTGATCCGCTAGGACAGACGACCACCTATGCCTACAATCGCAAGATTTGGGGCTCTCCGGGTGTCCTCAATCGCGTCACCGATCCGCAGGGCAACTGGGCGGCGGTCACCTATGCTAGGATCCTGAGCAAGCTTGAGGTGCGGCAGATTGCCACGCCGCTGAGCGCCGTCAACTTTGAGCGGGTCAAGGACCCCCCTTGTCTTGGTCTTGGGCCAGTATCGCCTGGTCCCTGCGGCCGGGACTATACTACCGTCACCGACGTCGTGGATGGGCAGAAGCGAACCACACGCTATGACTTCGTCCGGTGGGGCATCGGTTCGATCACGGACCCTCAAGGCCACATCACCTCCTTCTGGTACGACAGCAACGGCAACCTGATGGAGTTAGACGGGCCTGTTCTGGGGACCATCACCCGCTATGAGTACGATAGCGCCGGCCGCCTGATCAAGATGACGGAGCCCCTGTCGCGTACTACTACCTACACCTACGATCCCGCCACCGGGCGGGTTGCTTCGGTGACCGATCCCCTGGGCCACACCACCCGTTACGAGTATGACAGCAAGGGCCACCTAATCCGCTACACCGATCCCCTTTCCAACACAACTCACTATACCTACGACTGCTGTCACCTGATTGCTGTGACGGATCCGCTGTCCAACACCCTCTCCTTCAGCTACGACGCCTACGGTTACCCAACCACCGTGCGCGATGGGTCTGGGGTTACAGTGACCTTTAGATACGATGCTCGGGGCAACCTGCTTCAGGAAACCGATGGCCGCGGCTTGACTACGACCTACGGCCGCGATGCCCTTGGTCGCGTCATGACCATTACCAACCCGGCTGGCGAAGTCGCCCGCCTCTCCTACGACGCGGCCGGGAATCTGGCCCGGTTTGTGGACCCCGCCGGCAGCACGGTCCTCTATTCCTACGACGCCTTGGCCCGGCCGGTCCGGTTGAACGACGCGCTGGGCGAGGTCAATTACGCGTTTGACACCTCCGGCAACTTCACCGCTATCACCGACGGCCAGGGGCACAAGGATACCTTTTCCTACGATTTGCAAGGCCGCATCACCAGCCGCAGCGACGGCCTCGGCCGCACGACCACCTTTGTTTATGACGGCCTCGGCAACCTCATCCGCCGCACCGACCCGCTCAGCCAGACCACGGTCTACACCTACAACGCGGCCAGCCAGTTGACCGCCGTCGCCTACCCGGACGGCAGCAACGTCACCTACACCTATGATGCGGCCGGTAACCTCACCCGCGAGGCCAACGCCCAGGTCGCGGTGGACTACAGCTACGACGCTGCCGACCGTCTCACCAGCGTCACCGCGGCCGGCAAGACCATCAGCTACACCTATGATGCTGCCAGCCGCCGGGCCACCATGACCGATCCGGACGGCAACACCACGGCATATACCCACGACGGCGCCGGCCGGTTGCTCTCTGTGGCTGATCCGCTGGCTGGCACGACGACCTACAGCTACAACACAGCCGGCAACCTGGCCCGGGTGGACCGCGCCAACGGCGTCTATTCGCTCTATGCCTACGACGCTGCCAACCGCCTATCGTCAATGACCCACCACGCCCCGGGCGGGGCAGTGTTGGCTGGCTACACCTATACTTACGACAAGGCTGGCAACCGCACCAGTGTGGCCAACGCACAGGGAAAAACGACGAGCTACACCTACGACGGCCGCTATCGTCTGACCGGTGTGACCTACCCAGACAGCACGTCCGCCACTTACACCTATGACCTGGCCGGCAACCGGCTGACGGAGAACAGCACTGCCTACAGCTACGACGCCGCCGACCAGTTGCTCAGCGCTGGCGGCACGACCTATGGTTGGGACGCTCGGGGCAATCAGACCTCCGAGACGGCCGGCGGATTTGCCACCCCGTATACGTATGACCACGAGAACCGGCTGACCGGCGCCAGCTACGCCGACGGCACCGGCGTCGCCTACGCCTACTATCCCGATGGCCGGTTGTACAGCCGCACCGACCGGGCGGGTCAGACGACCTACTACTACTACGACGGCCCCAACCTGCTGCTAGAAACCGACACCGGGGGCAGCACCATCGCCCGCTACACCGGCGGACTGGCGTTGGACTCGTGGCTGGCTATGCGTCGGGGCGGGCAGACCTACACCTACCTGCACGACGGCCTGAACAACGTCGTCGGCTTGACCGATAACACCGGCGCACTGGTGGCCAGCTATCAGTACGACGCCTTCGGCGGAGTACGCTCACAGACCGGCAGCATCGCCAACCCCATCCGCTTCACCGGGCGCTACTTGGATGAGGACGCCAACCTCTACCAATACCGCGCCCGCTGGTACGACTCGACCACCGGCCGCTTCCTCAGCCGCGATCCGCTGGGACCGATTCAGGTGCGCCTGATGTACGCCTACGCCAATAACAATCCGGCTACTTACGTGGACCCGTTGGGGCTAGACACCTGGAGTTGTTCTAACTTTCAGTTCGGCGGTGGGTTCCTTCTTGGTGGTGAGTTCACGAAGTCCATTTGTCGCAACCTCAATAGTGGCCAGAAGTGCACGTTGATTACCGGCTGCTTGCAACTGGGTGCATTGGCAGGGCTCGGAGCAAGTCCGTGCGGCGGATTTCTATTCAATGGCCCGTCGGACGGTCAGGATCTAGGCAAGGGCCCTGGTGGAACCAGCATCTTTGCGGGCGCCTCGGTTAGCGCAGGCATCGCAGGGGCTGGCGTTGGGGGCAGCGTAGGCATCGAACCGACCGGACAAGTGCAAGCTGGGCTGAACATATGCGGTGGCCTGTCACTAGGATTAGGCCTTAGATTCGGTGCTGGCGGACAGTATTGCCGGACCACCGTTTTGAAGTGTGACAAGGAAGAGGAACCCGATAAAGAACCCGAGAAGCCGCCGCGCAAGCCGGGACACGATAATCCCGACGACAACTATTCGGCTGCTAGCCCCAGCCTGCCCCTACCCAATTTCGGATTTCGGATTTCGGATTTCGGAGATCGGCCATTTCGTTCACAATCCGCCTTCCGCAATCGGCAATCGGCAATCGGTGATGGAGCGCCGCTGCTGGTGGGCCAACCCCGGGTTGGCATCTTCTGGCACGGCTACGCTGAGGAAGCGCGGGCGTTGTTGGCCAGTTGGGGTTGGTCCAGCGAGCCGGTCTACCTCGACTTTGCGCCAGCCTCTCTCGATGTGCCCATCCTGTTTATCCCCAGCGGTGGGCTCTACGGGCTGGAGAGCGCGAGCAACCTGCGCGCACGCCTCGAAGCCTACGCTGCGAGTGGTGGCGTCATCATCGCCCTGGCCCAGCAGCACGGTTACGAGTTCGGTGCACTCCCCTACCCCGCGGGCGAGGGTGGGGGCCTGGGCGGTTATGGCTGGACCGAGGACAGCAGTTGCTTCGATGCCTCGCTCTACGTGTCTGAATACCACCCCATCCTCTCCGGCTTTAGCAAGGCCACGCTGACCGCCGGTGTGGACGGCTTTTTCACCAGCCTGCCGGCCGGTACGCGTACGCTGCTCCACCGCACCCAGAACGGCCAGCCCGCCTTCATTCTCTACCCGTACTCTTCCCCCTCTGCTCAGGGGGGGTACGTCGTCGCCACTTCGCTGTACAATGATTGGGGCACTGCTAACTATCAACCCCCGGCTGATAGCGCGCGCCTGCTGCGCGACCTGCTGAGCTGGGGCGTGGACCCCGATGGGCCGCTGCCGGAGTTCAGTCCTGGCATGACCGCCACCGTGCCGCTCCCCGCCACTAATGGCACATCCACCGACGCGGCCCTGATCCAGTTCACCATACTGGACCCCAATGGTGCCGTCTCCAGCCAACAGACCGTCACCCAGACCGTCCAGGTGGGCAGCCAGGCCCAGCTCACTGTGCAACTGCCTAACTTGCCAGCCAAACTCGGTGTCTGGTGGATTCAGTACACGCTGCTGGATGCGGCCAGCAACGTCGTCCAGCCAACCGCCTGGGGCGCGCGCTTCGCCGTCAGCCAGCCCAGCCCAGGGGCCGGCCCGGGCAAAGCCATGGGCCTTAGCATCACCGCCGCCACTGAGAACTTCGTCCTTGGCCCGGCCACCTTCACCTTCCACGCGCACAACTTCACCGACAGTGCGCGCCAAGCCACGGTCGAGTATGGTTTCCCGGAACACGCACGGCGCACAGAAGACCCCGCCTACGGGTTTAACTACGGCTTGAGTCGCACCGTCACCGTCCCGGCCCAGAGTGAGATTAACTTCACTCACACGGCGAACATCCTGACCAACGACGGTCTCTTCGCTCGCCTGAGCTACGACAGCGTCAGTCAACAGGCCTGGTTCCAGATCCGCGTGGTGCCGGCTACCGTTCAGGTAAGCATGAGCACGGACAGGACCGAATACGCCCGCGGGGGGATGGTGCAGGCCACGGTGACGCTCACCAACACAGCCACCGCTGCTTACTCACCCACCTTGCGCCTGATAGCGTGGGATTTGCAGCGCACCGCTCTGTACAGCGCGCAGCGGTTTCCCGCCTTGGCCCCGACGGCCACAGTGACTGCCTCGTTTGCCTTCACCGTGCCCTTGACGGCGCAGCCGGGAACAGCCACCCTGTACGCCGAAGCGAGAGACGCCGACAATCGCACCATCGGCACCGGTAGCAGCAGCTTCCAGATCACTGCCAGCCCCCTTCGTTTCGCCACAGCGCTGCCGGCCACGCTCTCGCCCGGCAGCGCGCAGAGCCTGGTCGTCACCGCTACCAACACCAGCACAACGCTGGATGTGATCAGCGCCACCCTGGCCGTGACCCTCACCGATCCGGCCGGCGTCAGCCAGCCCCTCACGCCGCAACCCTTTACCCTGCCGGCCGGTCAAAGCCAGAGTCTGAGCGTGCCCTTCACCACGCCGGTCGCTCAGTTCGGCGTCTACACCTTCAGCCTGACCAGCCGCGACGAGCACGGCACGCGGGCCTGGCAGGTCACGACGCTCAACAAGCCTGCGCTCTCCATTCAACTGGACCAACCGAGCTACGTCGTGCGCGACGTGATGCGGGTGGACGTGACCGTTTTGAACAGTGGCCGCTGGCAGCAGAGTCCGCACCTGCGGGTGGAGGTGCCAGCCGCAGGCTACGCCCAGACCGACACGCTCTCACTCGCTGCCGGAGGGCAGGTGACCGCCACTCACTCTGTGACTCTGCCGGCAACGCTGGCAGCAGGTAGCTATCCTCTCACCGCCACCTTAACTCTTACCACGGGCGATGCTATCGCCGCCACTACCATGATTGTCATCCCCGATTCCAGGTTGCGAGCCGCCTTGCCTGACACAACGCTGATGGCCGGACATCCCGTCACCCTCACCATCGCCAATACCGGCGGAGTGGATACATCCGCCAGCTACCGTGCCTGGCTCCAGGATGCACGCGCCATTACCCTCCAGACCGTCAGCGGTACGTTGGCCAGCATCCGGGCCGGGGCAGCCGGTTCGTTCACGTTCACCGTGCCGGCTGCTGGCGTCTCTGGCGACTATGTCGTGCGCGGCGTGCTGACGGACACGCAGACCGGCCGCGCGCAGCCGTTCACTCTGCTGGCCACGGTGGACGGCGTGCAGGCCGAACTACAAGCCGCAACTGAGAGCCTGATCTACACGCAGGGCGAACCGATCACCGCCTCAGCCACGATCACCAATGCCAGCACCTACCCCCTCGACGACGCCACGCTGCACATTTCCCTCAGTGGACCTGCAACCTGGCAGTGGGTCACCCACAAAGCGGGCCAGCATGGACCGGCCGGCCGCATCCAAACCATGATGACCGATAGCGCCGGAGTCAAGTGGATGGCCTCCCCTCTTGCTGTCAACGCCTTCGACGATGGCGGTACCCCCTTTGACAACTCGGACGACCGCTGGCAGCTCTTTGACACGCAGGACGGCATCCCCTATCCGTATGTACGCATGGTCTTTGTAGACGCGGCGGGTTA
Organism: uncultured Anaerolineae bacterium; assembly: GCA_964390805.1. Lineage (GTDB taxonomy): Bacteria > Chloroflexota > Anaerolineae > VGOG01 > VGOG01 > CAYMKL01. Next base: position 76,190 of record CAYMKL010000009.1, on the reverse strand, counting down.
CAAATGGATCGCCTCGTACAATCCACATGCCCTGAGCGTGCTGTACGACGGCGGCACCCCCTTTGACAAATCGGACGACCGCTGGCTCACTTACACCGCCGCCGATGGACTGCCTGACCACGTGGCCGACATCGCGCAGGACGCGGCCGGCAACCTCTGGCTAGGCCACGTCTTCAACGGCGTGTCTGTCCTGGACCCCGGCCCTGACCCGATGGATAAGAGCGATGACAGTTGGGCCCACTTTACGACCGCCAACAGTGGTTTGTCCAACGATGGTATCAACGCTGTCGGCATTGACGTCGCCGGCAACAAATGGTTCGGCACAGACGACGGCGTAAGCGTGCTTGGCGACGGAGGCAACCCCTTCGACGGGACTGGCGACACCTGGTATAGCTATTACTGGGGGAGTGGGCTGCCCTATGACACCGCGAATGCAATGGGCTTTGATGCCGACGGCAACAAGTGGTTCGGCGGCTACTATGGCGGCGCCGGGGTGCTGGACACCGGTGCCAGTCCCTTTGACGGGACCGGCGATACCTGGTATGTGTTCAACACCTCTAATTCTGGGCTATATTACGACGACATCATCTCCCTCGTCGTGGACAGCTCCGGGAGCAAGTGGTTCGGTCATCCCAGCGGGGTCAGCGTCCTGGATACCGGCGCCGACCCCTTTGACGGCACCGGCGACACGTGGGGGACCTTTGAAAACGACTATCTCCAGAGCGACGTCGAGGTCATCTATCCAGACACGGGCAACCTGGTCTGGTTTGGTGCTGTCGTGTTGGACTATGGAGGGTTGGCGCTGCTCGACCACGGCGGCACCCCCTTTAACCAGGCCGACGACGTCTGGGAGGCGTTCAACTCCGACGCCGGCATCGGCACCTACTATGTAGACGCCATCACGGCTGGGGCCGGGGGGCTGACCTGGTTTGGCGGCCAAAGCTCGGGGTGCGGCATTCGCGTGCTCGATGACAGGGGCACACCGGCCGATTCCAGCGACGACCAGTGGGCAAGTTTTCACCCGACCGATGGGTTGCCCTCGGACGGTGTCAAGGCCCTGGCCCTCGACCAGGCCGATGCGGTCTGGGCTGGCACCGATTCCGGCACGGCCGCCTTGGATCACGGCGGCACCCCCCTGGACAAGTCCGACGACGCCTGGCAGACCTTTGGAGCGGGCGACATTGGGGTCGGAACCCCGAATGCGATAGCGGTGGATGACGCCAACCGGAAATGGTTCGCCGGCTATGACCAGTGGGGCGCGGCCACGCTGGCCGTGCTTGATGATGGCGGCACGCCCATCACCAAAACCGACGACCTGACGATGATCTTCACCGCGGCCGATGGGCTGACAAGCGTGCCCCAGGCGCTGGCCATTGACCAGGCCGGCGTCAAGTGGATCGGCATCTGGAACGAGGTGGTGGCGCTGATGGACGCCGGCACCCCCTTCACCAAGACGGACGACGTGTGGGTCACTTTTACTTCCGCCGATGGGCTAGCCAACGGCACCGTCTACGACATCGCTGTGGATGACCAAAATAACATTTGGTTCGCTACTGGCAATGGCGTGAGCCTGTTGGACCATAACGGCACGCTGAGCAACAAAGGAGACGATACCTGGTACACCTATGACACCGACGATGGCCTAGTGTGGAATTGGGTGACAGGTGTTGCCATTGACCAGGCTGGCGACAAGTGGTTTGGCACCGGCGTGGGCCTCAGCCGGTTGGACGACGGCGGCGATCCCTTTGATGGCCTGGGCGACACCTGGCAGACCTTCACCACGGCTCATGGATTGGGAGATGACGCCATCCAGGTGGTTTCTGTAGGTGGCGATGGCCACATCTGGGTCGGCACTTACGAGGGTGCCAGTGTCGGCCCACGGCAGAGCACAGTGATCTGGTCGGCCGATCAGACCATCAGCCTGCCGGCCGCCCAGGTGACGCAGAGGCTAACCGCAGTGACGAACCTGAACGCCACCGGGCGGTATGTCCTGACCGCCCGGTTCGTCAGCGCCAAAGGCCAGACCCTGGCGGCCGACCGCGCGCCATTCTACATCGTCCCCGGCCAGATCGGACTCACGCTCGACGCGGCGCCGGACCCGGTGCGGCCGGGCGCAGCCATCACCGTCACCGGCGCGCTGGTCAACAACAGCCCCTCTGGACTGACCAACCAGACAGTGACCCTGACCCAAGACGGCGTGACCATCCACATTGAGGGACCGTTCAACGTCGCGGCCGGCAGCAGCCACCCCTTCACCGTCATCGCCACCGCGCCAGGCAGCGTGGGCACGACCACTTTCAGTGCCAGCGCCGATGGGTTGAGTGCCCAACAGGACGTGGTCGTCGCCCAGCCGGCCATCGCCGCCTCAGTCGCTGGGCCGACGTTGGTCGGCAGCGACCCCTTCAGCCTGACCGTGAGCCTGACCAACACCGGCGCCATTACCGGGCAGGTGGTGATCAGTGATCAGTGGTCAGTAAACAGTAAACAGCGGGCAGTGGGCAGTGGGCAGTGGACAGTGGACGTGCCGGCCGGCGCGACCGTCTTGGTGCAAAGCAGCGCCCAGACCTGCGCTGACACGACGTTGGCTATTCCCCTCACCGGTGACCTGACGCAGACGCTCACCTTGCCCGTGACCTTCGGCCAGGCGCTGGATGCAGCCTTCTCTCCGCAGCCGACCTACGCCCCGGGCATCATCGAGATTCCCTACACCTTTACTAACACCGGGCAACTGGACGTGGCCTTTACCACCACCATCACCCTAACCGATTCGCAATCCGCAATCCATTCGCAGTTCGACACCTACCTATCCACCGGCAACACGACAGCAGGCAGTACGCTCTTCGACCTGTTGGCCAGCACCTACACGCTGACCTACCAGACGCACGCTGATGTCTGTCCACTCGCCAGTGGACTGCGGACCTTCACCGTCGCGTCAGAAACGAGCATCGCCATCAGCGGTACGGCCGGCATTTCTGGCTCGCCTGTACCGATCACGGTGACGCTGACCAACAACGGCAGCCGGCCCTTCGCAGGCACGCTGCAACTGACCACCGACTACTGTTACCAGGCGTCGCAGCCGACCGCGCTGGCCGTGGGGGCCAGTGGGACGTACACCTTCGCCGTCGACATCACCTTGGCCTCGACGGGTGTGCATACCGCGACCGTCGCCGTGATCACCGGCGCAGGCGTCACCGTGGCCCAAACCGAGACAGTGTTCACCGTGCGCGGGCCAGTGCTGAGTGTCACTTCCGTGCCGACCGACACCCTCCTGTCAGTTGGTCAGACGGTCACGTTGACCTTTGGCGTGGGCAACAGTGGGGATCAGGCCGGGCAGGCCAGCTTGCGTTTCACTCTGGGCGACATCGCTGACGAGACACAGGTGCAACAGGTTGACGTTGATGGAGCCGAAAGCTTTGACTTCACTTTCTATGTGCCGCCGGAGTTGGAAGCCAAAGACTACCTGGCAACCTACGACCTCAACGATCAGCAGGAAGAACTACTCCTCAGCGTACAGGGGATCAGCCTGACCGTGGCCGCTGGCACAGACCGGGCAGCCTATGAGGAAGGCGAGTCAGCCTCAATGCTGCTGACGGTGACCAATAACCTGGCGACCGACGTGCCTGGCCTGTACGCGCTGGCCAGCCTGGGTGGTATCACGCAGACGCAGGCCTTCACCCTGACCACTATCCCGGTCAACCTGGCTTTCCCGTTGACAGCAACGTTCAGCGAAGGCGGCCTGGTCTTCTACGGCATCTACCACCAGTCCAGCCAACGGGGGATCTACCTCAACACCTTACGGCTCAGCCAGCAGCAGCCGGCCGTCACCGTGGTGCTCGACCGCGACGTTTACAGTCCCGGCGATCCCGTGCAGGCCACCGTGCTGACTAGCATTACGGGGCAACTGGACATCACGGCGCCAGGCTACACAACCACGCTGTCGCTAACTGGGAGCGATACGGGCTTTGCCTTCACCCTGCCTGTGCCGATGGCTCGTGGCAGCTATGCCGTCAACTACCGGCTGACCGGCTGTGGCTGCGCCGATGAAGGGCGTCAGTATCAAGCCACGTTCGACGTCGCCGGGCCTTTGGTCCGGGTCACCGAGGCACGCCTGCATCGGACGAGCTACAGTCCGGGCGAACAGGTCAACGCCTGGCTGACCGTGGCCAGCGACCAGGACGTGGACGTACTCCTGCACGGCGCCCTCATCTACCCCGACGGTTCCAGCGGCGCTACGACTGAGCAGGCGGTGCACCTGTCTACCAGCCTGGACAACGTGCTGACGGCGACGGCGACGATCACAGACGCCCAGGCGGGACTCCATCTGCTCAGTTACGAACTGGTGGACGCGGCCGATCCGACGCTGGTCTATGCCGATGGGATCGAGGCCTTTGATGTCGGCTTAGCCAGCTTGCTCAGTCTCTTCACCGACCTGGTCAGCTACCCCACCGCTAGCGACCCAGTGACCGCCGTGGTGCAGCTCTACGCCAGCACCGCACTCACTGGCCAACTGTCCCTGGCCCTCAATGGCGCCGCGCCGCAGGTGGAAACACTCGGCCTGGCAGCCGGCCTGCAAACGGTCAACGTCGGCCTGACCGGTTCCATCGCGCCAGGCCATCGTGTCCTGACCGCCACCCTATTGGTCGGCGCCCTCGCCAGCCAGAGACAGGCCACCTTCGACTACGGCACCGATTTGCCCGACCTGACTGTTGGCCCACCAGCCCTCGCCGCCCAACCCAGCCCCACCCAGACCCTCAACCTGATTGTCTTCAACCAGGGCGTGGATGGTGCAGCCGCCACCAGCGTGGCGGTCTACGAGGGTGATCCGGACGCGGGCGGGGCGCTAATTGGTACGGCAGCGGTCCCGGCTCTGGACAGCGGGGAAAGCGCTGTTGTGACTCTGGCATGGAACGTAGGTGGACACGCTCCGGGGAGCGATGTAGCCGTGTTCGCCCTGGTAGACCCGGCCGTCAGTATAGCTGAATTTGATGAAACGAACAACGCTGCCAGCAGCACGATCACACTGCCCTCATCCTGCCGCGAGGATATCAACGGGGATTGGCACATTGACGTACTTGACATTATGGCCGTGGCCAGCCACTGGCGCTGCAGGTGCGGCAACGAATGCTACAATCTCCTCTATGACCTCGATGGCGACTGCGACATTGACATCCTGGACATCATGCTGGTGGTGGTGCATTGGGGGGAAACTTGCCCGTGAGAGGGCAGTTTGAACCGAGAAACAGTAGACAACATCCCTGAACCCGACGCCAGCCAAGGCCGTACTTCTGCACACCCTGAGGCTGGCGTCTTTTGGTCGTGGGGAGGGGATTGCTTCGCTCTGTACCGTCACTACTAAGAAAAGGACGCAAATGTGTAAGGGCAATACTATAGAAACAGCAAAAGGAGGAACGAAAATGGAGAGAGTAAGTATCAGAACACTAGGAATGGCCATCTTGAGCGTGATAGCGGGTATGATGGCCGTGGCAGTCCTTCTGTGGGCTGTGGGAAGCGCTGGGGCCTCCCTACTTGCGGGGCCTCTTATGCAAGGGGGAGCCCCTTTGCTGCTGAACTACCAGGGGCGTTTGGCGGATCCCGAGACTGGTCTCCCCAAACCAGACGGCACTTACAACGTCACCTTCAACATCTATGACGCCGAGACGGGTGGATCCCTCATCTGGTCTGAGACGCAAGAAGTTCAGGTGACCAGGGGGCTGTTCAACGTGGAATTGGGCAGCACCACGGCGTTGAGCGCCTCGGATTTCGAGGGCACCTCCCGCTGGCTGGAGCTGGAGGTGGAGACGGAGACGTTGAGCCCGCGTGTGCACCTGGTAAGTGTACCCTATGCCATCCAGGCAGAAGAGGCCAAGAACGCCGCCACCGCCCCCTGGACCGGTCTGACCGGCCTGCCGGCCGGCTTCGCCGACGGGGTGGACAATGACACCTTGGGCGGCCTGTCGTGCGGCAACGGCCAGGTCGCCAAGTGGAACAGCACCTTCAGCCAGTGGGAGTGCAGCGACGATCAGACAGGTGGGGCGGGCATCTTCTGGTCCCTCACGGGCAATGCCGGGACCACGCCCGGCATCAACTTCCTGGGCACCACCGACGACCAGGCCCTGCAGTTGCACGTGAACAACGAGCGCGCCCTGCGCCTGGAGCCCAACATCACCAGCCCCAACCTGATCGGTGGCCACCGCGACAACGTCGTCAGCTCCGAGGTGGTGGGCGCGGCCATCGGTGGCGGGGGGGACGCTGACCATCGCAACCGCGTGACTGACCATTTCGGCACAGTAGACGGAGGCGCAGGCAACCAGGCGGGCGACGGGGACGCCGATCCCAGCAGCGCCCCCTACGCGGCCGTCGGCGGCGGCTTCAGCAACACTGCCAGCGGCAGTTACGCCACCGTCGGCGGGGGCATCAAGAACCACGCCGACGCGATCAGCGCCACCATCGGCGGTGGGGAACACATCAGCGTGACCGGCAAGGCGGCCACGGTGGCCGGCGGCTCCTGGATCACCGTCACCGGCGACTATGCGGCCGTGGGCGGGGGCAAGTGGAACACCGCCAGCGGCTACTGGACCACCATCGGTGGGGGCTTCCAGAACATCGCCAGTGGCTACTGGACCACCATCGGTGGGGGCTTCCAGAACATCGCCAGTTGCTCCTGGGCCACCGTCGGCGGGGGCCTCAGGAATACCGCCAGCGGCAACGAGTCCACCGTCGGCGGGGGCGGCTACAACGAAGCCAGCGGCGACGAGTCCACCGTCGGCGGGGGCTGGGGCAACATCGCCAGCAACGACTACACCACCATCGGCGGCGGGGAGCACATCAGCGTGACGGGCAAGGCGGCCACAGTGGCCGGCGGCTCCTACATCACCGTCACCGGCGACTACGCGGCCGTGGGCGGGGGCTACCAGAATGTCGTCACCGCTACCTACGCCACCGTCGGCGGGGGCTGGAGAAATCAAGCCGGAGGTGATGAGTGGTTGCTGGGGGGTTTCTGGTCCCAAGGAGGAGGCGACACCGTGGGCGGCGGGAACAGCAACTGGGCACACGGAGGGGGCACCACCATTGGTGGCGGGGTGCTAAATAGGGTCAGCGATGGTGGCTTAGGCACGATCGGTGGAGGGTTCAATAATTATACCGTCGGCTGGGCCGCCACCATCGGTGGCGGTCAGGGAAACATCACAATGGCGGACTTTGCCACCATCGGCGGCGGTGGACCCTCAGAGCCGGACATGGGAGGTGACGAGGCGGCGGTCGGAAACGTCGTCTACGATGATTTCGGCACGATTGGCGGTGGCGCGGACAACCAGGCGGGGAGCGGTGATGAGGATACGACGAATGCCCCCTACGCCACCGTCAGCGGGGGCAAAAACAACACTGCCACCCACTGGTATACCACCATCGGCGGGGGCACCATGAACCACGCCGATGCGTTCACCGCCACCATCGGCGGTGGGGAACACATCAGCGTGACGGGCAAGGCGGCCACGGTGGCCGGCGGCTCCTGGATTACCGTCACCGGCGACTACGCAGCCGTCGGCGGGGGGCTATTCAATGTAATCACCGGCACCTATGCCAGCGTCGGTGGGGGCTGGCACAACACCGCAAGCGGCTACGCCGGCACCGTCGGCGGGGGCGAGTGGAACACTGCCGGTAACACATGGGCTGCCGTCGGCGGGGGCTTAGGCAACACCGCTAGCGGCTACGTCACCAGCGTTGGGGGGGGGCTCGGGAATACTGCCAGCGACTTCTACGCCACCGTCGGAGGGGGGATATTCAACATCGCCAGCGGCAGTTACGCCACCGTCGGAGGGGGCTACCTGAACCACGCCGATGCGATGACCGTCACTATCGGCGGCGGGGAGCACATCAGCGTGACGGGCAAGGCGGCCACGGTGGCCGGTGGCTCCTGGATTACCGCTACTGGGGACTATGCCGCCGTGGGTGGGGGTTATGGCAACGTCGCCTGCAACTGGGTTCCAACCATCGGCGGGGGCTGGCACAACACGGCCTGCGCGTGGTACGCCACCGTCGGTGGGGGGCGGGACAACACCGCCAGCGGCGAGGACACCACCGTCGGTGGAGGTTCGGGCAACACCGCCAGCGAGTGGTACGCCACCGTCGGCGGGGGCTTCAGGAACACCGCCAGCGACGAGCGGGCCACCGTCGGCGGGGGCCAGGAGAACGCCGCCAGCGACCAGTACGCTACCGTCGGCGGGGGTTTCAGGAACACCGCCAGCCGCTACGCCGCCACCGTCGGCGGGGGCTACACTAACGTGATTACAGGCACTGCGGACTACGCCACCATCGGCGGAGGCTACATGAACCACGCCGACGCGATGACTGTCACCATCGGCGGTGGGGAGTACATCAGCGTGACGGGCAAGGCAGCCACGGTGGCCGGCGGTTCCTGGATCACCGTCACTAGCGACTATGTGGCCGTGGGCGGGGGGCAGCACAACGTCGTCACGGCCACGTACGGCACCATTGGCGGTGGGCAGTACAACGTGGTCACTGGTACCCATGCGACCGTCAGTGGTGGCCATGCCAACACCGCCAGTTGGGACTATGCCACGGTGGGCGGGGGCGATAGCAACATCGCCAGCGGCGGCGACGCCACGGTGGGTGGAGGTGTCAACAACACCGCCAGCGGCTACGAATCCACCATCGGCGGGGGCGGGCAGAACGTCGCCAGCGGCTTGTTCTCCTCCGTCGGCGGGGGCAATGCCAACACCGCCAGTTGGGACTATGCTACGGTGGGCGGGGGCGACCGCAACATCGCCAGTGGCGGCGATGCCACGGTGGGCGGGGGCGTTCTCAACCGCGCCAGCGGCTACGAATCCACCATCGGCGGGGGAGCGCACAACGTGGTCAGCGGCACCTTCGCCACCGTTCCCGGTGGACTAGACAACCTCGCCCAGGGCACTTACAGCTTCGCTGCCGGCCGACGGGCCAAGGCCCAACAAGGGGGCACCTTCGTGTGGGGTGACTCAACTGATGCTGACATCACTTCCCCTATCACCGATTCCTTCACCATTCGCGCCTCCGGCGGGGTGACCATGTACACCAGCAGCGACCTCTCTAGTGGAGCAACGCTGCCCGCCGGTTCCGGCTCCTGGTCTGGGACCAGCGATCGCAACCTAAAAGAGAGCTTTGCCCCGGTGGACGGGCAGGAGGTGCTGGCACGCCTGGCGGAACTCCCCATCACTACCTGGAACTACAAGGCCCAGGACAGCACCATCCGCCACATGGGGCCGGTGGCCCAGGACTTCTACGCCGCTTTCGACGTGGGGGAGGACGATCGCCATATCTCCACCGTAGACGCTGACGGCGTAGCCCTGGCCGCCATTCAGGGGCTCCACCAACTCTCCCAGGAACAGGCCGCCCGCATCAAGGAGCTGGAGGCGGAGAACGCCGTCCTCAAAGCCGAGAACGTGACTCAACAGCAACAGCTTGACGACCTAGAGCTGCGGCTCACGGCGTTGGAAAAGCAGGGCGCGGCATCTGGCTCTCCGCGCTCGAAGCTAGCCGACGGCTGGCCCTTCGGCAGCGCTCAGGGCTGGTTGCTGTTGGGTGGACTGGTGGTGGCTGCTGGAGTGGTGCTGCAGCGGCGGCATCCTGGAGGTGAGTCATGAACCGGACACGACTGAGTCTTGCGAAGGCTGTCAAGGCGCTCTTTGCCCTGGCCGCCATCTTCCTGCTGACCTGCCTGGCTCTGGCGGGACTCGTTCTGGCCCAAACCTCCACCAACTTCGACCAGAGCTGGCACGTGCTGTCAGGTGCTGGGGCTGCGGCCAGCTCCACGAACTTCGCAGTTGACGGCTCGCTTGGTCAGTTGGCCACGGCCATCGCTGAGAGCAGCAACTACAGCGTCGAGAGCGGCTACTGGTATGGGCCCATCACCTGTATCCTCTCCGGCGACCTCGACTGCAATTGCCAGGTGAACATGTCCGACGTCATGCAGGTAGCCAGCCGCTGGCGCTGTCGCTGTGGGGATGGGTGCTATGATGCCTACTACGACCTGGATGGCGACTGCGACATTGACGTCTTGGACATCATGCTGGTGGTAGTGCATTGGGGAGAGACGTGTTCGTAGATGTTGGGCAGTACAACAAAGCCACCTGCGCGATGGATGCAGGTGGCTTTGTTCTTCAGTAAGAAGTACAGAATCCCCACTATCGAAGTCGTCTTGGACTCGAAATCCTCGTATCCAACCTTCACAAGGATTCCGCTCCAACCGAAATAAATACACCCAAATCAAAGGGGGGTTGGGAGAAGTCTCCCAACCCCCGTTCCCTTTCTGCTCGCCTTGAGGGCTCTCTAGCCCCTCCGCCTCCTGAGCACCGCAAGCGTGAGGGCGGCGAGCGAAGCCAGCCCCGCCAACCCCATCCACGGCGCCAGAAGCCCCAGCCTGTTCACCGGCACGCCGATGCCGCCGATGGGCTCTGGGAAGGGAGTGGGGTCGCAGACGTCGCCTACCCCGTCGCCGTCAGCATCTTCCTGGCCAGGATTGGCGTCGTTAGGGCAGTTGTCCGTGTCATCGGGGACGCGATCGCCGTCAGCATCTTTCATCTCGTACGCCCCGATGTCGCAGGCAGCACCCTGCGGCCGCGAGACGCCCCGCTGGTCGGTTGCGGGGCAAGAACCGGCGTTGACATTTGGGTGATCAATGGCCACGCTGCCGGGCAACAGCGCGTGAGTGAAGGTGTCGCCGCCGTTGTCCTGCAGAGGACCGAGATTGAGGTCGCCGGAAGTGACCTGGGTTGCATTGTCGCACGAGCCGTCCGTATCCAGGTTGTCAGGGCCAGCGACAAAGCTACCGCCGCCCACAGCGCAATCCCCGCCACTGGTGCTATTGGCCACAATGCTGTTGATCACGGTCAGCCCGGTGCCATAATCGTTATGGATACCGCCACCACTGCCGTTGGCCGCGTTGCCGTTGATGGTGCTGTTGATCACGGTCAGTGTGCCCGCAGAGGTGCCAAAGCACAGGCCTCCCCCGTCCCCGTTGGACGTATTGGCGCTCAAGGTGTTATTCGTCATGGTCACTGTGCTCTCGTAAGCGCCATTGTAGACGCCGCCGCCGCATCCGGAGTCCCGCTGGGCCGTATTGTTGTTGAAAGTGTTGCTGGCCACGCTCACGGTGCTCTTGTAACTGCCTTCGTAGTAGCCACCCCCTTCGCCACACTGGTTGCCGCTGAAGGTGTTGCCGGTCACTGTCACCGTGCTGTTTGAGACATCGTCGGTGCTAAGGCCACCGCCCTCGGTGCACCTCCACGGCCTACTGCCATTGCCGCAGATATTGTCGCTGAAGGTATTCCCGCTGATGAGGATCGTGCTGTAGTAGCCCCCCACAGAACAACCAGCACCAGAGCCGCCACAGTGGGTGGGGCCGTTTCCGCTCCGGTTGTTGGTGAAGGTGTTGCCGGTCACCGTCACGTTGTGGCTCGAGCCATCGGTGAACAGCCCACCGCCAGAGCCGCCAAAACTGGTGTCGGCGTTGCCGGCACGGTTGTTGCTGAATGTGCTGCCGGTCACCGTCAGGTCGTCGTCACTGTAACTGTAGACGCCACCGCCTGTGCCGCCGCGAGTGGTGCCGTTGCCGGCGGCGTTATCTTCGAACGTGCTATCGGTGATCGTCAAGCGGCCGTCGTAGTTATACAGGCCACCGCCACCGCCACCCCAAGTGCCGCTGCCATCGCCGGCTGCGTTGTTCCTGACGGTGCTGTTGTTGGTCACGGCCACTGTGCCGCCGTTGCTATAGATGCCGCCGCCATGAGTATCAGCCGCCCCCTTGCCATTGGCGATCGTTAGCTCACTCAGCGTCAGATTGCCATTGGAGGCCACATGGAAAATGCGGAAGAGGGGAGTACCACCGGCGCTGCTGCGCTCAATGGTCGCTCCGTGGCCCTCAATGGTGATCGCGCTGGTGATGGAGGGCAGGCCGTTGGCGCCGTCGGTGGTGTTGTCCACGGCGGTCAGGGTGTAGGTGCCGCCGGCGGCCAGGTTGATGGTGTCGGCCTCGCCGTTGCCGTTGGCGGTGTTGATGGCAGCGATCAACCCAGCAACGTCGCCGTCGGCGATGTAGAATGTCGCAGCCCTGGCGAGCTGCGCGGGCTGCATAGCGAAGGCAAAGCTCGCCAGCAGCGCGGCGATGACAAACAGATGTAGTCCTTTCGTAAACCTATGAATCGTCTTGTCCATGGCAGGTTTTCCTCCTTACTTGTGAATCACTTTGAGATTGAGATCACGGATAAGACTGTAACTCACGAATGTTGTCACTCACATGATTCCCCCCTTCACGTTTCTCCACCCATCGCCGGCGGGTCAAACAAAAACGCCAATCTCAGATGCTCCATGACATGGAGCGCCTAATACTGGCGTTGCGCATAGTCATTGGTCAGGCACTGGCTCCTTTGCAGGATCAGTCTTGAACCCAGAGCTTCGATATCGGTGATGGCAGCAAAGATGTGTCTCGACTACTCTTCTTCGGGATAGTTATTGTAACATGAGATCGTGAATAAGGCAAATCAGAACCGCTTCATTTCGGCCTGTTAATGATGGATTTGACAGATTTTGATGGATCCTGTCAACGAATGGGGCAACGAATAAACGAATACTTCGACAAGGTTTCACTCCGACTGGGCTCAGTGCAAGCGACAAGCTCAACCCGACGGCTCAGTACAAGTAAGCGATGGACGGCGGGGGTTATTCGTTTGACATTCGTTGACAGAAAGGGATGCGGCTCCTCTGTTCAGCAGGATGTCTTTTGCGGTGGATGCAGGTAGCGTTGCGTATTGTGTTTTTGCCAGGCTTGAGGTATAATGGTTCTGGTGATAAGGAACAGAAAGCAATTTCACCAGGAGGGAGAAAAATGCAAATCGGAAAGGTAATGGCGACAGTGATTTGCGTAGCCACGTTGACCTTGCTCTTGGCGACCCGTCTTACTGTGGCTGGCCCTCGGGGCCGCCTGACGGCCGACAACCCCAACCCACCTGCCTCCCCCGTCAAACTCATCTTCATCCACCATTCTTGCGGCGAAAACTGGCTGACCGATTGGGACGGCGGCCTGGGCATCGCCCAGCGCAATAACAACTACTTCGTCAGCGACACCAACTACGGCTGGGGACCGAGCAGCGTCGGTGACACCACCGACATCGGCCACTGGTGGGACTGGTTTCGCGGGACCAGCAGCGCGACCTACCTGAGCGCACTCTACGCCGAAAGCGGCCAGAACTCCAGCTACTCACGCCTGGCCACCGACCCCGGCGGAGAGAACGAAATCATCATGTTCAAGTCTTGCTACCCCAATTCGCACCTGGGGGGCAACCCAGGCGACCCGCCCACCACCGGCAGCAACCCCCTGCGCGGCCAGGACGCCTGGTCGGAGTACATGACCGTGGCCAACGCCAAGGGCATCTACAACGACATTCTGGAGTACTTCCAGACACGGCAGGACAAGCTGTTCGTGGTCATCACCGCACCGCCGCTGGTACTCAACGACACCGATGCCAGCCACGCTGCCAACGCCCGCGCTTTCAACAACTGGCTGGTCAACGATTGGCTGGATGGCTACTCTTACAACAACGTGGCCGTCTTCGATTTCTACAACGTCCTGACCAGCAACGGTGGGAATAGAAACACCAACGACCTGGGCTGGGAGACCGGCAACCACCACCGCTGGTGGAGCGGCGTGGAGCAGCACATCCAGAATGTCAGCAACAACTACTCGGCCTATCCCGTTGGCGATAGCCATCCCACTGCCGCTGGCAACCAGAAGGCCACTGGCGAGTTCATCCAGTTGCTCAATGTCTTCTACAATCGCTGGGCAGGGGGAGTAACGACGCCCACCCCCACTGCCACCGGCCCCCCATCCACGGCTACCCCGACTGCCACAGCCACGCCCACAGGCACTCAGCCCCCGGCCACAGCGACACCGACTGCCACAGCCACGCCCACGCCGACGGCTACCGCTACAACACCGCCCTCAGGCCAGCAGACCATGGCCTTCCAGGATGGCGTCAGCCCCAATGCCAGTTACGCCGGCACGACAGACGTGATCCTGGCCAACGACGAGGACAACGTCGCTCCCAATGCTAACCTGGGTGGTACGGACAACCTGGAGACCTTCTTCGGGGAAGTTGAACATCGCCGCAGCCTGATGCGCTGGGACCTTTCGGCTCTGCCTGGTGACGCTACCATCAGCAGTGCTACGGTGGAGCTCTACCGCTACGATGGGTATGCTGAAAACGCCATGCAGATAGCCCTCTACCGCTTGACCCGCGATTGGACTGAAGGGACTGGCTGGGACTTCTGGCCCGATCCCAGCTACATCCCCGATGGCGCTACCTGGACGTTGGCCAGCCCCGGCACAACCTGGACGACCCCAGGCGGCGATTTCGATGCCACCATTGTGGGTCAGATCACGTTGCCGCTTGGGATGGGAAACGGTTGGGTCAGCCTGGACGCCACCGCCGCTGTGCGTGCCTGGATCGAGGACGGCCTGCCTAACTACGGCCTGCTGCTCCGCCCCCTGAACGGCGACTACACCTACCACTACTACTACAGCCGCAACCACAGCACTCCCAACCAACGCCCCCGGTTGGTGGTCACTTACACGGTGGGAGGCGCTGTCACGGCAACGCCTACCCCCACCGCCACGAGCACGCCCACCCCTACGGCTACCCCACCTTGTGACCTCGATGGTGACCTTGATGGCGACGGCGACGTGGACATCGCCGACATCATGCTGGTGGCCAGTCACTGGCACACCGCTGTGGGAGACGAAGACTACGATCCCCGCTACGACCTGGACGGCAACGACAAGATTGACATCATGGATATCATGCTGGTGGCGATACACTGGGGGGAAAACTGCACGACGCCCACCCCCACGCCAACGCGAACCGCCACAGCAACGCCGACTCCCACACCGACCTCCACAAGCTTCGTCCCCTCCGGTCTCATCCAACCGGCTGACCTGGTGTACCAGGGTGCGTTTGCATACCCGCCCGATGATGAATGGCCCTACAGCGGCCATGCGCTTGCCCATTACCCTGAAGGTGATCCCTCCGGGCCAGCCGACGGCTATCCTGGTTCACTCTATGCAGCGGCCCATGCGTGGTACGATCTGGTGGGTGAGATGACTATACCTGAACCGGTAACATCTGATGATTTCGATGACCTGCCCCAGGCCTCCGTGCTGCGGGCCTTGACGGACATCACTGGAGGTTGGAAAGACAACTGCGCGTACAACGACGATTGCATGTATCGAGAGGTAGATGGTTTAGAGTATCTGCCAAACATCAACAAGATCGTTTGGAACCTGCGGGATTGGTATAATGTTGCTGGCTATGATCAGGATTCCTTGGGATGGAGTGAGCTTGATATGACTGGCGCCCAGGGTGTGTGGCACATAGGAGAACGCCCGTCGGATAACAACGTCTTCCATAATGCAAAGGCCTGCAACTATCTCTTCAAGGCCACTGAGAGCTTTGCTAGCGAGAACCTGGATGGAAAATGGCTCATGGCCGGCAACCATCGAGAGGCTGGAGCACTCGGCGGTTCTCAGGGGCCAACGCTTTATGCCCTCGCCCCCTGGGAAGACGGCAGTCCTCCTGCATCAGGACAGAATCTGGATGCTTTGGCCCTGCTGTACTATCCTGAAATCTACGATTGTGTCTGGGGAGACCCAGATGTTTGCCATTTTCCAGACTACCGGGCCATGGACAACTGGGGAGGCGGGGCCTGGGTGCAGACCGCAGGCAAAAGCGGCATCCTGATATTCGGGAGAAAGGGGCTAGGAGACAACTGCTACGGAACCCCGGAAGAGTGCGGTGGAGACCCTTGTGTCGCTTCTAAAGGTTACCACGCCTATCCGTATGAACCTCAGATTCTCTTCTACGACCCAGGAGAGTTAGAAGAGGTGATTGCTGGAACCAGGGAGCCATGGGAGGTGCTACCCTATGAGGTCTACAGCTCAGTAAACGAAGTGATTGATCAAGAATGTGCCGTACTTGGTGCTGTAGCCTATGACCAGGAAAGAGGGCTTATATACGTAACCGAACAGGAGGCCGGCCCCTGGGGAGAGACTGTAGTGCACGTCTGGAGAGTGACGGGATAGGGCAAGCTTCGGGCCGCCAAGCTGCATTTCTGCTGGGGACAGCACTTCCAGTAAGACCCCGTTACATCGCACGGCTGGAGTGAGTTAAACTTGTCCGATCCGCAGCCAGTTGCAGCCTGGCGCATCAACGATCAACCAAATCGCCGGATGATTACACGTTGAACAATTATCACCAAACCAGAACTACTTCCCTTGCCTTTTTGAGTGATTTGGGCTAAAATCAAGAGCAGAGGAGATCATGGCCAAAGAGACCATCCTGGTAGTAGATGATGAAAAGCACATCGCCGAGTTAGCCAGGCTTTACCTGGAGAAAGAGGGCTACCATGTAGAGAGTGCCTACGATGGGGCCGAAGCTCTGGCCAAAACAAAATCGTTGCAGCCAGCACTGGTCGTCCTCGACCTGATGTTGCCAGAGATTGACGGCTGGGAAGTATGCCGACGAATTCGAGGGGAGTCTGATGTGCCCATCATTATGCTGACCGCCCGCAATGACGACGTTGACAAGATCGTAGGGCTAGAGATGGGCGCCGATGACTACTTAACCAAACCATTCAACCCTCGCGAATTGGTAGCCCGGGTACGCGCTGTGTTACGCCGCTATGAAAAGCCCCCCAAACCGGAGCAAGTCATCAAGATCGGCCAGGTGACGATAGATTCCCAGCGACGCGAAGTCACAGTGGGAGACGAGCCTGTTAAACTGCGGACCAAGGAGTTCGACCTCCTCTTGGCTCTGGCTCAACACAAAGGCATCGTCCTCAGCCGAGATCAACTCTTGGATCTGGCCTGGGGCTTCGATTTTTACGGCCAGACCCGCACTGTTGACATACACATCGCCCACCTGAGAGACAAGCTGACCGGCAGCGATCTGGTCATTGACACGGTGTGGGGAATAGGATACAAACTGGTAGCCAACTGAGCACGGAGACGCCGAGGATGTTCACCAGCCTACGCGCGCGATTGATCGTCTCTTATATAGTCATCATACTTATCTGCCTTGCTCTGGTCGGCCTGGCTTCGTTTTTCTTACTGAGCCGTTTCCAGGCAAAGCTCGTTTTTTCGGGCCTGATTGACGCCGCCGTGCCCACAGCCTTTCGGGTGAATGGGTTATTGCAACGGGATCTAACACCTTTAGAAATCGCCGATCTCCTGAAAGAACAGGCTGAGAAACAAGAAATTCGAATCCTTCTCCTCACGCCCGGGGGACAAGTCCTGGCCGACACCCAGGACAGTTGGACCGGCAAACAAGCTAGAGTCGCCCTGGACAAAATCCCCAAAGATCCCAGAACCCCCTACGCCTATGGTAGATTGACCACCCCCAGCGGAGATGCCCAACTCTACGTTGCCCTACAAGCAACGCCCCTCCGTCCTGCTACTGAAAGCGGTGATGAGAGTCAGCGATCAGTTTTTGTAGTCCTCCTGGCGTCGCCGCGTCGCGGTCTTCGAACCATCGCCAAAGATATAGCCTCACGCTTCCTCCAAGTCGGTCTTGTGACCCTGGTCATCTCGATTATCTTGGCCTTGCTCATTGCCCGTTCCATTGCCAGGCCTCTGCAACGCATGATCGTTGCTACCGAGGAAATCGCCCGCGGTAACTACGACCAAACTCTGCACATCACATCCCCTGACGAAGTAGGGCGACTGGCAACCAGCTTCAACACCATGGCCCACGAGGTAAAAGCTTCCCGCCAGGCTCAACGAGACTTCGTAGCCAATGTGTCCCATGAACTTAAGACGCCGCTGACTTCCATTCAGGGATTCTCACAGGCTATCCTGGATGGCACCGCCGCCGACGAAGTGAGTCACCACCGAGCAGTGGAGGTCATCAGCAATGAGGCCCATCGTATGTCCCGACTGGTAGACGAATTATTGGATCTGGCGCGTATGGAGTCAGGGCAGATCAAAATGCTACGAGAACCTGTAAACCTGGCCAGGGTACTAGAAGCCTGTGTTGAGAAATTCGACTTGCAGGCCAGGGAAAGCAACGTAGATCTAGTATGGAATGAACCCGTCTTGCCTCTGGTAACCGGCGATAAGGATCGGCTGGCACAAGTATTCACTAATCTCCTGGCAAATGCGCTAAAACACACACCACCAGCCGGTAGAGTAACTGTCAAGGCTCAGGAAGTAGCGCAGGAAAAACAGGATAAAACAGCCCCATCCTCCGTGGAGATCACTGTAACCGACACAGGAATGGGTATCCCACCCGAGGATATAGAGCACATTTTCGAGCGGTTTTATCAAGTAGACAAATCAAGAGCAGGCCCAAACAGAGGCGTAGGTCTTGGCCTGACGATTGCCAAACAGATCATAGAAGCTCACAAAGGTATGATTAAGACTGAAAGCGTAAGGGATTTGGGGACCAAGTTTACTGTTGTCTTGCCAATCTAGAATAAAAGTTATTAACTCATTTAGCTATTTATTATTCTTATTAGTAGTAGTAGTAGTAGGGCTTGTGGAAAAGTGGAAAGTTGCATGGTTTGAAGAGAGGACACCTAGTGATTGGGGAGGTGAGGCACAGGAACACAATTCGTGGGCCAAGCGAGGCAGTTTTTACTAAACAAGGGTGTGGATAAAGCTGTGGATGGAAGCAGGAGGGAAAATAGGCTAAAATCACGAGAATCTAGCTAAAATCGCGGCGTCACTACAAGATATAGGGCAAACTCTTTGAAGCAGTCCAATATCTTGGGTTTAGGGTAGTGGGTTGGATTGTTAAAGTTATCCCCAGACTCGCCTCGTTATCCACAGATAATAAGCAGTTATCAACAGGGTCTGTCAACAAATGGATAGGATACGTGGAAAACGAGGGAGATCGGCCGGTTGCATAGGCCCATCTCCCTCGTTTGGTCCCAGGTCAAAGTGAGGTTCTATCTTGCGCCGTTGTTGTGAAGCTTGTTTTTGATGGCGACTATCTCACGCCGCAGCATCTCGTCTCTCTCTGCCTGATCATTGATTTTGTTGAAACTGTAGAGTACGGTGGTATGATCACGGCCTCCTAATGCCTCTCCTATCTGAGGCAAAGAAGCATTTGTTTCCTGCCGTGCCAGGTACACAGCAATCTGGCGGGGCTTCACTACTTTCTGGGTGCGGCTTCGTCCCGTGATATCATCAGGAGTCAGGGAGTAGAAATCGGCCACAGCATCAATCACCGACTGTGGTGTACATTCTCTCTGATTGATGAGCATGCCTTGCAGGGCGATAGTAGCCAGCTCAAGTGTCAGAGGCTGTCTTTCTGACATAGCCTCGACCACAACTCGGTTCAAAGCCCCCTCTAGCTCCCGTACGTTGCTCATGAATCTCTGGGCAATGTATTCGATAACCTGATCAGGTACAGGTATGGGCTGAGGGGGGCGCTTGAATTGCAGGATGGCGATGCGAGTCTCCAGATCTGGTGGTTGGATGTCGGCTATGAGCCCTCCCTCAAAACGAGAGCATAAGCGCTCTTCCAGGGTGGTGATGGCTTTCGGAGGGCGATCGCTGGAGATGACGATTTGCTTGTTGGCATCATGCAGTGCGTTGAAAGTATGAAAGAACTCTTCTTGGGTGCTCTCCTTGCCAGCGATGAAGTGAATATCATCCAGTAGTAGCACATCTATGGTGCGGTACTTGTTTCTGAAAGCCTCGGTGCTACGGTTGCGGATGGATTGGATCAATTCATTGGTGAACTTTTCGGAGGTGGCGTAGAGCACTCGGAAGCCTTTGTCTCGACAGTTGTGACCCAGGGCGTGCATGAGGTGGGTTTTGCCCAAACCAGCGCCTCCATATAGGAAGAGGGGATTGTAAGCGTTGGCTGGATTCTCAGCCGCAGCCAGAGCAGCAGCGTGGGCCAGACGGTTGCTGGAGCCGATGACAAAGTTAGAAAAGGTATATCTTGGATTGAGCATCGTTGACAAGGGATTCTTGTTGGTGATTGGCTTGGGCTGAGGAGCCGATGATTGCAGCAAGGACAGCGAGGTCTCTTCCTTAACGGGTCTGGCGTCTACGACGAATTTAGCCTCCACAGCGCGATCCACAATGCCCACCAGGGTGCGCTTGACAATGGTCATCAGGCGATTTTCGAGCCAATCTTTGGCATAGGCGTTGTGTACTCCGATGATGATCGTACCATCTTCATAGGAGATGGCTTTTGTGTTTTTGAGCCAGGTGTCGAAGGTAGGCCTGGTCATTTGCAGTTGCAATTCACCTAACGCTGTTTGCCAGATTTGCTTGGCGTTCATGCCGTCTCGTGCTGTCCTTTCGTTTTGGGATAAAGCAAACTCAACTGTTCGGCAAAGTCTCCTGATCGCAGCCGGTGGGATTTGGGGCTCGGTCGTGAGACCTTCGCCCAACGGGAAACGGCGCTTAAAGATCCTTGGAGCATCTTTGCTCGAATGTAGGGCGCTTTCGCAGACGTATTGTGGGGCGAGAAGTGCTTATGGTGCAACTTAGGACGTGGGGTAGTAGGATTTGTGTGGAAGTCAGTTTTGCACAGAGTTCTCAAATGAGGGCAAATCAAGCCCTGGTATTCTACCAGCATTCGCCTTTTTTGGCAATGGATTTCAGACCAGTAATCTTAAAGTCTACAATGTTTTAAGGATATTTATGTTCAGATGCGTTGGGAGTGGAAAGCTTGCTTACATTGCGATAATCGTGTAAAATACCATAGGGGACAAAGGTGCTCGTTATAGTCACGATGGGAGGCAACCATGGGAATCCTCAAGGTATCAGCCAGATCAAAGTCTACGGCAGTGGCGGGGGCCATTGCTGGGACGGTTCGAGAAAGTGGACGAGCTGAGGCTCAGGCGATCGGGGCGGGTGCGGTGAACCAGGCAGTCAAGGCGGTAGCTATAGCCAGAGGGTATCTTGCTCTCGACGGGATAGACGTGATATGTATTCCCGCCTTCACCGATGTGGATATTAAGGGCCTAGAGCGCACGGCGGTAAAGCTTATCGTGGAGCCCCGATGATTAGTAGGGTTGACCTGCACTTACACAGCACTGCTTCCGATGGCCAGTGCTCCCCTTCGGAATTGGTGGCCATGGCGCTGGAGCGCGATCTTCTGGTTATTGCTGTCACCGATCACGACACCACAGCGGGCATTGACGAGGCTTTGGAGGCAGCCAGAGGCACGGGACTTGAAGTCATCCCTGGGGTGGAGATTAGCTGCGATGTTCCCCACGAGGAGGTTCACGTGCTGGGGTACTATCTCGACCATCACCATCCGGCCCTCCAGGAGAAGCTGCGCGCCATGCGCGAGGCCCGTCTCCAACGAGCTAAGGACATGCTTACCAAACTGGCAGCCCTGGGGTTCCCGATGCCGTGGGAAATGGTGGCTGAGTTGGCGGGCGGGGAGTCCGTTGGGCGGCCTCATGTCGCCCAGTCCATGGTCAAGATGGGATACGTAGCCTCCAATAACGAGGCTTTTGACCTCTACATCAGGCGAAACGGGCCCGCCTACGTGGAACGCTACAAGATCAGTCCTTTGGACGCCGTGTCTTTGATCAGAGAGGCTCGAGGGCTGCCTGTGCTGGCCCACCCTCTCAGAATAACGCATTTTCTGCCTTCTTTGGTAGAAGGGGGGCTGGTTGGCATGGAGGTATACTACAACGGTTATTCGGCGGAGGAGATACGGGGGTTGGCTGGTCTGGCCCGCAAATACGACCTGATACCCACAGGGGGGAGCGATTTCCACGGCTCAGGCGTGCTGGATACTGTTGAAATGGGGGGAGTAAGGGTACCTGTGCAGTCGGTGGAACGTCTGCGGGCCCTGGCAAGGGTGAGGGATTAACTTCGGGCCTTGCGTCTTTTTCCTCTGGCAGCTTTGCCCTTGCTTTTTACGCCTTGGGCCGGAACCTCGACGGTCATTTCGCTTTCCAGTTTCACGTTGACCGTTTCTTTGATGACGTTGACACCTGTTACTTTGCCTGAGCCATAGTGGGTGGTCACCTTCTCCCCGACCCGAGGCAGCTTCTTCTTCATTTCAACATAATACTCGTTTTCATAGGTTAGGCAGCAGAACAAACGGCCACACCGCCCTGATATCTCCGCCGGGCTGAGAGGCATATTCTGCTGTTTTGCCATTTTAATGGAGACGGGATTGAACTCGCAGAGGTAAGAAACACAACACAGGGGACGCCCGCAACGACCCAAGCCGCCTATCAGCTTAGCCTCATCGCGCACGCCAACTTGCTTCAACTCGATCTTTGCCCTGAAGGTCTTGGCCAGGTCTCGTACCAAATTTCGAAAGTCTACCCGTTTCTCGGCTGCGAAGTAGAAAACCAGAAGGCTGCCATCGAAGTTATATTCGGCTTTGATCATCTTCATAGGCAGACCGTACTCCGCTACCTTTTCCTTTCCCGACTCCAGGGCCTTGTGCTCAAGGCAGCGGTAATGCTCCATCTGTACCAGGTCCCAAGGTTCGGCCCGGCGAACGATGCCCTTCAGTTTGCCGACCACCTCATCCTCCGACACCTCCTTAGGGGCTATGGCCACTTTTCCAGTCTCCCGTCCTCGCGTCGTCTCCACGATAACGTAATCACCAACTTCTAAGTCCTCGAAGCCGGCAGGGTCGAAATGGTAGATTTTGCTCACCGGTTTGAAACGAATTCCCACTATCTTTGGCATTTGATTCCCCTATCTATTTCTACGACGCTTAAGCTGACACAAATGGGCGGTCTAGTGTCCGTTAAACCCCACCAGTCCCTTGTCAGGCAGGCTTAGCATCAGCACTTCCAAAGTCAGGCGAGTGTTGGCATTGTGTTCCAGTTGCCAGACGGCGGTTCGCAGGGCCTGTACGAAGTTCCGCACCTGGTCTAAGCTGAATCGCTGTGCCTGTTCCCTCAAAGTATTCTCCCGATCCGCATTCATCATCCCCGCCGAGCTCCCGCTTGCCTTCAGGAGCAGGTCTCGCCACCAACTGAGCCACAGGTGGAGCAGCTCTGGCGCTGCTTCGGGGTTGTGGCTAAGCTGCTGGGCGTACTCCAGGCGTTCTACCCGCCCTTGGCCCATCAGTTCCATCATTTCATCGAGGTGCTTCTCCCGCCGGGGCAAGATGGCACTGTCTAGACTGACAGCCACTGCCCAGCCGAGCCGTCCGCCGGAGAGTCGCGCCAGAAGTTGAGCTCGTTCGGCATCCACTCCCCATCGCTCCTGGAGGGCTCTTTGCACCGTTTCGGTGGCCAGGGGGCGCAGGTTGAGCACCTGACAGCGGGAAACGATAGTTGGTAACAGTGCTTCGGACTCGCTGGCGGTAAGCACCAGAATCACGCCAGCAGGGGGCTCCTCCAATGTTTTGAGCAGGCAGTTGGCGGCTTCGGCAGTGGCTTGTTCCATCCGTCGTATGATATAGACCTTCCATTGTCCTTCCAGAGGAGAGAGGGCTGCTTCGTGCCGCAATATCCGCATCTGTTCTATCTTGAGGGTTCTACCTTCTCCTTCGATGACCTGGACGTCGGGGTGGTTGCTGTGTGCTATCTTATTGCAGGCCAGGCATTGGCCGCAGGGCTTCTCCTCGTCGAGACAGTTTAGAGCCTGGGCGAAGTTAAGAGCCAGAGACGTCTTGCCTATCTGAGGCGGCCCTGTGAAAAGATAAGCGTGGGCCACCCGTTCACCAGCCAGAGCACGCTTCAACAGATCCACAGCCCACTTGTGACCTACCACTTGCCACATCGCTCACCTCTCAACAATTTGCTTCACCAATATTGTACCATAGATTACCTTTCATTCCAAATGGAAGGCAACGCAAGCGACCTCCGCTTGCGATATATTCTTATCTGTGGTATATTATCCCAAACGTGGAAAAGGAGAAATGAAAGATGAAAACCGAATCGTTCCGAGGCCGAGATTTCCTCACCTTGCTGGATTACACCAGCGAGGAAATAGAGACCATCCTGGATGTGGCGCTGGATTTCAAGCGCCGCTTCGCCCTGGGCGAACCCCACGATCACCTGCTACGAGCCAAGACGCTGTTCATGATCTTCTACAACCAGAGCTTGCGCACCCGCAATAGCTTCGAGGCAGGGATGACCCAGTTGGGCGGGCACGCCCATTTTCTGGACCCGAGCAAGATCTACACCCCGGCGTTGCCTGGCAGAGAGGTAGCCTATGCCACCGAGCGCGTGTCCGACGTGGCGCGAGTGCTGGCCCGCATGGGCGACGCCATCGCCATCCGCTGTTACGGCGATCCGGTGGACTGGGAGTACGGCGGGGCTCACGAGGTGATGAGGAACTTCGCCTACTGGGCGGACATCCCGGTCATCAACATGGAATGTGACAAGTATCACCCCTGCCAGGCCCTGGCCGACGTCCTCACTGTCTACGAGAAGTTCGGCACGTTCGAGGGTGTCAGGTTCGTGATGAGTTGGGCCTATTCGCCCAGCGTCCACAAGCCACGGGCCGTGCCCCAGAGCGCCATCATCGGGGCCAGCATGATGGGCATGGACGTGGTGCTGGCTCATCCTGAGGGCATGGAGCTCGACGAAGAGGTTCTCCAGGCATGTGAAGGGTACGCCGAGAAGTCCGGTGGCTCTGTCGAGGTTTCCAACAGTATGGATGCCGCCTTCGACGGAGCTCACGTGGTCTACCCCAAGGCATGGACGGCGGTGCCCATGTTCAAGTCGCCGGTTGGTGAGGATGACCCGCAGAAAGCCCAGGAGATTTTCGATGCCAACAAGGACTGGATCTGCGATGCGGACAAGATGGCCCTGGCCGACCCCGATGCCATCTACATGCACTGTCTCCCCTGCGACCGCGGCTTCGAGGTAACCGACGAGGTCATGGACGGGCCACAATCGGTGGCCTTCGACGAGGCCGAGAACAGGCTGCACGTGCAGAAGGCGGTGATGGCCTTGACGATGAAGTGAGATGGCCTGACGCAGCCGCCTAGAAGCACTTGCAGAGATGAGAGGAGGAGTCTAGAAAATGGCCAAACTCGTCAAAAGACCTTCAACAGCTCTGTATCCGGTGCCTGCCGTTCTCGTCACCTGTGGGAGCGGCGACCAGGCCAACATCATCACTCTGGCCTGGGTGGGCACCATCTGCTCCGACCCGCCGATGGTCGGAATCTCCATCCGCCCCAGCCGGCACTCCCACGGCCTGATCCGCCAGGCGGAGGAGTTCGTGGTCAACATCCCCACCGCCGACCTGGTGGCCCAGGTGGACTACTGCGGCCAGGTCTCTGGACGGGATGTGGACAAGTGGGCGGCCTGCGGCTTCACCCCAGAGCCCGGCTCAGCCGTCGCCACTCCGCTCATCGCCCAGTGCCCGGTCAACCTGGAGTGCGAGCTGGCCAGGATCATCCATCTCGGCGCGCACGACCTCTTCGTGGGCGAGATCGTGGCCGTACACCTGGACGAGGCCGTCCTGGACGACCGGGGCCGCATTGACTACACCAAGGCCCAGCCCTTGGCCTACCTGGGCGGTCAGTACCGGGGAATTGGGGAACCTCTGGGACAGTACGGCGACTGGCGAGAGGAGCCGCTTGAAGAGTGAGCGGACACCGCCGTCGCAGTTCCTTGTTGCCCTGAGCGTATGTAAAACTTGGGGGAGCGAGCGCCGATTGAGTAGCAAAGCGTATCGAAATCAAGCGAGCGGCTCTATGGGTAACCCGCTTGGCCTCGATACGTCGCTTTGCTCCTACTCGGCCGGCGCTGGCCGCGCTCTTTTCTCAGTACTCCCCCGATTTGTATACGCGCCCCGTTGCCTCATTAACTCGTTACTCTGACTCATTAACTCTTGGACTTTGGATAAAGCTAAAGAAACCCGTTTTCTGATGATTCTGTTACCGAAATCTAACTGAATCAGCTTGTTTCAAGTCAACATGGATGGCAGTTTGGCGTGAGAAAACGGGTTTCTGGTCGCCATCGTGGGTTTGTCCAAAGTCCAGAACTCACCCAGGAGGAAATAAACATGGATCTCTACGGACACGATTTGATCTGCACCCAAGACTGGTCAATCGAAGAGCTAGAAGCAGTGCTGGAGTTGGCGGCGAAGATGAAGCGTGATCGCCTCTCTCCGCGCTGGACCTCGATACTCCAGCACAAGACCTTCCTCATGTTCTTCTACAACCCCTCGGTTCGCACCCGCCAGAGCTTCGAGTGCGCGGCCACTGAGTTGGGCGGCCACGCGCAGTTTCTGGAGCCCAAAGCCATGCGTCTAAAGACCGCCATCAGTGCAGGCGAGACGGTGGAGGACGCGGCCAGGGTGATGAGCCGCTATGGCCACGGCCTGGGCATCCGCATCCTGGAGGATAAGATCGGTGCCTACGGTGAGGGCGACGACCTGTTGCGCGAATACGCTCGCTGGGCCACCATCCCCATCATCTCCATGGCTCACGACAAGTATCACCCCTGCCAGGGCCTGGCCGATGTGATGGGCTGGCTCGAGCATCTGGGCGATGTGCGGGGCAAGAAGCTCTTGGTCACCTGGGGGCATGGGGCCCTGGCCCGCTCCTGGTGCAGTGTCCAGGAGGCGCTGCTCATAGGCTCCCGCTTTGGGATGGACGTGACTCTGGCCCATCCTGAGGGATACGACCTGGACCCCCAGGTCATCGAGTGGACCAGAGGGAACTGCGCCGCAAATGGCAGGACGTTCGAGGTAGTCCACGATGTGGCATCGGGCTACGAGGGAACGCACGTGGTCTACTCCCGCCACTGGATGAGCTCGGCAGCCTATCGCGATGGGGAGTTCCACAAGCAAGAGGAGATTGACAAGGCGCTGCAGTACCCGCAGTGGATCTGCGACGCCGAGAAAATGGCCCTCAGCGATAACGCTCTCTTCACCCATCCCATGCCTGTGGACCGGGGCCACGAGGTCACTGATGAGGTCGCCTCCGGCCCCCGCTCGGTGATCTACGACGTGGCCGAGAACCGCCTGCACGTGCAAAAGGCACTGATGGCTTTGACCATGGGCTCGATGTAACTAAAGACGCAGGAGATTGCAAAGTGACAACACTTGGGTTGAGTAGCCGAAGGCGTATCGAAACCGCAGGATACTACCGATTTCCCACCCTTCACGGCCAGACCGTGGTGTTTGTCTGTGAGGATGATTTGTGGACCGTCCCCGACACGGGCGGCATCGCCCGTCGGTTGACCTCGAATCTGGGTGCGGCCAGCTATCCCTTCCTCTCGCCCGACGGAACAACGCTGGCCTTCATCGGACGGGAGGAGGGGCACGCCGAGGTCTACGTCATGCCAGCTCTCGGAGGGCCGGCGCGACGGCTGACCTACCTGGGTAGCATGGCGCAGGTGGTGGGTTGGAGCCCCGATGGGGAATCCATCCTTTTCACCAGCAACGCCGGGCAACCTTTCCTTCGCCTCCTCAAGCTCTTCACTGTCGGTCTCGACGGCGGCTTGCCGCAAGAGCTACCCGTCGGCCCAGCACAGAGCATCTCCTACGGCCCCGATGGTGGGGTGGTCATCGGGCGCAACACCGACGACCCGGCCCGTTGGAAGCGCTACCGAGGTGGCACGGCCGGCGAGCTGTGGGTGGACGTCGGCAGGCTGGCGAAACAGACCGCCAGGCTGCCTGGGGAATGGCAGTTCAGACGCCTGATCCAACTGGAGGGCAACCTGGCCAACCCGATGTGGATCGGGGAGCGCATCTTCTTCCTGTCCGACCACGAGGGGGTGGGCAATCTATACTCGTGTCTCCCGAGCGGCGAGGCCCTGAGGCAGCACACGACTCATCAGACTTTCTACGCCAGAAACGCCTCGACCGACGGCCAGCGGATCGTCTACCACGCCGGCGCCGACCTGTACGTCTACAACCCGGCGTCCGACGCCAGCCGACAGGTCGAAGTCGAGTTTCGCAGCCCGAGGACGCAGCGCAACCGCAAGTTCGTGAAGACAGCGAAGTACTTGCTGGGCTACGCCATCCATCCGGAGGGCCACTCGGTGGCCGTCACCTCCCGGGGCAAGCCTTTCACCATAGCCAATTGGGAGGGCGCCGTCCTGCAGCACGGTCAACCCGATGGGACGCGCTATCGCCTGGCGTCGTGGCTGGGCGACGGTAAGCGGTTGGTGATGGTGTGCGACACCGACGGGGAAGAAGCGCTGGAAATCCATCACGCCCCTTCGACAAGCTCAGGACATCGCGACGGGAGTGTGGAGCCAGAGCGTCTGGCGGACCTTTCAGTTGCTCCTGATGACGATGCCATGCACGCATGGCCGCACCCTCCGGACATCGGCCGGCCGGTGAGCCTGGCCGTGTCGCCCAGGCCTGCCCTGAGCACTTCGACTAAGCTCAGTGTAAGCTCTGACGAAGGGAACGATCAGGTGGTCTTGAGCAACCACCGCTACGAGCTGATCCTGGTTGATCTCTCGTCGCGCACGATGCGCCTCCTGGACAAGAGTCAATACGCGCGCATACGCGGCATGGCCTGGTCACCCGATGGACGGTGGGTGGCCTACGGCTTCGCTGACACGCAAAAGACGTCGTGCATCAAGCTGTGCAAGGTGGAAAGTGGGGAGACCTGGCGGCTGACCCGCCCTGTGCTGCGCGACATGGGGCCGGCCTTCGACCCGGATGGCAAGTACTTGTACTTCCTGTCGTATCGTGAGTTCGATCCGGTCTACGACAACCTGCATTTTGACCTAAACTTCCCCCGAGGGGTACGTCCGTACTTGATCACCCTGCAGAAGGACTTACCCTCACCCTTCATCCCCATCCCGAGGGCACCGGGCCAAACTAGTACCGGAAAGGATAACCAGTCGTCCAAACCCGAAAAAGGGGAAGATAGCAAGGAATCTGATCGCCAGGAAGGGGAGAAGACCGAGACTCTCGAGGAGCCGGTGGTCGAGATTGACCTGGACGGCATTGAGGATCGCATAGTGGCTTTCCCGGTCCCGGAGGGGCGCTACGGACAGGTGTGGGGGATCAAGGGCAAAGT
This sequence comes from uncultured Anaerolineae bacterium, assembly GCA_964390805.1. GTDB lineage: Bacteria > Chloroflexota > Anaerolineae > VGOG01 > VGOG01 > CAYMKL01. Next base: position 47,202 of record CAYMKL010000009.1, on the reverse strand, counting down.
CCTCTTCACGTCCCTTCCGATAGAGGGCAGCCTGGGCGACTCCTGGTTGCCTGGTGAACCAGCGGCCACGGGCTTCATCGAGATGTACGACTTCGAGGAGCAGAAACAGGAGACGTTGGTCAGAAAGGTCACCAACTTCAAAGTGTCGGCCGATGGCAAGACGTTGATCTGCCGGGCTGGCAATCACCTGCGTGTCATCGAGGCCGGCAAGAAGCCTGAAAACTCGGACGAAAAGCCTGGGCGCAAGAGTGGCTGGCTGGACTTGAAACGGATCAAAGTGTCTGTCCAGCCCCGGGACGAGTGGGAGCAGATGTATCGCGAGGCGTGGCGCCTGCAACGAGACCACTTCTGGACCGAGGACATGTCGGGCGTGGACTGGGAGGCCGTCAACCAGCGCTACCAGCCTTTGTTGGACCGCGTGGCGACCCGCTCTGAGTTCTCCGACCTGATGTGGGAGATGCAGGGTGAGTTAGGAACCTCTCACGCCTACGAGCTTGGCGGCGACTATCGCCAGGAGCCCAAGTACTTGCAGGGGTTCCTCGGGGTGGACTTCGTCTACGATGCCGAGACCGAGACGTATCGCATCGGTCGCATCGTTCGCGGCGATCCGTGGGATGAGAAGGGAGGTCCCCCGCTGCTGGGGCCGGGGATCAATGTCGAACCGGGGCAGGCTCTATTGGCAATCAACGGGCGCAAGGTGGGCAAGGACTGCTCCCCACAGGAGTTGCTGGTCAACCAGGCTGGCAGCGAGGTTTTGCTGACCGTTGCAGCCCCCCCTCTTTCCCCCCCAACCCTTCGACCGCGCTCAGGGCAAGCCCTGGGGGGGATGAAGGGAGGGGAGGATACGCGCACCGTGTCCGTGAAAGCCCTCAAGAGTGAGACACCAGCCCGCTATCGGGAGTGGGTGGAGAGCAACCGCTGCCAGGTGCACGAAGCCACTGACGGGCGGGTAGGCTACATCCACGTCCCCGACATGGGCCCCCGAGGCTATGCCGAGTTCCACCGAGGCTACCTGGCCGAGGTTGGCCGCGACGCTTTGATCGTTGACGTGCGGTTCAACAGCGGCGGACACGTTTCCCAGTTGATCCTGGAGAAGCTGGCCCGGCGGCGTCTGGGGTACGATGTCCCTCGCTGGGGCGAGCCAGAGCCTTATCCGGTGGATTCGGTGCTGGGTCCCATGGTCGCTCTGACCAATGAGCAGGCCGGGTCGGACGGGGACATCTTCTGTCACTGCTTCAAGCTGATGGAGCTGGGCCCGCTCATCGGAAAGCGCACCTGGGGCGGCGTGGTCGGTGTTTCGGTGCGCGACAGGCTGGTGGACGGTAGCGTCGTCACCCAACCGGAATTCTCTTTCTGGTTCGAGGACGTAGGTTGGGGGGTGGAGAACTATGGTACCGACCCCGACATCGAGGTGGATGTCACGCCTCAGGACTACGCGGCAGGCAAGGACACCCAACTGGAGCGGGCCATTGAGGAGATTCTGAGGCTTTTGGAAGAGCAGCCCCCGAAGTGGCCGGATCTCAAGAAGAGGCGGGTTTAGCAGAAGCATTAGTGTCAACTTACGGCTCAAAGGCCCGTCCCCGGGCCGCCCCGGGGACGGGGCTCAGAGCTTGAGTTGACACTATTGTTAGCAGAAGTCACAATTCGGAGGGAACATGCGTATTATCCTTTACACTGGCAAAGGTGGCGTGGGCAAGACCAGCGTGGCTGCGGCTACGGCTTTGCGCTGCGCCGACCTGGGCTATCGCACCATCGTCATCAGCACCGACGCGGCCCACAGCCTGGCCGATAGCTTCGACCTTGCTCTGGGTCCTGAGCCGACTCTGGTGGCGCCCAACCTGTGGGGACAGGAGCTCAATGTCCTCTACCAGATGGACAAGCATTGGGGCAACGTCCAGAAGTACTTTGCTACAGTCTTGTCATGGCGAGGCTTGGATGATCTGATCGCTGAAGAGCTGGTCGTCCTGCCAGGCATGGAGGAGTTGGCCAGTCTCCTGCAGATCGTCCACCTGCACGACGACTGCGACTACGACGTCATCATCGTGGATTGCGCCCCCACCGGCGCCACCCTGCAATTGCTTTCCTTCCCGGATGTGGCTCGGTGGTATCTGGAAAAGATATTCCCTCTCGAGCGCAAAGCAGTGCAGATCAGCCGTCCCATCCTGCGAGCGGTGACGGACCTGCCCATCCCTGACGACGAGCTGTTCGACACCATCGCTGATCTGGTCATGCAACTGACTCGCATGCACGATCTCCTCTCCGATCCTGAGAAGGCTTCGGTGCGCCTGGTGGTGAACCCTGAGAAAATGGTCATCAAAGAGGCGCAGCGCACCTTTGCATATTTGAATCTCTACGGTTACCTCACCGATGCCGTGGTCTCCAACCGCCTGATCCCGGCCCGGGTGCAAGACAGCTACTTCGACTCCTGGAAGGAGAGCCACGAGAAATACAGCCAGATGATTGAGGAGGCATTCTCGCCCCTGCCCATACTCAAGGCCCCCCTGTTCGATCAGGAGGTGGTGGGACTGGATATGCTCAGGCGCATGGCGGAGAGCATCTACGGCGATAGCGACCCCACTGAGATCGCTTTCGTGGGACAGACTCACAGCGTGGATAAGAAGGATGGGCGCTACGTATTGAGTCTACTGCTGCCTTTCGTGGAGAAGGAGAATCTGCAACTGACCCGTTCCGGGGATGAGCTCATCGTGCACATCGGCAACCGCAAGCGCAACCTGATCCTGCCGCGCGTCTTGGTGAGCCTGGACGTGCAAGGCGCCAGGTTCGATGAGGATACGTTGGTGATCACCTTTGGTGCGGATGAAGGGTAGCCAGCTAGAAGAAAAGAACAAGGTAACCAAGAAAGGCCCGCCTTGAATCTTGGAGGGCCTTTTTGCTTGTCATCAGTGGGCCGCCAGAGGAATCCGGTGGTCTCCCCTCAAAGTGTTGCTGCTCCACTCACCGCTATCTTTGCAGCCCCGCTCCCGCTGGATCGCCAGATCCAGTGGCTTGACGGCGGGATCTGGCGATCCCTTTAGAGCGATAACGAGGAGCAACACCTCATCAGGAAGACTGTAAGGTCCTGGAGACCCTTAGGGTTTGCGATATGACAGCAAATAGGGAGGATTGAACGAATAGGTGCTGCCAGGCAGATTCGTTCAATCCCCCAAATTCGTTGTCATATTCGCGAACTCACCTCCGCCGCCGCACCCGTAGCGCCAACAGCCCAACCGCACCCACCACCACCAGCGCCAGGGGCGCAGCCAAGCCGTTCCCACCTCCCACCGAGCGGGCCACGAAACGCGCCAGGGTGACGACGGTGGGGTAATGACTGGTCTTGACGTAGTACTCAGGCGACGAATTCTGGAAGTGAATCCACCCCACGTTCTCCCCCCAGGCGTAGCCGTCGAACTTGCCGTCGGAAGTGCTTATGGTTACCCCACCGCCGGTGGGATTGAACTTGATCCAACCCACGTTGGTGCCCCAGGCGTAGCCGGAAAGAGTACCGGAGCTGTTGTTCACGCCGTAGTTGCTGGCTGAGGTGTTGTCATAGGTGTGTGAGCCGCCGGCTGTATGGGTGCCCAGCCTGATCCAGCCGACGTTCTCCGCCCAGGCATAGCCTTCCAGGTGGTCGGAGTAGACCGTCACCCCGCCGCCGTAGGCGGGGTTGAAGTTGATCCAGCCCACGTTGGTGCCCCAGGCGTACTTGTACGTCGAGTCAATGTTGCTGGCGGCATAAGCCACCCCGACCAGACACAACACGAGCCCGACAATCAGCACGGGATATGCGATGTAGGTGATCACTTTTCTTAGCATGTCAGTTCCTCCTTTTTTGATTCGTGAAGTTGATTAGTCGCCCCCCTAACCCCCCAACCCTGGGGGGAATCTCTCTACTCCCCCCAGAATTGGGGGGCGGGGAGGCTTTATCCACGAGAGCGGACGCTGATCCACCACGCCCGGCCAACGATGGACGAGAAGCCGCTCGTTGATGCCGGTGACGCGCCGGCCCGTCTCGCCGATCCAGGCCACGGGCAGGCCGCTCTCCCACAGTGTGCCTTTGACGGTTGCCAGACGGCTTTGGGGAAAACGCCGCCAGCCTTTCGGCAGCAGGTTCTCTGGATAGCCGCCCCACAACTCCCACCATTTGCCCATCTGCACCACCAGGACGTGACCCGGCAGGCGGTCGCACAGTTGGGCCTGCTGCTGTGCAATCCGCAGCGCCGGCCGCGGCGGGGGGAACGCATACGCCACCCGCTCCCCATCCCAACGGAAGTACTCTTCCAGCCAGGGGAAACGCCGCCGCAGTCGCTCCACCAGCCGGCAGCTCGCCGCCTTGCGGAAGTGGCCCAGGTAGGAGTTCAGCCACTGATAGACCGCTTCCACCACCGGCCAGGGCCAGGGGTACACCCGCCGGCCCTCATCGCCTATGGTCAGCCCTTGTTGGATGAGCGCATCTTCCGCCCGGGCCAGACGCTGGTAACACGCCCCCACCACCCGTCGGCGTACCAGCAGGTAGTCCGGCCTGACGATGTAGCCCAGAAAGTCAATCCCATCCGAAACGGGACGCAGCCGCCTCCTGTCGTTGAGGGTCAAGCGCAGCTCGTGGGACAGGAATTCTCTGATCCGCGCCTCCCACCTTTCCAGGACAGCCCTGTCTTCGGACAAGAGGACGAAGTCGTCGCAGTAGCGCAGGTAGTAGCGGGCTTTCAACTGGTGCTTGACGAACTGGTCCAGCGCGTCCAGGTAGACGTTGGCGAAGAACTGGCTGGTCAGGTTGCCGATGGGCAACCCGCAATCCAGTGGAGCCTTGAACAGGGTCTTATGGGCCGGTAGTTGCTCAAACGCTAAGACCCCAGGGGTTTTCGAAGGTAGCCTGGCTTGCGAAGTGGTCCTGAAATCAGGGTTTCGCTGATATAAGAAGCATGTTGCGGAAACCCCTGGGGTCTTGATCTGTATCAGGCAGTTCTCTGTGGGCTCATAGAAGACCAGAGTGCGGATGAGCCACAGCACCCCGGGATCGGTCTCTTTGGCCGCCAGCCGTTGGTACAGGATGTTGCGGTCTATGCTGATGAAAAACCCGCGAATGTCGAGTTGCAGGTACCAGGCGCGTCGAGTCCCGTTGGCCGTCGCCTGGCGGGTGAAAGACCGCAGCCGCTCCACGCCCTTGTGGGTGCCCTTGCCTTTGCGGCAGGCGTACGAGTCGTGGATAAAGCGGCGCTCCCAGCGAGGCTCCAGGTAGCCGACCAGGATGTGATGCACTACCCGGTCCCGGAAGTCGGCGGCGAAGATCTCCCGCCGCTTGGGTTTCTCGATCAGAAAGGCGATGGAGCGGCCAGGCCGGTAGGTGCCGGTCGTCAGTTCCTCGTGCAGGGACACCAGGTTCTCTTCCAGGTTCTGCTCAAACTTCATGGCGTTGATGGTATTCCGCTTGTGCTTGCGGCACTGGCGGTAGGCGCGGTAGATGTTTTCCAGGGTGAAGAGGGGGTGATCGCGGATACAAACCATCCGTTCGAACATGTCTCTTTCCTGCTCGTAGTAACGACTTCACGCTAAGGGCATTTCGATGGTGGCGGAAAGACTACCACGGATGGTGGAAATACACGATGTTCAGCCGCAAGTCGAGACAAAACGTTCCCTTTTGATCTCCAAGTGACCTGATTATCGTGAATTTCTTTTATCCGAGGTAGTCCGTTGTGGACAAGGGGCGGCAAGGCCATCATTCTCCGCCACGGACAGGCCATACGTAGTTGGTGTTAGTCTTATTGTCGTTGTTCACGTTGCCATTGTTCAGGTTCACGTTCCAGGCGTTGGTCGTATTGTCCGCGTAGGTAGTACTCGACCAGTAGTTGTTCGACTGGACGCCGAAAGATCCGTCCACTTTTCCCGCTAGACACCCCCCCTCAGTCCCCCCCAACCCTGGGGGGGAAGCGCCCCCCTCAGTCCCCCCCAACCCTGGGGGGGAAGGCGTCCATGTGCGTCAAGCTAACGCTGAAGTTGGGCAGAAGCGCCGGCTGAGCGTCGTCCTGAGCTTGTCGAAGGGTAGGGCCTGGAACACAGTGGAAGGCCCGTATCGAAGCCCTTGTACTGAGCCTGTCGAAGTGAAGCGACTTTGCGAGACCCGCTCCCGTGGTCTCGATACGTCCTCCGCTACGCTGCGGACTACTCGACCGACGGTCGCTGGCCTTAAGTTGACGCATATGGGGGCCGGAGGTGGGGGCTGTTGGCCTAGCGGGACCACCGGCGGCCGATCCCCAACGAGGGGTACGACAGCCTGTATGATCATGCCTGCCCCACTGGTCAGCGGATGGTTAACGGATTAGCGGATGAGCTTGCGAATTGCGGTGTTTATTCGCTAATCCGCTACATATCCGCTTCCAGAGTGCGGGGCAGGCGGGACGGACGCACAATGATGTAACGGGCGCGCCCGGAAGAGCTATGCGACACAGTCGCCACCCTCCCAGTTCTGGCCATGCCTCACCGCCCCTTCCTGCAACCCTTGCGAAGGTTACAAGAGCTCTCCTCAACGGGATACTTGCTGCTCATCGAAGGCGCTTTTGTCCACAGGGCTATCACCTAACCTTCGCAAGGGTTTCCCCCAACCTAAGCTGAGCCTGCTGCGGTTCGCTCCCCGTATCTCTCTCTTGCTTTGGACGTTGACGGCTTTGAGCCTGTGTCTTTTTGAGCCAGCCCTCGTTCTGTCTGGCGATGTTGGTGATCCGCTCCGCCACGTGCAGGTAGCTGCGCGTGCTGGCAAAGCCCCCCGATTCGTGGCACAGCCGGGCCAGCACTTTGAAGCTCTCCAACTCCTGGCGCAGCTCCAGCAGATGGGCGGTTCTATCGTCTCTGGCATTATTGGCTTCGATGATCTTCTCCAGTATCCCGCGGCTCTTGTTGCGCAGATCCGTGCCCAGGGTGTACTTGTGATAGCGGCTGAAGTTTCGCACGATCTTCTCGATGTGCACTGTCAGATCGTAAGCCTCACGGAAGATGGGTAGATGTTCATAGCGAGCCATTCAGACCTCCGAGGTTTGCGGACCTGTTTTCAAGCGAAAATCGGTTGCTCAGCACAAGACCTTTACACAAACGAGGTCAGTTCACAAAACCTCGGAGGTCTTCTCCGCCAACCTGACCACTTCCTGGATGTGGCGCTCCTTCTGCTCATCCTGCAAGGCGATGGCCACGGAGTGCCCTGCGCGCACCAGCCTCCCCACGTAGGCATCCAGCCCGGACTTTGGAAAACCGCCCAACACTACGGGGTCGTCCACGTCCCCAGCCATTCGCAGTTTCAAACCGGTCACCTCCGACACAGCGCGAGCATCCTCATCCATGACCTGCATAAAGGCCCCCACCTGCATCAGCAGGAGACAATCCGGAACGGCCTCCTTGAGTTCTTTGTAGCGCTTCACCAGTTTCTGAGAGAAGACCATCGCCACTCCTTTATTATGTAAAGTGTCCTTTCCACCGCCGCGCGTCAAAGCGTCCAAAGAGTCAAAGCATCAAAGACTCTCATTGTCCGCCACGGACAGGCCATACGTAGAAGGTGCGAGTCTTATTGACGTAGGGCACGATGCCACTGTACAGGAGCACGAGCCAGGCGAAGGTCGTACTGGCCGCGTAGGTAGTACTCGACCAGTAGTAGTCCGACTGGACGTTGTCAAAAGGATGACCACTCGGCAGTGCAGGACTCAACTGTGAGTGATCTGTCAGGCTGAACAGCTCTCGCACGTTCGGCAGCCGCCAGTCGTCTTCACTGGAACCATCGGAAAGGCCGCACTCGCCACTATTCAGAGTATTCGCTGCTTCTAAGGCCGGATAGGTCGCGCCATCTTGCCATTTTTCCGCTCCAAAGCAATTGGCATTTTTCAGCCAGATCAGCCCCGTCAGGTTGTCGGTCACCGTGCCGTTGCCATTGTCCGTGAAGCGCTGGCTGGGCCAGGCGACACCTTTCTCCAGATCGCCGTCATCTCCCGTAGCATACGGCGCGGTCTGCCCCGTCTTGGCTGGCCGGGAGCGCTCGCTTACCAGGGTGTAGAGGGCATTCAGGTCGTTCATCGTAGCCGCCGGTCCGCTGTCTGGTTCATCGAAGGTTGTCATCTTGGTGGCCGCGGTGCCATCGTTGGCACGGTCGTAGATCTGCGCCAGGGTGTACATCTGCGAGGCGGAATCCGTGGGCCCGCTGGGGGCGTCGAAGTTCGTCCCGGCCAGCACCACTACCACCGATGCGAGCAACACCCCCACTACAATTCCGACCAGTCCGATTAGTATGTGCTTGCTGTGCATTTTGAACCTCCTTCTGATTTGTGTGATGTGATTGTGAATTGCGAATTGTGAATCGCGGCTGTAACGACCGCTGTGAATTATGCCATTCTCCTCCTCCTTTCTTTAGGCCCCTATCTCTTTGAGGTCTCATCTCACCGAACGTAACAACTCGGCCATCAGGTGCAACGCACTTTTTGTCGCGGTTTCAGCGTCTTGCCTGTACGGATTATGCTTAGAATCAGCTTGATTCTGCGGCAGAAGTGCGTTGCACCTGAGCAGTTACCACCGAACAAAAAAGCGTGCCGTCGGCCGACCTGCTTCCGAACAGCACGCTTCTCAAAACCTGTTTTTGGCAGCCCGGCCATCCTACTTGATGGTTGATGGCCAACAGCTTTCAATTGCTTGTCATCCGCTGTTTGCCTTCAACACGCGTCCCCACCTTTCGACGGACTGCCTTTGTCAAAACCTATACAGTTGAAAAGAGACTCTCACTCCCTATATTGTACCACGCGTCCTTGCCTGTGTCAAGAGGCAATTGGTCAAGATTCAGTCTGTCTGGACCATCGTTCTCAGAATAGAGGCTCTATCTCCCGCCCCTCATACTGTCGGCGATAATACTCCATGTATTCGCCGCTCTTGATCTTGCGCCACCACCACTCGTTCTCCACGTACCATTGCACCGTTTTCTCCAGCGCCTGTTCGAAGGTGTGGCAGCTTCGCCAGCCCAGGGCTTTGATCTTGTCGCAGTTGAGGGAGTAGCGGCGGTCGTGGCCTGGCCTGTCTGTGATGTGCTGGATGAGGCTTTCTGGCTTGCCCAGCAGCTTGAGGACCATTTTGGCCATGTCAATGTTAAAAGTCTCCACCTCGGTGCCCAGGTTATAGATCTCGCCCGGTTGGCCCCTGTGCAGCACTACGTCTATTCCCTCGCAATGGTCTACCACGTATTGGTAGTCGCGCATCTGAAGGCCGTCGCCGTAGAGGGGAAGGGGAACGTCCTCAATGGCATTGGTGATGAAGAGGGGGACCACTTTCTCAGGATACTGGTAGGGGCCGATGTTGTTGGAACCTCGGGTGATAGTGGCCGGCACGCCGAAGCTGACGAAGTAGGCGTGGCACATCAAGTCGCCCCCGGCCTTGCTCGCCGCGTATGGGCTGCGCGTCAGCAGGGCGTCGGTCTCCAGCGAAGAGCCTTCCAGTATTTGACCGTAAACCTCATCCGTCGAGACTTGGTGGTAGCGCTCGACCTGGTACTTCTTGGCGGCTTCAAGGAGAACGTAGGTACCAAAGACATCGGTCTGGATGAAGCTTCCTGCTTCCATCAGCGAGCGGTCCACATGTGTTTCCGCAGCGAAGTTGACTACGGCATCAATCTTGTGTCGGTGCATCACCTCGTCCACGCTCTCCGCGTCGCAGATGTCGCCTCGCACAAAGGTGTAGCGCGGGTCATCGGCTACGTCCCGCAGATTATCGAGATTCCCCGCGTAGGTCAGCTTGTCGTAGACCACGACCTCATAATTGGGATGCTTGCTGAGAATGTGCCGCGCAAAGTTAGAGCCGATGAAGCCGGCCCCGCCGGTGATTAGAATGTTTTGCATTGCGTATTTACCTCCTCAGTTTAGAACGCGGATGTGCAGGATTTACGGATTTCTCTACATTGTCAGCGATACAACCCCTGGGGATCCAACTCCTCCCGCAGCAGGCGGAGTTCCTCCTCCGTTGGCGGCTCCGTCTCCGAGAGATCTGGAGCCACCTTCAGTTCCCAACCCACTTCCTCCCGCACCTCGGCCAGTTCCACCCCTGGATGCAGGCTCTCCAGTACCATCTCGTTCGCGCCAGCCGCGTCAGCCATCTCCTCGTCGAAGCGGAAGATGCAGCGGTCGGTGACCACCAATTGAGGGCCGCTTCCTGGCAGCCCTAGCGCTGCTCGCTCCCCGCTCCCCCCCAGGTGGCCGGGGCTGGTGAGGAAGTGCAATTGCTCGACGAAGGCCCGCCGCTTGAGACGCATGATGATGAATATTCGCTGGGCGTTGATGGCGATCTCACACGCGCCCCCGCTGCCCGGCAAGCGCACTTTGGGGCGCGCCCAATCGCCGATAACGGTGGTGTTCAGGTTGCCGAAGCGGTCAATCTGCGCCCCGCCCAGGAAGGCTACCTCCACCCGCCCCCCTTGCAGGTACAGCCCAAAAAGATCGGCCATCGAGCAGACCGAGGTCGCCCCGCTGATGAGGGTGGGGTCGCCGATGGAGAGAGGCAGCCGGGCTGGCTGGGCGCCATAGACGCCGCTCTCGTAGATCAACTCCAGCTCCGGTGCCACCGTTCGCCGCGCCAGGTTGCAGGCGCTATTGGGCAGCCCCACGCCGACGAAAACGGTACGAACCCCCGCCAACGCCCGCGCCGCGGTCACGATCATCATTTCAGAAGGTGTGTAATGGGTCATATTCTTCTCCCTTATTGGGAAACTCGTGAATTCGTAAATCCGTAAATTCGTAGATTCGTTAACTGGCCTACGAATTCACGAATTTACGACTCTACCAATGTACCAGCCTACCCATACTTGCCGTAGTTCACTGGGCTGGCCATCGCCTCTCCCGGTAACAGCCGCTCCCAGGTCTCTGGACCCATTTTGTCCACGTACTCCGCCCGGTCCCGCACGCCGTAGACCCACTCCTCCAGCCAGGCCCGCGTGGCCGCCTCGTCTCGACTGATCCCGTCCCACCGCAGGTAGAACTCGTTGTCCCGATCGTAGTACCCCTGCGCGTACGAGGGATGGGCGCCATAGGGCTCGTGGACCACGGCGTCCACCACCAGGCCCGGGATGATGGTGCGATTTGGGTCGGCGCGGATCACTGCCTCGTCCACGATCTCCTCCACCACGACGATGACGTGCCCAGCCGCGAAGGCGGCCTCCTTCTGCACCCCCAGCAGCCCCCACAGTTGGGTGTTCCCCTCTCGGTCGGCCCGTTGGGCGTGAACGATGGCCACGTCGGGGTTGAGGGGCGGAACGACGGCGATGGAGCTGTCCCCGTAGGGGCTTTCCACGAAGCGGATGCGGGGATTGACTCTTGGCAGGTCGCTCCCTGCGTAGGAGCGCAGGGGGAAGAAGGGCAGCCGGTATGCCCCCGCCAGGTATCGCCCCACCGTCCCGAAGTGGGAGTACTCTTCTAGTTCGATGGCCTGTGGGATGCCTTTCTCCACCGCCCGACGAACACAGTGCAGGGAACCAACGCCGGGGTTGCCCAGGTAGGAGAAGACCATTTTGCGGGCGCACCCGGCGGCGATCATCTGGTCGTAGATCAGGTCGGGCGTCATGCGGCACAGCGTCAAATCGCGGCGGCCCTGGCGGATGATCTCGTGGGCGGCGGCGAAACAGATGCAGGCAGTGAAGCCCTCGATGGCCACGGTATCCCCATCGTGAATGTGGGCGGCGATGGCGTCGTGCATACTCATCAGTTTGTCAGACATTCTCCACCCCTTCGACAAGCTCAGGACACCGTTCTCCAATGACGGCTTCCAGGATACCCAGGGCCACGTCCGCCTCCTCCTGACTGATCACCAGTGGCGGAGAGAGGCGAATCGCTTTGTCGCCGCACTCCAGCACGATGAGCCCGCGTCGGAAGCAGCCTTCCGCCACAGCCGTAGCTTGCTCGCCGGTCTGGAACTCCACGCCAATCATCAGCCCCAGGCCGCGCACGTCGGCCACAGTTGGATGTTCGGTTTGAACAGCCGCCAGACGTTCCAGCAGATAGCCCCCCACCTGGGCAGCGTTCTCCATCAGCTCTTCCTCTATCAGGGCGATGGTCTCCAGGGCCGCTGTACAGGTCACAGGGTTGCCACCGAAGGTGCTCCCGTGAGCGCCCTTTTCCCACGTCATCAACTCCGCCTTGGCGATAAAGGCCCCCAGCGGCATCCCGGAGGCGATCCCCTTGGCCGTGGTGATGATGTCCGGCACTACGCCGAAGTGCTCGATGGCGAACATCTTGCCCGTGCGGCCTATCCCGCTCTGCACCTCGTCGGCGATGAGCAGGATGCCGTAGCGGTCGCATAGAGCGCGCAGGGCTGGCAGCCAATCGGGCGGCGGCACCACATATCCCCCCTCGCCCTGCACTGGCTCGACAATGACCGCTGCCACATCCTCCGGGGGCGCGATGCGAGTGAAGATTTCCTGTTCGATGTAGTCCACACAGGCCAGACCGCAGTCCGGGTAACGCAGGCTGTAATGGCAGTGGAAGCAATCGCCGTAGGGGACGTGCGTCACGCCGGGGAGCAGCGGCCCGAAGCGACGGCGGTATTTCGGCTTGCTAGCCGTCAGCGAGATGGTACCCAGCGTCCGGCCGTGGAAGGCTCCCAGGAAGGCGATGAAGCGGTGTCGGCCAGTGGCGTAGCGGGCCAGTTTCAGCGCCCCTTCCACCGCCTCGGCCCCTGAGTTGGTCAAGAAGACCTGCCACGGCCCGGGCCCGGGGGCGATGTCGGCCAGTTTCGCCGCAGCGTTGATGAAAGGGGGATAGTAGAAATCGGATCCGCAGATGTGAATGAGGCGAGCGGCCTGATCTTGGATGGCCTGGACCACTCGTGGGTGGCAGTGGCCAGTGGAGCAAACGGCGATGCCAGCGGCGAGGTCGAGGAAGCGATTGCCATCCACGTCCGTCACCATGCAGCCCTGGGCCTGGTTGGCCACCAACGGATAAGCACGGGGCAATGACGGTGAGGTGACTCGCTTGTCCGTTTCGAGCAGCGCCCGTGCCTTTGGTCCGGGCAGTTCGGTGATAATCTGTGGTAGATGTTGTTCTGAGGTCATTCCTCGCCTCCGTATTTTAGCGGGCCAACCCTAACTCGACCAGCTTGGCGTCGGTGGGTGCGCCGTTTTCGTCCCAGCCGCGCAGCCGGTAGAATTGGGGCAGCATTTTATCCAGTTCCACCACGTGCCCTTTGGCCGGGCCTTCGGGCATGGGCTCCTCCAGCATCCGTTTGGGCAGGGTGTCGTCGTCTTTGGTGAAGCCCGCTTTCAGCAGGAAGAGCCGTTCCAGGTTGAAGATGCGCTCGCCGGCCTGGAGCAGCGTTTCCTCGGTGTAGCCAGCGCCCGTAGCGTAGTTCATCAGTTTGGTCAGGCGAGCGGGCCACAGGTTGACGTCGGGATCGAACAGGTAGCGGACGCTCAGGAAGACGCACAGCCCGGCGGCGTCAATGACGGTGAAGGCGTCCTCGAACAACTTGATCAGCCGGGGCTTGTCCTCGATGGTAAGGGGGTCTATCTTCTCAGGGACGCCAAAGACTTCGACATAGGCCAGGTCGCCAGCCATGTGGGAAGCGCCGATGTTGGAGGTAGCGTACAGCAAGCCCATACCTTTAGCGCCGCGAGGGTCGTAGCCCGGAAACTCGAGCTTCCTGGCCGTGATGGAGAATTCGGGATGGCCGTACTTCTCCGCCAGTCGGTAGCTGCCCTCGGCCAGGGCGTCGCCGAAATCTTCCCGATAGGCCGTCTTCCTGACCAGCGCGATCACCGCATCGGCGTCGCCGAAGCCCAGCGGTCGCCCTACGTCGCTTTCCGGCAGGATGCCCTTTTCGTACATTTCCATGGCGCAGGAGAGGGTCACGCCCATGGAGATGGTATCCACGCCCAGCTCGTTACACACGTAGTTGGCTTTGGCCACCGCAGCCAGGTTGTCAATGCCGCAACTGCTGCCCAGGGCGGCGATGGTCTCGTACTCCGGGCCTTCCCCTTCCCCACCATACACCGGATCATCCACCCGCGTATCCCGCCCGCAGGCAATGGGACAGCCAAAGCACGGTTTGGGGCGAATCAGGTAATTCTCTGTTAGGGTAGGCCCGTTGATATTGTCCACCCCCTCGAACACCCCGGTCTGAAAGTTGCGGGTGGGCAGGATGCCCATCTCGTTGGTCACCGGCGGCACGTAGGCGGTACCATACTCGCGCAGCGACGAGCCTTTTTTGACATCGGCCTTGACCTCGGAGTGCACGAGCTTGCACAGTTCTCGCATTGCTTTGGGTTCGGCCAGGGGCGTCTTTTGCGTGCCCCGCACGACCACCGCTTTGAGCTTCTTGCTGCCCATGACCGCGCCCACCCCGGAGCGAGCCGCTGCCCGGTGCTTGTCGTTCATAATGGCCGCTATCTTGACCAGCCGCTCGCCAGCCGGGCCGATGCAAGCCACTTTGGCCTTGGGGTCGGTCTCCTCTAGCAGGATGTCCTCGGTCTGATGGACGTTCTTGCCCCACAGATGCTCCGCTGAGCGGATCTCCGCCGGATGTTGTTTATCCGCATCGTCATTGACCCACAGGTATACCGGCCGCTCTGCCTTCCCTTCAAAGATGAACAGATCGAAGCCCGTGCGTTTCATCTCGGTGGGGAACACGCCTCCGGAGTTGGAGCAAGATAGCGCCCCGGTGAGGGGCGATTTGGTGGTCACCACGTAGCGGTTACCGGTCGGTGCGGGGGTAGCCGTGAGCGGTCCGGTGCCGAAGATAAGCTTGTTCTCTGGCGCCAGAGGGTCCACGGCTGGATCCACTTCATCGTAAAGGTACTTGATAGCCCAGCCCCGGCCGCCGATGAAGTCTTTGGCCGTCTGGGGGTCTACCTCCTCTACCGAGACCCTTTCGTTGGTTAGGTCTACTCTGAGTATTTTGCCGTGCCAGCCAAACATTGCTTGGGTGTCCTCCTCTTTGAAATAGTGGTGAAGACTTCCGAAGTTTGGGAAACTTTGGAAGTCTGGAAACGCAATCATCCACCGGCCATGGTCGGGAAAGCGGCAACGACGTCACCATCCTGCAAAACCCGATCGGGCCCGGCATCTCGACCGTTAACCAGGATCGTTCGTGATTCCTTTTCCGACAGGCCGAACTGAGACAGCAAATCGCTGACCTGAGTGCCCTCTGGAACCTCCACGTCACAGGCGTTGCCCTTCGTACCAGGGGGCAGATAACGACGAAAAACAGCAAAGAGCTTGAGGCGTACTTTCATTAGTCGGTACACCACTCTCCCGTCGAAGACGGTCATCACCACCTGTGTCTGGGCAATCTCCATGGGCTCGATGGTGAAGATGTCGCGGTCGAGGACGATCAGGTCTGCCAGCTTGCCGGGGGTGATGCTGCCGAGCTCGGCGTCCCGGCCGCTGGCCAGGGCCGGCCCCATGGTGAAGCCCCACACTGCCTCGGCCACGGTCAGGCGCTGCTGGGGGTACCAGCCGCCCGGTGGAGTGCCGTCTCGCCGCTGGCGGGTGACAGCGGCGTGGATGCCCCATAGCGGGTTGGGATCGGCCACCGGCCCATCGGAGCCGAGGGCCAGGGTCACGCCCGCATCCAGCATGTCGCGGAAGGCATAGGCAAAGCGCCCTCGCGAGCCCACTGACTGCTTGATCATCGGGATGTCGTCGGTGGCGTGAATGGGCTGCACCGAGGCCACGATGCCCAGGCGGGCCAGACGGGTTACGTCCTCGGGGCGGATTATCTGCACGTGCTCGATGCGGTGGGGGACGTATTGCGTGTTGCGTATTGCGTGTTGCTCGAAGACAGTGAGCAATTCTCGGTTGGCGCGGTCGCCGATGGAGTGGACGGCCAAGGCCAGCCCCGCCTGATTGGCGCGGCGCACAGCCTCGGCGATCTCTGCCATCGGCGTCAGGGGCATGCCGCACTGGCCTGTGTCTTCGTAGGGCGACAGCATCCAGGCCGTGCGAGCGCCCTGGCCGCCGTCGGCGAAGAACTTGACGTGCCCCACGCGCAAACGGTCGTTGCCGAAGCCGGTGCGCAGACCCAGGGCGATGGCTTCGTTCAGGCGCTTGCCGGGGATGTGCATCCACAGCCGCAGAGCCAGTTCGCCCGACGACTGCAGACGTTGGTAAGCTCGAAAGGCCGGCAGTCCATCGGCTCCGCCCATGATACGGCAATCGTGAATGCCGGTTAGCCCTAGGCGATGGAGGACAGTGAATCCATCACGCATGGCTTCGGCTGCCTCGGCGTCGATGGGCGGAGGGATGACGTCTCTCACCAGGTTGATGGCCAGCTCGCGCAGCACTCCGGTCGGCTCTCCCGACTCGTCCCGATCAATGACGCCCTCGGGCGGGTCGGGGGTATCACCGGTGATGCCCGCTTTCCGCAGCGCGTTGGAGTTGACCACGGCCAGGTGCATATCATTGCGCCACAAGATGGCGGGATGGTCGGGGGCCACATCGTCCAGATCGGACCGGGTGGGGATGCGCGGATCGGGCCAGCGGGTCTCGTTCCAGCCCTGGCCCATGATCCAGTGGCCGCGTGGCGCCTCGCTTGCCTTTTGAGCCAGCCGCTGGCGCAGGTCGGACAACGAGACCGCATCAGCCAGAGGTAGACGGCGCAAGCCGAGCGACCAGTCATAGAGATGGAAATGCGCATCGGTCAGGCCGGGCAAGACCAGACGATTGTTCAGGTCAATCAGTTGAGTGCCGGGACGGGCCATCGCCCGGATGTCACCGTCGTCTCCCACGGCCAAAAACCGGCCCTCGCGGGTGGCGAGGGCAGTGGCCTGAGGGATTCTGACATCTTGGGTCACCAATCTGCCGTTGTAAAGGATGAGATTAGGCATAGGGTTCTTCAGTCCCGAATCAAGAATCCTGCGGGGAAAGGGCTGATCTCAACAAGGGCTTTCACTTACTTCAAGAATGGCCTCTCGCAGCAATCGCACTACTTCATCCATCTGGGCCTCGGTGATGATATAGATTGCCGTCACTCGTTGGCGAGGGCTCTGAAACGCGCTACAAGCTCCTCGGCCCGCTCGTCACATTCGTCGAATTTCAGTGGAGCCAGATCATAGTCCAGAACCTCTTTCATGATCTGGACGGCCTTCTCGGTGTAAATCACCGTCCCGTCGTCTTCGATCCGCTCAATGCCATCGCCACGCTGCGCGTTTTCATTAATGGCCACGGCCTCTTCAAGTGTAATCCCTTCAGGTAGGAACACCTCGGCGCCAGCGGCGCTGACACGGACCGGATACCCGCCCGGCAACCCCTGTGGGCCATTGGTGTGGGTCAACAAGCCGGTGTCGCGCAGCAGGGCCAGGGCATTCTTGACACCGGAAGCAGCGACCACCGGGTCGAGATGGTTGGCACTAAGTCCTGGCGGCAATTCCTGGAGCAACTGGTCAGTGTCGAACTGACCGGTAACGTCGTGGTCGCCAACCATGAGGCGCAAGAAGTAGGGCGGTATGCCGCCGGGAGGGGGACTGCGGAAAGTACGAATGTGGTAGTGATGGAGCACGGCGTACACGCTCACGTTGCGCACTGGCACGTTGAGCCGCTGGGCTACGCTCAACTGGATAACAGGCACTCTGAGGTCAATGTTGCCCAGGCCCATGGTCGGCGCCAGACCTTGCTTGGCCAGCACCATGTTGCTGGCGTCGGCGAAACCGCTGTTGATGACGTGGCCCTGCCAACCACAGGTCTGGATAGCCAGCATCAACTTGCGAGCCAGAGCCATGTGAGTGGGCAGCCAGGGGCCGGAGCCAGCTTCGCCCAGCCGTGCTGCCTGCTCTGGTGTCAGATACTGGTGTCTCACCCACCAGGTCTGCAACGTGGCGCAGTTGAAGATCAACCGGGGCTGCAAGCGCGCAATGGTCTCTGCCGTGGCGTCCACGTCTCGCAGGTCTATTCTGACGAACTCCAGGCGGGGATAGTACCCCTGCAAGACGAGCCCACTTGCTACGGTATTGACCTTGCGTTGCCCCCAATCCTCATTGAAGTCTGCCCCGACGATATACGAAATCCCCTCGACGCGGGCCAGCAACTCCAGCACCCAGCTTCCCACGCCCCCCAGTCCAACGATGAGAACCTCAGGTTGTCTCACTTGTTTCCTCCTTGCTAGAAGATTATGCAACTGCTCAGCCTGCTCAGACTGGACTGCCAAGCCTGTGGTGAGCGTAGTCGAACCATCCAGGCCCATGAGGCCTGTGCAAACGGAATTCTGGCTTGCCAGGCCGCTGGACGTGGCCGTCCAGCGGGAGCCTGGGGTTGTCATGTGTCCGTTAAATCCTAAAGTCCGTTGTTCCCTTCCATAGCCCGGCGCTCGCTTCTGAGCGCCTCGGTGGCGACGACGTCAATTTCGTAAGCTCCCGAATCCACAATCACCACGCCATAGTCATCCCGGGCACTCTGGATGGATACCAGGCCGTATATCACATCTCGCCGCACCGCCTCCGGGTCACGCAAGAATGGATCGCCATAGCCGCCACCGCCGGCCATCAGGCAGGCCACGGAGTCGCCGTAGCCCAGCTCAGCGGTTCCGATGGCGTGCTCCAGCTCATAGTCCTCTCCGCTGGCCTTCCTGACGATCCAGCGACCAACCTCTCCCGGCCTCCCACCGAAGACACCCTGGGGAGGGATGGCAGTCTTCTGCGCAGTCCAACTGGAGCGCACATCGTGGGCCAGCGCCTTCCAGGTGTAGATGCTCCCCAGTCCGCCCCGGTAGTGGCCGGGCCCACCGGAATCTGGACGCAGCGAACGCTCCAGAATCAAGACCGGCCCTCCGATCTCAGTGACCTCCACCGGTGCGTTGGCGACGTTGGTTATGTGGCAGGCCATGGCGCTGATCCCATCTTTGCGGAATCGCGCTCCCAGACCGCCGTGGCTACAGCAATCGCTCCACCCCCGACGATTTTCCACGTCTCCGCCTCGAGGGTGGCTTTCCAAATTGATGCCGGTGCCGTTGTTGTAGATGCAGCCGCAGGAATCGGCCATTACCCGCTCTGGGACAGCGGGCGCCAGAGCCCCCATGATCAGATCCACCAGACTATGGCAGACGACCATACGCTGGTAGCAGGCCGCTGGCAGTTGGCAATTCACCAGGCTCCCTTCGGGGGCACGGATGGTGATGGGACGCTGGCAACCGTCGTTGCTGGGGATGGTCGGGTCGGTCAGGCAGCGCAGGGTATAGAGGGTAGCGGAGTAGGTGGCCGACCAGGGAGCGTTGATCGGGCCCCTGATCTGGGGATCTGTACCGGTGTAGTCCACCAGCAGGTCGCCGCCCTGCACCTCGATGGCAACCTTGAGACGGTACGGGCCGCCCGCCGTGCCGTCTTCCAGGACGAATTCCTCGTGCTCGTAACGACCATCGGGGATCGTTGCCAGTTCGGCTCGCGTCCGTCGCTCCGAATAGTCCATCAGCTCTTCCGCACAGGCTTCCAGCAGCTCGATGCCGTATTTCTCGGCCAGACGACCCATGTCGCGGACACCCGTGGAACAGGCCGATACCTGGGCCAGGAGATCGCCTCGCATGTTGTAGGGTCGGCGAGAGTTGTTGAGGATCAATGTCAGCAGTTGCTCGTCAAGTTGCCCGGCTTTGTAGAGCTTCACCGGCTGCAAGCGCAACCCTTCCTGCCAGATCTCCTGATTCCAGCCGCCATTACCGTACCACATCCCACCCACATCGCTGTGATGAACCATCATGATGGCAAAGCCCAACAACCCATCGTTCCAGAAAATCGGCTGGATGGAGATGATGTCATTGGTGTGATGCGACCCTCTTGAGCCGCCTCCGGCGTACGGGTCATTGGTCAGAATCACATCTCCTGGCACCAGGCTCTCGGCAGGAAAATAGTGGGCCAAGACAGTCTCCAGCACTGGCGTCAGGCAATTGAGGTGGATGGGAACATTGGCCCCCTCGGCGATGAGACGGCCCCGCTGGTCAAAGAGCGCCGATGAGCAATCCTTACCCTCCTTCAGTATCGGCGAATAGCCGGTGTGAGTGACGGTGGCCGTCATCTGCTCTGCCACCGACGCGAAAGCGTGGCGCATCACTTCCAGTGTGATCGGACTGACTTTCATCGGCCTCTTTCCTCGCCTTCTGTCAAGGTGATAATGAGATTGCCGTATGTGTCTACGCGGGCGCTCTGACGCTGGCAGAGAAGGGTGGTCGAGCCAACCTGCTCCACGACCGCCGGCCCGTCAATCTGACGCCCCGGTTTCAGCCAACGGCGCTCGTAGATGGGACAGAGAAGACGGCCATCCTCAAAGAAGACCTCGCGTTGTCCCTTGAGTGCATCAGCGTCACCGCCGCCATGCCCGACCAACTCCGGCTTGGGGCTGGTTCCGACTGCACTCACCCGGTAGTTCACCACTTCCACCGGATCGCCCTCCATGGCGTGACCATAGGTACGACGATGCACAGAATGGAAGGCATGACCGATGCGTTGCAAAGCCTCGTCGGTTGCCAGTTGGCCACTCACGGGGATGTTCAACTCGTGCGCCTGCCCAAAGTAGCGCATGTCGCACGATCGAGAGAGGTGTTGGCGATCCTCTGGGATGTCTTCGTGACTCAATTGGCTCCGGGCCTGCGTCTCCAATTCCTGGAAAGTCGCTTCGGACGTGGCAGGGTCCACGTCGTCAATACATTGGATGCGGGTGGCAACGTAGTCATGCCGCATATCGGCCACCACCAGTCCCAGGGCTGAGGTATTGCCCGGAAAGCGGGGCACGATGACCACCGGGATCTCCAGTTCCTCTGCCAGCCGCGTGGCGTGGAGAGGTCCCGCTCCACCGAAGGCGATCAGGGCAAAGTCCCGGGGGTCGTAGCCTCGTTCAACGGACACCAGCTTGATGGCCCGGATCATGGTGGCGTTGGTTACCTGCAAAATGCCCCAGGCAGCCTCCACGGTCGTCATCCCCAGCGGCCGCCCGATGCGTTCGTCAACTGCACGCCAGGCGGCCTCGACATCAAGGCGCATCTCACCACCCAGATAGTAATCGGGGTTGAGGCGGTCCGTGACCAGGTTGGCATCAGTGACCGTGGGCTCTGTCCCCCCCAGGCCATAGCAAACCGGCCCGGGGTCAGCCCCGGCGCTTCGCGGCCCCACCCGCAGGCCGCCGCCTCTGTCAATCCAAGCGACGCTCCCGCCACCAGCTCCCACAATGCTTAGATCAATCGTCGGGATTTGAACCGGATAGCCCTCCACGTCGCTCACGGCGGTGAACTTGGGCTGGCCATCTTCTATGAGAGCCACGTCGCAACTGGTGCCTCCCATGTCCAGCGTGATGGCGTCAGGGTAGCCGATGAGACGGGCCACGTGTGCGCCGGCGATGGCGCCGGCGATGGGTCCAGAGTTAGTAACGTTCACCGGACACTCCCGGGCTGCGCCAAAGGTTGCCTTGCCTCCGTTAGCCTGCATCGTGTAGAGCCGGCTCTGCAATCCTCTCTGGCTTGCCTGTATCTCAAAATCGTCCAGGTGCTCCACCATGCTGGGAGTCACATAGGCATTGACCACTGTGGTACAAGTCCGTTCATACTCGCGGAAGACTGGGTTGACCTCGCACGAGAGTGAGACGTGGGCTTCAGGATACTCTTCGGCGATGATGGCCTTAATCCGCTGCTCGTGGGTGGGGTTGATGTAGCTATGAAGCAGACAAACGGCGATAGACTTGACACCTCGAGCCTTGAGGGTGCGCACCACATCCCGGCAGCCCTCCTCGTCCAGCGGCTCTAGCACCTGGCCCTGGAAGTTGGCTCTCTCAGCCACTTCTAACCGTAGATGGCGGGGCACCAAGGGAGGCCGCTGCTCCATCTGAATGTCATAGATATTGCCGGTGCGGTAGGCGCGCCCAATCTCCAACACATCACGGAAGCCCTTGGTGGTAATCAGACCGGCTTCAACCACCTGGTGCTGGACGAGCATGTTGGTGACCAGGGTGGTGCCGTAGATCAATTCGTCCAGATGCGTGATGTGAATGCCCGAGTTGGAGCTATCGCGCATGGTCAGCACCCGGTCTATGCCCCGCAGGATTCCCTTTAGCGGAGCGGACGGCGTGGTGGGGACCTTGGCTGTCCAGGCCTGGCCACTTTCCCGATCTATTAAGATCAAGTCAGTGTGGGTACCCCCGGTGTCAATACCCAGGCTATAGCCCATAGAAGCCACCTCCCTCGCTGCGACGGGACAAGATCCTTAAGATGGCAACTACGCCAATGGCCAGGGCGAGCGTCAGCACGCCAACGACGTTGAGTTCGGGACTTACGGCGTCACGGAGGCGGGAGTAAATGCGGATAGGCAGGGTGTAGTTGCTTGGTGAGGCCCAGAGTTGGCTGGCTACATATTCCTGGAAAGAGATAGTGAAAGCGAATAACGATCCGGCCATGATACTGGGGGCGATCAGAGGCAACGTTACCTCGAAGAATGTCCTCAATTCGTTGGCGCCGAGGTTCAGAGCCGCCTCTTCGAGTTCACGGGGAAAGCCATACAGTTGAGACGAAACCGTGAGGACAACATACGGCAAACCGAACATCACATGGCCGATGATTAGATATGGGTAGCCTCTGGGGATGTTGACGATGTTGAGCAAGATGAGCAACCCAATGGCCATGATGACATTTGGGACAATCATCGGGGCCAGCACGAAGGAATTGACGAGACGCTTGCCGGGAAAATCGAACCGCACCAGGCCAATGGCGCAAGGCGTCCCGATCAGGGCACTCAGAACCGCCGTCGCGCCCCCCAGGAAGAGGCTGTTCAGCAGCGCACGAATCAACAGCTCATCTTGTAGGAACTCGCCATACCAGCGCAGGCTCCAACTGGGCAAGGGGAAGGTCATGATGTGCTGAGGGTGGAAGGACATGATCACCAGAACGACGATGGGCAGGTAGAGAAAAGCGTAGACGAAAAGGGTCACCAAGCGTAAAAGCCACGCGCCGACTGGCAGCGGCCGCCGACGGCGCCTCCTGACGGGGGGAATAGCCGAAGAGTTTGTAGGAGCTACGTCCTGAGCCTGTCGAAGGGCTACGTCACTTGCCGGTCCCATATATATCCTCCAGGGCTATGTACTTGCTGACAATCGTCAGGAAGAGAATCATCGTTACCAGCAAGACAATGGCCAGAGCAGATCCGAAAGGCCAGTTGAAATCCAGCAGGAAACGCTTGACGATGATGTTGGACATGAGATCTTGGCCCGCGCCGCCCAGGACGGCCGGCGCCAGGAAGCTATTTACTCCGAAAAGGAAAGTGATGACCGATGCGGCCATGACGCCTGGCATGCTCAAAGGCAGTGTCACTTCCACAAAGGCTTGCAGGTCTTTGGCGCCCAACATCTTGGCGGCGGGCACCAAATCACGGTCAATTCCCTTGAGCACAGCATAGATAGGCAGTATGGCGAAGGGAAGGGCAGAATATATGATACCAATGACCACCGCCAGTGGGGTAAAGAGTAGTCTAAGCGGCTCGCTGAGGATGCCCAGCCCCAACAGGACCCCGTTAGCGACACCACTTTCCATCAGAATGAGCATCCAACACAAGAGGCGGACAAGGTAGCTCGTCCAGAAGGGTACGAGGATAAGGATGATCAAGGAGGTGCTGTCTGAGCGTCGGTTTGCCAGGTAATAGGCTGTCGGATAGGCCAGAGCAAGCACCACGATGACGGCCTCCGCACCTGCACGAAAGGAACGGAGCAAGATGCGCCTGTAAATTGGCCGCGTCAGGAAACGGGCATAGTTCTCCAGAGTGAATGTGCGCTCCACGCCTCCGCCTGGTTCGTGACCCCAGAAGCTGTATAGCACGACCATAACTAGCGGTAGGCCCAAGAAGAGGACAAGCCAGGTTGCGGCTGGCCCCACCAGAAAGACACCCGGAAGATTCGGCCGCCGCCGCAGCCAGGTCATGAAGCCTCCGGGCCGTTTGATTTCAGCGATCATCATACACCTCTCAAGTATACGGTGTCTTGGGGACCAAAGGAAACCCACAAAGCCTCTCCCCGCGTGAATGGCGCCTCGCCAGAAGTGGGGCGGATGGCCATAATCAGATCGTGGCTTTTCAGGTTGATGAAGTACTGAATGGTGTTGCCGACATAAATGGCCCGCTCCACCGTCCCGGGGAAGGTGTAGCCGTCAGACGGTGGTGGTTCATGCCGGTGTACGTGCACTCGCTCTGCCCGAATCTGGAGGACGCCTGTGCTTCCGGTGGGGGGAGGCGGATCTGCTGGAACCCGCAAAGTCAAGCCGCTTTCCGTCTCAAGTTCGGTTCCCAAAGGACCGACGCGAACGACTCTGGCCTCAAGAAAGTTGGACTGGCCGATGAACTCAGCGACAAAGCGAGACTGTGGTTTCTCATACACCTCGCGGGGGAGACCCACCTGGGTGATTTTACCCTCTTCCATCACTGCCACCCGGTCGGAAAGCATCAGCGCCTCCTCCTGGTCGTGAGTGACAAAGATGAAGGTGATGCCAACTAGTTCTTGAATCTGCTTCAGTTCGACTCGCATCTTCTCACGCAGCTTGAGATCGAGATTTGAGAGAGGCTCGTCGAGCAGGAGTACCGCTGGCTTGATCACCAGGGCCCGGGCCAAGGCTACCCGCTGCTGCTGCCCGCCACTCAGTTGTCGCGGGTAACGCGCTTCGATACCGGGCAGGCGAACCAGATCCAAAGCTTCCTTCACTCGCTGACTCCGCTTGTCTTTGGGCAGACCTCGCTCTCGATACTTCAGGCCGAAGGCGATATTGTCAAAGACATTCTTGTGAGGAAACAACGCATAGTTCTGAAACATGAGGCTCACATCGCGGGCGTAGGGTGGCGCATCGGTCACGTCCTCCTGGCGGATAAAGACCTCACCAGCAGTGGGTCTCTCCAGCCCAGCAATGAGCCTCATGGTGGTCGTCTTGCCGCAACCGCTGGGGCCCAGCAACGTCAGGAATTCCCCCTGGCGAACCTGAAAAGAGACGTCATCTACTGCCACCACCTGGCCGAACTTCTTGCTAACGTTCCTTAATTCTACATCAATCATCCCATCAGCCTCCCTGCCTGGTACCGGCTTACAGGGGAGGGGGGCACAAGCACGGACAGCTTGTGCCCCCTAGCCCTAACGAACGTCGGAACGCCCACTGCTGGTCACTTGCCCAGCTTCATTTCCTCGTAGCGCTCATTCCACTCTTCCTGGTTAGCCAGTACAGTGGCGACGTCAAACAGGATGCCAGTGTTGAGGATGGCGTCTCGATAATGGAGTACGTACGGGGTGGTGGCAAAATAGGCGGCCTCGTCGTAAAGGTCTGTTTCTATGGCCGGGATGTAGCTGCTGGCAGCGGTCCACTTGGTGTAGACCTCCGGCTCGAGGAGGTAGTTCAGGAGCAACTCCGCTGTATATCGCTCTAGGCCCTCGCAACCGGCGGCGATGGCCATCCCGCCAACCCATACAGGACCACCTTCCTTTGGGAACCACCAACCGATATCCAACTCACCCATCAAGTTGGTGCCATCTTCTCTGGGCATGGTGATGGAGCTGAACCAGTAGTCGGCCACCCAAACCTCACGGTTGGCCAGCAGGGAATTGAGGTCGGAGCTGCTTTGCCAGTATGCCCTGGCCAGATCCCGCTGCTCTGTCATCGTCTCAAAGATCAGGTCTACCTCTTCCTCGCTCAAGTTGTTGGGGTCCAGTCCCAGGTAGGCCGCCGTCTGGACGATGCGGTACAGTCCGTAGTCGCGCAGGGCGATGCGGTCGGCGTACTGGGGATCGAAGAGAGGAGCGTAGGAATCCGGTCGCTCAGCGATCTTGTCTTTGGCGTAAACAAAGGTGTACATACCCATGGAAACAGGGATATAATAGGCGTTCTCGTCGCCCTTAACGATAACGCGCGTCTCCCATACGTCAGCCAGGTTGGAATAGTTGGGGATATTCTCCAGGCGGAGAGGCTGAAGCAGGCCCTGTAATATGCCATTGTACACGCCAAAGTCGCTGACATAAGTAGCGATGCAGTACTCGCCGGGCGCCGCCTTGATAGAGGCCAGCCATTCCTCCTGCCGCCCGTAGGTGCCGGCCACGAGCTCAATGTCAACTCCCATCTCCGCGGCGAAGGGCTTGAGGACAATCCTATCGAAATACTCGGCGGAGAGCTCAGTCAAGCCGTCAACCCGGATGGTGGCAGCTAGCTCAGGTTTGGGCTCAGGCGTGGGTGTGACGACCTTCTCCACCACCACCTCTTTCTCCACCTCGACGGTCTCAATGACTTTCTTCTCGACCACCACCTCTTTCTCGACCTCGACAGTGACCGGAACCTCTTCCTTGACGATGACCTCCTTCTCGATCACTTCGGGGGCAGGCGCAGCGCAGGCTGCGATGAGAGAACTCAGGACGAGCATTGTCATCAGTAGTCCAAAGACTTTCTTGCCATTCATTGTTCTTTCTCCTCCTAATTGGATGCTATTGCTGTTGCATGGCTGCAGCAGCTTCTTCCGATACACTATCTTATCAAGTTAGTTTCATTGCATAGATACACCTCCTTGTCTTTCTGGGGTCTCAACGAGACGGGGCCAATGTCGAGGATAGCCTTGCGCAAGGGCTGGAAACCTGCGTTGGCTACAAATGTGTTTTTGGACTATATCACGAACTTGTTGCATTGTCAAATCAAAATTCCACTTATCTCTAGAACAGCCTCTCGTAGAAAACGCGCTACCTCGTCCATCTGAGCCTCGGTGATGATGAACGGCGGTGCAATCAGCACCAGGTCGCCAGACACGCCGTCGGCGCACCCCGCGGTCGGGTAGACGATGAGCCCCTTTTCGAAAGCCACATCCGCCACCCGGCGGGCGAAGCGGGCTGCTGGTGGGAAGGGGGCTTTGGTCGCCTGGTCGGCGACGAATTCTACCCCCCACAGCAGTCCTATGCCCCGCACATCACCCACGTAGGGGAGTTCGCCCAAGGCCGCGCTCAGTTTCTCTCCCAGCATCTTGCCTTTGGCTGCTGAGGCCGTGACCAGGTCGTTCTTTTGCAGATAGCGCAGCACGGCCAGTCCAGCGGCCGCACCCACGGCGTGGTGGGAGAAGGTGCCGCCGTGGACGAAGTCGCCGTGTACCTGACGGATCCTCTCCACGTCCGCACCTCGAACTGCCGTGACAGACAACGGGAAATACCCCCCGGTGACTCCTTTGCCCATGGTGATCACGTCCGGCTGCACGCCAAAGTGCTCTATCGCAAACCACCGCCCGGTGCGCCCGAAGCCGGCCATCACCTCATCGGCGATTAGGAGCACGCCGTAGCGGTCGCAGATCTGGCGCACCAGCGGCCAGTAGCCCTCCGGCGGCGCCACCGCTCCTAGCGTCGCTCCGCTCACCGACTCGGCGATGAAGGCCGCCACCCGCTCCGGCCCCTGGCGGAGAATCTCCGCCTCCAACGCCTTCGCGCAGGCCAGGCGATGTCCTGAGCCTGTCGAAGGGTCGCAGGTGGGGTAGGTGGCCCCGAACGGACAGCGGTAGCAGTAGGGGGGTGGGATGTGGGGCTGGTCGCGGAAGAGCGGCGCGAATGGGGTGCGCATCTTCGTCCTGCCGGTGAGGGCCAGCGCCCCCATCGTCGCGCCGTGATAGGAGCCCCAGCGAGAGATGATGACCTCTCGGGTCGGCTCGCCTCGCGCTATTTGCACCTGCCGGGCGAACTTGATGGCCGTCTCAACCGCCTCGGAGCCGCTGGTCATGTAGAAGAAGCGAGGATCCGGCATGGGCACAAGCGCGGCCAACTGTTCGCTGTGCGTCTCCAGTGCATCGGTGGTGAACATGGTACCGTGGACGTAGGCGACGTCGGCGGCCTGCTCGGCCATGGCCTGGGCCACCTCCGCCACACCGTGACCGATGTTGACCACAGCCGCGCCGCCGGAGCCATCTATGTAGCGGCGGCCCTCGGTATCCCACAAGTAAACCCCCTCCCCCCGGACAGCCAGGGGATGGGGGTGAGCCATGTGGCGGTAGACAATGTGACTATGGTGCGCCATTAGACGTCCTCCTTTTCCCATACCTCTATCACACCTTGCTCCTTGAGACGCTCAATCTCAGCCTCGTCGTACCCCAGCAAATCCCGCAGAATGGGGCGGGTGTGCTCTCCCAACTGTGGGGCAGGCGCGGTGAGAATTTCCGGGGCGGAGGAGAGATGCAGGGGAGTGCGGGCATACTTGCGTGGCCCGGCGACCGGGTCGTCTACCGTCACCAGCATTTGGCGGGCGGCGACGTGCGGATCGTTGAAGACGTCTTCGGCGGTGTAGACCGGGCCGGAGGGTACGCCCTGCTCTCCCAAAAGCGCCACCGCCTGGGCGCGGGTCTTGTCAGTCAGCCAGTCCTCAATGATTGGGCGCACGAAATCGGCGTTGGTAGCGCGAGCGGTCCCGTCCACGCTGCGGGGATCGTTCTTCAGGTCTTCACGCCCCATGGCCTCGCAGAGCCGACCCCATTGAATATCGTCGGGGACGTTGAGGGCCAGGTAGCCATCCTGGCAGCGAAAAGCGCCTCGTGGGTAGATGTGCTTCATCCTCCCCCGCTCCGGCGATTCGCCGGTGAAGGAGTAGAGGACCATCATGCGCTCGTTGAAGGCCAGCATGTTATCCAGCATGGCGCTATCCACGAGCTGGCCTTTGCCGGTGCGCTCCCGCATGAAGAGGGCCAGCATCACCCCGTAGGCCGTGACCTGCCCGGTATAGACGTCGGCCATGCCGTAGATGGTCCACGAGGGGGGCTTGTCGGCGAAGCCAACCAGGTTCATGATGCCGCCCATGGCCTCGGCCACGATGTCGAAGGCAGGCCGATTGGCATAGGGGCCGGTGTAGCCCTCCAGTCGCCCAAAGCCAGAGATGGCGGCGTAAACCAGCCGGGGATTGATGGCCTTCAACTGTTCGTAGCCCAATCCCATCTTGTCGGTGGAACCGGGGCGCAGGTTCTCGACCACCACGTCCGATACCTTCACCAGGTCTCTGTAGATCTGGCGGCCTGCCTCCGCGCGAAGGTTGAGGGCCATGCTCTTCTTGTTCCGATTGTAGCCGATGAATCCCCCGGCCGCGCGCCGCCCCTGCTCGTCGGTGGCGTACGGTGGAATCGAGCGGCGCGGATCCCCCCGGCCGGGTCGCTCGATTTTGATCACCTCAGCGCCGGCATCGGCCAGCAGCATGGTGCAATAGGGCGCACTCATATACTGTTCCAGCGCAATAACACGAACCCCAGTAAGAGGCCGTTTCATTATCTCCAACCTCCAGTCTCTAGTCCAACCACTCGACGATGGTGGAAGCGCCCATACCGACACCGACGCACAGCGTAGCCAGGCCGTAATAGGGGCGTTTCTCCTGCGAGGCGCGGCGCTTCATCTCGTGCAAAAGAGTGGTGAGGATGCGAGCGCCGGAGCAGCCGGTGGGATGCCCCAGGGCAACCGCGCCGCCGTTGACGTTGGTGATCTCATGACCCATGCCCAGCCTACGCATCACCCCCAGGGTCTGAGCCGCGAATGCCTCGTTCAGCTCGATGAGGCCCATATCGTCTATAGTGAGGCCCAGCCGCTTGAGGAGCTTCTGTGTGGCCGGTACCGGGCCGTAGCCCATCACGCCGGGATCCACGCCCGCCACGGCCGAGCCCACCCAGCGCGCCATCGGCTTCAACCCCAGCTCGCTGGCCTTGTCAGCCCTCATCAGCAGTAGGGCAGCCGCACCGTCGTTGATGCCGCTGGAGTTACCAGCCGTTACCGTGCCCCCTTTGCGGAAGGCGGGCCTCAAGCGGGCCAGCAGCTCCATGCTGGTAGCGAGCACGTACTCGCCATCCACAATTTTGTAGCGGGGGTGTTCGTCGGTGTCCACGATCTTGGGTGGGCCTTTGCGCTGCGGCACTTCGATGGGCACGATTTCGTCTTTGAACTTGCCGGCCTTGATGGCCTCCACCGCCCGCCGGTGACTTTCCAGGGCGAAGGCATCTTGCTCCTCGCGGGTGATCCCTAGATCGTCGGCGATATTCTCGGCGGTTTCGCCCAGGCTGATGATGGGATAAAGAGCGTCCATTCTGGGGTTGTTGTAGCGCCAGCCGACGGTGGTGTCCCATATTTTGGGATGTCCCACTGGCTGTGGTCGCTCTGGCTTGGGCATGGACCAGGGCGCCCGGCTCATGCACTCCACCCCGGCGCCGATGAAGACGTCGCCTTCGCCGGCGATGATAGATTTTGCAGCCAGGTTCACCGCGTCCAGGGCCGACGAGCAGTTGCGATTGACGGTGATGCCACTGACCTCCATCGGGAAGCCGGCCAGCAAGAGCGACATGCGCGCTACGTCGCGGTTGTCCTCGCCGGCCTGGTTGCCGCAGCCGGAATAAACGTCCTCAACCAGCGCCGGATCCACGCCGGTACGCTCCATCAGCGCCTTGAAGACCTCGGCCAGCAAATCGTCAGGCCGCACGCTCGACAGCCCACCGTTATGCTTGCCAACAGGCGACCTCACGGCGTCAATAATGACTACTTCACTTTGCATAGTGTTAGAATCCTCCTTAATTGGGGAATAGCCTCCCCCCCAGGGTTGGGGGGGATTGAGGGGGGGCTAACCCGCTCTCACGTCCAGCACCTCGACCCCTTCGAGTTCGCGCAGGCTGGCGACCAGGTCGTCCTGCTGCACGTGTCTGACTTTGAGGGTGATGCTGGCCTTCAGAGCCTCTTCAGCGGGATAGGTGCCACAAGCGGCAATGTCTCCGCCCTGCCCTGCGATGGCCGCCGTGACTTTGGCCAGCTCTCCCGGCGCGCTCGGGACCCGAAGGGTAACCCGTACCCCAGACTGCCGGGCGCCCATGAGCTCCATCAGCGTGGAGAGCATGTCGGTGTCAGTGACGATGCCCACCAGAACCTCGCCTCGCATCACCGGCAGACACCCGATCTTGTTCTCGGCCATGGTGCGGGCGGCCTTCTCAATGGACACGTCTTCTTCTACAGTGACCACGTCCTTCACCATCACGTCGCGGACTTTGAGTTTGTTCAGCGCGTAGTTCATCTCCCAGATGCTCAGGGTGGTCACCGACGAGGGCATCGCTTGCAGCAGCGTCTCGCGGGTGACCAGGCCCGCCAGCCTGTTGCGCTTGTCCACGATGGGCAGGTGGCGGATGTTGTTTTCCCTCATGTACCGATGCGCCTCTGTGATGGATGCCGTGGGCTCCATCGTCAGCGGGTGCAATGTCATGCGTTCTTTTACTAACATAGGTTACCTCCTACTACCAGCTTTATGCCCAGAATGCTTTCTTTAGATCGGTGAATTCTTCGACCGGGCCTTCGAAGCGGTTGCGGCCCAGTTCCAGCACGTAGACGTAGTCGGCGATCTTGAGCGCCTGGCGGATCTCTTGATCCACCAGGACGATGGTCATGTCCTCTTCGTCCCGCAATTGGATTAACATCTGGTAGACCTCCTCCGACAGCAGCTTGGCCAGGCCAGCCGTCGGCTCGTCCACCAGGATCACCTTGGGGTCGGTCATCAACGTCCGTCCGACCTCCACCATGCGCTGCATCCCGCCGGAGAGTTCGCCGGCCTTGGACTTGCGCCGCTCCTTGAGCATCGGGAATCGCTCATAGTTTTCCTCGATCTTGCGCCGGATGCGGGCCTTGTCGTTCTTGAACGTCCAGGCGCCCAACTCCAGGTTCTCTTCCACCGTCATCCACCGAAAGACGCCCGGCTGCTGCGGGATGTACGAGATGCCCATGTCAATCCGCTTGTGGGTGGGGATACCGATCAGGCTCTGTCCGTCAATAAGCACCTCGCCCGAATTCGGCCTCAGAAAACCATAGATCGCTTTGAGCAGCGTGGACTTGCCTACGCCGTTGGCGCCGAGGATCGTGGTGATCTTGGCCTTTTGGGCCGTGGCCGAAACGCCTTGCAGGATGTTCAGGTCCTTGTAATAGCCAACGTACAGGTCCTTTATCTCAAGCATCGCTCTCCTCCTCGGCAGCAGCCAGCCTGCCAGCCGGAATGACCACCGGCGCCTCCTCCTCTTCCTCCTCTTCACCCAGATAGGCTTCGATGACCGTCGGGTCCTGCTTTACCTCGCCTGGATCGCCGTCGGCGATCAACTCGCCAAAGTTTAGCACCAGCAGGCGCTTGCTGAGGGTAAAGATGGATTCCATGTCGTGGCTGATGATGATGAACGCCTTGCCCTGCTCGTGCACGACCTCAATGTACTCGTAGATCTTTTCCATCAACTTGGGGTGCACGCCGGCAAAGGGCTCGTCCAGGATGATGATGTCCGGGTCCAGCATCAACAGGCGGCCCAGTTCGAGGAGCTTCTGCTGCCCACCCGACAGGCTGCGGGCAAAGTCACGGGCCAGGTGCTCCATGGTCAGGAACTCCAGCACCTCCATGGCTTTGTCGTGGAAATCCCGCTTCCGCGCCGTGGGGTTGAGGGCCATGGCCGGGACGAGCATGTTCTCCAGCACCGTCATGCGCCGGAAGGCGCGCGTCACCTGGAAGGTACGCCCGATGCCGCGCCGGGCGATCTCATAAGGGGGGAGACCATCAACTCGCTGGCTGTTGAACCACACCTGGCCGCCGGTAGGTTTGTACACGCCGTCCAGCACGTTGGTCAACGTCGTCTTGCCAGCACCGTTGGGGCCGATTAAGCCGATCAACTCGTTGTCCCGGATGCTGAAACTGACTCCGTTGAGGGCTTGAATGCCGCCAAAGCTTTTGTAAACATTGCGTACATCCAGTTCAATCATGATTTCAGCCCTCCCTCTGTCCCCCCCAACCCTTCGACCTCGCTCAGGACAGGCTCTGGGGGGGAGGCTACCGCCGCCACCCGCTTGGCCACCGTCTCCTCCCGTGCCCGTCGCATGAACAGCCGGTCAATGATGGGATGGAGCAGACCATTCTGGGCAAACCGCAGGGTCAGTACTAGCAACACCCCGAAAGCTGCATAACGCCAGGCGCCCAGCTCCAGATGTAGGCCCAGGATATTGATTTCCCGCAGCAGTTCCAGGCTGACACGGCTGAAAAAAGCGCCGACGGCCGCCCCCAGCAGGCTTTCCATCCCACCGATAACGGCCATAGCAATCACCAGGGACATTTGCAGTATCTCCATGGTGTTAGGGGTGATGATGCCCACCTGATGGTAGAACACGGAGCCGGCCAGCCCAACGATGAGGCTGGTGATGACGAAGATCATCACTTTGTAACGTACCACGTTCACCCCCATGGCGGATGCTGCCTCCTCGTCCTCGCGCATGGAGCGCACAAAGAGCCCAAAGCGAGAGCCGGCCAGCCAATACATCAGCGCCATCGCTCCCAGGAGCAGACCCAGCGTAACATAGTACTCCTGGGTGCCCGTGATCCCCTCCCACAGCTTGCTTAGTTGCAGCCCATTGCTCCCCTCGGTAAACTTGAACTCGGTGAGGAGGGCGATGCGAAGGATCTCGGAGAAGGCGATGGTAAAGAGGGCAAGGTAGGCAGCCCTGAGCCTCAGACAGAGAAGGCCGATGATCAGGCCGATCATTCCGGCCAGCAACGTGCCGGCGATGATGCCCATCAGAGGGCTGGTTCCCAGGTCGCGGCCCATCAGTCCAGCGGTGTAAGCGCCAATGCCCACAAAGGCCATGTGTGCAAAGGAGAACTGTCCACCGATGCCGGCCAGCAGCGCCCAACTGGAGGCCAGGATGGCGTAGAAAAAGGCGCCAGTCACCACGGCCATTTGGTAGGGGGAGTTCTTCAGGTAAAGGGGAGCCAACGCCAGTAGCGCGATCAACGCGACGATGGCGATCCAACGACTGTCCATTCGACGCTTCATGTCTCCCTCCCAAACAATCCCCTGGGTCGCACGAGCAGCATCAAGGCGAAGATGATCAATCCGAAGGCGGTCTTGTAGGCCGCGCCCTTGCTGGGGTCAGGATAGCAGCCAGCACCCAGCGCCTCCACCAGGCCGATGATTAGTCCCCCCGCGAGGGCTCCGGGAATGGATCCCAGGCCGCCCAGGACGATGATCACGTACGAACGGGAGGAAGCCGCCGCGCCGACCCAGGGCACCCAGGTAAAGACTGGGATCAGCGCCGCTCCCGACATCCCCGCCAGCATGGTGCCGATGCCAAAGGCCAACGTGTTCATCACCAACGGATTGATGCCCGTGACGGCCGCCGCTTGCTTGTCCATGCTCACCGCCCGCAAAGCCTTGCCCGTCCAGGTGCGATTGATGAAGTACAGCAGCAAGCCGATCAGAACCATTCCTACGGCTGCCGCTACCAGCCGGTTGGGGATCAGATTCAGCATCGCCAGGCGCAAGCTGCCCGCTTTCAGGTAGGTGCCGGTCTTTTGGGAGAAGGGACCGACGATGGCCAGAACTGTGTACTGCAAAAAGAATCCAAAGCCGAAGGTGATCAGAATGGCGTATTCGCCAGGCCGCTCAACTCGGCCTCGGTGCATCGGCCGCAGGAACAACCGCTCAAAAGCAAAGCCGATGAGCATCGTAACCAGACCTGCCACCGGTACGCCGATGAGGGGATTCAACTCCACGGCGAACTTCTCTCCAAAAAGTAACAAGAGGTAGTAGGACACGTAGCCGCCCAGCATGTAGAACTGACCGTGGGCAAAGCTGATGACGCCTTGCACGGAATAGATCAGTGTCAGCCCCACGGCCATCAGTGCATAGATGGAGCCGATCACCAGCCCATTGGTGGCCTGGTTGGCCACGTAACTTGCGTTGGTAATGCACAGGTTGTCGGGCTGGGTGACGGCGAACAAGCCATACAGCTCAATGGCCGCCAGCACGCCTGGGACACCGGCCCAATACCAGCGGTCCAACTCAGGGGTGAAGTACCACAGCGGCGCCAACAGCAGAGGCCCCAGGGTCAGCCCCCCCAGCCCGCCCACGATCCTGGCTGGCGAGTCGTCCAGCCCTTTTCGCCGGTAGACTCGCGGCAGTCCCCAGGCGCCAATGGCTGCCCACACTGGCCCGGCCAGCAGCAGCCAAATGATGGGTACATTCATATCTCAACCTCCCTTGGTCACTACAGCGAATTGGGAAACAAACGGATTTTCTCCATCCGTTAATCTGTTTCATTCTAGGATCCGCTGTAACTGCTCAGGCTACCCTTTGCCGCGATTGAAATCGCCTCTCCAGGGCTTTCAGCCGGGCGTCCACCTGCGTGGACGTCGCTGTCCACGTAGGTGGACAGTCAGCTTTAGCTCTCCAGGCGCGGTTTCAACCGCCAGCCTGAGTAGCAACAATCCACTGTAGTGTTGAGGAACAGCCCCAACTGCACGCTGGGGCTGTTCCATCGCTAACTGTGATCCGCAGTGGCTACGGAGTCGTCCCAGGGACGATGTAGGATGTGCCGTGGGTCTGGTAGACCGGCGGCCAGATCACAGCGGCGTCCTTCCAATCCTGGTCAACCTCAAAGTACTGGAGCAGCAGGATGGCTGGATCAGGCCACTGGTGCCACATGTAAGCCGGTACACTGCCGTCACCCGGGATCGGGTTCTTGCTGGTGTACTCGAAGTAGTAGCGACCCTGGGCCAGGTTGATGTCGGTGTCCTCCAAGGCGTCAATGAGCATTTCGGAGTCTATAGTGCCCGCGCGCTTGATGGCGTCGGCCAGGATCCAAACGCTGTCGTAGGCCTCCAGCGCATAGCTGGGCGGATCCGAGTCGAACTGGGCCCTGTAAGCCTCGGCCACGTGATCGGTGGTCTCGTTGTAGAGGCTAGGCGGCAGACCCACCAGCGCGTAGACGTAGTAGTTGCCGTTGGGCACACTCTCCCAGAACTCAGGCTGGATGGCTACCTGGTTGGCAGTGCCGATGGTATCCGCCGACGGGGCGATGCCCAGCTCTGCCATCTGCTGTTCCAGGTTGTAGCTGGTCTCCCCAGTCACCGCCACGCGGATGGCGTCCGGCGGCGGCGAGATGGCCTGAACGCGCGTGAGGATGGGCAGGAAGTCCTCCGTGCCCAACTCCACGAAGAAGACCTCGACGGACTCGATGCCCAGGTCCTCGAAGAACTGAAGGTCTTTCTCGTTCTGACCGATGCCGTAGTCGGTGTTCTCGACGATGCTGACCACCGTCTTCACTCCCACGGCGGCGAACCATTCGGCCGAGGCGCGGGAGTTCATGGATGAGGCTGGCGCGATGCGGAAGACCTCTGGATAGCCGGTCTCGGTGATCTTGTCCGACCAGGTCTCGGAGAAGACGACCGGGATGCCGTATTCGTGGCACACGTCGGCGATGGGGAGCCCAACGGCGCTGTGATACTCGCCGGTGAGGGCTACGACTTCGTTCTCCGTGATCAACCGCTCGGCGACGGCGACGCCGCGCTCCGGCAACCCCTCGGTGTCGGCAAAGACGAGCTCAAGCGGCCTGCCCAGCACGCC
The DNA here is from genome assembly GCA_964390805.1 of uncultured Anaerolineae bacterium. Lineage (GTDB taxonomy): Bacteria > Chloroflexota > Anaerolineae > VGOG01 > VGOG01 > CAYMKL01. Next base: position 10,889 of record CAYMKL010000009.1, on the reverse strand, counting down.
ACCTGCTTCGTTGATGTCCTTCACCGCCAGGTTCATGGCGAACTGCATGGCGATGCCGCCCACCACGCTGCCCGGCGCCGAGAGCGGTCCAATGCCGCCGATGCGGATGGTATCAGGTAGAGCTAGCTCGGGAGCCTTTTCTTCAAAGGGGATGTAAGCCGTGCCGTGGGTCTGGTAGACCGGCGGCCAGATCACGGCGGCGTCCTTCCAATCCTGGTTGGGCTCGAAGTACTGGAGCAGCAGGACGGCCGGGTCGGGCCACTGGTGCCACATGTAGGCTGGCACGCTGCCGTCACTCGGGATCGGGTTCTTGCTGGTGTACTCGAAGTAGTAGCGACCCTGAGCCAGGTTGATGTCGGTATCCTCCAGCGCATCAATGAGCGCTTCGGGATCCGTGGTGCCCGCCCGCACAATGGCGTCGGCTAGGATCCACACGCTGTCGTAGGCCTCCAGCGCGTAGCTGGGCGGATCCGACTTGAACTGGGCCCTGTAGGCGTCCGCTACGTGGTTGGTGGTTTCGTTGTAAAGGCTCGGCGGCAGACCCACCAGGGAGAAGACGTAGTAGCTGCCATTGGGTACACTCTCCCAGAACTCGGGCTGGATGGCTACCTGGTTGGCAGTGCCGATGGTATCCGCCGACGGGGCGATGCCCAGCTCTGCCATCTGCTGTTCCAGGTTGTAGCTGGTCTCCCCAGTCACCGCCACGCGGATGGCGTCCGGCGGCGGCGAGATGGCCTGAACGCGCGTGAGGATGGGCAGGAAGTCCTCCGTGCCCAACTCCACGAAGAAGACCTCGACGGACTCGATGCCCAGGTCCTCGAAGAACTGAAGGTCTTTCTCGTTCTGACCGATGCCGTAGTCGGTGTTCTCGACGATGCTGACCACCGTCTTCACTCCCACGGCGGCGAACCATTCGGCCGAGGCGCGGGAGTTCATGGATGAGGCTGGCGCGATGCGGAAGACCTCTGGATAGCCGGTCTCGGTGATCTTGTCCGACCAGGTCTCGGAGAAGACGACCGGGATGCCGTATTCGTGGCACACGTCGGCGATGGGGAGCCCAACGGCGCTGTGATACTCGCCGGTGAGGGCTACGACTTCGTTCTCCGTGATCAACCGCTCGGCGACGGCGACGCCGCGCTCCGGCAACCCCTCGGTGTCGGCAAAGACGAGCTCAAGCGGCCTGCCCAGCACGCCACCTGCTTCGTTGATGTCCTTCACCGCCAGGTTCATGGCGAACTGCATGGCGATGCCGCCCACCACGCTGCCAGGCGCCGAGAGCGGTCCAATGCCGCCGATGCGGATGGTCTCCCCTTCCGGCTTGGGAGCAGGGGTGGCGGTGACGACCACTTCCACCTCTTTCTCGACCACCACCTCTTTCTCTACCTCGACGGTCTGGACGACCTCCTTCTCGACGATCTTCTCCTTCTCCACCTCGACGGTGACCGGGACCTCTTCCTTGACGACTACCTCTTTCTCGATCACCTCGGGGGTGGGCGCAGCGCATGCTGCGATGAGGGAACTCAGAACGAGGATCGTCATCAGCAGTCTAAAGATTCTTTTGCCGTTCATTGTTCTTTCTCCTCCTAAACTAAATGCTATGGCTGTTGCACGACTGCAGCAGCTTCTTCGGATACGCCTTCTCGTCAAGTTAGCCTCACTACATAAACGTGGCCTCCTTTCTATCCCGCATGACGCAGCGCGGTCTCGGTCAGACCGGGCCAATGTCGTCGGGCGAATCGCTCACACGCAGCACACCATCAGGAGGGGTCAATGTTGACACCCAGCGCTAAGGAGATTCGGCGAGCGGTGTCCACTACCATAGGGGCCAGGACCATCTCCAGTTCCTGGCGCGATACACGGGCACTGGGCACGGAAATGTTGATGGCAGCCACCACTTGTCTCGCAGCTCCCCTGACCGGTGCTGCCACCGAGCGCAGACCAACCGCCATCTCTTCGTCATTAATAGCATATCCTTGCTGACGCACCTTGTCCAGCTCAGTCACCAGGGCATCGAGATTCGTAATGGTGTTCGTGCCCATCACCGGATACGGCCCCTCCCCCAACAATTCTCGCAATTCATCCCGAGAAAGATCAATTAGTTGCGCTTTGCCCATTGAAGTACAATAGGCCGGCAGGCGAGAGCCCAGTTGCAGATTGACACTGATGACTTGCTGAGTCTTGTTTCGCACGACGTAGACGATTTCCTTGCCATCACGGATGGTCATGTTCGTCGTCTCGCCACACTCGCCAGATAAAGCTTTCAGATAAGGCTGAGCGACCTGCGTCATTTCCAGGTTGTGTAGCACAGCAAAACCCAAGCCGAGCACCTTCAACCCAGGACGATACCGTTTCGTCTCCGGATCTCGGTCCAAGTAGCCCAGCTTCTCCAGAGTGTAGACGAAGCGGAACACCGTGCTCTTGTCCAGCCCTACAGTTGAGGAGATTTCGGTGAGGCTGAGGCTGGGTGATTGCTCGGAAAAAGCCTCCAGTATTTGCAGCCCCCGGCCCAGGGCTTCGATGTAATATCTGCTATCCACTTTACCCATCGCTACAGTTTCTCTACGTGAAACCAAATTTCTTTGTGCAAAATCATTTTACTACAATTTCCCACCGGTGTCAAGTCAGATGGGTACTGGGGCAGGGGTGGCTGGCAGGGAACTGCGGAAGCCCAGCAAAAAAAGAGTTTGTCTATCTCCTCATCTGCCTCAAACAGCGGCACTCTTGGATATAAGACGGCGAAGCCTAGCCATAGCTTTACGTGGTCTGGCGTAGCGCTGCCAGTAATACCTGAGCGTCCGCTTGAGTTGGCTAAACGGCTTGCGCCGCTGAGATTCTGCCAGGGCCCAGTTCAGAAACTCAGGATCCTGGCCCTTGATCTTGGTCTCGGTGGGGTTGCGGCGATATTGGTCGTGGCTGGCGATGAGGGAGAGGTCGTTTTCGATGCAGTAAGTATAGAGGTCGCTGCCGGGGTGGGGGGTGTAGAAGGCCGGGCTGTAATAGTCGGGGTCAATTTCCTTAAGCATGGAGATGGTTTCCATCATCTCCTCTCTGGTCTCGGTGGGGAGGCCCAGCATGTAGTTGGCCCACACGGAGATGCCGTACTTCCGGCAGACCTGGGCCGCTCTCAGGTTCACTTCCCTGGTGGTGCCCTTGCGCAAGAAGCGCAGTACCCTGTCGCTCCCGCTTTCGAAGCCAATGAAGTAGCCCCGGCAGCCGGCGTTGGCCATCAGCTCGACCAGCTCCTCGTGTCGGACGATGATGTCGGCCCGGCTTTGGCAGAAGAAAGGTTGGGTGAACCCCTCTTGCTTGTAGGTCTCGCAGAATTCGGCCACCCACTCCCTGTCGTTGGTCAAGCAGTCGTCGTGGAACATGAAGCTGGCGAAGTGGTACTTTTCGTGCAGGAGCTTCAGCTCTTCGATGACGCTGGGCACGCTCCGTTGGCGGAACCGCCCGAAGATGGCGCGCTCGGCTGGCTGGCAGAAGTTACAGTTGTAGATGCAGCCGCGCCCGGCGATGATGGTCAGAAAGGGCGGCGGCAGCTCCGGCACGAAGGCCACCTCAGGGGAGTCGGGTTCGTAGCCGCATCTGCGCCACTCGTCCAGGAACAGCTCCCGATCCACGAAGGGTACGGCGTCCAGGCCGGGCCGCTCTCCGACCAGCACCCGTTCCTTCGGTGGCTCACCTCCCGCGATGGCAGCCAGCAGCTTGGGAAAGGTGATCTCCGCTTCGTGGGTGACGATGTAGTCAATCCTGGGATTGGCGACCACCTCGTCCAGCACCAGCGTGGGATGCGGGCCGCCGACGACGGTGATGATCGAAGGGTCCACGTCTTTGATCACGTCCAGGGCCTCCATCACCGGGTTGTAGTCCACGCTCATCATCGTCAGACCCGTGACGTTGGGGCGACGCCGCTCTAGCTCTGCCCGGAACTCATCCCAGCCTTTGAGGCCCCGCAGGTCAATGAGGTCCACGTCGAACCCCTCAGCCTTGGCGCAGGCAGAGAGTTGGGCCAGACCATGGTTGATCCAGCCCGCCTCCATCCCTTTGCCCAGGCTCTCGAAGCCATAGCCGGCGATGCCGGCGTAGATTAGGGTTGTTTTCACTGCATCTTCTCCACTGGCTTGGCGCCGATATTCGAAGTCGGCAATCCTCTCTGTTCGAGGGCCGCGTACAGATCACGCACGCCCAACCCCAGTTCGTCGGCGAAGTACCCCAGGCTCATCTCTCCGGTCTCAAATCTTCTGTACAATCGCTGCAGACGATACTCAAAACCCAAGTTGATCAGCTCGGCCAAAAACTGGGTGATGTCTTCACCCACTCCCGCCGCTTTGCGACGTTCCGCCGCTCGTAAGATCTTCTCCTCTACCGGCACTACGACTTTCAGCATCCTGCTTCACCTCCTGCAATTGCACCAGGCTGTGCTCAATCACCCCCACTCGATAACGAGAACGGATCACCGCCAGTATAGCTTCTGCCACTTCAATGGGCAAACTCCCATACTTGGTCAGTTCAAGCACCAGATCAGGTAGCATCCATGCCTTCAGGCCCAGCCGCGTGGCAACCACAAAAGCCAGATAGTCATCTGTGACCAGGGATTCTACCTTTTCCACCTGACCGCACAGCTCAATGGAATCCTTCTCGCCATCCCCCAAATCATAATCAGCCAGGTGCCGTGCCCACCTCCGTGCTGCCAGAGGCACCACCTAGATGACGCCCTGAGCAATCCGTTCTCCGGCCACCACACCATCGGGATATCCAGCACCCAGCACAGCGACCTCCTCCTCCACCTTCAGAGCAATCATGATACGACACCCAGAAAGCAAGTAATCAACCACCAGCTTCCCCTGGCTCTCGAACTTGCAGGCCGTGATCAGAGGACCAGCATCGAAAACAACGGTCAGCACAACCTATCTCCCTACTTCACTCTCTAAAGTATTCCCACCTTACTGTGATCCCCCAGCACCATCTTGTAGGCCCGTGGCTTGGCGGGCGAGCGGACGATCTCTACGTGGCGCCCGATCAGGCTGTCCTCGATGCGGTGGTGGATGTCCTCGATCTTGCAGTGCTCCATGATCATGGAGTGCTCGATCTCGCAGTCGGCGATGAGGCAGTCGTGGTAGATGGAGGTAAACGGGCCGATGTAGGCGTTAACAACTCTGGTGCGCTCCCCGATGATGGCCGGCCCGCGCACAGTGCTGTTGATGATCTCGGCGTCCTTCTCGATAACGACCTTGCCATTTACCTTAGAGTTGGCGTCAACAAATCCTTCCATTCTGGACTTGTTGGTGTCCAGAACCAGGCGGTTGGCCTCCAGCATGTCCTCCATCTTGCCAGTATCAATCCACCAGCCTCCGTGGACGTAGGGATAGACCTGATAGCCCTTATCTATCAGGTACTGGATAGCGTGGGTTATCTCCAACTCACCTCGCCAGGAGGGCTCGATAGCATTGACGGCCTCAAAGACGTGATGATCGAACATGTAGATGCCCACCACGGCCAGATCGCTGGGAGGGTGCTTTGGTTTCTCCACCAGGCGAACTATCCGCCCATCCTGTAGCTCGGCCACACCGAACTGTTGAGGGTTCTCCACCTGCTTGAGGACGATCTGCGCGTTCCAGTCGCTGGCAGTGAATTGCTCCACTAAAGAGGTGATACCACCCTCGATGACATTGTCGCCCAGAAACATCACGAAGCGATCGTCTATGAGATACTCCTCGGATATCTTGACGGCGTGGGCCAGGCCCAGAGGCGCCTCCTGGTGGACGTAGGTCACTTTAGCTCCCCAGGCAGAGCCATCGCCCACGGCGGCCTCAATAATCGGTGCTGTGTCGCCCACCACGATGCAGATGTCGGTGATGCTTGCCTCTACCATGGCATCGAGGACGCGAAACAGCACCGGGCGATTAGCCACCGGCACCAGTTGCTTGGCGCTGGTGTAGGTAATGGGCCTCAGGCGCGTGCCCTTGCCCCCACTGAGAATCAAACCCTTCATTAACAGCTCCCGTGTCTAGACTTTGAGTAGCTGCTCAGCAAGTTCCCAAAGTTCTCCTGTCTCATAGGAACTTGGGGGAACTCTGGGGAACTCACAGGAACTCTGGCAATCCTTTTCCCTGACCAGGCGAGCAGTTACGTCTGTCAGAGCGATCTACTCGTTACTCGTCACTCGTCACTCGTTACTTCTTACGTCTCTGCCAACGAGTCTTCTTGAGTCGCTTTCTGTGCTTATGCTTGGCTATCTTCTTCTTTCGCCATTTCCTGACAGAACCCATGCCAACTCCTCCTTTCCAGCAATTTTTCCTAATGATGGTTCTTCAGCACCACCGGTAGATAAACGAAACTTAGCTTGATCCCTTCCGAGCGGGGACTGCTGTTGCCTGAGCTGTCGTAAGCACTGACGGCCATGTAGGCTGTCTCCGGCGACGGCTTCTGAGGCAGGCGGAAGCTGGTCACGTTGGTGGCATCGTAGCTGGCGTCGTAGCTGCTGGTGTAGATGCCCGGCTCAGGCCCGTAGTGCACGCGGTATCCGATGACATCGTCTTCCGCGCTGGCCTGCCAGCTTAGCTCTGCCACACCGCCCCCCAGGCTGACCGAGGGCGCGCCGGGCGCCGCTGGCGGCGTGGAATCCTCCACCCTGACCGTGCCAACGCTGTAGGATACCATGGCCAGGTTCTTGCCGTCATCGCTGCGACCGTAGACGTAGTAGGTCCCGCTGCCCACCTCGGACGTGTCCCAGACGTAGCTGCCGTCCCCTTCGCTCAGACAGTGGGCGATGAGCCGCCCGTCGCGCCCCGTGCCATCGCGGTCGTAGTACAGCGAGACGACGGCCTCGTCGTCGGGGTCGTCAGCCGTCCAGTGGATGGTATAGCTTCCGCTGCCCGGCTCTTCGGAGGCGCTGGGGCTGGTGATAGTAATGGTCGGCGGCTGGTTGAGGCAGAACAGAGCAAGACTGGACGCATTGTTCTCACAAAGGTCGGCCACCGGAATGTTTCCGTAATCGGCAATCGGAGATCGAAAATCGGAAATCGCCTGGTTCGTCTCCTCGCAGCGCACCAGGTTGGTGGTGGTGGACATGATTCCGGTTGGGGAGACGAAGAAGCGCGCGGTGATGGTGCCCGGCTCGACCGCCCACTCTGGTAAGGACAGGTCAAGGGTGGTACCGGCCCAGACGCCGTAGGCCTTTTCCACACACGCGCCTTCGTCGCAGGCCAGGCAGAACTCACCTAACTCGCCATCCGCTGTGACGGTGATGTCGTTCGCGGGGATGCCAGGCAGCCCGCCAGGCCAGCCCTCAGGGGTCAGGGAATCGGCTTCAATGGTACAGGTCAGCGAGGCGCTGCCGGTGAAGCCGTAGACCCCATCGCCCTCCTCCCACGCATGGAGGAAGGCATCCCCGTCACAGGCCGTCCCCGTCAGGGTCATGGATCCGGCGAAGCCCCAGCTCTGATCCAGGGTCATGGCCGCTTGGACTGCATGGATGGCGAACACCTCCAAGGTTCCCTCGAAGCCCATTGCGTAGGGCTCTTCGAGGCTGACCCAGAGCGCGCCCTCGCCAGTCACCGCTGGGCCATCACCGGGCATCTGCTCCTTGCTCTCAATGGTGCCGCTCACCTGGACGGAGGGCTCAGGCTCGAGGATCACCTCCCCTTCCATGCTGGTCAGCAGAAAGCCCGACTCACCGATGGGGATGCCTTCTTCCCAGGTGCCGGTGAACTGGACGCACTGGGGCTCTAATACCGGCGTGGGATACAGGCTCACCACGTCCATGACGAACTTGACGTAGATGCCGTCCGTTCCCTGGTCGGTCTGGATGTTGGGCAGGAAGAACTCGCCCTCCCCTTCCACCCGGTTCCCATTCTCGCAGAGGCACGCGCTGGTGGGATAGATGACGAAGGTATCGGTAATGGGGATGGGCCCTATCCAATCAACGGGCACGTCCACACAACTCTCGTCCACGCAGATGTTATCGCATGGGCTGTCGGCTGTCACGGCTACTGCCTGCCCCACGGCCAACCCCGCCGCAGATGAGGCCAGCAGCAGGGCTGTCGTTCCGGCTACGAGCAGCGTACGAGCAATGGTCTTTGATTTCATACGTTTATCCTCCGGTTTCATATACGCCGCATTAGCCGACGCTGTCTTGTCTTCAACCTTAGAAAAGCCTCATCTGCCGTTCTTCTGAGAGCACGTCTCTCGGATTCTGCTGTTTCCAGATTCCCTCAACAACTGCATCCGTCTCCTTTTCGGCAGAACCCAAGTAACTGAGAATCTTCTCCATATCGCGCGCTCGGGATAATGTTGTTATCAAGCGAGCCAGCATGATAACGGCTATATCGCTGCGGCTTAACCTTCTGTTCGACTTGTTGAACGCCTCAACAATCTCGCTGGTTTCCTCAACACACTCGCTGAACAGGTCTAGCGGAACTTGCGAGAAGGGCTCTATCAAAGCGAGCTTCCGGCCAACGATGATGATGTCAATGTCTATCGGACTTTTGGCTTGCTGCTTCGGTATGGCGACCGACATTTCTGATTTCACGGGATGGGCGGCCTCGATGTAAAATCCCGCTTCGTGGATAGCTTCCAGGATCGCCGACCAGCCTTCTGGCCGCGAGTGATGATAGGTGAAGATAAGCAGCCCGTCATCTTTCAGCACCCGGTGGCAATCCTTGAATACGGCGAGTAGGTTGTCTGTGAAACGTTGCGAGTCTGTCTGTTGAACTTCTTCAGATGAGCGTGTGGTTTCGGCTCGAAAGACACCCTCGCGGCCCATCATTTCTCGTATCCAGACGTAGAAGAAATCGGCCAACTGAGAATAGTGCACGTTGTCAAAGAAAGGCGGGTCCGTTATCACGGCATCAACGACGCCATCCTCAATATCCGTCTGGCCAGAACTTCCACACGACAGGTAGATGTCGAAATCGTTCCTTTGAAAATCATCGTAAGCTGACGCTATCTCGCCACCTATCTTCCGATTGACGTTGAATACCTTCCTGCTCTGTCTTCTTCCATTAACCCTGTCGGCAAGCTGCAATTCAAAGGGATTATCCTTGTATTCGAGGGTCCGAAGGATACGCCGCTCGAACAGGGTCGAAAACGAGCCTGACGATTCGGGCGTTCCCCACAGGTTTGCTTCCAACGGTGTGCGTTCGGGCTTGAGAATGTGGTGAGAAAAGACATGTCGTACTGCCCCCGTTCCCTCCCCCTTGAAGGAACAGAACATGCTGTTGAACTCGAGACATCCCGACAGTAAACAGGCAAACAGGGCACGAAGAGAGTCTTTCTCGATATTGCGAATCCGCTCGCTCAAAATACTCAAGCACAGCAGTTGACGATCGTTGAACATCTGATGCCAGTGGGTGTAGTTGTAATTCAGCACTTGATCTGTATTGTAACCAGGTTCAATCGCCACCTGGGGATACGCAAAGTCACCTGTTTGGAGTTCCGCAGATGCCTTCCCGTAGAGAGCCCGATCGTACTCGTCAATCGGGAGATATTCTTTACTCCCATCGGGCTTGAGGATCATCTTGGCATACATGCGGTGATGGGGCGGATGATCCAGAGCGCTCATGGCTTCAATGATTGGGAACGTGCATTGACAATCGGGGCGCGTCGCGCTTGTCCTGCCTGTTGAACCCTCTTGGGGATTGTAAGATGTGCCACATTGATCACACTGTACTTCCGTTTGATATACCGTTATCGAATTAATCGCCTCGCAAGCGGGGCACAAGGACTTTGCCTCTGGCTGTTTGCTGGGATTAGCGTGCTTGGCAAAGATGCGGCTATTGAACAAATCCACTTGTGCGCCACAGGAGGGACAGGGAACAAACTTCACCCAAAAATAATAGAGCACGTCCACAAGACCATACTGTTCAGTCTGGGCTTTGTAGTATGACTTAATTCTGTGACTCACGTCCCTTTCAATTGCCTTGAAAGTCTGGCGCACTTCGGCGATGTCATACGTGCTCAATGCATTCTTGACCATGAAATAGGAAACCGGATTGATGTCCTGCCCAATGACGCGGCATCCTAGCTTGTGCGCTTCTCCAACCGTCGTCCCGCTTCCCATAAATGGATCGTAGATCAGCGTTTCTGGAAAGTGGATGGGTTTGTAGAACAAGTCGAGTATGCCGTTTGACCCTCTGGCAGTAGGTCCTTCAGCAGAGACACAGGCCCCCAACACAATGGCGCGAAACACGCTGCTGAGACGCCTGGCCCACCACTTGTGAATATAGTAAATGGGTTGATAAACGTCCTTGCGCCACGACTGCCGCTCGGCAATCTCGCTGATCTCCACGAACGGAAAGGAACGCTCAATGACTTTTCGCCGTTTGGGTGGATCGCCGTTGGCATAGACAGGACGCACCTCAGCTGCTTTTCGCGTCAATGTACTCACTGTCCAACCTCATCCTACAAGGGCTCAATCGGGAGCCTGAACCTGCCTCTACTTTGTGTACGAGTACTGCAAGACAGCGGTACGGGAAAGGGATTCTTCAAGTCGGTTATGGAGTGGCTTGTTCCAATATCCGCAGCCAGACCGTAGCAATAGAAGACCCGTTCTCCATCCTTGGCCATTCGGATCAGTCGGTAGGCCATTTGCAAACCCGTCTCAGATTCCGCCAGGGTTACATCTGGATGGATGAGAGTAGCCGCGTTATCCAACTCGGGTATGCCCAGCGGATTGGCGAAGATGAACATCGGTCTGTGCCTGTTCGCTCCATTACCATACGTTCCAAGCCCGATTTCCTTCTCCCGCTGACCGACGGCTGAGAGATACAGGTCAAAGTCTTCATTCAGCACATTGCCGTCGCAGAGCGCCAGAGCGCTCAGCTTGTAGATATTCTGGCTCTCTGGTAGTTCGCAGGGTATACCCCATATCTAGGGGGTATGGTATAATC
>CAYMKL010000008.1:0-83497 GCA_964390805.1 uncultured Anaerolineae bacterium | reverse complement strand
GGGCTGGCCCCCTGAAACCCTCAAGGAGCTTCTCCCAAGCGGGTAACGCTCCCTTTTTCGGTGGAGGCAGAGGGCGCATTGTTCGCTATCGTGCGTGCCGAGCCACCCGCCGTTTCTGTCTCCGAACCGGTCACGCTGACAGTGGAAGTGCAGGACGAGACGTACACTTATATCAATGCCAGCGTAACGCTCAATCTGTATGCACCGGATGGTGATGTATTGGACATACCGTTGGCGCAGATTGGTACCGGTCGCTACCAGGGCACTTATTTACCGGATGTCACGGGAACCTATGTGGTCGAGGTGACAGCCTCCAAGTCCGACTATGCTAGCGCAGCCAGCAGTGCTTTCTTCACTGCGGCTGAAGCCAGCCTCCTGCTGCTTGAAACGGAAGGCGAACTCGCTCTGAACGTGACCATGCCGATCACCTTCAGTGTTTACAATGAGTACCTATTGCCAGTACCAGATGCCACGGTGATTGTATCGGGTACCGGCGGTTTGGTGACTGGCCAGACTCACGATGCCGGTATAGTTAGTCTAGTCCTACGACCAGTAACTACTGGCACGGTCATGATTCGTGCCGAGAAACACGGTTTTGCCAGCACCAGCTTACATCTACCCGTGGCTGTGATCAGCGATACAGCCGCACCTGCTCTCAGCATGATATTGCCAGAGTTGACCAACCAGATCACGTTAACCTTCGATGGTATGACCGAACCGGGCGTCACGCTCTTGGTCAACGATCAGGCCGTCACCGTAGACGCCCAGGGCCGATTTACCACCACGGTCTCTCTCATCGAAGGGCCTAACACTCTGACCGCCGCAGCGACCGATGCCGCCAGTAACACTACGACCGTCACCCGCGCCGTGACCCTGGACACCGTTCCCCCGGCCTTGGCCGTGACCGCGCCCCGCGAGGGACTATCCACCAACACCGATGTCGTCACCGTGACGGGCAGCACTGAGGTAACTGCCAGCCTGAGCGTGAGCGGCACGCTGGCCGCCGTCCAGCCCGATGGTTTCTTCACCGTCTGGACGCTGCTGAAGTGCGGGGAGAGCATCATCCCGGTGGCTTCCACGGACGCGGCGAGCAACAGCACCACCATCACCAGGACGGTGGGCTACAGCCCCCTCTTCGCCGACTTCGACTACAACTGCGTGATCAACTCCAGCGACATCATGATCGTGGCCGCCAAGTGGCGCTGTCGGTTGGGGGATGAGTGCTACAACGAGGACTACGACATTGACAAGGACGGCGACATAGACATCGTGGACATCATGCTGGTGGTGGTGCATTGGGGAGAGACGTGCTGAATGGAGAGGAGCAACGGACTGGCGGGATCCAACGGACGATCCGCAAATCCTGCACATCCGTGTTCTGAGGAGGTATGGCTATGAAAACAACTCTCGCTGGATTACTCATCGGCCTGATCTTGGCATCGCTGCTTTTCGCCGTCATTCAGGCTGAGAACACGAGCGCGCTATCGGACTTGAAGGTGGCGATTGTTCAGTACGAGGTGGATGACGATGATGCCGTTGGGTCGGATGACGACCAACTGGAGGCCTTCATCCGCCAGGCGGCCAGCAACGGCGCCAGGGTCGTGGTGGCCCCGGAACTCGCTTTCTGCCGCTACCAACCGTGGGAGCAGAACGGTGTCACCATTCTTGATCTGGCGAACAACTACGACACCCTCAAGGCCCGTTTTTCCGCCTTGGCCGACGAGCTGAACATCGGCCTGGTGATCGGCCTGCGGGAGCCCTCTGGGGATCCTGACAAGGAAACGTACAACACCGCGCTTTTCTTTGGGCCGGACGGCGCGCTGTTGGGGAAACACCGCAAGGTGGTGCCTTCCAGCGCTGAGCTCGGATACACCAAGGCCGGTACGGAGGCCGTGGCCTTCGACACGCCGTATGGCCGCGTGGGGATGCTGATCTGCAAGGATTTGAAGAGCGGCGACTGGTACCAGGCCTACAACGACGACGACATTGACCTCTTCGTCCTGATTGCGGGAGATCCCGACGGCGGCACGTCTTTCACCCGATTTGACGACACGTGCCTCGGGGCCGAGGCTTATGGGATTCTGGCCAACCAGGACACCTACCACGGCAGCGGCAATGGCGACTCCGCCTGGGGGTATCCTGACGGCTCGGTGACTTACCTGGGCGATGGGGAGCAGATCTTCTATACCACCTTCCCGCTGCCGGCACCATCAGAGCCGCTGCCCGGACAGGTGGTCGCTGACCCGGCCCATCCGCAGTGGTTCAAGTATCACGGCGGCGGGCCGATGTTCATGGCCGGGCCGGGCGATCCGGAGAACTTCCTGTACCGAGGCGCCCGCAACGCCGACGGCACTCGCTCCGGCGACCAGATGACGCTGATCAACAAGCTCCAGGGCACGGGCGCCAACAGCGTGTACCTCCAGATCATCCGTTCCCACGGCGGCGACGGGGATGCCGATCACAACCCGTTTAACGATTACACCGACCCCTCCTCGGGGCTGGACGCCGACATCCTGGCCCAGTGGGAACCCTGGTTTACCGAGCTGGACGACGCCGGCATCAACGTCTTTCTCTTTTTCTACGACGACGCCATCAACGTCAGCAGCAACCTGGGTTGGCCGATGAGCGGCGGCGAGCTGCACCCGGATGAGAAAGCCTTCATCGAGGGCATCGTCAACCGCTTCGAGCATCACGAGCATTTGATCTGGGCTGTGATGGAGGAAGTCCAGGAGATGGGCGGCGACTACCTGGCCCATGCGTCCAGGATCGCGGAGACGATCAAGGAGGCCGACGACCACGACCACCCCGTCGCCTGCCACCAACTCAACGGCCTGGTGTTTGCTTTCCCCGACGATCCGAACATAGATCAGTTCGCCATTCAATACAACGCCGGAACGGCCACGGCCCTGCACGACGGCATGGTGACCGCCTGGAACAACGCCACCGGGCGGTACAACGTGACCCTGGCTGAGGCGAACGGTCACTACGATCCCGGCAGCACGTCGCGGGCCGATCTGCGTCACAAGAACTGGGCCATCGCCCTGGGCGGCGCGTACGTGATGGTGTTCCGAATGGACATCGCCAGCACGCCGGTCGAAATGCTCGAAGACCTGGGGCGGCTGCGGAGCTTCTTCGAGATGACGGACTTCAACGTGATGGCGCCTTCTGACGATCTGGCTCATGGAGGGACAGAATACGTATTGGCCTTGCCGGGCGAAAGCTACATCGCCTATGCGTCCAACCTGGCGGGCGACATTGGGCTGAAGGACATGACCGCCGGCGTCTACGGGTTCACCTGGTACGATCCAGCGACTGGCGCGGTCGTGACTGAGAATGACGTATCTGTACCCAGCGGTGACCAGACCTGGTCCAAGCCGGCTGGCCTCGGCAACGAAGTAGCGGTGTGGGTGAAAAGAGCCAACCACCTGGTGGTCGAAAACGGGCGATATACCTACAACGGGAATGCACTGTGGGGCTATGTCAGCCACAACGGCTGGTGGCGCGGGAGTGAGATCACGCCGGCCGAGCGAGCCAATATCACCCGCCATTGGGAAGGCAACGTCGGGCCCAACAAGCAGGAAGACCTGGACAGTCTCATTGACAATCTGCTGCAGTACGGCTATTTCGGATTCGAGCACAACTATGGCCTCTGGTATGACCGCCGCCGCGACGCGCATGATACCGTCCAGCGGACGGATGCGAACGTCATGCCAGCGTTTCTGGAACAACCCTGGGCGCGCAGTGGCAGCGGCACGGCGTGGGACGGGCTCTCCAAATACGATCTGACCCAGTACAACGACTGGTATTTCAACCGCTTGCGGGAATTCGCAGCGCTGGCCGACGCCAAGGGCCTGATGTTCTTCCACTACTTCTACATGCAGCACGCCCTGCTGGAGACGAATGCACACTACGTGGATTTCCCCTGGCGGCCGACGAACTGCATCCAGGCCACCGACATGCCGGACAGCACCCCCGCCGCGAATGTGTTCTACGACACGTCTCATCCCCTGCGGCGAGACCTGCACCGCGCCTACATCCGCAAGTGCCTCGACGAGTTCGGCGGCTACTCAAACGTCGCTTTCGAGCTCAGCGAAGAATACACCGGCAACCTGGAATTCGTGCAGTTCTGGATGGACATTATCATCGAATGGGAGGCGGAGACAGGGAAAGACGTCCACGTCGTCGTCGGCGCGACCAAGGATGTGTTGGACGCAATCATGACCGATCCGACCCGCGCGCCGCAGGTGGATTCGATTGACCTGAGGTACTTCTGGTACCGGGCCGACGGTTCGCTCTACGCGCCCCAGGGAGGGAACGAGGTAGCCCGGCAGGGCAGCGGAAGCGCCTGCGCCACAGAGTCCTCGCCTGAGCAGATCTATCGCCAGGTCAGGGAATACCGCGATCTGTATCCGGATGTGGGGATCATTCATTCGATTGCGTCGGAGAGGGAAACCTTCTGGTCGGCGCTGATGGCCGGCGGGTCGGGCATCGTGAGGCGCGCGAACTTCGTCTCTGGCAATACACCGCCGGATTATGAAGAGTATCAGCAGAGTGCGGAAATCCAGCCTACCTACGATTTCATCAATGCGGAGTTGTCCACCAAACTCCATCACATGACGCCAAAGGACATCGTCAACTCCCCCAACTGGATCCTGGGCCAGACCGGCCAAAACTACCTGGTCTACGCCCTCAACGGCGGAAACATAGAATTGGATTTGAGCGGCGTGATAGGGATATTCACCGCGCGGTGGTTCAATCCGCGTAGTGGAGAACTCACGTCAGCGGGATCGGTCGCGGGAGGGAGCACCCATTCCTTCAACGCGCCGGACTCCGACGACTGGGCATTGCTGGTGGAGCTATTCAGCGGCGGCAACGTGCCACCCAGCGTTGATGCTGGCGAGCCGCAGACCATCACCTTGCCAGCCAACACAGTGACTCTGGACGGCACGGTCAGCGATCCGGACGACACGCCCACGACCCTGTGGTCGAAAGCGTCCGGTCCCGGCGACGTGACCTTCGGAGACGCCTCGCAGGTGGACACCACGGCGACCTTCTCTGTCGCGGGCGAGTACGTCCTGCAACTGACTGCCGACGACGGCGTGAACGATCCCGAGTCCGACACGGTTACAATTGCGGTCAATTCGGATGCCATCAACGCCCCGTCCGACCTGGTGGCGACGACGGTGTCGTCCAGCCAGATCAACCTGTCGTGGAGCGACAATTCCACCAACGAGGATGGCTTCAAGATCGAACGAGCCATGGGCATGTCAGGGCCGGTGGTGGTCACCCTGGTCAACTATGCCGGGGTCAACACGCCTCCGACGGTGGAGAACGCCGCTACGACCGATTCGTTTACCGCCGGCGCGCAGCAGGTCAACGACCGCACGGACACCTGGACGTCGGTGCCGGCGGAGCTCGACGGCGCCACGCGCCTGCTGACGGCGCGGGATGACAAGCTGGATGAGCCGACGGACAGCATGTACACCGTGCACGTCTCCGGGCCGTGCACCATCTACCTGACTCTCGATCCGCGCTACAACGGCGCTAAGATCCCGTGGATGGACGAGTCCTGGACCGATTCAGGGCTGACCTGCGACTCGACAGCACTGACGGGCTGGAATATCTGGCAGAAGGAGATCGCCGCAGCCGGAGACGTGGTGCTCGGGGTGGACAACAGCTACTATCGCGACGGCGTCTGTTACGTGTTTGTGGGCGATCCTGTGTGGTCTGAAATCGCCACCGTGGGGGCGGACGTGACGACGTACGATGATACAGATCTTACACCGTACACGACCTATTCCTATCGTGTGCGCGCGTACCAGGGAGGCAGCCATTCGGACTACTCCAACAAAGCGTCCGCCTCGTCGGTGGTTTGCGACGACAGCCTGGCCTGTACGGACGACTCGTGGAACGCAGCAACAGCTTCCTGTGAGTTTACGCCCCACGACTCATACTGCGACGATGGGGTCTTCTGCAACGGCGCCGAGGTCTGCGACGCCGCGCTCGGTTGTCAGCCAGGGCCTGATCCATGCGACGGCGAGACCTGTGACGAGGAAAGCGCTACCTGCGAGGACGGGTTCGAGTTGCCCGGCGGCCGATACCTCCCCGTCACCAGAAGCCGCAACCTGGTTTGGGCAGACCAGTTGCAGCCCTGGAGGTTGAGCACCGGCCAGTTCGAGTTCGCCGCCAGGAACTACGTGGGCACCCAAAAGGTGTTCGACTATGAGGCCGACCAGTACCGAGAGATCAATCCCAACTTCCTCAACCTCATCTACCACGTGCTCGATGGGATCAACCCTGAGCGCAACGGCGACTGTCCGCAGCCCCACAACGGTGATGACGACGGAAACCTCCACGTGATCGCTCCGGCTGGATGGGTCTCGGAGTGGGAGGTCTACTTCGAGCCGTGGCTGGCCGCACTGGGCATCGTCGAGGGGAGCGCGAGATTCGAGGAGATGTTCCGGCATCACGACGGGCCTGATCCAGCCAACCGGGTCTGGCACATTGACCCCTACTGGCTGATGGGCACGGACAACGCCGACTGGCGGCAGTACTTCGTGGACACGACGCTGGACTGGATCGAGGGCACGGCCGCCGACGGCGCGTTCTTCGACAACGCGCTGGAGACCTGTTCCCCCTCCCTGTTTTACCATCCCGCGGGCTGGTTCTCCGGCAGCCTGGCGGAATGTGCCGCTTGGCAGAACGAGCAGTACCTGCGCTACCTTCAGGACATCCATACCAACTATCACAGCGGGGGTGCGGAACGCTCCGCGTTGCCGCCTACCGCTCGCGGAGCGACCGGCGTTGACTACCTCGTGATCCCCAATCTCGGCCAGATGATCACCGGCTGGTTCGATCCCGTGTTCATGGACGGCGACGAGTACGGCGAAACGATAGACGGCGCCATGGTGGAGCACTTCGGCGTGAGCCACTCAGACATGTACCTGACCCTGGAGCGCACCGTGAGACACATCACTGGCCGGGGCAAGATACTCATCGCCGAGTCCTTCCCCAACGTCGAATCCCAGCGCCATGAGTATTACAGGCGAACGGCCATGTACATGCTGGTCAAAAACGAGCTCAGCTATCTCAACTTGATCCCCAGCCAATACACGGTGGTCTGGTTTCCAGAGTTCGAGATTGACCTGGGCCCGTTCCTGTCCGTGCCGACCGATCTGGAGGAGCTGCGCCTCACGGGATCGGGCTCGGAGGGACTCTTCAAGCGCACCTATGAGCACGGCTCAGTCCTGTGCAATACCTCCGCAGCGGCGATCTCTTACGTGCCCGCGGGCAACGGATGGACCCTGGCCGTGACCTCAGGCGGCGGGGAGGTGAACGCTGACGGCACGCCGCAGCCTCAGTCGCTCACTTACGAGCCGATAGCGGAATCGGTCAACATCCCCGCCAGGGAGTGCGTGATTCTCAAACAAGAGCCCAGTGGCCCTACGGAAGTCCACATCATCCGCACGGCAGACGTCCATACCCGTTACGACATGCTCTTCTCCGCAGCGACCGCTATTGAGAACGTCAAACAGGCCAATCCCGACGCTTACGTTGCCCTGGTAGACAGCGGCGATCTGCTCACCATGCAGAACTATCTCGACCTGGGAACAGCTTATGACGTGACCTACCATCCCATGGACAGTGGGTTTGAGAGGGAGTATGCCGCCGTCAACTTCGTCGGTCAGTCCTGTGATCACGTGGGTTACACCTTGGGCAACCACTGTGAGCCTGTGTTGATCTCGCCTCAAGTTGCTGGGGATTTCCTGGTCTCCAATATGGCACACGTGTCCGACCTCCCCAACCACAAAGACAAGATCTTCGCCAGCGCAGAATCTTATGTAATCTGGGCCTTTGGCAACATCAAGATCGGCGTCATGGGGTTTGCCGATGGGATTGGCGGCGTGCGCGACCAGGACGTGAATACGGCCACCAAAGACAACTTGGTGAACGTCATGCGAACCAACGAGGGCGTTCACGCCGTCGCCGCCGCTTTCGGGACAAACCCCTCCGCTTTTCTGCACAATTTCGACGGGATTGACATCATTCTGGACGGAGGCGTTCCAACCGGGGAAGAGGTCATGGATCACAAGCTCATCTTCGATGAAGATGGGCAGATCACTTCTTACACCATAACACCCGTGGGAGAGCCCCCACATTCGGACGGGGACCAAGCGATCACGGAATTCGAAAACAGCCAGATTCAAAACGGCTTCACAGAATTCCTGGGAAACAGGCGAGATAGGGATTTCCCCTACGGTGAAGTCGTCCACGCTTTCTCAGGGGCTAGCCTGACGATCTTCGACAAGTTCAATTACCGCAACAACAGATTCGAGATGGTGCGGGATAGGGCCAACGAGCAGGTCATCCTCACCGACCTCTATCAATTCGGCCGCGCCATGCACGAGGAGCTGGTCATTCTTACCCTGACAGGTGATGAGATCCATGCCATTCTCAACAACTATCCAACCGGACTTTCAAACTGGGGGTTTATGACATTCGGGGATACACCGCCCCTTGGCTCTACTCCGTATGAAGTGGCGATGGGCAACTGGATGGTGACGCTGCTCGAGCTGGACGACAAGGTCACAGAGCGGACGGGGCTGGTCATGATGGACATCGTCAAGGAGTATCTGAAGGCGGATCAGGCCCAAGATGGTTTCATTGAGCCAGACGTTGACAGTGACGTCATAGCAGACCTTTTGACCTCGTTCCCGGATGAGGTCATAGGCACAGCGGGTGAGGACATCATCGGCGTGACGTTTGTCTTGGAAGTCATCCGCTTGTTCTCAGGCACTGACGTGGCGATTTTCAATTCGTCGAGCTTCTCGCCAACCGTGTTTCCCACCGGAACATCCCTCAAAGTTTCCGACATCAACGCCTTGGGGCCTGGATTAATCTCTCTCCTGGGCCGAGAGAAGATCAGTGGCTCTACGCTTCGTTCCCTGCTTGAGAATCCAGACCACGTCTTCACTGGAGCAGAACAAGTGGGGGGTGAGTGGGAAGTAGGGGGAGAGATCCTGCTGGATTCCGCCGAATACTTGATTTGCAGCAGCGAAGATTGGACGAGAACCAAGAACCTCGTTGATAAGCGATCAAGAGGCGAGCGGGAAATCGGGTTGCGGCTCATGGAAGAGAGAATGCCGCTGCGGGACATCGTGATCAGCCACATCAAAGAGGCCGGCACAGTAACACAGCCTGTTGACAATGTATCCCACACCCGCTGTTTCGGCTGCGACGCCCCGCCGACGCCTACCCCCACACCAACGCCTACCCCCACGCCAACGCCTACCCGCACGCCCACGGCTACCGCTACCACATCAACGCCTAGCGCCACCCCCACATCCACCCCGACGCCCACGGTCACAGCAACACCGACGGTCACGGGCACCCCACCCACCCCAACGCACACGCCGACGCCGACGGCCACAACAGACACCCCCAGTCTGGTCACCGAGCGCTGGGGGGCCAACTCCACCGCCGAATATCCGGCCAGCGCCATTGACACTACCCTGAACGGCCTGCACCCCACCTGGAGCGCGGACAACAGCGACACGCTCAAGATACGCAGCGGGGGCGGCTACGACGCCTGGGCCCTCCTCTACTTCGACGTCTCCAACCTTCCCGTGGGCACCACCATCCGCAGCGCGAGCCTGCACGTCTATCTCTACGCCCACTGCAACTGCGACGTGTACGAGACGGCGCACCAGATCCTCGATCCCGACGCCCTGGGCCTGTGGGACGAGGACCTGGCCACCTTCAACCGCCGCCGGCCCGACGTGCCCTGGTCGAACCCTGCACTGAGCGAAGCGAACGTGACCGAGGCCGGCGACCTGACCACGGTCATGGGGCCGGAGTCGGACCGGGCCTACTTCGGCAACCACACTCAGTGGAGCTACTTCTGGGCGGAGTGGGACGTCACGGCGGCCGCGCAGGATTGGGTGGCCAATCCAGCGGCCAACAGCGGCCTGCTGCTGCCCCACATTGAGGGTGGGTTGTACACCGCCGCCTCCAGCGAGTCGGCCAGCGCCGAGCTGCGTCCCTACCTCCAAATCACCTACGCGGGGCCGAACCCGAACCGTCCAGCCCAGGCCAGCGGTCTGGACGTCTTCCACCGCTCCGGCCAGACCTTCATCACCTGGGACGACATCGGCTCCGGCGACCCCACCGAGGCTTACCGCATCTACCGCCACCATGAGCCCATCACGGCCTCCAACCTGGATGGGGCGACGCTGCTGGCCGAGGTCCCCGCCGACTCCGGCTACTACGAGCACGAGGACGCGGAGGGCTCACCCATCAGCCAATCGCGCTTCATCATCGAAGACGACGGCGAACCGTTGCCTGAGGGTAGGGGGCTGTTTGTGTACACTGTAGGGGGCAGTGATCAGGGAATCAGGGGTCAGGCAATCAGGTTCCCTGATTCCCTAGTCACTGATTCCCTAATCCCTGATCACTGGTATGCCGTCACGTCCCTCATTGAGGACAACGAAAACCGCCAGGACTTCTCGGCCGAGAACGCGCTGACGGTGGGTGTGGCCGAGAGCGAGGCCGCGCCTCAGCCGGTTCGGGTCTGGACCAACGACACGGACACGGGATGGGTCTACACCTGGTTCATGGATTACCATAACTGGAATACAACCTACGAGGGCTACGCCTACAACTTCTACGTCGGCGTGCCGCCCGGCTATGCCCCCGGCGGCGATTCCTGGCCCCTGCTCCTGCACCTGCACGCCTACTCGGGCAGCTACCGCCTGCCCTGGGGCGCCAGCGCGGGCTCAGACTACAACTGGCCCACCATCCACGTATTCCCCGACGACCGCAGCGACACCTGGTGGTACGGCTTCGGCAAGCTCCTGGGCCACGAGGCCCCATTGCGCGATGGCCTGATCGTCAACTACACCGAGCAGCGCGTGGAGCAGATCATTGATTGGGTCATCAGCCAGTTCAACGTGGACCTCAACCGCGTCTACCTGTGGGGCGGGTCTATGGGCGGCAGCGGCACAGTGCTTTTCGGCCTGCGGCGCGGCGACGTCTTCGCCGCCATCTACGCCGAGAGCGCCATGACCAACTTCTCCACCTCCGGCGACGCCGGCGGCTCCGACTGGCGGCAGAACGTGGCCCGGCGATGGGGTACGGTGGAGGAGAACCTCGCCACCAACCACGGGCCGGGCATCTATGACTGGTACAACCTGCAAGACTGGGTGCGCGATAATCCCGTCGCCGAGCTGCCCTTCCTGGCTGACCATCACGGTCAGAACGACAGCACCATTGAGTGGGAGACACAGGGGCTTCCGTGGTACCCGGCTCTGGAGGCGGGACAACACGGCTTCGTCGGCGTCTTCGACGGGGCTGGACACAGTTGGCCTGGGTTCGTGGCCAACCATCCCAACTTCACCCTCACCAGTTTCAACTTCCCCAGGAACGAGAGCTTCCCCGCTTTCGCCAACGCCTCCAACAGCGACGATCCGGCCACGTCCACCGGCTGCCGCAATTGCCGCCTGGAGTGGTCGTCGTCGGCCAACAATTTCGCCGGCCTGCCCACCGACACCGCCGACCTGTACGAGCTCGTCGTCCGCACCAACGATGGGGGCGACGCCACTGCTTCGACCGTGCTCAGCACAAGCGTAGACGTCACCCTGCGGCGGCTTCAGCAGTTCGTCGTCACGCCCGGCCACAGCTACAACTGGGAGAACGTGCGCCTATCGGACTCTGCGGTAGTGCAGAGTGGCACCGTCGTCGCCGACGAGCATGGACTCATCACCGTGCCCGCCTTCGGCGTGAGTACTGGCGGCAATCGGCTCCGGCTTGGGTCGTTCGGGCCCGGCGAAACCGTGACGCCATCGGTCACGCCCACAATCACTCCCACACCAACCATCACGCCGACACCCACCCCCACGTCTACCAGCTCGCCAACCCCAGCCGATCCCTGCGCCCCATTACCCCCGCCCACCGGCCCCACCGTCACCGTCTCCACCGTCACCGAGCTGCAAAACGCCGTAAACAGCGCAGCCTCGGGCGATACCATTCTGGTCGCCGACGGCACCTACAATCTCAATGGCGTCTACTTGCTCTTCGACGTTCCCAACGTGACCCTGCGCTCGGTCAGCGGGAACCGCGAGAACGTCATCCTGGACGGCAACTACGTGACCGGCGAGATCGCCCAGATCGTGGCCTCTAACGTCACCATCGCCGATCTGACTCTGCGCGAACCGTACTACCACCCCATTCACGTGATGTCCACCAGCAGCGCGGACACGACCGGCACCCTCATCTACAACGTCCACATCGTTGACCCTGGCCAGCAGGCAATCAAGATCAACCCTTACACTGGAGCGAACGCCCTTTACTTTCCTGATAGCGGCGTCATCGCCTGCTCCCACATTGAGCTCACCGACGCCGGACGCCCTCACATCCGCGACAACTGTTACACCGGCGGTGTAGACGCCCACCAGTCCCGGGACTGGGTCATCCGCGACAATCTCATTGAGGGGTTCTGGTGCGACAGCGGGCTGTCCGAGCACGCGATTCACCTCTGGCGGTCGTGCCGCGACACCCTGGTCGAGCGGAACGAACTGCGGAACAATGGCCGAGGCATAGGCTTTGGCATGGCAACCAGCGGCGACGGTATTCGCACCTACCCCGATGATCCTTGCCCCGGTGCGGGTGGCGGCTACGTTGATCACTACGGCGGCATCATCCGCAACAACTTCATCTTCGGCAACGATGGCGCACTGTTCGCCTCCGACGCTGGCTTCGATTGCGGTATCTGCCTGTGGCAGGCCTGTGGCGCTCAGGTCTTGCACAACTCCGTCGTCACGACGCAAGCTCCCTTCTCCTCTATCGAGTGGCGCTTCGACCACACCGATGCGGACATCATCAACAACCTGGTCAGCCATAATCTGATGGATCGGGGCGGTGCGGCGTATCGTGATGGAAACCTGGAGAGCCAACCGCTATCGCTGTTTGTAGACGGAGCAAACGGCGACCTTCATTTGGCCGAAAGCGCGGATGCGGCGATAGACCATGGCGTCTTGCTCAGCGCAGGGCTGTGCGACGACGACTTCGACCGCGACGCGCGGCCCATCGGCCCTGCTCCGGACGTGGGCGCTGACGAGTACGGCGCGCCGTCGCACACTCCCACTCCAACCCCAACTCCCACGGCCACCCTCCCGCCCGGTCCGCCAACGGTGGACGCGGGCCCTGACCAAGCCATCACCTTGCCGACCGACACGGTAGCTCTGGACGGCACGGTCACCGACCCGGACGACACGCCCACCACCCTGTGGTCGAAAGCGTCCGGCCCCGGCGACGTGACCTTCGGCGACGCCTCGCAGGTGGACACCACGGCGACGTTCTCCGCCGCGGGCGAGTACGTCCTGCAACTGGCCGCCGACGACGGTGTGCACGCTCCGGTGTCCGACACAGTGACCATAACCGTCAACCCGGGCCCACTCAGCGCCCCGTCCGATCTGGTCGCCACGGCAGTGTCATCCAGCCAGATCAGACTGTCGTGGAACGACAACTCCACCGACGAGGATGGTTTCAAGATCGAACGCAGCGACGGGTCGGCAGCGCCGCTGGTGGTCACCCTGGTCCACTACGCCAGCGTGAACACACCGCCCACGGTCGAGGAGGCCGGCACAACGGATTCGTTCAGGGCCGGCGCACGGCAGGTCAACGATCGCACTACCCTCTGGGCCACTGTCCCCGTCGAGCTGGACAGCGCCACGCGGCTGCTGACCGCGCGGGACGACAAACTGGACGAGCCGATGGACAGCATATACACCGTGCACGTCTCTGGCCCCAGCACCGTGTACCTGACCCTCGACCCGCGCTACAACGGCGGCAAGATCCCGTGGATGGACGACACGTGGACGGATTCCGGTCTGACCTGCGCCTCGTCGGGGAGCTCCGGCTGGAATATCTGGCAGAAGGAGATCGCCGCAGCCGGAGACGTGGTGCTCGGAGTGGACAACAACCTCTATCGAGACGGCGTCTGCTACGTGTTCGTCGGTGGGAAGGCGTGGTCCGAAATCGCCACTGTCGGCGCCGGCGTGACGACGTTCAGTGACAGCGGCTTGCCCACGGACACGACCTGCACCTATCGCGTGCGGGCGTACAACGAGAGTGGCGATTCGGACTACTCGAACGAAGATGCGGCCACGACGTTTCCCTGCGATCTGCCTGGCGACGTCAACCGCGACGGCGAGGTGAATGTGGCAGACATCATGCTGGTGGCCAGCCTCTGGCACAGCGTTGTAGGCGACCCCAACTACGCCCCGGCCTACGACCTGGACGATGACGGCGATATTGACATCGTGGACATCATGTTGGTAGCGATACACTGGGGGGAGAGCTGCTGAATGGGGCTTGACCAGATGCCCGCATCGTGCTAGGATGGTTGTAGCTGTTGAGGTATCCCAGTCCGACTTGATCATGATCGAGCAACACAGCAGACAACATCCCTGAACCCGACGCCAGCCAAGGCCGTGCTCTTCGACAACACCTTGCTCTTGCCTTCAGGGCATCTCTCACCTCAAGGAATAAGATTGCCGACTGCCAATATTGAAGGGATGAGTCAGAAGACGATGAGCCGCAGAAGGATATTGAGCTTTTAATCTCTAACACAAGGGGAGATCTCACGATGAGAAGTCTCAATCCAACCCGGAACTTGATGGCAGTTTTGTTCATTGGAGCATCGTTGATGACAGCGCTTCCACCGGATAGTTTTGGCAGCCAAGCCATGGCAGGGGAGCCCAAAACCACTCTGGGGCATCCTCCAATGGAGTCGGAGTCCCCCGCGGGGAAGTTGAGTGAGCAGACTCCCTCAGTCCTCAGATCTTCAGGTTCAATGGCTTCAGTAGCTGGTAACCAATACGTTCCCATAGGAACTGGGACTTCTGTTAGTTATAACGACATCCCATTTGAGATTCATGGAGTAAATCTGTTTGCTCGACATTGGGAGGATGAATTTGTACCAGTAGATAATATAGATCTATCTGATTACACAGCAAACAGAATCCACATTATAGAACACGCTGGTTGGGCGACTAATGTGCCTAACGGAGTTGTAGTGGGTAATATTAATGTCTTTTATGAAGACGGCACCTCAGATAGTATAGATTTAGTTGTAGGGGTGAATATTGCTGAATGGGCATACGACAGACCGGAAAACCAGTGTTGTTTGGCACATGCCAAAGTACCTCCGGCATATTCATTTTGGACAAGTCTGGATTCGGATTATTACTACTGGGGCCATCTTTTTTATGTCTCCATAGATACTGAAGATAAACCCTTGGATTATCTGGAACTAGTTCTGGATCCAACATCATACACTGGTCAGCCCTCTTGTCCTGAATCGTGTGAATTCGGTACACCAGCGGACTGGTTTGGAATAGGGATAAGTGCAATAACTATTGAAGTCCGTGTACCTGTGCTTCTGGTGCATGGTTACTTCTCCAGCGCAGGAATGTGGGGGGACGGGCCACTTGATTTTGAACAGGCACTGGTGGATGAGGGCTTTCTGGTAAAACCCATTGATTTGGTTCCCAAGCCGACAAATGACTCTATCTGGAACTATGGACAGCGACTGTCTAAAACGATCGCTGACATGAGGAATCCCCCTCTCAATGCTAATCAAGTGGACATCGTTGCCCACAGTTTAGGAGGATTGGCTGCCAGAGCTTATGCCTTGCAGAACCCCTCGCGGCATGACGTTAGAACATTGATTATGCTTGGCACACCAAACAACGGATCAGGCTTGCTAACTAGATATTGGCATTTCCTGAGACCTGTGCTCATATCTCGCTTTTTCCTAAGCCCAGATGTGCTACTAGGTGAGGCAGGAGACCAGATGACACCTGGCAGCCCATTCCTAAAAAGACTCAACGGCGCCGGATTGCAACCGAGCATAGAGAACTATTACACCATCGCGGGCAATAAGCCGATACCAGTCTTGAGCTGGCTTCTCAGTGGGCCAGATGATGGTGTGGTCGAAGTCGCGAGCGTTCGAGCGATTGCAGGGGCAACCAACCATTCGTACTATGTGAATCACTTTGAGTATAACAATGACTTCGATGTCTTTAATGCCGTCGTCAACATACTTCGTGGAACGATTTTGGGCTCTACACCATCGGCTCAGGCTCAACACAATGCCTACAACTACCAAGAGTCTGCGCTGATTGAGGACTCGGTGGAAACTGGCGAGGAAAACGATCATTTGGTCCCTATTGACTCTACGATATCTGAGGTGCGATTCATCCTAGGGAGCAGTGGCGATGAGCTCGACTTCACTCTCACCTCTCCAGGAGGAACGTTGATAACCCCAACGGTTGCGGCCAGCGATCCCCTCATCACGTATACCAACGCTATCACAACGCTCATAGGGTATGATGTCATAAGCCCAGAGCAAGGGAACTGGACAGCGCATGTTGCCGTATCAGGAACAGCTTCCGGTGAGGTAGGCTATGCAATGCTGGCACTCTTAGACTCTGGTCTTGGCCTGTCTATCCTCTTGGATGAGAATGTGTACGACATCAACGATCCAGTGCCTCTCACGGCACAGCTTGTGAACGCTTCAGGCCCAGTAACTGGGGCTACCGTGGCAGCTCAAGTCGAGAGCCCCGACGGAGGTACACAAACTATCCCCCTCTATGATGATAGTTCGCACGGAGATGCTCAACCCAATGATGGAATATACTCCAATCTATACACAAACACTTTTGCAAGTGGAGCTTATGAGGTAACTGTTACCGCGTCTGGAGCAATGGATGATGAGCAATTCGTTAGAGAAACGGCCACGACGATATGGGCCGAACAAAGCATACATTCATCCTGCATTGTGACCACCACCACCGATAGTGGCTCCGGTTTGCTACGGGATTGCATTCAGAACGTGAGCGCGGGGGATACGATTACGTTTGACCCGGCTGTTTTCCCACCAGGCAGCCCGGCCACGATCAGCTTGACCAGTGGCCAATTGCCAGACCTAGACGATGGCAATGTGACGATTGACGCAAGCAACGCCGGTGTCGTCCTGGAAGGCAGCGCGCTTACCTCTAGCCAAGGCATTGTCATCGACTCGGATCAAAACGTAATCAAAGGACTGGAAGTCGTCAACTTCCCGGCTAGTGGCATCATGGTCTGCTGTGGTAGCCGTTTCAACGTGATTGGTGGAACGGCACCAGGTGAGGGCAATGTCGTCGGTGGCAATGCCTTGAATGGCATAGTCATCTGGAATGCAGGAACCAACAACAACACGGTCATTGGTAATCTCGTCGGTACAGACGCCAGTGGCACAGTCGCTAATCCCAACAATGGAACTGGCATCGTGATTGCGGACGAGGCTAAATTCAACACCATCGGCGGGGACGCGCCTGGCGAACGAAATGTGATTAGCGGTAACATCAATGGCATTGGCATCTGGCAACCGGGCACGGACAACAACGTTGTGATGGGCAATTACATCGGCATGAACGCTACAGGCGCCAATCTGCTACCCAACGACCACGGGATTGTCATTTCCCAGGGTGCGCAGGGGAATATCATTGGTCCGGATAACGTCATCAGCGGCAACCGCGGTAGCGGGGTGCATATCGACTCCGCAGGCACGCAAGGTAACATTGTCATGGGCAATATCATCGGCGCGGACCCGACTGGCACGGTTGCATTGGGCAACGGCATAGTGGGAGTATGGGTTAGTGCTGGTGCTCAGAACAACGTGATTGGCGGTGCTACGTCAGGCGAAGGCAACATCATCAGCGGTAATGGCAGCGTCGGTGTAACCATTTGGGATTCTGGGACCATGAGCAACACTGTCTCCAGCAACTACATCGGCACCGATGCCAGTGGCACAGCGGCTCTACCCAATGGTGATGACGGCGTCCGAATCGGTCATGGAGCCACCTACAACACCATCGGCGGGGATAGGTCTGGCGAGGGCAACCTCATCAGCGGTAACGGAGGGAACGGTGTGAATATCTCCGGCGAAGACACACTCTATAACACCATCACCCAGAACTCTATCCACAGCAACGATGGTCGGGGGATCGAGCTCACAGATGGCGGCAACACGGAACTGCCTGCGCCGGTGATCACCAACATTTACCTGAAGGCTGGGACTGTGACTGGCACGGCCTGTGCATCATGCACGGTCGAGATCTTCTCCGATGATGACGATCAAGCCCGGGTCTACCAAGGAAGTACGACTGCTGAGGCCAACGGCAACTGGTCATTCACCATAGATTCACCTCTGATCGGTCCCTACATCACAGCTACGGCAACTGACCCGCAGGGCAATACTTCAGAGCTTTCCACGATTCCTTTCAGGCGACCAGCGACCTGTCCCGACTTCGTGGATCCGCCAGGTGTGGGCGTAGAGGACGTCATGCTGGCTGCTAGCCACTGGCGGTGCAGGAAGGGGGACTATTGCTATGATGAGCGCTATGACCTCGACAAAGACGATGATATCGACATCATAGACATCATGAAGGTGGTAGCGAAGTGGGGAGAGAGTTGCCAAGGCCAAGTCTGGTTCGGCCCTAACTTGGGATCGCCTGACTTTCTCGACTTATTCACTCAGCCCGAAAACTGGTCCAACGCCCGAAATCTTGTCGATGTCTTGAAATTCTATGAGCTATGCATTGTGTCGGACGATCATCCTGACTGTGATAACAATACAATACAACGTTTCATCGACAATCAGGCGTTTTCGCTACTCAATGACTGGGGAATCGACATTGCTCTTGAATCTGGGGCCGTAAAACACTGGGCATGCCAGCAGAACCCCGATGAGCCATACCAAGTTACGGCTGGCATAACAATCCAAGCCATCAATAACGTTCACGGTAATGATGGAATTGTGAAGCACATCGCAATGGATGAGCCTTATATCGGGGGAGAGCAGGTTATCAATGGGGAGACTTGCGGTTATGACGTGCAACAAAGCGCCGCAGCAACGGCGCAATACATCCTGTTGGTAAAGGAAGCTCACCCCTCGGTCATCATTGGAGACATCGAACCCTATCCCTACTTCAGCATAACCGAATTGCAGGAGTGGATTGGGACCCTAGAGAGCTATGGGGTTGTGCTTCCCTTTTTTCAACTGGATGTGGATATGGCGGCTGTGGAGGCCTGGAATGCCGATGTGGAGAATGACCTGGGAGAGCTGAGAGCATTTCTTGAAGACCGTGATATTGAGTTTGGTGTGATTCTTACGGCCAACCACTGGCTGGCCCAAACAGATCAAGAGTACTTCGGTGATACTATGACGTTTGTCAACATTGTGTCCAATGCTATTGACATTCCACCACAGGTTGTCTTTCAGAGCTGGTATCTCGACGCAGATGGACAGAAGATCATGCCTATCAACCTGCCGGAGGACAACCCTGATATATATAGCCATACTCGCCTGATCAATGAGGGTTGGGCGGCTATGAGTGGTCGGTAACGTCTCGTGATAAGTCTATATTGTCTCGCCGCGCAAAACTGAATGATCTGCCCAGGTCCCCGACTAGGTCAAAGCAAAGGAGGCAAAGTCATGAAAACGACTCGCGTTGGACTATTCACTGTTCTGGTGCTGGCATCTCTGCTCATCATCACCATTCAGGCTGAGAATATGGCCTTGTCGTCAAACGCGGCGGAGACCCCCAGCCTGGTCACCGAGCGCTGGGGGGCCAACAGCACGGCCGAATATCCGGCCAGCACGATGGACACTACGCTGGACGGCCTGCACCCCGACTGGGGCGCCAACAACGGCACCACGCTCATCATGCGCAGCGGGGGCGGCTACGACGCCTGGGCGCTGCTCTATTTCGACGTCTCCACCCTGCCCGTGACCACCACCGTCCGCAGCGCGAGTCTGCATCTCTACGTGTACGCCCACTGCAACTGTGACGTGTACGAGACGGCGCACCAGATCCTCGATCCCGACGGATTGGGCCTCTGGGATGAGGATGAGGCCACCTTCAACCGCCGTCAGTCCGGCGTTCCCTGGTCGAACACTGGGGCAGGCGACCTGAACACCGTCATCGGGCCGGAGCTGGACCGGGCCTACTTCGGCACCCACAGCCAGTGGACCTACTTCTGGGCGGAATGGGACGTGACGGCGGCGGTGCAGGATTGGGTGACCAATCCAGCGGCTAACAGCGGCCTGCTGCTGCCGCACATCGAGGATGCACTGTACACCGCCAACTCCAGCGAGTCGGCCAACGCCGAGCTGCGGCCCTATCTCCAGATCACCTACGAGGGGCCAAACCCGAACCGGCCAGCCCAGGCCAGCGGCCTGGAGGTCTTCCACAACTCCGGCCAGACCTTCATCACCTGGGACGAGATCGGCTCCGGCGACGCCAGTGAGGCATATCGGGTCTATCGCCACGATGAGCCCATCACAGCATCGAATCTGGACGATGCGACTTTGCTGGCCGAAGTCCCTGCCGGCTCCGGCTACTACGAGCACGAGGACGTGGGCTGCTCGGCGGGCAGCGATTGCTCACCCATCGGCCAGACGCGCTTCATCATTGAAGACGACAGCGCTCCATTGCCTGAGGGGCGGGGGCTGTTCGTGTACACTGTCCACGACGACGGGTCGAGCGAGCGCCGGTTGAGTAGCGCAGCGTATCGAAACCAAGCGAGAGGCTCCATGGGCAACCCGCTTGGCCTCGATACGTCGCTTCGCTCCTACTCGGCCGGCGCTGGACCTGCCTACTACGCTGTCACGTCCCTCGTCGAGGATAACGAGAACCGGCAGGACTTTTCCGCCGAGAACGCGCTGACGGCTGGCGTGGCAGAGAGCGAGGCCACGCCCCAGCCGGTGCGCGTCTGGACCAACGGCACGGACAGCGGCTGGGTCTACACGCAGTTCATGGATTATCACCAGTGGAACCCGACCTACGAGGGCTACGCCTACAACTTCTACGTTGGCGTGCCGCCCGGCTACGACGCCATTCGCTCGGCGAATGGTAGCGGCGATCCCTGGCCTCTGCTCCTTCACCTGCACGCCTACACCGGCAGCTACCGCCTGCCTTGGAGCGCCAGCGCCGGCACGGACTACGACTGGCCGACCATCCAGGTCTTCCCCGACGACCGCAGCAACACCTGGTGGTACGGCTTCGGCGAGCTGCTGGGCCACGAGGCTCCTCTGCGCGATGGGCTGATCGTCAACTACACCGAGCAGCGGCTGGAGCAGATCATTGATTGGGTCATCAGCCAGTTCAACGTGGACCCGAACCGCGTTTACCTATGGGGCGGGTCCATGGGCGGCAGCGGAACGCTGGATTTCGGCCTCCGCCAGGGCGACCTCTTCGCCGCCATATACGCTGAGAGCGGCATGACCAACTTCGCCACCTCGGGC
Source organism: uncultured Anaerolineae bacterium (assembly GCA_964390805.1). Lineage (GTDB taxonomy): Bacteria > Chloroflexota > Anaerolineae > VGOG01 > VGOG01 > CAYMKL01. The sequence continues at coordinate 62,148 of CAYMKL010000008.1, read as the reverse complement.
GATGCGGGCGGCTCGAACTGGGTGACAAATGTGGACGAGCGATGGGGCACTCCAGAGGAGAACATCGCCACCAACCACGGCCCCGGCATCTGGGACTGGTACAACCTGCAGGACTGGGTCGCCGATAACCCCGGCGCCGAGCTGCCCTTCCTGGCCGACCATCACGGCCAGAACGACAACACCATTGACTGGGAGACGCAGGGGCTCCCCTGGTACCCGGCTCTGGAGGACGGACGACACGGCTTCGTCGGCGTCTTCGATGGGGCCGGTCACAGTTGGCCCGGCTTCGTGGCCGACCACGTCAACTTCACTCTCACCGACTTCAACTTCCCCAGAAACGAGAGCTTCCCCGGCTTCTCCAACGCCTCCAATAGCGACGACCCGGCCACCTCCACTGGCTGCCGCAACTGCCGCCTGGAGTGGTCGTCGTCGGTGAACAACGGCTCGACTGAGCTCGCCGAAGTCTTCGCCGGCCCGCCCACCGACACCGCCGACCTCTACGAGCTGGTCATTCGCACCAACGATGGGGGCGATGCCACAGTAGACGTGACCCTGCGGCGGCTTCAGCACTTCGTGGTCACGCCCGGCCACAGCTACGCCTGGGAGAACGAGCGCGTGTCGGATTCGGTGGTGGTGCAGAGCGGCACAGTCGTAGCTGACGAGCACGCCCTGATCACCGTACCCGCCTTCGCCGCGAGCCCGGGCGGCAATCGGCTGCGACTCGAGCCGGCCGAGCCGGTCAATCTCACCGCCAGCAGCACGGCTAACGATCAGAACCCGGCCTGGTCGCCCGACGGCGGGCAAATCGTCTTCACCTCGGGCCGCAGCGGGAACAACGAGCTGTGGCTGATGGACGACGATGGGAGCAATCCGGCGGCCCTGACCTCCAACGGAGCGGAGAACGTCAACCTGCCGGGGCGGGCCTGGTGCCCCGGCAACGACGCCGCTTCATCAACATATATACGAAGCGGCATCGTCTTTGCCTCGGACGTGGAGAGCGTGAACGACGAGATTTTCAGCATCGCCTCCGACGGCACCGATGTCCAGCGCCTGACCACTACCGATGCGCTGAACTGGGAGCCGTCGTGGTCGCCCGATTGCAGCCAGATCGTGTTCCAGTCGGATCGCAGCGGCAACTGGGACATCTGGCGCATGAACGCCGATGGCTCCAGCCCCGTGCAGTTGACCGCTGAGCCGGCCGATGATTGGGAACCCAACTGGTCGCCCGACGGCACCAACATCGTCTTCCAATCGCTTCGCAGCGGCAATTGGGACCTATGGACGATGGACGTGAACGGCGGGTCGCTGACCAACGTGACCGACGATGCCGCTTCGCTTACAGCCGAGGACACCGACCCCAGTTGGTCGCCTGACGGGGAGTGGATCGTCTACTCGTCGGATCGCGGTGGGGACGACGGCAGTTTATGGGCCATTGAGGCCAGCGGGGGTACTCCGATTCAGATCACCGATAATCCCGCCTACGACGGCGCACCCTCCTGGTCGCCCGACGGGCATCGCATCGCCTTCGAGTCTGTGCGCAGCGGCAACCTGGATATCTGGGTGGTTGACGCGCCAGTTGCGCCATCCCGGACCGCTACGCCCACAGCCACGCCAACACCTACACCAACTCCTACCCTCGACCCCAGTGCGCCCTCATTACACTTCGTGGCCTATTTTGTGGAGTGGGGTGTGTATGACCGCGATTATGTCCCTGCGGACGCGCCGGCCGATTGGCTGACCCAGATCAACTACGCCTTTATCGAGCCGGAAGATGTGAACAGTGATGGCTACTATGAGTGTAGCCTCTACGACACCTGGGCGGCCGAAGAGAAACCGATGCAGAGGCTCGTGCCGAGCACCAATACCGGCGCAAACGAACATCTGGGCACGCTGAATCAGTTTTGGGTCTTGCGCCGTAACTATCCTGACCTGCAACTGCTCATGTCCATCGGCGGCTGGACGCTGTCCTATCCCTTCCCCACCATCGCCGCCGACCCTGCGCACCGCGAACACTTTGCCCAGTCCTGCGTTCAGTTCATGGACGAAAAAGGTTTTGATGGGATTGATATTGATTGGGAGTACCCAACCACGGCCGACACGGACAATTTTACGGCGCTTTTGCAGGACTTTCGCCAGGAGCTGGACGCGCTGGGTGACGTTACCGGCCGCTATTACCCACTGACTATCGCCGGGCCGGCTGGGCCGGCCAACATCGCTGCGATGGATATTCCAGCCATCGCTCCTCTCCTGGATTGGGTCAACGTGATGACCTATGACTTCAACGGCGGCTGGGGCGACCACACCGGCCATAACGCGCCCCTGTACGACTCGACGGAAGATCCCTTTAGCCCCTCCTGGAACGGCGACGCTGCCATCCAGACCTGGCTGGAGGACATGACAGTGGACAAGCTGCATCTGGGAATGCCCTACTACGGCCGGGCCTTCCAACACCTGGGGAACGAAGCCCCTAACCCAACCTACCCTGGCCGCTTTGCAGCGGTGACACCGGGGGATTACGCCTGGGGCACCTGGGACGCCAGCGGCGTGTTCGACTACTGGGACATCGTCAACCGGTTTGCCGGCTCCTTCCAGGAAACAACCGATCCCATCCCGGTTCTCAACGGCTACACGCGCTATTGGGACGCCGAGCAACAGGTCCCCTTTGTCTTCCACCCAGACGCCATTGGGCCAACGGGTCAGGAACTTTGGTTGAGCTACGACGATCCCCAGAGCGTGACCGGCAAAGCAAACCGTGCCCAAAGCCTGGGGTTGGGCGGAGTGTTCATCTGGGAATTGAGTCAGGAAGGAAACCCCGGCGCGGCCGAGTATCCGCTATCCGAGGCCATCGCCACCGCCCTTGCCCAGGAACCATCACCGACGCCTACTGCTACGCCGACGCCCATCCATACACCCACACCGACACCGACCGCCACGTCCACCGCTACGCCGACATCCACGCCCACCAACTCACCAATCTCAACGGATCCCTGCGCCCCATTGCCCCCGCCCACCGGCCCCACTGTCACCGTCTCCACCGTCACCGAGCTGCAAAACGCCGTAAACAGCGCGGCCTCCGGCGATACCATTCTGGTCGCTGACGGCGTCTATGATCTCAATGGCGTCTACCTGTGGTTCGACGTTCCCAACGTGACCCTGCGCTCGGTCAGCGGGAACCGCGAGAGCGTCATCCTGGACGGCAACTACGTGACCGGCGAGATCGTCCAGATCGTCGCCTCCAACGTCACCATCGCCGATCTGACCCTGCGCGAGGCGTACTACCACCCCATCCACGTGATGTCCACCAGCAGCGCGGATACGACCGGCACCCTCATCTACAACGTCCACATCGTTGACCCCGGCCAGCAGGCAATCAAGATCAACCCTTACACTGGGCAGAATGCCCTCTACTTCCCCGATAGTGGCGTCATCGCCTGCTCTCACATCGAACTCACCGACGCCGGACGCCCTCACATCCGCGACAACTGTTACACCGGCGGTGTGGACGCCCACCAGGCGCGGGACTGGATCATTCGCGACAACCTCATTGAGGGGTTCTGGTGCGACAGCGGGCTGTCGGAGCATGGGATCCACCTCTGGCGGTCGTGCCGCGACACCCTGGTCGAGCGGAACGAACTGCGGAACAATGGCCGAGGCATAGGCTTTGGCTTGGCAACCAGCGGCGATGGTATCCGCACCTACCCCGACGATCCTTGCCCTGGCGCGGGCGGCGGTTACGTTGACCACTACGGCGGCATCATCCGCAACAACTTCATCTTCGCCAACGATGGCGGGCTGTTTGCCTCTGGTGCTGGCTTCGACTGTGGGATCTGCCTGTGGCAGGCCTGTGGCGCCCAGGTCTTGCACAACACCGTCGTTTCGACGCAAGCCCCCTTCTCCTCCATCGAGTGGCGCTTCGACCACACCGATGTAGACATCATCAACAACCTGGTCAGCCACAATCTGATGGATCGGGGCGGCACGGCGTTTCGTGATGGAAACCTGGAGGCCCAACCGCTATCCCTGTTTGTAGACGGAGCAAACGGCGACCTCCACCTGGCCGGAACCGCCGATGCGGCGATAGACCACGGCGTCTTGCTCAGCGTGGGACTGTGCGACGACGACTACGACGGCGACGCCCGGCCCATCGGCCCAGCCCCGGACGTGGGCGCTGACGAGTACGGGGTGCCGTCGGTCACCGCTACCCCAACCGCTACACCCACGCCCGGCACCCCGACAGCCACAGCCACGCCTACAGCTACCCCGACGGCCATGGCCACGCCGACCCCCACTCCAACAGGCACACTCACCCCATCGCGGCGGGAGTTCCCCGACACGAACGATGGCATCCACGTCTTCAACGACCAACTGGCCGGCTGGAGCATGACCGAAGCGCAGTTCCAGTTCGCCGGCACCCACTACGCCGGCACCCAGAAGATGATCCGCTCCCATACCCAGCACTTGCGCACCTACAACCCCGACTTCATCGTGCTGCACTACCGCCTGGGCCTGGCATTGGGCTATCGCGGGACGGACGCCAGTTGCAATCCCACCGGCAGCTACATCAACATCATCGAGGGCGACAATTGGGTACAGGAGTGGCCGGGGGAGGCCGTGGTGCAGGATTCGTGGTTCTTCCCCTACGCCGGCTCCGACCGAGTGCTGCAGTGCACCTGGGGCTGGTACCTGATGGAGCTGGACGACCCCGGTTGGCGGGCCTACTGGATGGGCGAGGTGCTGCGCCAGCTGGCCGCCAACGAGAACGACGCCCTCTTCGCCGACAGCTTCAGCGTGCCCAACGTCATGGGCGGCAGCACCTACGAGCCCGACCTGCCGGCCTACGATCCGGCCTTCGAATCCGAATGGTCCACACGCATCGAGAACTTCACTGACTACGTGCAGGCCCAGTTCGCCGGCCAATATGGTTTCATCCCCAATGTCGGCTACTGGGTGACGACGCGCAACACGACGAACTACTCCGATGTGGACGGCATCATGATCGAGGGCTTCAGCGAGTGGGGGACGGGCAACCCCTTCGCCCTGTCCGACTGGCAACTGCAGATGAACCGCATCCTGAGCCTGACCAACCTGGACAAGGTGCTCATCCTGCAATCCTACGTGGACGAGACCGATGTGGAGGATCGGCTGTTCAACCTGGCCAACTACCTGCTGGTCAAAGGCGTGCACAGCTTCATCAATATGGACCTGGGCCTGTCGCCTGAGTGGTTCCCTGAGTACGAGATTCCCATCGGTTCACCGCTTGATCCGCTGCCGACCGACATTGATGACTACCTCGATCCCTCCGGCTTGTACCGGCGCGACTACACCAACGGTCTCGCCCTGGTCAACCCCGGCTCGGTGGCGCGGACCATTGATCTGGGCGGCACGTACTACCTGGCCACGCCCTCCGGCGGCGGATTGCTGCCCTCCGACGCCGATACCTCCGCCTGGACGGTGAGCTACACACCCGTGACCAACGTCACCCTGAATCCCCACCGTGGGGTGATCCTGCTGGTGATGCCGCCTTGCGACCTCGAAGGCGACCTCGACGGGGACTACGATGTGGACATCGCTGACATCATGCTGGTGGCCAGCCTCTGGCACACCGCTGTAGGCCACGAGGACTACAACCCCGACTACGACCTGGACGGCAACGGCAAAATAGACATCGTGGACATCATGCTGGTGGCGGTGCATTGGGGAGAAGACTGCACGGAACCCACTCCCACACCCACCTCCACCCCCACACCCACATTCACCACCACTCCCACACCCACTTTCACCCCCTCCGGCCTCATCCAGTCAACCGATCTGGTGTACCAGGGTGCCTTCGCGTACCCGCCTGGTGGTGACTGGGCCTACAGTGGTCATGCGCTTGCCTACTACCCTGAAGGCGATCCCTCTGGGCCAGCCGACGGCTATCCTGGCTCACTGTATGCAGCAGCCCACGCCTGGTACGATCTGGTGGGAGAGATCACCATACCTGAGCCGGTCATAGCTGATGATTTCGATGACCTGCCCCAAGCCTCCGTGCTCCGGGCCCTGGCGGACATCACTGAAGGTTGGAAAGACAACTGCACCTACAATGACGACTGCATCTATCGAGAAGTGGACGGTTTGGAATATCTATCCAACATCAACAAGATCGTTTGGAACCTGAGGGACTGGTACAACGTGGCTGGCTACGATCAGGATTCCTTGGGATGGAGTGAGTTGGATATGACTGGCGCTCAAGGGGTGTGGCACATCGGAGAGCGGGGCGACAACGACTTCCACAACGCCAAAACCTGCGACTATCTCTTCAAGGCCCCTGAGAGCTTTGCCAGCGAGAACCTGGGTGGGAAATGGCTCATCGCCGGCAACCATCGAGGGGCCGGGGCGTTCGGCGGCTCCCAGGGACCAACGCTTTATGCCCTCGCCCCCTGGGAAGACGGCTTAGCTTCGCACGCTATCGACGGCAATCCCCCTGAATCAGGGCAGAATCTGGATGCTCTGGCCCTGCTGTATTATCCCGAAATCTACCCGGAATGTCTCAACGACCCAGATGAATGTTACTTTCCAAACTATCGGCCCAAAGACGACTGGGGAGGCGGGGCCTGGGTGCAGACCGCAGACAAGAGCGGCATCCTGATCTTCGGGAGAAAGGGGCTGGGGGACAACTGCTACGGAACCCCGGAAGAGTGCGGTGGAGATGCCTGTGATCCATACAAAGGCTACCACGCCTATCCGTATGAGCCTCAGATCCTCTTCTACGATCCAGGAGAGTTGGAAGACGTGATTGCTGGCACCAAGGAGCCGTGGGAGGTGGTACCCTACGAGGTCTACCGCCCACTAAGCGAAGTGATTGACCAGGAATGTGCCACCCTGGGTGCCGCCGCCTATGATCAGCAAAGAGGGCTCCTATACGTGACGGAACAGACGGCTGGGCCATGGGGAGAGACGGTGGTGCACGTGTGGGAGGTTGGGGGAGACATGTAGCCTCAGAGGAACTCGGGGGGACTCGGGGGAACTAATAGGCATTTGCTCACCAATCATGCCATGCTTAACAGCTTGCGACGCACAAAGGTCAGAAACTCACGCACTGCTTTCTCAGGGTCATCACTGATCAAACTCTCTACAACGTTGTCATCACTACCGTCGTGGAAATGCTTGGGAAACGTGGCCACATAGCGCCATCTGTTGTGGGGCGCGTTGTCGTGGCGATAGAGATCGCCCTTGCCTATCAAACGGCGCTCCCAGTGATAGGAACAGCGGCCGCTGACCGAGATGAACACGTCGAGGAGGGAGCCATCAGCAATGTCAAGGCGTAGCTTGAGCGGGTCACCCGTTGGCAGAGACATGATCTGGGCACTGACAACCACATCGCCAAACTCACTGAGGGCGATCGCTTTCAGGACTTCGTAAGTCATCGAGATGGTCATTGAGTTCCCTCAGGCGTGCATTCAGATTTTCGGCGACAATCAGATCTTCCCAGGCCGGGTGTTCCACTACCACACCTTGAGCAATCTTAGACTCCAGGTCTGCGATGGAGTCGGCACCGTAACGAGCCAGGATTTCCAGCTTAAGCTGCAAAGTGCGGCGCTTCTTCTCGTGCAAGAAGCTCAACAATGCTTGCTGGAACAGCTCACCTTCGGTCAGCCCCAACGAGACTGCGATTTCATTAACCTTGGTCCCTGCCGTAGCGATGGCCATGATCCCCTCCTGTTTGTCACAGGATGAATGTAGCATAAGTTCTGCTAAAAGTCAAGAAGACGGCCCAATAGACAGCGTGGACATCATGCTGGTGGCGGTGCGTTGGGGGGAGACTTGTAGGTGAGGGGAAACCGAGGTCTTGAGGTGATCATTGACCCCCGTGCGACCAGGCTGCGGTTGCTGTGAGGCAACGGATGGGCAGCAGATAAACGGATAGAGCAATGCGGCGTATCCGCTTATCTGCTTTCCATCCTTCGCTGCAAGGGGATGGACATCATGCTAGCAGTTGAGCATTGGGGAGAAACGTGCAGATGACAATGAGAATCAAACTTTCGCGCCCGACTCTCTTCAGACTGATTTTCCTGCTCCTGATGCTAACTAACGTAGCGGAAGCCCAGGGAAATGCCTCGACCGCGGCCGCCTCCATCGAGCTCTACGGTACCTTCCACGCCATGGGCGTCATCGTGACCATCGCTGCCGGTGACGACGCCGCTTCGCTAACGGACGGGGACGCCACTGCCACGGTCGAATACCGCACCGGCAGCCAAGCGTACCAGGCCGGTTTCCCCCTCTCCCGTGTGGACGATACCCGCTTCGTCGGCAGCCTGTTCTGGCTGCAACCCGGCACGACCTACGACGTGCGCGTCACTTTCAGCGACCCCGATGGTGACCCCCTGGACGGCGTCACCGTGACGGCCAGTGGCGCCACCCGTTCCGAGATCGTCGTCCCCCCGCCGGTTCACTCCTACTACGTCGCCCCCAACGGCGGTGGCATCGCGTGCAGTCTGGCCGCACCCTGCTCGCTGACGGAAGGGATCAGCCAGGCCCAGGCCGGCGAGGAGGTGGTGCTGCGTGACGGAGTCTATTCCCAGGGTGGGATCAGCCTGCCCCGCTCTGGCACGGCGGGCGCGCCCATCGTCATCCGGGGCTACGACGGCGAGACGGCGATACTGGATGGGGCCGACCCGGCCGTCTTCACCTGGGCGGATCAGGGAGGCGGGGTCTACCGCACCACCGTCAACGTGGCCGATCCCCACCTGGTCACGGCCGACGGCCAGCGCCTTCTGCCCTACCAGAGCCTGTCCGACCTGCAAAACCTAATCTGGGGCATCCCCGGCTTCTACGCCAACGGCACGACCGTGTACGTCCACCTGGCCAGCGACGCCAACCCCAACGACACCGAGATAACGATGAATGTTTCTCGCTACAACTACGCCTTTTATGTCAACGAGCAGGATCACGTCTACTTCCTGAACCTAACCTTCCGCCACTACGGGCAGGGGAGCTGGGCCAAGGCCATCTATTTCAACAATGCCAACGACAACCTGGTGCAGGGGTGCACTTTCGCCATCAACGACCTGGGCATCGGCATCAAGCGGGTGTCGCACCGCAACGTCATCCAGGATAGTGAGTTCTACGACACTATCTTCGACTGGCCGTGGGATGCCTTTTACGCTGGCATATCGCTGTCCAGCGGAGGCATCCGTTTCTATGATCCAGCCACGGGGCGGGGCAACGTTATCCGCCGCAATACCTTCCACGACTATTTTGACGGCTTCGGCGCCTGTCCGTTGGGGACGGCTGCCCTGACCAACGAGACCGACGTCTACGAGAACCTGGTATACCGCGCCGGCGACGATGGGATGGAGACCGATGGGCGATGCAGCAACGTGCGCATCTGGAACAACACCTTCCACGACGTGCTGATGGGCATCTCTTTGGCGCCAACCTACACCGGCCCCACCTACGCCATCCGCAATCTGATCTACCGCACCGGCGTGGGCAACAACGACTACACCGGCAGCCCCTTCAAGTTCAACAGCGGCTACGCCAAGTCCGGCCCGATGTACCTCTTCCACAATACCGCCGACGCCGTCCTGCCCGGCAACAACGGCCTCTACATCAAGGCGCCAGGTACGTGGGATTTGATCTATGCTCGCAACAACATCTGGGCTGGCACCGACTACGCCATTAACAACTACAACACCAGTCAGCCAGTGGATCTGGACTACGACGACCTGTACACTACTAATCCAGAGGAATTCGTCTACTGGGGCACTGGCCCCGACCGGCACATGCACGATCTGGTCACCTTCCAATCGCTGACTGGCCAGGAACCACACGGCCTCGACGTCGCACCTGGCTTCGCCGATGCTGCCAGCGGCGACTACACCCTGGACCCCAGCAGCGACCTGATTGACGCCGGCGTCGTCATCCCCGGCATCAACGATCGGGGACCGCAGGCTTACCAGGGCCTGGCGCCAGACATCGGCGCCTTCGAGGCGCCGACCTGCACCCTGGAAGGCGACGTGGACGGTGATGGCGATGTAGACATCGAAGACGTAATGGCCGTCGCCGCCGACTGGCACAACCCCGATTTCGATCCGGCCCACGACCTGGATGATGACGGCGATGTGGACATCGTGGACATCATGATGGTGGCGGTGCATTGGGGAGAGAGTTGTGGGTAGGTGAATATGACAGCGAATTTCGAGGATTCGCCGAATCTGGCGTCGTGAATTCGGTGAATCCTTTGAATTCGTTGTCATATTCCCACCACTCCACCCGAGGATCACAAATGAAAAGTCACGTTCTACTCATCGGACTATTGCTAGCAACCCTAGCCGTGACCCCCATGTCGGCCCAGGGGGTCTACTACGTGGCCACCGACGGCAGCGATAGTACAGGTGACGGCTCAGAGGGCAATCCCTGGGCCACCATCACCCACGCCCTGGATAGCGTGCCGGACGGCAGCACGGTGCTGGTCAAGCCTGGCACATACTCCGGGCGCGTGCGGCTGCGAGGCACGTTCAGCGAGGGGGTCACGGTCCGTTCCGAGGTTTCCTACCAGGCCCAACTGCGCCATACCAGCACTGTCGTCACCTGCTTCTACGGCCAGGGCATCACGCTGGAGGGCTTCGACATCGCCCACAGCGGCCCTGGCGCCGGCGCCCTGGTCATTCAGATCCAAGACCTGCTTGGCCCACCCGGCGGGGACGAGGCCACCAGCCGCATCGCCCTGCGGAACAACGTCATTCACGACAGTTTCAACAACGACCTGCTGAAGGTCAATTACGGCGCGCGGGAGGTGCTCGTCGAGGGCAACGTGTTCTACAACCAGACGGGCTCCGACGAGCACATTGATGCCAACGGCGTCACCGACGTGGTCATCCAGGACAACGTCTTCTTCAACGACTTCGAGGGCAGCGGGCGCACCAACAATAATAACACCAGCAGCTTCATCGTCATCAAGAACTCGGCCGGGCTGCCAGAGAACGAGCGCATCACCGTGCGCCGCAACGTCTTCCTCAACTGGCAGGGCAGCTCGGGCTGCTATTTCGTGCTGACGGGCGAGGACGGTAAGCCTTTCCACGAGGCCCAGGACGTGCTGGTGGAGAACAACCTTCTGTTGGGCAACGCACCCAACGTGATACGCGCCTCCTTCGGGGTGAAAGGTTGCCGCGACATCATCTTCCGTCACAACACGGTGGTGGGCGACCTGCCGGCCAAGGCCTACGTCATGCGGCTCAACGCCGAGGGCGAGAACCCGCCCAACGAGAACATTCGCTTCTACAACAACATCTGGGCCGACCCCATGGGCACTATGGGCGCCGAGAACCCCAGCCGGCCCAACGATTTCTCCGACACGCCGATTGGGGAAACCCTCTCATTTGTCCTGGACAACAACCTCTACTGGAACGGGCCGAACCCCATCCCTAGCAATGCCGGCGAGCTGGTCAACTACACCGACGATGTCAATCGCCTGGTCGCTGACCCCGGCCTGCCTGATCAGACGGGCGTGGTGCTGCCGCGCTGGGACCCCAATGCCGACACCTTCCTGAGCGGCAACGCGACGATACGCCAGGAGTTCGAGCGGCTGGTGAATAGCTACAGTGTGCTGCCTGCCGGCAGCCCTGCCATAGATGTCGCCGACCCTACCCAATCGCCCGCCGACGACATCCTGGGCCAGCCCCGGGGCGCTTCGCCAGACCTGGGCGCCTTCGAAGTGCAAACCTGCATCCTGGAAGGCGACGTAGATGGCGACGGCGACGTGGACATCGAAGACGTGATGGCCGTCGCCGCCGACTGGCATAATGCTGACTTCGCTCCAGCCCACGACCGAGACGACGACGGCGACGTGGACATTGTGGACATCATGCTGGTAGCAGTGCATTGGGGGGATACGTGTGAGTAGAAGAAGGAGGAGAGCAGTGAAAAAGCGAATAGCAAAGGTTATCGCTTCTACACTGGTTATCTTGGCGCTTGTGTACCTGTGGGTGGTGTCGGAGCCCGGTCTTGCACAGGAACCCGTGCCCCAGAGGGCCCCCTTACGACAGCGGACGCCCAAGCCACCGCCTCCGCGCACAGGTTTCCTGCCGCCGCAGATGGACTTGTCTCATCTGACTGGGCAGAGGATGCCAGGCAGTTTCATGGCTCAAACATTGCCAGATAGTTGGGATTGGCGCGAACAGGGCGTGGTCACCTCGGTGAGGAACCAAGGCGCGTGCGGCTCGTGCTATGCTTTCGCTGCCGTCGCCAACGTCGAGTCCAAGATGCTGATGGACGGGGCTGGCACCTATGACTTCTCGGAGAACAACGCCAAGGAATGTAACTGGGAAGATACGAGTTGTGGTGGCGGGAATTATGAAATACTCGTTAACTTGTTCTCCCAAAAGGGGTTCGTGCTGGAGTCGTGCGACCCCTACGTGCCCAGCGATATGGCCTGCAATGAGACCTGTTCGTACGAAAAGACGCTGCTGGACTGGAGGATCATCTCAGGTGACGCGGTGCCCGATACGGACGTACTGAAGGCCTACGTCTATGCCACTGCCAGCCCGATCTTCACGTCCGTGTATGCCGGCGACGGCGATGCCTGGGACACCGAGTTCGGGGACTACGATGGTACGTATACGCTGTACTACGCGGGCACAGAAGAGACGAACCATTGTGTGCTGATCGTCGGCTGGGACGATAGCCTCACCCACGCAGGGGGCACGGGGGGCTGGATCGTGAAGAACAGTTGGGACACGGACTGGGGAGACAATGGCTACTTCACCATCGCCTACGGCTCAGCCAACATCGGCGCGGACTCCTCGTTCATGTACGACTGGCAGGACTACGACCCCAACGGCGACATTTGGTACTATGACGAGGCCGGGTGGACGGGTGCGATGGGCTACGACAGCACGACCGGCTGGGGCCTGTGCAAGTTTACGCCTACCAGCAACACATTCGCCACGCGCGTGGAGTTTTGGACCACAGACGCTACCACCGACATGGACGTGTACATCTACGATGACTTCAACGGGACGACGCTCAGCAATCTGTTGTGGAGTAGCCTGAACCACAGCTTTGATGAGGCCGGGTACCATGGAGTGGAGTTGGACTCGCCTGTGCCGGTGGCCAGCGACGACGACGTTTTCGGGGTGGTGAAGTTCACCAATGCCAGTTCTCTTTTCCCCATCCCCATGGATTCCGACGGGCCATACGAGGTGGGAAAGACCTACATCAGTGACGACGGTAGCTCGTGGCTCGACCTGGGAATAGATTCGGAATCCGATGTAGCCATCCGCCTGCGCACCTCTTCCTGCGTCCTCGTCGGCGACGTCAATGGCGACGATGCTGTAAATATCGGGGATGTCCAGTTGGTAGCCAGCCACTGGCGTTGCCGGCTGGGAGATGACTGCTATGACCATACCTACGACTTGGATGACGATGACGACATAGACGTCGTGGACATCATGCTGGTCGTAGTCCATTGGGGGGAAACTTGTGAGTAATTTGAATCCATTGAGGCTCATCACCCTGACCGCTTTTGCGCTGTTGACGCTGCTCCCACCGTCAACACTGGCGACCACGCGGGTCACTGCTGACCAGGTTCTTTATGATGGCGAACCCGGCAGTGTGCCTCTGGCCGACCCATCCTGCGTTGAGTACGCTACCGACACCACCGAGGCAGCTCACAGCGGCAGCCACAGCCTGAAGCTCCTCGCCGACCCCTGGCACAGCCCGTCCCTCAAACTCTATTGCGGCGGCCATCCGCGACGCAACCTCAGCGGCTACGACGTCATCGAGTTCTACCTGCGCGCCGCCGACCCGGGCAATCCGCCGGCCAGTCCCACCTTCCGGGTCACCACCTGGTACGCCAGCTCCAACACTGCCCCCATCCTAGATCACATTGAGGGCGGCGTGCTGGACGGCACATGGCGTCGGGTGCAGATCCCCATCGGTGCCCTGCAAACCCCAGACTGGGACCTGAGCGACGTCGAATTCCTGGACTGGGGCCCAGACAGTGAGTACCGCGCCAGCTTCGTGGACGACATCGTCGCCCGCGATATCAGCCCGCCAGAGTTGCAGCAGGTCATGGTGGAGAGCCATCACTACCTGCGCTTGCGCTTCGCGGAACGCTTCGATCCAACTACTGCTCGTGATCCAAGCCACTACACCCTCGTCAGCGATACGGATCCGGCCTATGCATCCCCTCACCAGCCCACCGATGTTGGCTTCGAGTGGCGCGTGGTGGATTTCGGCGGCAGCGCCCCGATGGGGAGCAGTGGGTCCCCGGTGCTGAGATTCGACGTCACCCTGCGCCTCCCCGCGCCCCTCCAGCCCAATATCAGCTACACCCTCACTATCAAAGGGATAACCGACCCCTCCGGCAATCCCATGCCAGCCACCGACGCACCCCTCGTGCTCGACCCCGACGCCCTCAACCCCAACGTCAAAGTCAACCAGGTAGGCTACCTGCCCCAAGGCCCCAAGTGGGGCTACGTCGGCGGCTATCTAGGCGACCTGGGCGGCGGCATCTGGGCCGTCGGCGAGGACAGCACCCTCCTGCACTGGATACCCTCCGCCGGCTGGACCATAGCCCAATATCCAATACCCAATATCCAATCCCTCCACGCCATCTACCCCCTCACCGAATACGACGTCTGGGCCATCGGCGACGCCGGCACAGTCATCCACTGGGACGGCACAGACTGGCAGACGGTGACCGTGCCCACCGCGGCCGATCTCTACGACATCCACTTCACCCCGCAGGTCGAGGGCTGGATGGTGGGCAGTGGGGGGATTATCCTGCATTGGGAGCCCGGTGCTGTCGCCTGGGAGTTGGTCACGACTCCGACGACGGCAACCCTGCGCGGCGTCTTCGCCACGGATGCCGACACAGCCTGGGCAGTTGGCGACGGCGGGGTGTTCCTAAGCTGGGACGGCAGCACGTGGACCGACATCAGCGGTGTGACAAGCGCCACCCTCCACGACGTGGGGGGATTTCCTGGGGCCGGCGCCTGGGCAGTGGGTGAAAATGGCACGATCCTTGAGCTGCAGTATGGCAACTGGCAGGCCGTCGCTTCACCTACGACCGCCACCTTGCGCCACGTGGTCGGCGATCCAAATGGTGTGGCCATCGCGGTGGGCGACGGTGGCGTGATCTTACGCAGGGATGGCTTCGGCGACGACACTTTCGATCTGGAGACAGCTCCCGGCACAGCCGATCTGCACGCGGTGGCCTTTCTCGACATCCGTCAAGGCTTCGCTTTCGGGCCGGCGGGCCTGGCCTATCGCTACGACTACGACACCAGCACCTGGGTCACCGAAGACCTGCCCACCGCCGTCACCCTGCACGGCGCCGCTGCCCTACCCTACGGCGCCCTGCGCATCACTGATCACCTCACCTTAAGCCTAAGAAACCAGGTTTTTTCGCCCAAGAGCAGAGAGAGGCAGTCGTCTCAGTCACCGTTTCCAGCCAGATCGCCGTCAGTCGCAGGGAAAAAACCTGGTTTCTCTTCTTCCACGACCGTAGACATTGTAGACGCCAATACAGACGCCGTTGTCCTCACCGTCCCCTTGGTACTCCGCGCCGCCAACTGGCACCTCTCCGGCGAGGATGTCTTCGCCTTCGACTTCGGCGAGCTCACCACGCCCGGCGTCTACCACGCCCGTGTGCCCGGCTTCGGTGTCAGTGATCCCTTCGCCATCGGCGCCGGCGTGTTTGGCGACGCGGCCCGCATCGCTGCTCGTGGCCTCTACCACCAGCGCTGCGGCACTGCGCTGACCCTGACCGATCACCCCCACGGCGCCTGTCACCCCGACGACGCCATCTACCATGACAGTGTGGCCGCATCGCCGCTGTACAACGGTGAGCCGGTGGGTGGTCACAAAAACGTCGTCGGCGGATGGCACGATGCCGGCGATTATGGCAAGTACGTGCCCACTGGTGCTTCTGCGCTGTGGTTCTTGCTCACCAGCTTCGAGCTCGGCTACGACCTCTTCGGCACTGAGCAAGCCACGCGCTTCGGCGACGACGGCGGAAGGGCTCGCTACGGCATTCCTGAGAGCGGCAACGGCGTGCCCGATCTCCTGGACGAGGCCCGCTGGGAGCTGGACTGGCTGGTGCTGCTCCAAGAGACAGATGGCGGCGTCTACCACAAGGTCACCACGGCCTGTTGGGTGGATGGCATGCCCGAGGACAGCACCGAGACCCGTTACATCCTGACGAAGACCACTCACGACACGGCACTGACGGCGGCAATCCTGGCCCTGGGCAGCCGCCTTTGGATGCCTCACGATCCTGCTCTGGCCGCCACCTACCTGGCCCACGCGGAACTGGCGTGGGACTTTCTCGAGGCTCATGCCACTGTCGAGCCGCCGGATGGTTTCGTCAACCCGGACGGCGTTTGCACCGGTGACTACACCGATCCCGATGGCGACACCGATGATCGGGCCTGGGCCGCCGCCGAGCTCTACCGCACCACTGGCGCAGCGGAGTATCACATCGCCTTCGAGACCCACTGGTCCCAGAACTCGCCGCTGTGGGGCTGGAACGACTGGCAGCATCACCAGCAGAAGGCAAGCTGGGCTTACGTCAATACGGATTGGCCCGACGTGAACCCGACGTGGCAGCAGGAGACCCGAGATGCCTTTGTCTCCGATGCCGAGACAGATCTCAGTCGCACCCAGTCCAATGCCTATCACAATGGCGGGCGGCTGGACGTCCCTGTCTGGATCGGCTACGGCACCTTCACCCAGTCCACCCGCTACGCTTTCAGGCTGCTACAGGCTTATGCTCTCACCGAGGACAGCCGCTACTGGGACGCAGCGTTGATCAACCTGAACACCCAACTCGGCGCCAACCCCCTCAGCCAGAGCTTCGTCACCGGCATCGGCTCTCGCTACCTCCGGGATCCGCTGCACAAGCCAAGCATGTTCGACGGCATCGTTGAGCCAGTGCCGGGCATCCCTGTTTATGGCGTCATGGCCGCCATGAGCAACGCCAACCCCTACTACGCCGCCGTCCAGGACGACGCCAACTCCTACCCCTACGCCGCCAACGAGCGCGATCCGTATCCCATCCTGCGACGACACGTAGACACCAATGAGATTCCGCCCATGAACGAGTTCACCGTTCAGGAGATGTCCTGGGTGGCCGGCGTGCTGGGCCTGTTTGCCTGCACCCTCGACGCCGACGTGAACGACGACGGTCAGGTAGACGTAACCGACATAATGGCCGTCGCCGCCGACTGGCACAACCCTGCTTTCGCTTCAGCCTACGACCTGGACGACGATGGCGATGTGGACGTCGTGGACGTCATGTTGGTGGCGGTGCATTGGGGGGAGAGTTGTGAGTAGCAGGTGTTTGGACCACGAATCACGCCCTTCGACAAGCTCAGGACAAGCGAAAGGCCACGAAAGGCGCGAAAGGCTTTTATGGGAGGAATAGCATGGGGCGCAGACGAGCCGCTCTGATAGCGCTGCTGATAGGCATTGTGCTCATGTGCAGCAGGCCAGGTGCGTGTTTTGCCGAGAGTCGCCCCGAGCTAAAGCTCTGGGCTGAAAGCACAAAGCCCTACGGGCTGGTCTTAGCCCCGCAGGGGCTTCGTTCTCTCAGCGCGGGGCCTTTAGCCCCGCGCTCCCTGGCACTAACCCCACTGGGTAACGGTTCTCCATCTCTGCGACGAGGTACGGGCTCTGCCGAAAGCCGCCCCGAGCTAAAGCTCGGGGCTAAAAGTACAAAGCCCTGCGGGCTAGATTCAGCCCCGCAGGGGCTCCGTTCTCTCAGCGCAGGGCCTTTAGCCCCGCGCAGCAACGCTTTCCCATTCACCCCGACATCCATGCCGCGCAGCACCACCACGACAACATGGCCTTGCCCACTCCCCGGCGACCTCAACTGCGACTGCGATGTGAACATCGCCGACATCATGCTGGTAGCCAGCCTCTGGCACACCGCTGCGGGCGATCCCGAGTTCAATCCGGACTACGATGTGGACGACGACGGTGGCATTGACATCGTGGACATCATGCTGGTGGCAGTGCATTGGGGGGAGACCTGCCCACCGGAGGATGGCGCCCAGGTCTGGGCCACAGGCAACACCCGCAAGGTGCTTCCCACCGACCCCGTGGAGGACGCCAACTACATCTGGTCTGGAGCTGAGAAATCGGTTCATATCAAGGCCGCCAGAAACGAGCACGAGCCCTTCCAACTGATCATCTCCGCCGAGGATGATCCATTATCTGGGGTGAGTGTGACGGCCAGCGACCTGATCGGCCCCAATGGGACCATCAGCCACGACAACATCACCCTCTACCGCCAGACAACCTTCGAGGTGACGCAGCCATCGGACCCGTGGGGAACGGGCATGCCGGCTGCGGTCCTTCCCCCAGGTCACATCCCCGATGCCCTGATCCCCTTCGTTGATCCTTATGATCCAGGTCACTCTGTAGGCACGCCTTTCGAGGTGATCGTTGGGGAGAACCAGCCCTTATGGGTGGACGTCTACGTCCCTGCCGACGTCACTCCGGGGGAGTACAGCGGAATCCTCACCATTACCGCCGATGGCGGGGCTACCCTGCTAGACACGATCAACCTGAACCTGGCAGTCTGGGACTTTGCCCTGCCCGAGACGACCGCCCTGGACGCCAATTTCCCTCTGGATATCCTCTGGACCCTGCCCCCTCAGTACGAGATTGACGAGGGCGACACGGCAGCCCTCTACGCTCTGACGGACAAACACTACGAGGCCCTGCTCGACCACCGCCTTCACCCCTTCGAGCTATACCGCAAGCCAGCCTACAGCGAGGCCGACGGAACCGTCCAACTGGATTTCTCCGCCTCCGATCCCCAGTACGAGTACTTTCTAGACACGCGGGGCGTGCCCAGTCTCAACTTGCCCGGCGTCTTCGACGAGAATGAGTGGAAGTACTTGGTGAAGGACGCCGACGGCCAGCGCTACACCGCAGCCGCCTTCGATGATCCTGTCTTCACCAACAAGGTGGCCCAGTACTACCAACTCCTCCGCGACCACTACACGGCCCAGGGGTGGTTCGACCGACACTTGGTCTTCTTCAGCGACGAGACCGAGTGGGTGAGCGATGAGCCCCTGCACAACGGGCCAGAGGGGTTGCAGCGGCTCCTGGGCTGGGCCAGCCTGGTCAAGGCGGTGGACCCAGTTTTCAAGGTCGCCACAGCCAGCGTCTACCCCATCCCGCCCGGCCCTCCCGACCGGGGCTGGGTTGACTTGGCGGGCTACGTGGATGAGTGGGAGATCGCCCCAGATGAGGTGGAGCAAGACCCCGAGACCTATCGTCAGCGGGTGGCTTTGGGGGAGAGGCTGGGCCTGTATTTCAACGACTACGGGGACTTCATTGATTACAAGGCCACCTTGCACCGCGCCCTGGGCTGGTTAGCTTACAAATACGACGCCACCGTCCTGGTGGGTTGGGCTGTGGCGGCCTGGGTGGGGGACGCCAACAACATGAACATCGTCAATCCCTGGCTCAGCACTCACGATCCCGTCTACGGCAACGGCGCCGGAGCTCTCTTCTGGCCGGGGCATCACATTGAGGGCGATCCTGCTGTCAACGTGGATATCCCCCTGCCCTCCATCCGGCTGGAGCTGGCCCGGGAAGCAGCCGAGGACTACGAGTACCTGACCATGCTGGCCGCGCAGACCAGCGAGGACGGCTCCGCTGAGCTTGCCGAAGCATTTGCCCGCAGTCTGGCCATCAACCTACTCCCTCAACTCCTGCGCGACGCCGATCCAGACCCTGAGGACTTCTACGCCCAGCGCAACCTCATGGGCGAGATCCTATCCGGCCAGCACCCGATACACCTGGCCACCATCCAGGGCACAGTGACCGAGAGCGGAAGTAGCGCGCCCCTGGCAGGCGTGCTGATCTCCAACGGTCGAGGGGCAACGCTGACCGAGGACGACGGCACCTACACGCTGGCAGTCGAAGCGGGCGACCAGACCCTCGCCGCCAGCCGGGATCGCTACGTATCGGCCGAGCAGTCGGTGAGCGTGGGAGCAGACGCGACGCTGACCGTTGACTTCTCCCTGGAGCGCGTGGCCGAGGAACCCACCCTGCTATTCTCCTTCGAGACCTGGTGGGAGGTAGCAGGTTGGGAGTTCGAGAACACTATCTCCCGACAGCGGACCAGCCAGCACGTCACCGACGGGGCGTGGTCGCTGAAAGTCGTGTTCGGCGATTGGCTCTTGCCCACGATGGGCACCTGGCAATTCCCGACAAACTGGAGCAGTTACACCGCCTTGGAGTTCGACGTCTACAACGAGAGCGACTACTACACCTATCTCTACGTCGGCGCTGCCGACACTGCCGGCGGCTGGTTCCCACAGACCGGTGGAGACATCCTTCTCCTGCCCAACTCATCAACGCACATCGTCATTAGTATCGCCGATATGGCCCGCGACATTGACGTATCCAACGTGGACTGGCTGGAATTCGAGCCCGAGACCCTCATGGAAGAGGAGAACTACCAGGGGCAGACCAAGACCTACCCCCTGGGCCCCCGCACCCTCTACTTCGACAACATGCGTCTGGTGCGGGTCATTGGGTCTTGACGAGAAGGCTATACTGTGGTAAAATAGTTGTAGCTATTCAGGGCATCGAAGCCCACCCTTGACCGTGCTCGAGCAACATCGCAGATATCATCACTGAACGCAACGCCAGCCAAGGTGCACTCTTGCGTGCCCTGAGGCTGGCGTTTTGGTTTGTGGGGAAGAGGTGCTTTCAAAATTGGGGGGGAGGAAAGAATATGTCGTCAACGAAGAGCGGACTGATCCGTAGGCTAATTGAAGAACTGAGAGCTACTCTCACAAAAACAACGAAAGGAGAAACCAAAATGGAGAAGAGAACAATGACGGTCTTGGGAGCGGCCATCCTGGGTGTGATGGCCGTGGCAGTCCTTCTGTGGGCTGCAGGAAACGTCGGGGCTTCCCCACCCATGGGGCCTCTAGCGCAAGGGGAGGCACCCTTGTACCTCAACTACCAGGGGCGCTTGACCGACCCCGCCACCGGCCTGCCCAAACCAGATGGCACCTACAACATCACCTTCAAGATCTACGATGCCGAGATAGATGGAGGCATCATCTGGTCGGAGGTCCAAGTGGTGACGGTGAGCCGGGGGCTTTTCAACGTGCTCTTGGGCAGCAGCACGGCGCTGAGCGCCTCAGATTTCGATGGCACCGCCCGATGGCTGGAGCTGGAGGTGGAGGGGGAGATATTGAGCCCTCTTGTGCGGTTGGTGAGCGCGCCCTTTGCCATCCAGGCCGAAGAGGCCAAGAACGCCGACACGGTGGATGGTTCTCACGCCAGCGCCTTCGCCAGCGCGACCCACGACCACGATGCCAACTACGTGAACGAAGGGCAGGCCAACTCCGTCACCGGTGGCATGATCGTGGACGGCACCATACAGCAGGCAGACCTTCCGTTCGGTGTGCCGGACGGACATTCGCTTGACGCAGCAGATGGAAGTCCAACCGACGCGGTGTACGTGGACAATGACGGCAACGTCGGCATCGGGACGGCTCCTGGTGAACAACTCACCGTGGCCGGGAGGATCGAATCCACCTCAGGCGGATTCAAGTTCCCCGATGGCACCACGCAGACAACTGCTGCTGCCGGTGCTGGTAACGTAAAGCAGCTCATTCAGGACTTTGTGGTGGCTGCTGGGGAAAGCATTACTGCCGGAGATGTGGTTGGTTTCCTTGACGGGTACGTTTATGAAGGATTTCCTCCAGGCAATGACATTTCCTACGCCTCAGGGTATGTCTTCAATTCAGCCGACACCGGCGGCATCTCAATCGCCGCCCTCTCTTCCACCAAATTCGTGGTGGCCTACAGGGATGGGATATGGCCTTACTCCGGCACAGCCGTTATCGGCAGTGTTTCTGGCAGTACCATCACCTTCGGCTCGGGATATGTCTTCAATTCAGCCGAGACCAGCTCCTTCGCGGTCGCTGCCCTCTCTTCCACCAAATTCGTGGTGGCCTACCGCGATGAGGACAACTCTGATTACGG
Source organism: uncultured Anaerolineae bacterium (assembly GCA_964390805.1). Classification (GTDB taxonomy): domain Bacteria; phylum Chloroflexota; class Anaerolineae; order VGOG01; family VGOG01; genus CAYMKL01. The sequence continues at coordinate 40,140 of CAYMKL010000008.1, read as the reverse complement.
CACAGCCGTCATCGGCGATGTTTCTGGCAGTACCATCACCTTCGTCCCAGACCCAGAGAATGTCTTCAATTCAGCCTACACCGGCAGCATCTCAATCGCCGCCCTCTCTCCCACCCAATTCGTGGTGGCCTACTCCGTTGCGGTCCACCCTGATTACTACGGCGCAGCCGTCATCGGCAGTGTTTCTGGCAGTACCATCACCTACGGCCCGGAGTATGTCTTCAATTCAGGCTCCACCAGCTACTTCTCAGCCGCTGCCCTCTCTTCCACCCAATTCGTGGTGGCCTACAGGGATCCTGACAACTCTGACCACGGCACAGCCGTCATCGGTGATGTCTCTGGCAGGGACATCACCTACGGCGCGGAGCATGTCTTCAATTCAGCCGACTCCGGCTTCATCTCAGCCGCTGCCCTCTCTCCCACCCAATTCGTGGTGGCCTACATGGACTCTAACCACGGCACAGCCGTCATCGGCGATGTTTTTGGCAGGGACATCACCTACGGCTCAGAGTATGTCTTCGATTCAGCCGACACCAGCCACATCTCAGCCGCTGCCCTCTCTCCCACCCAATTCGTGGTGACCTACTGCGATATTGACAGCGTTTTCAAAGGCACAGCCGTAGTCGGCGATGTTTCTGGCAGGGACATCACCTACGGCTCAGAGTATGTCTTCAATTCAGCCCCCACCTTCTCCACCTCCCCCGCCGCCGCCCTCTCTTCCACCAAATTCGTGGTGGCCTACAGGGATCCTGACAACTCTGACCACGGCACAGCCATCATCGGCGATGCTTTCGATGGCCACGTGGTAGGAATTGCTAGTGAATCAAAGACAGCCGGCCAAACCGTGCCAGTAATCATCGGCGGTGTCTCCGACGTGCATTCCGACCTCACATCGGGAGAAATCTATTACGGCGATGCCTGGGGCGACTTGACCACCGATGTGACTGATTACTACAGAGTCGGCCTGGCTATCTCCTCGACCGAGATCCTGTTGTACAGCGATAGGGACAATGTGGATCAGTTCTTCGGAGACATGATCTTCAAGAACAACTTCAGGATAACCGAGGCTGATTCGTATGAAGGTCTGATCTTAAAGAACCAACTGAACAGGGAGATCCTGACCATCTCCGATGAAGGGGATCTGGCTGCTAGCGGAAGACTACGAATATCCTCCCTGATGAGACTGAGTCCAACAGATTCTCCAGGGACATGTAATGCTGGTTGGGAGGGCAGCATATACTACGACGGCTCGCTGAATGAACCCTGTTTCTGTGACGGCTCGAATTGGAGGCAGTTTGATGGAGGAGGGACCTGTGAGCCTTTCCAGAAATAGAATCCGATTTCTTGCAAGCTCCAAGCAGACGCTAGTCCGTGTTTTGACAGGAGGATAGCGATGAACAACAAACGAGCATTTGCGCTGCTGATCGGCCTCCTCTGCAGCCTGGCCCTGGTGGGCCTGGTTCTGGCCCAGACCTCCACCAGCTTCGACCAGAGCTGGCACGTCCTGTCAGGCGCTGGAGTTCCGGCCAGCTCCACCAACTTCGCAGTCAACGGCTCCCTCAGCCAGGCGGCCATAGGCGTCATCGAGGACAGCAGCTACAGGGTCGAGAGCGGCTACTGGTACGGCCCCATCACCTGCATCCTCTCCGGCGACCTGAACTGCGACTGCCAGGTGAACATAGCCGATGTCATGCAGGTGGCCTACCTCTGGCGTTGTCAAAGCGGGGACGGGTGCTACGACGACTACTTCGACCTCGACAAAGATGGCGACATTGACGTCGTGGACATCATGCTGGTGGTGGTGCATTGGGGAGAGACCTGTGGGTGAGGGGGTGGTTTGGACCGCGGAGTACTCGAAAGACCACGAAAGGCGCGAAGTGCTTTCGTGGCCTTCGGCTTTCCATGCTCTTCGATTCGGCTTGACGAGAAGGCCATATCATGATAAAATGGTTGTGGCTATCAGGGCACCGAAGACGCGCCCTTGACCCTACCCGAGCAACAGCAGCCACCATCCCTGAACCCGACGCCAGCCAAGGGCGTGTTTTCGCGCACCCTATGGCTGGCGTTTTGCTTTGGCGAGAACAAGAACAAGGAGGTGGACAGTGCAACTTAAGAGGCAACAGCCCAGACAGGAGGCTGTCTACAACACACACAAAAACACAAGGAGGGAAAAATGTTCGGAAAGCACACACTACCCAGGATGTTGCTTACGACCTTGGTAGGCATAGCCTTGCTCACGGCCGCTGTACTGGTGGTCAGTGACGTGGCTAAGGCCAGCATGGAAGCCAAGCCCCAAGCAAGCACCAAAGTGGAGGTGCCGCAAGCGCGGGAGCCCTCCCGAACCGCTGCGGACAGGCAGGACGGGCAGGCGAGCACCTCCGCACCTCCGCGCCTCAGCACCTCTGCTCAAGCCCGCACCGTCAACTACACCTACGATGACGCCGGCCGGCTGGTGGCCGTGGACTACGGCGGCGGTAAGATCATCGTCTACACCTACGACAACGCCGGCAACCTGCTACAGAGATGCGCTCTGACCGTAGATTTCAACCCCGATCGCACAGTGGATGTGGCCGACGTCATGGAGGCAGCTAACCGCTGGCGTTGCCAGAGCGGCGATGCCTGCTACGATGCGGACTACGACCTCGACAAAGATGGCGACATTGACGTCGTAGACATCATGCTGGTGGTGGTGCATTGGGGGGAGACTTGTGGATGACAAGGAGGTGCACTATGTTTACTAGGACTACTCGACAGCGTATCTACACGCTGCTCATACTGTGCCTGACCCTGTCCAACTTCGTGGGGCTCGTCCCGCCGCCCGTGGCCCAGGCCACCGAGAACACGAACGCCCACTGGAAGATCGAAAAGTGGTCGGAAGAGAAGTGGACCGAAGCGGGCGGGACGATCACCTACCACCTCACAGTGACCCGCCGGGGACCGCCGGCGAGCGGGGTCAGGATCATTGACGGACGAGATTCGAGCCACACCAGTGGGTACGGGTCCGTCTCTCCCCCGCCGGACGAGGGAGGCGGCACGTCTACCACTATTCGATGGAACGTAGGGGACATGAACACCGGGCAGAGGTTTGAGGCAGTGTACCAGGTGACCGTCAACCTCGGCGTGTCCCTCGGGACCACGATTGACAGCTATATGGAGGTCATTGCCGACCCGCCCGCGGTGGACTATAGCGAGGACATTGCGGTCGCGTCCGCGGTGGACCAATTCGAGGACGAGCCGCCCGACTATTTCTCGAATGACTATTGGGTGCCGGTCGCGGATGAGCCCCCAAACAAGACCACGGGGGCAAACGCCGGCGCCCAGACCGCTCCTCCGGAGCCCATCAACGCCGGCACGGGGGAGTACTACACTGATCCCATCGTGGACTTTGACCTGGGCGGACCCCTGCCCCTCACCTTCAGCCGCTATTACGCCACCGGCCTGCACGACGAGGAGGTGATCACCAGCACCCTGGGCTCCAACTGGCTGCACAACTTCGACATGCGCCTGCTGGCCCCCGACACCTGGCGGCGCGTCGTCTTCCACGAGCGGGGCAAGCTCATTCACTTTCAGTTCGTTGGGGGCGCTCTGCCGGGCGTGACCTGGGAACGCAACTTCCGCCAGGAGCCGGTCCCCTACATCCTCCGGGAGGACAATGTCGGCCACTACTGGCTGATGGACCCCATTCAGGAGCTGGTGTACCGCTTTGACGCCGCCGGGCTGTTGCAGGAAATCCGGGACCGCAACGCCAACCGGTTTGTCCTGGGTCACGACGGCAACGGCCGCATCACGCTGGTCTCCGACGGGCTGGGGCGGGCTCTCAACTTCACCTACACCGGCGACCGGCTGACCCAGGTCGCCCACGGCACCCGGCACGTGGACTTCACATACGACGGCAACAGCCACCTGACCACCGCCACCGACGCCGAGGACAACCAGACGACCTACACCTACGCCGCCAATGTCACGCACGGGCCGCTGATGACGGCCCAGACACGGCCCGAGGACAACACCCCCTACACCCAGACCTACAACGCCACGGGCCAGGCGATCCGGCAGGAGGACGCCTACAGCAACGTCAGCACCATTGAGCATGACACCCCGGCCGCCGGCCTGACGCGCGTTACCGATCCAGCCGGGGTTCAGATCCTGACCCACGCGGACCGCCGGCTGGGCACGGCCGTTCAGGACCGCGCCGGTAACAGCTACACCCTGGATTTCGATGACCGGGAGCACATGACCGCGCTGCACGACCGGCTAGAGGACACGGCCCGCGTCAGCTATCACGATCTATCGGGCAAGATCGCCGCCTACACCGACGCGCTGGGCCACACCACCACTTACACCTACACCGCCCAAGTGCAGGCCTTCGCCGACCTCGCTAACCCCTCCCAGGTCGTCAACTTCACCTTCTACAACCTGACACAGGTGCACTATCCCGATGGCACCGACGAGCACTTCACGCACGACGAGTCCGGCAATGTGCTGAGCCACACCGACCGGTTGGACAAGGTGTGGACCTTCACCTACAACGCGCTGGGGCAGCCGCAGAGCGTGACCAACCCAGAGGCGGGCGTGACCACCTACACCTACGACGCCGACGGGACCCTGGCGAGCAGCACCGACTCGGACCTGGGTGTCACCACCTATGGCTATGACACCTTCATGCGGCTGAATCGCATCACCCACCCGGCGAGTGCCACGTCAGCCGCTGGAGGGAGCACAAGCCAGGCGGGGCACAGGGCACAGCCGGGCACCGCCCCGGCTGCTGTGCAAGGCTACAACGACAATGCCGTGCACTTCAGCTACGATCTCAACGATCGGCTGCTGAGCGTCACCGACGAGCTGGATCGCGTCACGCAGTTCAGCTATGATGGCAACGGCAACGTGATCACATCCACCAACGCGCTGAGTGAGACCATCGGCCACGGGTACGACCTGATGGATCGCGTGGATGCGATTAGCGACGCGGCGGGGCAGGTGGAAGAGTTGGCGTACGACGAACTGGGCCGGCTGGCCTCCATCACCGACCGCAACGACCACACCTGGACCTACGCGTACGACGCCCGGGGCTGGCTGATCGGGGTCACGGACCCGCTGAGCAATACCTGGACGACGACGTACGACGACGAGGGGGTGCCCACGGCCACCAGCACGCCCCAGGGCTACACCACGGCTTACCAGAGTGACAAGCTGGGCTACACCACGGCCATCACCGACCCGCTGGGCGCAGCGACCACCTTCACCTACGATGAGCTGGGCCGGCTGACCGCGACCACGGATCGGGAGGACCGCACCACGGACTATGGCTACGACGACGCTGGCCGGCTGCTCTCGGTCGCCCAACCGGTCATCGGCACGGCCACTTACACCCGCAACGATCTGGGCCGGCTGACTGATATCGCCGATCTGCGGGGCAAGGTGTGGACATTCGCATACTCGCCCATGGGCCGGCGAACCGCGCACACGGACCCCCTGACCAACGGGTGGGCCTACGACTACGATGCGCAGGGTCGGCTGGTGCAGGTCACCTATCAGGACACCAGCACCACGAGCTACACCTACGACGACGCCAGCCAGGTCACCCAGATCGCCTACCCCGGTGGCCCGACGCTGAACTACACCTACGACGACGCCGGCCGGCTGCTGACGGCGGACCAGATCAGCCTGACCTACGACGAACGGGGCGACGTGATCAACAGCCAGGACGGCAGCGCCGCCTTTGGCGCCACCTACGACGATGGGCAACGGCTCAAGACGGTGACCTACGATGGCCAGGCAACGGTGACCTACACCTACGACGAGCGGGACCTGCTCATCCGTGTGGAAGACAACCTGGCTAACGCCTGGCTGACCTTCGCCTACGACGATGATAGCCGGCTGACCGGGGTCACCCGCTCCAACGGCGTGGGCACCACCTTCACCTACGACGACGCCGGCCGGGTGACGCGCATCCAGGATGGTCCTTCGGCAGGCTCAGGACTGGCCAACCAGCAGTACACCCTCAACGCCGAGGGGGAACCGACCCAGGTCGTGCGCACCCTGCCCCTGGATCTGCCGCCTGTAGGACAAGTTGGCAACTTGTCCTACGACGACGCCAGCCAGATCAACAGCCCCGGCTACGCCTACGACACCCGTGGCCGCCAGACCGCGGCACCGAACACGGCCCTCACCTACGACGGGGCGAACCGGCTGACCTCCATCACGGCGGATGGCCAGACGGCCGATCTCAGCTACAACGGCCTGGACGACTTGCGCACCCGCACCGTGCTTGCCCTGAGCGGAGTCGAAGGGGCCGGCACGACCACCACCTACTACCACAACTACGCCCTGCGCCTGGCGCCGATTGTGGCAGAGATGGAAGAAACCGGGTTTCTCGGAGAAACCCGGTTTCTGAAGAGCGGCTACAAAGACTTCTACGTCTACACCCCCGGTGGCAGCCTGCTCTATTCGATAGACCCGACCACCAACGAGGTGCGCTTCTACCACTTCGACCGGGTGGGCTCGACTTTGTTCCTGACCGACGGTACGGGAAGCGTCACCGACGCCTATGCCTACGATCCTTACGGGGTACTGCTGGGCCACGACGGCGCCAGCGACCAGCCCTTCACCTACGTGGGGCGCTACGGCGTGCGCCGGGAGTCGGTGGGCGGTCTGTACGACATGCGCGCCCGCACCTACGACCCGGCTACGGCCCGTTTCCTGACCCGCGACCCGGTCTGGCCGGCGTTGGCCGATCCCCAGAGCCTGAACCCCTACCAGTACGCCTACCAGAACCCGCTGATGTACATGGACCCTCAAGGCGCGAAAGGTTGGTCAACTGAGACAGCCGCAGAAATGGCAGCCTTCATGGCAGAGTACGCCGCGGAGAAGGCGGGGGACCCACAAGGTACGCTAGAGTGGACAGCCGAACGCTATGCAGATCTTGAGGCTAGGATCCTATGGCCGGGAATAGAGAGGGGGACCACCCGTTACGATCCTGAGACAGGTGAGTACGAATATATGAGGTGGCTATTTTCGGGACGAGACACGATACCCTGGATACCGGGAAGAGGCACTGTGCCGGAAAGAATTCGGCCCTTGGTAAACGAGATTCTCAGGAGGCGTGAGGAAGAAAGACGTAGACAGGAGGAAGAAAGACGTAGACAGGATTACGAGGAGTTGTTGAGGGACTATAGGGAAGAAAAAGAAGAGATCGAGGCTAACAGGAGGAGAGCAGCTAGAATTCGGAGACTTCAAATCAAATTTCTGAAATGGATGGTCAAGCATGATCCGATAGCAGCTAGAGAAATCAAGAAGCCTGGGTGGGAAGGTGCTTTTGAATACCCGGAGCCTTTCCTCGAGATGGTGAGGTTATTGCACGAGAAGGAACGGCAACGCCTGCGGCGGTAGCACTTCAGGGAACTGGCTAGCCAGTTACAGAATCACCCACGTGGCCGGCTGAAAACCTATTGGCGATGCCGCTTGGCGCGTGCCGGCCACTGATACATCACCAGACAAATCGAATAGGCCGGCAATCCAATGTCATTAAGATAAGGGAGCGAGCGTCGGCCGAGTAGGTCTGGGAAGACCGTATCGAGGCCACGCGAGCGGCTTTGCAGTGCATCTCACATTGCATGAGCCGCGTCTTGGTCTCGACGCCGTGCTGAGCCTGTCGAAGCATACGCTGGTTTCGATACGCCTTCGGCCACGGGCGGTCTTTGCCCGCCTCGACCCAAGCCGCTACTCGACCGGCGGCGCTCAACTTGATGACGTTGATGGCCGAGAATACTCGTACGGTATGGGAGGGAAACCACAATGTATAAAAACAAGCAACTTATCGTCTTATGCCTGTTCACCCTGATCCTGATCCAAGTGGGTGTTCCTGAGGTAGGCGCCCTGGCACCCGACACCAGGCTGAGGATAGAGCCGGCAGACTTGGTGGTGGGCCTGAATGAGACCTTCGTCATAGAAGTGATGGTCGAGGAAGCCAACAACCTGGCGGCTTTCCAGTTCGATCTAGCCTACGACCCATCCATCCTGCAAGTGACGGAGGCAGCCCTGGGCGGCTTCCTGGAGAGCACGGGAAACTCCGCGGTCGGCGTGGGGCCTGAAGTGAACAATGTGGAAGGTAAGCTGACCTTTGGGGCCATCAGCTACGGGAACGGGCCGGGACCCAGCGGCGCGGGTGTCTTAGCCACCATCACCTGTGTCGCCCACGGGGAGGGCAACACCGCCCTGGATCTGCGGGAGGTCCAGATATTGGACACTGCGGCTGGTGCTCAGCGAGTCACGGTGGAAGGCGGTCGGGTCGTCGTGAGAGGCACAGCGGGGCCTGTAGCCACAACCACCCCCATGGCAATGAGTACACCTGAAGTGGTGGACACACCTGCTCCGGCGGCAACCGCGCTGCCGTCGGCTACATCCACAGGCTCTTCCAACTGGACCGTGCCCGCCCTGGTGCTGGTTGCTCTGGCTATAGCCATCCTGGTTGGGTCTATCCTACGCCTCAAGCGAGCAGGCTGATCAAACATGCCAAGATGACAAATCGCGCTGTTTGTGGTAAAATGGGGGGCATAGGAGGACATTGATGAGGTACAGATGGATTGCCCTGATGGGGCTGCTGATCGGCATCCTGCTCATCCTCGCTATGCTGCCGGAGGGTCAGGCAGTCATGGCAGAGACGGCGTATCAGGAGACTACTACCCCGACACCTACGCCCACAGCGGTGGGTATCGGCTGCTACGAGAACACCGACCCCAGCATCGTCTTCAGCGGCTCCTGGAGCACCAGCAGCAGCTCCTACGCCAGCGGTGGCAGCTTCGCCAGGTCCAGATCGGCGGGAGCCACCGCCTGCCTCACCTTTGAGGGAAGCGACGTCCACTGGTACACCCTCACCTACTCCAGCCGAGGACACGCCAACGTCTACGTAGATGGCTCTCTGGTGGACACGGTCAACAACTACTCCCCCACCTTGCAGTGGCAGGTGGTTAGAGAATACGTCGTCCCACAGGGAACCCACACCTTCTGCATCGAAGTCGTGGGCGACGGCTTCATTGACGTGGACAAGATGTGCGCCACAGGCCCCACACCCACGCACACGCCTACCATCACGCCAACACCCTACTGGAAACCCGGAGACTGGGCTGACTACGCCCTCAGCGGGGCGCCTGACTTCGATCAGAAGCAAGATGAGTGGTGGTACTCTGGGCCAGAAGACTGGACCCACTGCGGCCCGCTCGCGGTGGCTAACTGCTTGTGGTGGCTCGACTCGAAGATGGAGCCTGACCCGGTGTTTCCACCGGCAATCAACGATCACTATCCCCTGGTGCAATCCTATAGCCCCGATCAGTGGGATGACCACGATCCATTGAATCTGCCCCCATTCGTTGAGGACTTGGCCTACCTGATGGACGCCAATGGGCAGCGGACTGGTATCCCACATCTGGGCACCTACCCGACCGACATGTACGATGCCATTCTGCAGGTTCTCACCGACCACGGCCTCAATGAGAACTACGAGGTTGTGCTGGTCAAGGAGCCTACCTTTGAATGGGTAGCGTACGAGGTAGAGCGGTGCGAGAACGTCATCCTGCTCTTGGGCTTCTGGGCATGGGATCAAGAGCAAGCCTGGGTTCGCGTGGGTGGCCACTACGTCACTACGGCAGGGGTGAATTCGCAAAGTCACCTCGTCGCCTTCAGTGATCCTTTCTACGATAGGGCTGAGGAGGGCTGGCCGGGGCAGGTGCTAGATGGCATATTGATCCCACACAATCCTGGTCACTCATCCGACGTACACAACGATGCAGGGAACATCTCCCACGACTTGTACCACGTTGTGGAAACTGATAGTCCGGGTGGGGTTTGGGGCCCGGCCGATTACGCCGGGAGTCTCGAGGTTATTGAAGTTTTCATGGGCCAGAACGTCCCCCGGATTCTCCCCGAGCAATACGGGCCAGAACAGGCATTACATGCCTATACGACGTCAGAAATCCAGACCGAAGTTGAGTACGCTATCGCGATCTCAGCGGCAGAGATTCCTACCCCTACCCATACACCGACGAACACATCAACACCGACCGACACGCCGACCATCACACCAACACCGACCGACACACCCACCAGCACTCAGACACCCATCGGCACGCCGACGCCAACGGATACGCCCACCATCACATCAACGCCTGGCCCCACACCGGTACCTGTCGGCTGCTACGAGAACAGCGACCCCAGCATCGTATTCAGCGGCACCTGGAGCACCAGCAGTAGCTCCTACGCCAGCGGTGGCAGCTTCGCCAAGTCCAAGTCGGCCGAGGCCACTGCCTGCCTCACCTTCGAGGGAAGCGACGTCCACTGGTACACCCTGACCTACTCCAGCCGTGGCCATGCCAAAGTCTACATTGACGGCGCTCTGGTGGACACGGTCAACAACTACTCCCCCACCCTGGTTTGGCAAGTGGTGAGAGAATACATCGTCCCACAGGGAACCCACACCCTCTGCATCGAAGTCGTGGGTGACGGCTTCATTGACGTGGACAAGATCTGCGTCACAGGGCCCACGCCAACGGTCACGCCGACGCCTACCAGCACGCCCACTATCACCCCAACACCAATCGGCTCGCCAACCCCCACCAGCACGCCCACTATCACCCCAACGCCAATCGGCTCGCCGACGCCCACCAGCACGCCCACTATCACCCCAACGCCAACCAGCACGCCAACGCCCACCAGCACGCCCACTATCACCCCAACGCCAATCGGCACGCCGACGCCAACGGATACGCCCACCATCACCCCCACGTCGGGCCCCCCACCGGTACCTGTCGGCTGCTACGAGAACAGCGACCCCAGCATCGTATTCAGCGGCACCTGGAGCACCAGCAGTAGCTCCTACGCCAGCGGTGGCAGCTTCGCCAAGTCCAAGTCGGCCGAGGCCACTGCCTGCCTCACCTTCGAGGGAAGCGACGTCCACTGGTACACCCTGACCTACTCCAGCCGTGGCCATGCCAACGTCTACATTGACGGCGCTCTGGTGGAAACCGTGGACAACTACTCCCCCACCCTGGTTTGGCAAGTGATGAGAGAATACATCGTCCCACAGGGAACGCACACCCTTTGCATCGAAGTCGTGGGTGACGGCTTCATTGACGTGGACAAGATGTGCGTCACAGGGCCCACGCCAACGGTCACGCCGACGCCTACCAGCACGCCTACTATCACCCCAACACCAATCGGAACGCCGACGCCTACCAGCACGCCTACTATCACCCCAACACCAATCGGAACGCCGACGCCCACCAGCACACCTACTATCACCCCAACACCAATCGGCTCGCCGACGCCTACCAGCACGCCTACTATCACCCCAACACCAATCGGCTCGCCGACGCCTACCAGCACGCCCACTATCACCCCAACGTCGGGCCCCACACCGGTACCTGTCGGCTGCTACGAGAACAGTGACCCCAGCATCGTCTTCGATGGCCCCTGGAGCACCAGCAGTAGCTCCTACGCCAGCGGGGGCAGCTTCGCCAAGTCCAAATCGGCCGGGGCCACTGCCTGCCTCACCTTCGAGGGAAACGACGTCCACTGGTACACCCTGACCTACTCCAGCCGTGGCCATGCCAACGTCTACGTAGATGGCTCTCTGGTGGACACGGTCAACAACTACTCCCCCACCTTGCAGTGGCAGGTGGTTAGAGAATACGTCGTCCCACAGGGAACCCACACCTTCTGCATCGAAGTCGTGGGCGACGGCTTCATTGACGTGGACAAGATGTGCGTCACAGGCCCCACGCCAACCCCAACTGGCACGCCTACCAGCACGCCTACCAGCACACCAACGCCCACGATAACCAATACGCCAACTAACACGCCGACGCCCACCGACACGCCAACCAGCACGCCAACGCCCACGATAACCAATACGCCAACTAACACGCCGACACCCACCGACACGCCAACCAGCACGCCAACGCCCACCACCACCGTCGTCTGGATTGACCCGCCGGAGCAGACGGCCTACCTCAACGCAGGCCCCTTCACCATTGACGTGGCCATCTCCAACGTGGTGGACCTGGGGGGCTTCCAGTTCACCCTGGTCTTCTCCCCGACCATCGTGCACGTGGCCACATCAGAGTTGAGCTCCTTCCTGGGAAGCACGGGACGCAACGTCAGCCCCCTCGGCCCCCACATCAACAACGAGGCGGGCACGGTCACCTTTGGCGCTCTCAGCTTCGGTGAGCCGGCAGGGCCGGACGGGTCGGGCGTGCTGGCTACGGTCTCCCTCTCACCCCAGGCCGTGGGAGAAAGCAATCTCCACCTGCAGAAAGTGCAAGTGCTGAACACGGTCCCGCAAGAGATTCCCATTGAGACGCGGGATGGACACGTCGCAGTGCTGGAGTCGCATCTGCGGCGACCTCAACTGCTGCCCCTCGCACTGCACTGATCACCTTAACTCGATCTTAACGCATTTCACTTCGTCTACCCTTGACAGACGCGCCGGTTTCGTGTATAATATAATCAACCTAGCCCCTCCGAAAAAGGCAAACCCATCGAAAGGTGGGGACGCAAAGCCACGGGTCTACGTTAGCGGAGTCAGCTAATAGGACAGCCGGGTTGCCGAAGACAGTTCATAATGTGCGTGCTGTCCAAGCAAACCGTTGTGGCAGCACGCTTTTTGCTTTTCCGAAGTCCACTACTCAAGCTGTATGGTAAAGTAGGTATCTCTCGAAAGAGAAAGGAGCTATACCATGAGCAAGAGACATTCACTCAAAGTGGGCGCCATGTTGTGCCTGGCGGGCCTGATGCTTTTCGCCTTCGTGGGAACTGCATCAGCCGAGGTGGAAGCGATGAGCCTGGCAGACCTGATCGGCAAGGCGAGCACTATATTGCAAGGAAAAGTATCAAAAGCCGAAGCGCACTGGAACAAAGACCAGACGATGATCTACACCTCTGTCAGCGTCTCGGTGGGGAGCTACCTCAAGGGAGGAACTACGGCCGGGGATGTTACCATCGAGGTTCCTGGAGGCACAGTAGGGGAGATCACTCTGTGGGTATCCGATACCCCGACTTTTGAGGAAGGCCAAGAGGTCATTCTCTTCCTGAGGGAAGAGGCCTACCAGATCGTCGGTTGGTTCCAGGGCAAATTCACCGTGGTGGATGACATGGTGGTGGAAAAGAAGGTACCCGTTAACCAGTTTACTGGCTATGTAAGGGCCGTCATACAAGGCTCCCCGACATCGCCTGATCTATCGTACTCGTGGATCAGCGACACCTATGAGACCCCCACGGACTCGGAAGTGGACTGGGTGAGCGGCGACACTGAGGCCCAAATAGATCCGGCTGTGGATTGGGCCAACGGCACCAATGAGGCCCCAATAGACCCGGCTGCCGATTGGGTCAGTGGAACCAATGAAGACTCGGCGGCACCGGAAGGTCGCGCCGAGACCGTGACAGAGTTCAGCGCTACCAGGTACACGGGAGCAGTGGCGGCTCTGGCCGCCGAAACCTGCCCCCCCACGATGAGCGATTTCTATGCAGGGATCAAGTGGCCGGGATCATGCCCCACCAAGGGCTACGAGATCTACGAGAATACGGCGGATACCACTGGCGAGGGCGCTGCCATCCAGGCTGCGGCCAGCACCTGGGGCAACGTCGCTGGTTCGTGCTTCACCTTCAACTACGCTGGAGCTACGACCAACTCAGCTCCTACTTACGACGGCCACAACGTGCTCAGATGGGGCAGCACTGGCGGCTCCATAGCCACAAACTACGTCTGGTACTCGGGCGGCAACATACTTGAGAGCGATGTGGTCTTTGACGACAGCTTCAACTGGAGCGCTGATCCCAACGGTCCCCCACCATACAGGATGGATGTACAAAACATCGCCACCCACGAGCTTGGTCACTCCCTGCTGCTGGTGGATCTGTACCAGTCGTGCAACAGCGAGGTGACGATGTACGGCTACGGTGCTTATGGTGAGACGAAGAAGCGGACTCTCGACTCCAGCGACGAAGATGGCATTCGTTACATCTACCCTGGCAGCTCTCCCCCCACCTCCACTCCTACTCCAACGGCCACGCCGACACCAACCCCCACCCCAACGGCCACCCCTACACCTACACCAACTCCCACTGCCACACCGACGGCCACCAGCACGCCCTGCGTCCTCCTTGGTGACGTTGATGGAAGTGGAGTCGTAGATGTCTTGGACATCCAGGAAGTAGCCAGTCGGTGGAATACCTCCGTGGGCGATCCCGACTACGATCCCAATTTCGACCTGGACAGTGACGGGGACATTGACGTCGTGGACATCATGATCGTCTCCGGGCAGTGGGGAGAGACCTGCTGAGGTTCTGGAGCCACCGCACGGAGCTGAAAGCTCCGTACTGAAAGAGCAAAGCCCTACGGGCTAAGATGACAGACAGCCCAAAGGGCTTTGCCTTTTCAGCAGACCGAGAAGTCGGCGCCGTCTTCGACTTATGAACGGAGAACCACCATGCCCAAAGGCAAACAACTGATCATCCTCCTGCTCACCCTGATCGTGGCCACAGCAGGTATCCCTGAGGTCAGCGCTATGGCACCCGATACCCGGGTGAGGATAGAGCCTGCGGACCTGGCAGTGCACCTGAACGAGACCTTCGTCATACAAGTGGTGATTGAAGAGGCCGACAATCTGGGAGCTTTCCAGTTCAATCTGGTCTACGACCCATCCATCCTGCAGGTGACGGAAGCAGTCCTGAGCACTTTCCTGGAGAGCACAGGAAACTCTGTGATCCCCATGGAACCTGAAGTGAACAACGCGGAAGGAAAGGTGATCTTGGGGGCCATCGGTTTCGGGAGCGCGCCGGGGCCCAGCGGAGCGGGCGTCTTGGCCACTATCACTTGCATCGCCCAAGGGGAAGGCAGCAGTGACCTGGGGTTGCAGGACGTCCAGGTGTTGGACACGGCGGCTAGTACCCAGCAGGTCGCGGTGGAGGGTGGGCGAGTTGTGGTGGGGAGCGCGGAAGCACCGACGCCAGCGGCCACAGCTACCACTGCGCCAGCAGCCACTGCTACTCCCGCGCCAGCAGCCACTGCTACCTCTGTGCCCGCGACCACTGCCACCGTTGCGCCCGCGGCCACTGCTACCCCTGTGCCAGGAGCGACAGCCACCGCTGCACCAGCAGCCACAGCTACCCTCATGCCAACGCCTACATCCCAAGCGATGGACACGCCCCCTCCGGCAGCTACGGCCTTGCCTTCGCCAACGCCTATCGTCACCAGGCCCGCCACGCCAACGCCCACCGAGCCCCCCCCGCCCTCGCCCAGCGTGAGCGTTGCGCCCACCGAGACGAAACCGACAGAAGTGGCGCCATCTCCGGCTGTGCCCACCGTGGAGGCCACCCAAACGCCTGCCGCTGCGACAACAGCCCCCACCTCTCCGCCGGCCCCGTCGGCTTCTCCGTCCCCCTCGGCGACCCCGGGGCCAGCGCTGACTCCGAGGCCCTCACCAACCCCATTGTCCACCATATCCGCGCCAGCGGCAACAAGTCCTTCGGGCGCGGCTATGCTCGGACTGATGCTGGCTGCCCTCGCTATGGCCATCGTGGCTGTCTTCATCCTCACCCGCAGGCCAGGGGGCTGAATAACCAATCACTTGTGTCAACTCACGCTCTGAGCCCCGCCCCGGGGACGGGACTTTGAGCCTTGAGTTGACACTGATGATCAAGGAATCGCTGTCTCTGAGAGGAGCAGTTTTAACCGAAAATCACGTGAAAAGCTACGAAAAGCACGCAAAGCCTTCACTATTTCCATCTCTCACACCCTATCAAACCAACAGTATCATGCAAAATTCACACCGAATTCACGCTATTTTCACCCACAAAACGCTTAGGTTGTGCTACACTTAGGGTGGCACTGGATCGCCGCGCCGTCCAGGGCTTTGCTCCCCTGAAAACCTACACGCAAAGGAGACGTACATTATGATGAATGTGAGGCACTTTCTTTCAGGCAAGAGGTTGGCAGCCGCTGCAACCTGTCTGGTCGTTTTCACCAGTCTGTTTTCGCTTCCCAGCGTCCTGGCCATCCCTCCCGCCGCCATATCCCCTTTGGATGCAGCGACACCGGCGGCAGCGCCCAACTCCGAAGAAATCAGGTTGACCGAGGAGGACAACGGCGGCCTGGCTGAGCTCGGCAAGGACCAAACCCTGGTGATCAGCCTGGAGAGCAATCCGTCCACCGGCTACTCGTGGCAAGTGGTAGAGATAAACCAGGACGTACTGCATCAGGTGGGGGAGGCCGAGTTCGAGCAAATGTCCCCCCTGCTTGGCGCTCCAGAGAAGCAAATCCTGCGCTTCAGGGCGGTCGGTGCAGGTCAGAGCTCCCTTAGGCTGGTCTATCAACGCCCCTGGGAAAAGGGGGTGGAGCCAGCCAGCGAATTCTCTATCCAGGTGGTTGGGCCATCCGTCACCGCGCCAGAGAAAGGGCTGACGAAGCCCGCCATGGAAGAGTTTACGCATTTGGAACTGACCCAGCGACGCCCCCCTGTTGAGCCGAAAACTTCTGGGGAGGGGGAACTGCAAGGGGATCTTGGCAGTTGGACCAACATCGTGGCCGAAGACTTCGAGGGGGACTTCCCAGGTGCATGGAGCGTGTTTGACAACGAAGACGGCCACGGTGAATACTACTGGGGCAAGCGCGATTGCAGACCTCACGCCGGCTCCTACAGTGGTTGGGGCGTAGGCACCGGGGCAGATGGCGCTAGCCTTTCCTGCGGTGATAACTATCCCGATAGCGCCAAATCCTGGATGATCTACGGGCCGTTCGACCTGACCAGCGCCAGCGACGCCGAAATGCTCTTCTCGTATTGGAACTTCTCCGAATCGGACTACGATTACCTTTTCTGGGGCGCTTCCATCACCGGCAACCACTTTTATGGCGTTAGAACCAGCGGAGATTCTGGCGGGTGGAACGAAGTGAACTTCGATTTGACAAATGTCTACGAACTAGGCAACCTGACCGGCCAGCCCGAAGTCTGGGTCGCCTTCGTCTTCGCCAGCGATTACACCGTCACCGAAGCTGAAGGTGCCTATGTAGACGATATCGTCCTCCGTAAGGTGCCGGGGCAGCCTGTCACTGCCACCCCCACGCCCACTCCCACGCCAGGCACTCCTGGGGTACTCCCGTCCGCTTTCGACTGGCGAGATCAGGGAGGAGTCACTTCCGTCAAGAACCAGGGGAGCTGTGGCAGTTGTTGGGCCTTCGGGACAGTGGGTCCGTTCGAGGCCAATATCAAGATCAAAGATGGGATTGAAGAAAACCTGTCAGAGCAGTACCTCGTTTCCTGTAACACAGATGGCTGGGATTGCGGCGGTGGGTGGTGGGCCCACGACTACCATCAATGGAAGAAACCGTACAGCGAGTCCGAGGCCGGAGCCGTCCCGGAAGAAGATTTCCCCTACGTGGCCTGGGATGCAGACTGCAGCGGCCCCTACTCCCATCCTTACCAGATTGACTCCTGGACATTCATAGGTAGCGAATATGGTGTTCCATCCTCTGAGGCCATAAAACAGGCCATTTACGACCATGGCCCTGTTTCGGCTGCCGTCTGTGTAAACTCTGCTTTTCAGAACTACTCTGGCGGTGTTTTTCTAGGCCCCGAATGTACGGACATAAACCACGCCATCGTCCTGGTCGGTTGGGATGACAGTCTGGGGACAAATGGGGCGTGGATCTTGAGAAACTCCTGGAGCTCGTGGTGGGGTGAAAACGGCTATATGCACATTGGATATGGAATCTCGTTGGTGGGATATTCCGCCAACTACGTTGTCTATAGCTCTCAAGCCCCCACCCCAACGCCCACCAACACACCTACAGTAACACCGACACCCACGGCCACCCCGACCGCCACTAACACGCCCACCAATACACCAACCCCTACCCCTTCCACCATCACCCCCACCCCGACCGCTACCCCTACAGCCACCCCTACCGCTACCCCGACGGCCACGCCATCGGGAGGGGCTCTGGTCTCGATTGACCCGCCGACGAAGACGGCCCAACTCAACGGAGGAAACTTCACCACCGATGTGGCTATCTCAGACGTGACCGACCTGGGGAGCTTCCAGTTCGTCGTGACCTTCTCTCCCGACATCGTGCAGGCGGAAGGAGTGGAGCTGGGCGATTTCCTGGGAAGCACAGGACGCGGCACCGTGCCCGTCGGCCCTGACATAGACAACCAGTTGGGGACGGTCACCTTCGCCGCTGCCAGCTTTGGAGAGCCGCCGGGGCCAGACGGGTCGGGCGTGTTGGCTACCATCTCCTTCTCGCCCCAGGCCGAGGGGGCAAGCGATCTGCACCTGCAGGGGATGCAGGTGACGGACACCGCCCCAGATCCGATTTCCGTGGATCTGCAGGATGGTAGCGTCACGGTGCAAGATAACATCCCTGGCGACCTCGACGGCGACTGCGACGTGGACGTGGTGGACATCATGCTGGTAGCCAGCCACTGGAACGCCGTCGAAGGCGGACCACGCTACGACGCAGCCTGCGACCTGGACGACGACGGAGACATTGATGTGGTGGACATCATGCTCGTCGCCTCGCACTGGGGAGACACCTGTTAGCAGGAGAAGTAAAACGTCAAACGTGAAGACGTGAATGGAGTGCACTTCGAGAAAAGCGACGCCCGCCTCGGGTCATAACTGAGGCGGGCGTCTTTTTTTGTGGTGCAGTGTTGCTGGTCCGACAGCCCCTACCGATGGTACTCTGCTCCCACCGGATCGCCAGATCCGGTGACTCGTCGGGGGGATCTGGCGCTCCCTTTGGAGCTAAGGTAAGGCAGCAACACTCAACGGGGAGACTATGCAGTGCTCAAGCAGGCCGATAAGCCGAGTTCTGTTCCCTCCTGGCTACGAGCCAGTCGAGGGCGGCGATCATCTATCTAGGACGACGGTTACCCGCCGCCTCCAGCGGCCTACCCGAGGTACTTGGGACGAGCAGCCCCCGGCTCGGGAGGATGTCTCCTCCCTCGCCACGCCCTCTGCTTGGCCTTGCTCCCGGCGGGGTTTGCCTAGCCGGCCCGGTCACCCGGACCGCTGGTGAGCCCTTACCTCACCTTTTCACCCTTACCGTTACGGCGGTATGTTTCTGTGGCACTTTCCATCAGGTCGCCCCGCCTGGGTGTTACCCAGCACCGCGCTCTGTGGAGCTCGGACTTTCCTCGGACAGCTTTCCGCTTGCAAGGACGAAGCCAAACCGTGGGGAAAAGCCGCCCGCGATCGCCTGGCCTGCTTGAGCACCGATTTAACTATAACACATACCAATCTGATTGTCAAGCAAGGTCTCGGCGCCTCGGCACCTCGCTGCCCCAAGGGCTCGTTACCCCACTAGCTCGTCATCCCACTGAAACGCTCTGAATTCACTTGACAAAATAGCCCCTATGGATTATCATTTACTTCGACAGACTCAGTGCAAATGAGTAACATTGACGACGGAGAAGGATTATGGCTAAAACTATCGCTGTAGCAGGCAAGGGGGGGACGGGCAAGACAACCATCACCGCCTTGCTGATCAGATACCTGGTGGAAAACCGTTCGGGCGCAGTATTGGCCATTGACGCCGATCCCAGCACCAACTTGAACCTGGCCCTGGGGGTGCCGGTTTACGAGACCGTAGGCGACATCCGCGAGGAGGCACTGCAGGAGGTACAGAGCGGCGGATCGCTGGGAGGCATGAGCAAGCCCGACTACCTCGACCTCAGGATTCAGCAGTCTCTGGTGGAAGAGCGCGACTTCGACCTCCTGGCCATGGGCCGCCCTGAGGGTCCCGGCTGCTATTGCGCAGCCAACAACATCCTGCGCCTCTCCATTGATCGCCTCTCCAAATCCTATGCTTACGTGGTCATAGACAACGAAGCCGGCCTGGAGCACCTCAGCCGCCGCACCACCCGCGACGTGGACCTCCTGCTCACCGTCTCTGATCCCACCATGCGCGGCATCATCGCTGCCGGCAGAGCAGCCAGGCTCATCGGAGAGCTGGATACCAGGGTGGGAGATATCCGGTTCATCATAAACCGGGTGCCAGAAGATGGGTCAGGTGAGTTGAGGCTGGCGTCAGAGTTGGAGCAGGCCATCGCCGAAAACGGCCTCAAGCTGATCGGCTTGATTCCAGAGGATCCCACAGTGGGCAAATACGATGCCAAGGGCCTGCCTCTGATCGAGCTGCCCCCTGAGTCTCCGGCTCGACAAGCCGTGGAGGAGATCATCAAGTCGCTGGACGGCTTGTAGTGTCACTGCGAGCCGCTTTTCCCTTGCTCTCGCTGGACGTCCACGTCCAGCGGCTGGCCAGCGTACGTGGCCGTCCGCTGGGAGCAGCATGGCCTCCAAATCATTCGTTTATTCGTTGGTTATTCGTTGACAGAGGACCTTGAAAGCAAGGGGAGATTACTTCGCGGAGTTTACCCTGAGGGATCGAAGGACTCGCGATGACACCAAACGGAGGGATGAGCTGGGATGAAAGAAGCGATGCTGTACGAAAAGCTGGAGGACAACCGTGTGCGGTGCAACCTGTGTGCCCATCGCTGTCTGATCAAAGAGGGGAAACGAGGGATCTGCCAGGTGCGGGAGAACCGCGATGGCAACCTCTACGCCCTGGTCTATGGGCGGACCATCTCGCAGGCGGTGGATCCTGTAGAGAAAAAGCCTCTCTTTAACTTCTACCCTGGTACCACCGCTTTCTCCATAGCCACTGTGGGCTGTAACTTTCGCTGTGATTTCTGCCAGAACTGGCAGATCTCCCAGGTGGTGCGAGACGAGCACCTGATCATGGGGCGGCAGGCCACTCCCGAGCAACTGGTGGCCACGGCCAAGCGCTACGGCTGCCGCAGCATCGCCTACACCTACACTGAGCCCACCATCTTCACCGAGTACGCCTACGATACCGCTGTGCTGGCCCACCAGGCGGGGATAGCCAACATCTACGTCACTAATGGTTACATGACGGCTGGCGCTGGGGAGATGTTGGAGGCCTTCGATCCCTACCTGGACGCAGCCAACGTTGATCTCAAGGCCTGGAGCGATGAGTTCTATCGCCAGTACTGCGGGGCCAGGCTGCAGCCCGTTTTAGACAGCCTCAGGAAGATGAGGGAGTTGGGCGTCTGGGTGGAGGTGACGACGCTGGTCATCCCCACGCTGAACGACTCCGACGAGGAGCTCCAGCACATCGCCGCGTTCATCGCCCAGGAGCTAGGAGTAGAAACCCCCTGGCACATCAGCCGCTTTCACCCCACCTACAAGCTCACCAACAAGCCCCGTACTCCCATAGCCACCCTCAACCGGGCGCAAGAGATCGGGCTGGCAGCGGGCCTGCGCTACGTCTACCAGGGCAACGTGCCCGGCAGCCAGGGCGAGAGCACTTTCTGCTACAACTGTGGAAAGCTGCTCATCGGCCGCTACGGCTATCGAATCATGGAATCTCACATCAAAGACTCAAGATGCGCCTATTGCGGGGTTGAGATAGACGGTGTGGGCCTGTGAGTAGGTTCGGGTGAGAATAGAGCGCCATGAGTGGGTAAGAAATCAGCCGCCGATATAAAAGCCCGGGCGGTGCGAGAGGGGAAAGACAAAGGTATCGTACAATCACTTTGAGGAGTTGCTGGGGTTGATAGAATAAAAAAGAAAAGAGTAACTATAGGAGGTAATCGAGCCAAATGGAGGACAAACGCAAACTCTACACGATTATGATTCTGATTACACTGGCGGGCGTCCTGGTGAGCGTGATCACTAGTTGCTTCGCTGGGGGCATAGCGGGCTATTGGATAGCCAATCGCCAGACGCGGGACGCTGACGAAGTTATTGAGGAGCTGCTCCGGGAACAAGAAGAAATGCGGCTCATCGAACCGATTGTTCCTCCCGAACTCTTGGAGGAAGAGCTCGAGTCCTTCAGGGAGAGGTTTTCCGGCGCTATGATCTTGTACGTGGAACCTGACGGTGCAGCCGACAGCGCAGGGTTAGAGGAAGGGGATGTCATCACCGCCGTGGACGGCCGGGCGGTGGAAAGTAATCACCCCCTGGACCAGCTCCTCCAACGCTACAAACCCGGCGATATCGTGGAGATCACCTACTGGCGCGGGGATCGAGAGCACCAGGTGAGAGTACGATTGGGCCAGCACCCTGAGAAGAAGAACAGGGCTTATCTGGGGATAGAATTCATGACCGTCTTCATGCCGTTCTTCGAGGGGCCGGAGGACTGAGACAAGAAATCCGGCGCCCCCTCAAGGAACGTCCGGAAGTCCAGTCAACGCTGCCGCAATCGCCTGTGGACGAATTATACCAGGAGGCAAGTCAATGCGTACCAAGAACATCGCGTTAGCAGATGTCTCTCTGTCCCAAGAGGACTTGCAGAAAGCAGAAGAATTCAGGAGAACCAAGAACACGTCTGTCCTTGTTGTTGTGTTCGCTGATATGGAGCGATCTGCACGGCTACGCGAGAGCCTGGGAGAAGTGCAATTCGAACGGATCCGCGACCGCATGATGCAAGTGCTGGTGGATACGATCACAGAAAGCGGTGATGGGATTGTCATCAAGAACACAGGCGATGGCGTGCTGGCCATCTTTGCCGAGCCCTCCACTGCCGTGGAACGAGGAGTGTCTATCCAGAACCAACTGCATGGAGATCCCTACATCAGCGTCCGCATCGGCATGGACATGGGGCAAGTCGCCGTGGAACGCAAGGGCGGTCTAACCGCAGACGCCTTTGGCAGACACGTGAACCGCGCCGCTCGCGTCACCGATCTGGCCGACGGCGGGCACATCCTGACCACCGGCCCGGTATGGGATAGCGCTGAGGGATGGCTGAGACCCACCTGGTATGCCCACCACGTGCACGGCCTTCACATAGTCAGGGGGGTACCCAAAGCGCTGGACATGCACGAAGTCTACAATGCCAACATCACGACGCCCATAAAACGTCTGAGAGCCCCCACAGCCACACCAGAAGGCACCCCACGTCGGCGGACGGCAAGCTACTTCTGGGCAGCGGCGGCAATGGTGAGCATCATAGCATTGGTGGTAGCAGGTATCCTGTGGGGTGATAAGGTTTTCTCTGGTCGTGAGACAACCACCGCCACTACTGTTACCCCTACTGCAGCAGAAGCCGCAGTTGCAGCTCCTACTACTGCCTCTACCAAGGTAGGAGCCGCAGTTGCAGCTTCTACTACCACGCCTCTCTGGCAGGCCCAAGCCAGTCACAACCAGGCCGACGTGGGCAAAGCCTTCGACAGTAATCCAGATACCGCCTGGGATAGTGCGACCGCGCAGCAATTGGGCATGTGGTATGAGCTCGATCTGGGCCAGATTCAAACCGTTGAGCGGATAAGTATAGAGAGCCCTGGGCAGGGCTTCGCCACGGCCTACATCTTGAGCGTCTCCACCGATCGGACCGACTGGGAGATGGTGAATGAGATGGCCGAGAACTGGAAATCCATTGACACCAGCTTCCCTCCGCGTTCAGTGCGATACATCAAGATCGAGCAGACGGGATCCCCCAACTGGGGCCCTCACTGGCTCATCAGTGAGATCACCGTCGGCAGGGTCCGGCCATAACGGTAAAAGTGTGCCTCACTACCCGACATGTGGAGAGAAACCAGGTCTTTTGTCGTTGGGAAACCTCGGAGGTCTCAACTTATGTAAGAGGCAGAACAACGATCTGAGGTATGTGCTGAGTGGGGTGTGGCTGCACCTGCACATCGGCCTGGAATACCTGACGGATGCTCTCCTCGCGCAGCACCTCGGCTGGGCTGCCACTGGCTACCACCTGCCCCCCATCTAGCAAGATAAGACGATTGAAATAAAGAGCAGCCAGGTTGAGGTCGTGCATGGTGGCTAAAACGGTCAGGCCTTCCTGGCGATTGAGGCGCTTGATCAGCTCCAGGATCTCGACCTGATGATTTATGTCGAGATGCACTGTAGGCTCGTCGAGGAGGAGTATCTCAGGCTCCTGAGCCAGGGCCATGGCGATGATGACCCGCTGTTTTTCGCCCCCTGACAACTCGTTGAAGGGCCTATCTGCCAACACCGAGGTAGCGGTCAGTTCCATTTTTTCTGCTGCCACCTGGCGGTCGCGGGAACCTGCACCCAGGATGGGCCGTACGTGGGGCGTGCGGCCCATCATTACCATGTCGTAGGCGCTGAAGGCGAAGGGCATGGCCAGCTCCTGGGGCACCACCGCCACGCGCTGCGCTATCTGGCGCCGATCGAAGGCGCGCAAGTCCTGCCCATCGAGATACACCGCACCCCGGCTGGGCGCCAGAAGGCCGCTCAACACCCTGAGAAGCGTCGTCTTGCCCGAGCCGTTAGGCCCGATGAGGCTCACCAGTTCGCCCGCCCCCAGCTCAAGGCTGATCCCGCGCAAGACCAAGCCACCGCTTTCGTAGTAGCGGAAATCAACACCCGCAGCCTTCAAGGCAGAAGAACTTCCCCCCATTTCCCTCGTTTCCCTTTGCCCTCACCCACCCCCGCCGCCTACGGCGGCCTCCCCCTCCCTCTCCCAAACCCCTGGGAGAGGGAGGGGGCAGAGGGGAGGGAGAGAGCTCTAGAATGCATACTCCCGTTTGCTGCGCCTCAACAAGTAGATGAAGAACGGCGCGCCGATCATGGCCGTTATGATGCCCACCGGTATCTCGGCCGGGGCCAAGAGCAATCGAGCCAGCAGGTCGGCCAGGACGAGGAAGAGGCCGCCCATCAGGGTGGAAGTGGGCAAAAGCAGGCGGTGATCGGGCCCGAAGATCAGGCGCGCCACGTGGGGCACCACCAGGCCGATGAAACCCACCAGGCCGCTGACAGAGACCGCCGCCCCTGTCAGGAGCGAGCCCAGCATGAGCAAGACCAGCTTACGCCGTTCCACGTTCACACCCAGATAGGCCGCCTGTTCCTCTCCCAGCAAGAAGGCGTTCAGGTCATTGGCCAGGGCATGGGCTGCTACCACACCGGCCAGGATCAAAGGCACCACGATGCGCAACTGAGGCCAACTGCTGGCCGTCACCCCCCCCATGGTCCAGAGCACCACCCGCCGCAGGGTATGGCCACTGACCAGCATCAGGAAGGACATCACGGCGGCCAACATAGAGCTGAAGGCAAAGCCTGCCAGGAGCAAGGTGGTGACGGGCGTGCGCGGTCCCACCCGGGCGATATTATAGACCACCAGGACAGTCACCAGGGCCCCAGCGAAGGCAGCCAAGGGCACCAGGGTGAAGCCGAGCCAGACCACCTGGATGGGCAGGAGCAGAGCTATGGTAGCGCCCAGGGCCGCCCCGCCCGAAGTGCCGATGATGTAGGGGTCGGCCATGGGGTTGCGCAGCAATCCCTGGAAGACAGCCCCTGCCGCGGCCAGTGCTCCCCCTACCACCGCCGCTGTGACCACCCGTGGCAGGCGAATCTGGAAGATGATGGCCTCCGCCTGGCTGGTACTGAGCCCGGTTGATGTACCTGACCAACTGAGCGATAAGTTAATACCCGGCAGGCGAGCTATCAGCATCCTGGTCACATGGCTGAAGGGTATGGCCACCGCTCCCAATGAGGTAGCCATAACCACACAACCCAGCAAGGCGACAGCCAGGACGAGGATGATGATGACAGAGTTACGGCGTTTCAAAACCAGTCCCTTCTTCAGCGTCTCAGCGTCCTAGCGTCCAGGCGTCTCAGCGCTCAGTTGGCCTGCCGCTAGCACGCTTTGACGCTATGGCGCTTGGCGCTTATTTGAACAGCTCCGGATGTATGATTCTCGCCAGAGCCTCCAGGCCGTCAATGATGCGCGGCCCAGGACGGCTGATCAGGATGTCATCAATGGGATAGATGGCGCCGTTTTCTACGGCGGTGATGACTGACCAGCCGGGCCGCTCCTTCACCATCTCAATGGTCACACCGTAGTTGGCGTCGCCGAGGACGATGACCTCCGGATCCTGGGCGATGATCTCCTCGGTGCTGAGCTGGGCCCACTGCATCTGCGCGCTGGCCCCGATGTTTGAGCCGCCGGCCAGGCTGATCAAAGCATCAATGAAGGAGCCAGGCCCTGGCGTATAGGGCTTGGAAGGATCGGTAGCGTCCAACTCAAAGAACACCTTGGGTTTGCTCTCCGCCCCTTTAGCCTTAGCAGTGATCTCGTCGAAGCGTTTCTGCATCTGGGCTGCCAACTGACCGGCTTCCTTCTCAGCGCCCGTGGCCTTCCCCATCAGCTCAACGTCGGCCATGATGCTCTCGATGTCTCCGGGCTCCAGAACCAGCACTGTGAGGCCCAGCTTCTCGATTTCGATTGCCTTTTCCACCTGAGCGGGGCTGCCACCAATGGCCAATACCAGGTCGGGGTCGAGGGCCACGATCTTCTCCAGGTTGTGCTCCATGCCGCCCACCTTCTCAATGGACTGAGCCGCCTCTGGATAATCGCAGAAGTCGGTCACACCCACCACTTTGTCGCCCAGGCCCAGGGCGAAGAGGATCTCGGTGTTAGAAGGGGCCAGGGAGATGAGGCGCTGGGGGTCACTGACGACCTCCACCGTGCGGCCGGCGTCGTCAACCACGCTAACAGAGTCGGGCGCCTCAGTCCCAGCCGGCTCCGAAGCCTCCGGCGCCTCAGCGCTTGCGCATCCGGCCAAGGCGATGATCAACAGACCCCACAGGGTCAACAGGACTAGCGACTTATGGGTTTTCATTGGTAGTATCTCCTTTGTTCTTAAGTGTGATAGTCACGTTTCACGCCTTCACGTTTCACGAAACAAAATCCCCTTGCCTGGTTCGACAAGGGGATTGTTCACTATACTTCGTTCATGATGTTCCCGCCCCCTTTCTCGCGAGGGTTTCTGGAACCGCGGAGAGGCAGGTATCCTGGCTTCCTGGCCAATACCCAATGTCGAATATCCCAATACTCGTATCCGACAGACTTCAGGCGTTCGATATTGGGTATTGGATATTCGGTATTCGCCGGGTTACAGTTGCGGGACAGCGCCGGAGTCGCACCGGACTTCCCCTTTTCAGCCTAGCCTTTCGGTCTAGGTCACCTCTACCGGTCAGTATTCAGTTCTTGGGCCATAGTATATCACAACCTGGCTCTCTTGGCAAACAGCCAAAGGGGCAGGCTGTGATTCAGATGTCGTTCCTCAAGAAAGGAGGCGGGCCTGGCTTGAAACGCGTCTCCCTCGTCACGAAGGCGATCTTGCGGTCCTGTAATATCAGCTGCGCCACAGCGGGATCCAGGCGACGTCCCCGGTAGTTCACACCACTAGCAAGCGCCCAAGTTGGAGAAAGAGGACTTCCACTTCACTGCCGGTCTTGGCACTGGTGAGATAATAGGGGGCGCTGAAACTAGCGGCGACATCCTCAATCTGCGCCGGGGTAAGCTGCCGCTGGTCGTCGAGATCACGCTTGTTGGCGGCCAAGACAAGCTGGGCATCTGCGTTGATATTGAGCAAGTCATTGGCGTAGACCTGCAAGCTATGAAGGGTTTCGGGTCGCGTCAGGTCGCAAACCAACACCGCGCCAGCAGCTCCACGCAGGTAGCTTGGCCGCACCTGGTTGAACTCCTCGCCGCCGCCCAAATCCCACAGCATCATCGTCAGCTCCACAACCTCCCCAACGCGCGGAACCACCACCGTCTTGCGGCTGACCTTGACGCCGATAGTGCTGATGTATCTGTCGTCGAATAGGTTATGCACAAAACGACGGACCAGGCTGGTTTTGCCGACAGCGAACTCACCCAACAGACACACTTTCTTACTAAACGCCATCACCATCTCATCTCCCCATCTCATAGTCCTGCTCGAACTCAAACCCCTTCTCGGAGAAGAGCCTCAGACAAGTGTCTACCACGTCAGCATCATAGAGGACATCCTTGTTCTGTGAGATTTCTTCTAGGGCCTGGTCTATACCGCGAGCTGATCTGTAGGGCCGGTGAGAGGCCATGGCCTCAACAACATCTGCTACAGCCAGAATCTTTGCTTCCAGCAAGATGTCCTCACGCAGAAGACTTGCAGGATAACCAGAACCATCCAGCCTCTCGTGATGTTGGAGCACGATTTCAGCAACGGGCCATGGGAACTCCGTCGTCCCATTCAATACGTCGCCGCCAACTCGCACGTGCGCTTGAATCAGACCACTCTCGAGTTCGGTTAACCGGCCGGGCTTGCTGAGAATCTCAGCAGGTATGTTGATCTTGCCGATATCATGAATCAGCCCGGCCATGCGGAGTCCCTCAATCCGCTCCTTGGGAAGGCCCATCTCCTTGGCGATAGCGCAGGTTAGCTGAGTTACCCGCCGTTGATGGCCAGCCGTGTACGGATCCCTCATCTCAATTGCTGACACCAGGGTATGGATCGTTACTTCCAAGGCTCTCTGTAGTTTTGCGTAGCTCTCCCGAAGCTCCTCTTCCGCCCGCTTGCGCTCGGTGATCTCTTCCAGGCTTCCCTCGTAATATCGCACCTGGCCCTCGTGATCCTGGACGGCCCGGGAGCTATCCCGCATCCAAATGATCGTTCCGTCGCGGCGGCGAAACCGCACCTCGAAATCACGCACAATCCCCTGGGGTTCCATCAGGGCCTGCCATTCCCGACGATCCTCGGGGTCCACGTACAGGTCGGCCGCGTTGGCCACCAGTAAGGACTCCCGGCCTGGGTAGCCCAGCATCTGCACCATTGCCAGGTTAGCGTCGAGAATCCGCCCCTCCGGCGTAGTCCGGTAGAGCCCCACAGGCACCCGATCAAACAGACAACGGTAGCGGGATTCGGCCTCTCTCCGCGCCTGACGCTCCCGGACCTTCTCCAGGGCTGACCGCACCGCCGCCGGCAGACGGGCAAAGTGTTTGGGCGCCTTGATCACGTAGTCGGACAAGCCAGCCTTCATGGCCTCCACGGCGACCTCTTGGGTACCGGTAGCGGTAAACATGACCACCGGGCGGTCGGGCCAGCGGGTCTTGATGGCGCGGAGAACTGCCAGGCCGTCCGTCCAGTGCAACCGGTAGTCAGTGATCGCCAGGTCGAAGTTGCCTGCCTCCAGTGCCCTAGCTAGGTCCTCCGGCTCAGCGATTTGTTCCACCCGAAGGTCCGGAAACTCCCGACTCATTTCGCGCATGATCAGGATGCGATCACCAGGGTTGTCATCAATCAGAAGGATACGTAATCCGCTGTTCATAGCTTACCACTACCTCTTTCCTCTAGCTGACTCTCAAGCAGTACGGATGATCTTCGCTCCACCTTTGATAACTCTACCCAGAACCGACTCCCTCGCCCGATCTCTGACTCCACTCCCACACGGCCACCCAAGCGCGTCACTCCTTTGTGCACGATAGCCAGGCCGATGCCGGTGCCGGGGTAGGTCTCAAGTCCGTGCAGGCGCTCAAATGCGCGGAAGATGCGCTCCTGGTCTTCCAGAGCAATACCTATGCCGTTGTCTTCTGTCCACAGGAGCACCTCCTCTTCGCGCTCTTCGGCCCACATCCATACCCGGGGCTTCACTCCGGAAGTCACAAACTTCACGGCGTTCGTCAACAGGTTCGTCACGACCTGGAGCAGGGTGGTATAATGGCCCATCACCCTTGGCAGCGGCTGCTCTACAACCACCTGGGCGCCCCTCTCCCTGATCTCGGCCTCCAGTTGGCTGAGAACCTCTTCGACGACCCGCTTCAGGTTCACCGGCTTGAGTTTTATCTCGGCGCGGCTGAGGTGGCTGTAGGCCAACAGGTCTTGAATCAGGTTGTCCATATGCTGAGCAGCAGCGACGATGTTCGCGGCGTAATCCTGACCGACCGAGCCCAGCCGCTCCGCGTAGTCCTCCAGCAAGGCCTGACTGAGGCCCTGGATGACTCGCAGGGGAGCGCGCAGGTCATGGGAGACAGAGTAGGAGAAAGTCTCCAGGTCGGCGGTGCGCTCGGCCAGTTGGTCCCGTAGCAAGCGCAACTCGTTGCGATGTTGGACCAATCGCTGTTGAAGCGTTCCTATCTCGGTGACATCCTCCACCAAGTGGATGAGGCCGCTGATCCATCCCGTTCGGTCTCGATAAGGAAGGTCCACCATGGTCACGTAGATGGTCCGGCCATCGGCCGCTTCGCGGTTGACCCACGCCAGTTCAAACCGGGGCAACGCCCCGGCTAGGATGTCGGCCAGCACCGCCTCGCTACCGACCAACTCAGGCACCAGGTCCAGCAGCGAGTGCCCTACGCCGGTCTTGATGTTGTTGTGAAAGACATCTACCGAGCCGCTCACCTCCACCACGTTCAGGCTGCGATCGGTGATGGCGTAGGCCAACTTGCGGTCTTGCAGTATCAACTGGGCTATGGTCGGATCCATGCTTCGCCCCCCCCTCCACTCTACGACCCGATAGTGGGCGTGACAATCCGCGCCGGGATGGGCGTCGTCGTCCCCACCCATCTGGCCGGCACCCAACCAATCGCTTCAGCCTGAGCCTGTGGTATCCAACGCACCTGATACCAATTGCCAGAGACGGCCAGAATCTCCACCTGCTGGCCTCGCTCCAGAATCACACCCAGGCGAGGCGAATCGTCGAATGGCTCAGCGCGCAGCCACACGTGACCGGTCATCACTCCTATCACGGGAGCAGGGGTGGACGTGGCCGTAGGGGCAGGCGTGGCGGTCGAGGTAGGTGTGGCCGTGGAGGTAGGTGTGGTCGTAGCAGTACGTGTGGTCGTAGCAGTAGGTGTGGCCGTGGAGGTAGAGGTAGACGTGGCCGTGGGTATGGGTGTGGGTGTAGGCGATGGAGTAGCTGTGGATGTGGGTGATGGAGTCAAGGTGGCAGTACCAGTGGCTGCGGCAGTAGCCGTTGGCGAAGGGATGGCCGTGGACGTCGCTGTCGGCGAAGGGGTGGCCGTAAGTGTCGGCGTTGAAGTTGGCTCGACAACCGGCAAGGGAGTCGGGGTACTGCGTACCGCTTGCCATGCCCATCGTCCGACAAAGCAGGACACCACGACACAGACGACTATCAGACCTGATCCTACAGCCAGCATGCGCTTCTGGGTAGGGCTTAACCCTGGCGCCTCGGTGGCTGTTATCAGTGAACGGAGAGACTCCTCGACCGGGGCCAACGCAGTGGGGTCGCCCTCGTAATGGCGCAGGGTTTTCTCGTGGGTGTACTCTACCTCGATGATCCGCTCGCGTATCTGGGCCCGGAAGCCCGGAGGCTCGATCCCGTCAACCACCACGGCCAAGTAGGCGTGTCGGGCTGCTTCTATCAGGATACGCCGTTCGCCGTACTGAATCTCGTCGAGCTGGCCCTCCTCACCCCGGCCAAAGACATCCTGAGCGAAGTCGCGGATCGCGGTCAGCATGCCGCTGATGAGATCAGAATCGGGTGAAGCGCCGGGGTCGGGCGAAATGTGCCACAGCAGCAGGCCGCTCTCACGGTGAATAAGAAAGACTTCAGCTACTTCAAAGGCCAGCGACTCGCGCAAAGCCATTTCGGCTCCGGAGACACCCGCGACCCGCGCTTTCAAGCGTCGCCACAGCGCCTGCGGGCTAAACGAAGTGCGCATCTGGGCATCTATCTTGCGAGCCAGATCGCGGATGGCCTCCGACACAGCTCGGACGACGGTTTGTCCGATGATAGGGTATAGGGCCTCGACCATCTCCTCGCGGGCGTCGCGGATCCTACGGCGGATAACGTCGCCCAGCACCGGAGCGACCATGGCAATCAACGCATCTTCATCGGTGACACGTCGCTCCAGGTCGTCCAGCTCCGCTTCGAGCTCGGCAATCCGTTGGCGGTAGTGACCAAACAGGATGTCGCGCAGTCTTTCCAGCGATGGGTCGGTATGGGATTGTGGGGCGTCGTTTGTGCCGCCCCCATGAGACGGATGGTGGCTATCATCTGTCACAGTCTCGATCCTACCTACTCTTTCTCTACCAAGCCCATCAACACATCGGCCAGGGAGCCGCCCTCTTTGAGATGCGTTCCGAGTTCAATGAATAGCTCGCCCAAGGCCACGCGGTCAACCTTGTCGGTGGTCAGCTTCTGCGCTGTCTGGCGCAGTTCGTCGCGCAGGCCATCGTCGGCCTGACGCATCTCGCGTCGCAGGTCCTGAAGTTTCTTGCCCTGGCTGCTGTCTTGGTCGACCAGTTGCTCAGTCAGGCGATCAATCTCTTGCTGAAGCCGGTCCAGGTCACGTTGCACGGTCTTGAACCGTTGTGCGTAGTCCCGCATCTGAGGACCAAAGATGATGTCGCGAATGCGATCCACCTCCTGGGCAGCTTCTATCTGAGCCGTGTCATGAGCCTTGTTGTCGGTCATTGAATCCCTCCTTTTCGTGTATCACGCGACAAGAACCTTACCAAGTTACACAAGACGCCATTAGTATCATCTTTCGACCTAACGATCCCTGCCGGTAGCATTCTCCCTTGACTTGACAGGGTCGAGTCATGCCCTACGGACAACTGAGAAGACCTTTTCAAATGCGGCGACGACGGCCGGATCGAATTGGCGGCCTGCTTCCTCGCGGATGATGGCCAGGGCTTCCTCGGGCGAACGGGCGTCGCGATAGGGACGGTCACTGGTGATGGCATCATAGGTGTCGGCGACGGCAAAGATGCGAGCCAATAGCGGAATCTGTTCACCACTCAGGCCGTCCGGATAGCCGGTGCCCTCCCAGGTCTCGTGATGGTAGCGCACGAGAGATAGAGCTTCGGTCAAGAAATCTATGTGGTTGAGCATGTCGGAGCCCCACACAGGATGTTGGTGCATGATCTTAAACTCCACAGAGCCTAGCTTTCCCTGCTTGAGCAGGATCGCATCCGGTATGCCAATCTTGCCGACGTCATGGAGCAAGCTACCATGCCGCAGCGCCTGTAGCCTATGGCCTGATAGGCCCATAGCTTGACCTATCTGGGTGGCTATCTCGGCCACGCGAAGAGAGTGCCCTTCTGTTTCGGAGTCTCGCAGGTCAAGAACATTGCTCAGCGCAATCAAAGTCGCATCGTAGCTCTGCTCTAGGCGATGGTGAGCGAGTCGCAGTTCCTCATTTTTGCGGAGCAGGTCCTCGATCATTTTCTGATCGGTGTCGCGCAATCGTCTGCTCAGTGTCTGCATCACGGTCAATGCGATGTCAGGGTTCTCACTCAGCAGCCGTTTGAAGCCCCAACGGGAGATTTCGAGCACTGAAACCTGTGTATCAGCGCGCACTGATGCTGAGCGAGGTGTGTCATCCAGCAACGCGATTTCTCCGAAGAAGTCTCCCGGCTCGAGGCGGGCCAGTTCGACCATTTCCCCTTCCAAATCTTTGTGTACGACGACCTGCCCGCTTTCGATAATGAAAAAGCCATCTCCGCCTGAGCCTTCGCACACGATGTCAGTGCCAGGTTCGTATTTTTCCAGCACAGCCTCGGAAGCCAATACAGCTCGTTGTTCCGATGTCAATGGCTCTAAGAAAGGGACCTGTTGCAGTAGTTTCAAGATGCCATCAGATTGAATCGTCACTTGCGCCCCCTCTCTTACAAGTGATAGACCTGTCCTTCTTCGGGAACGATTACTTCAATGCCTGCCAGAGTCTCCGTGACATGGGCCAACTTGTGGATCTCTGCTTCGGTGCGCCTAGGATGGTGATGCACAACCATAAGGCGGCCCACGCCCCCTTGCCTGGCAATCCAGGCGACACCACTAGGGTATGAGTGTGTTAAACGCTCAGCATCGCCGCTTTCCGCTTCGGCATCGGTTAAGAATACTTCGTGCAACAAAAGCTCAGCTCCCCGCACAAACGCCGTGGTAGCCTCGTCCACAATAGTGTCGGTGACATAGGCAATCTCTTCCCCAATACGAATGGCTGCTGAACCTCCGGCATGTTTTTGAGCACGCAATCGAATGGACAGAGTCTCGGTTTGCAGGTTCTCGTGGGTTACCGGAACAACCTCTACTGGCATGGGGAATTCCCGAAGCGGCAGCGGGAACAACGGCGGCCCCAGAAGACCGTTCAGCACTTCTTCGGGGGTTGCTTCCACAAAAGGCCGCCCAGGAGCGTATATTCGCACGCGCCCTCGCGTCCATGTCCCCAACAAAAAAGACAATCCCACAACGTGGTCGAGATGGTAATGGGATAGAACAATGTTCAAGCAATCGTAGGGCTTCATCAGATCAACAATATGTGGCTCCAGGAGGCGAGCCACTCCGGTACCGGCATCAAGGAGCAGCATCTCGCTTTCGCTGAGAACAAGGAAGCTCATCGTTTGCCGGTTGTATGATGGAATGAAACCATTGGTGCCCAAAGGCACTATGCGTGTCGCCATGTCGTCCCCTTCTCCTTCTCGTCAGCGGCGACTCTTAGGTCAGCCATATTGGTCGCTTTCTACGATGTAGTGTCTAGTTGTCGCCCATCAGCACATCGTGGAGAGACTAGCAGGTTAAACATCTGGACATCGTGGAAGAGCTTAACTTGACAGCCATCAGAACATCGTAGAGAGCTATCCCAGCATTAGTGGTAAAAGCCGCGAATCAGGGCCTAGACCACTAGATGTAGGGGGTGGGCTTCAAAACACATTCCACGATGTCATGATGGTTCAATATGCTGTTAGTGCTGTCTGATTCTCTACGATGTCTTGATGGACGACATCTAGTCGGTTGTGTGGGCTGCCTCTGGATAGGATTATCTACTGACAGCGGGGAGCACGACTTCATCGCGTGCTCCCCGCCTGTCGTCGCCAAAGGGCGAGCTTACTTGGGCATGTCATGTACAGCCGCGTGGGCTGGTCGAGGCGTCCAATTGGGATACAGGATGCCGAAGGCGGCTTTCTCGTCAGAGGCTCCGGCCACAGGGCCGAAGTTAAGGTTCCAGAGGAACATCACTCCCACCCAGCCCCAGCTCCTGCCCATCTGGTAGGCCCTGACGATGAACTGGGCCTGCTCCTCTGCGGTGTTATCCCCCGCGTACTCGTAGCCAGGCGCCGGCGAGACGCCCAGGCCATCCACTGAGGCCCAGCCGAATTCTGTAGGCCACAGCTTCTTGCCACTATCGCCATACCTGACCATGACTTCGCGAGAGCCCTCCATGGTGCCCCGGAAGACCCAGCTATGATGATGGTTCTCAGAAGGCCCCCGGAAGGCCGCCGTGGGATCGCTCCACGTTCGCCAATCGGCGTCGGGAGGGACGTTGTAGCCGCTGGGGTGCACTCCCACAGCATCGCAGTAGTTCTTCAGGCCCGCCTGATACATCTGTTCCAGATAGGTGAGGTCATCAATGGCCACCGGCGGGTTGGCCCCGGTAGGGGTGGGGGCGCCGCTGACCACGATGGCATCAGAGTCCTTGGCTTTGATAGCCTGATAGGCCGCAGCCAAGAGCTGGACGTAGCGATTGGCATCCAGCGCCTCGTTGCCCCACTCGTAGTGCAGGTTCTGCTCGTTCCAGACCTCGTAAGCCTGAACCTTACCCCTGTAGCGCTCGGCCATGGCCCCCATGAAATCGGCCAGATGCTGAGGGTTAGCCGGTGGCCCTTCCACAGTCAAGTCGGCGTTAGCACCCCTGGCCCAGGTCGGAGCCTTGACCACGCTAAGGAGGACATTGAGGCCCGCATCGTGGCTACTGTTGACCAAGGCGTCCATGTTGCCCCAGTTGATGTTCCCCTTGGATGTCTCAAAGTCCTTCCAGACGATCTGGTGTTTGATCCAGCCCAGGCCCATGTTCTTGACCGTGTCAACAATCTGGGCCTGATCTTGACCGATCATGTGCGCCTGGATACCGTAGCCAAAGCCCGTCGGCGATGGGCGTGGGGGCGGCGTGGGCCCCGGTGTGGGAGTTGGCCCTGGTGTGGGAGTTGGCGTGGGTGGGACAGTGCCCGACCCTGGGATAAGCAGCACCTGGCCGCGATAGATGAGAGACGGGTTAGAGATGTTGTTGGCCACGACGATGGCCCAAACTGTGGTACCGTAGCGGCGGGCGATGGAAGAGAGAGTGTCACCCCGCTGCACGGTGTAGTAGACATCTTCTGATGAGGGAGGAGGAGTTGGCGTTCCCCCAGAGGGGATGTGCAGCACCTGGCCGACGTGAATCAGGGAGGGGTTATAGATCTGGTTGGCCTGGGCGATGGCTTGCACCGTCGTGCCATAGCGGCGGGCGATGGAGTAGAGAGTGTCGCCCCGTTGCACGGTGTAGTAGCCGTCAGAGGGGGGAGAGGGAGGTGGAGGTGGAGCTTCCCCTGTAGGAATGCACAACACCTGGCCAACGCGGATAAACGAAGTGTTGGAAATCCCGCTGGCCTGGGCGATGGCCTGCACCGTAGTGCCGTGCCTACGGGCGATGGAGTAGAGGGTATCGCCCCAGTGCACGGTGTAATAGGTACACGAGGAGTCCGCTGCCTCAGCCACGCCAACGCCCACCACGAGCTGGGACATCAGCAAGGCCATGATTAGAACTTTGGTTAATGCCGTTTTCATCTTGATCTCCTTTCGTGAAGGAATGGCCTGGAGCTCAAGACCTTGGCAAGCTCAGTCGAGCCGCTCCAGGTAGAAAGATTATGGGCAGTCACTCTTTTCGCCAACATAATACTACTATAAACAACCTGTTCTGTCAAATACGGTTTGCAGAAGTTCGCTAAACTGAGTGAAACGTAGTGGTAGCAACTTAAATCGCTAGAAATAGGAGACCAGCGGAGCAGCAGGATTTACAGATCAGAGCACTTGGAAGAAAAGGTAATCCCCAAATCCCGCGAATCAGTGTTCTCCACTCCTTGCCATCTCGGCCGCCAGCTTGATGGCTTCGACGAGGCTCTGAGGGCTGGCCAGACCCCCTCGGGCTGAGCCTCGGGACGAAGCCTGCCAGGCGATGTCGAAAGCCGTGCCGTGATCCACCGAGGTGCGAACGATGGGCAGTCCCAGAGTCACCGTCAGGCTGCTTTCGAAGCCATGCGTCTTCACCGGGATGTGTCCCTGGTCGTGGTACATGGCCACCACAGCGTCAAACTCCCCAGCGATGGCTCGAAAGAAGATGGAGTCCGCTGGGTACGGTCCTCTGGCGTCAATTCCCAGGGCCTGAGCCGCCTCCACCGCCGGGCCAATCTCCTCAATCTCCTCGCGCCCTAAAAGCCCTCCTTCCCCGCCGTGCGGGTTCAAGGCGGCCACGCCCAGGCGCGGCTCGACGACGCCCATGGCTGGCAGGCCCTCGGCGGTGAGCTGGATGGTCTCCAACACCCGCTCCCTGGTGATGGACTCGGCCACCTGGCGCAAAGGGATGTGTCGGGTGACGTGCACCACTCGCAAAGAGCCGGTGGCAAGCATGGTTGTGCAGTGTGGAGACCTGGTCAGGTCGGCCAGGATCTCCGTGTGGCCGATGTAGTCGTAGCCCCCTAACTGCATGGCTTCTTTGTTGAGAGGAGCAGTGGCTATGCCCTGGACTTCGCCAGTCAAGGCCAGTTCGCCCGCCTTCAGCACATACTCCACCGCCGCCTTGCCCGCCATGGCGGAAACCTCTCCCACCCTCAGCCCGGCGAGGTCAACGTTGGCCAGATCCAACAGGTCAATCCTTCCCGGCTCGAAACGGGCGCCACCCACGTCGGCGACGGGATGCAAGTCCACCTGCAATCCTAACACCTGCTTTGCCCAGGCCAGGACGCTCGTATCTCCCACGACCAGAGGCCGGCAGAGGGCGTACAATTGTTCACCCCCTCCCCCTGCGAGGGGGAGGGTTGGGGTGGGGGTGGAAGTTCGCAGACCAAAATGAGTCGAATTAGCAGTGAATCTTGTCTGCGTGCGGGAATCCACCCTCCCCCTGCCCCTCCCTGGGAGGGAGGGGGGAACGCCTCCCGTCTCTTCCGGAGCCAGGGCCTTGACCACGATCTCCGGCCCCACCCCTGCCGGATCCCCCATGGTGATAGCGATGATCGGTCGAGAGTCCATTTTCCTTCCTACTCGAAGATCACCAGTTTCCTCGAAAGCGCCGGCTGAGTAGGCTCGTAGCGCAGCAGAGAGCCGTATCGAAGCCAAGCGGCGCACTCGGCCAGACCCGCTCGCTTGATTTCGATACACCTGCGGTTACTCAATCAGCGCTCGCTCGTCGCCAATCTGGAAACTGAATGACCCTATTCTTGCTCCAAGCGCCCCTTGTACTCGAACTGCTTTTCGTAGAGCTGGCGCAAGGTTTGAATGCTGTCGGCTTCGGCAGGGCTCTTGTCCTCGCGGAGGCGGGCGATGCGAGCGAAGCGCAAGGCCAGGCCAGATTTGTACTGGGAACTCTCCTGGAGCTCGTTGAACAGCACTTCGACCACCACCCTCGGCTCGACGAGGACGGTGCCACCGCGGCGGGCACGTTCCAGGGCCAATAATCGTCGGGTCATCTCCTGGAACTCCTCGTCGGTGGGCCCCTTGAAGGTCTTACCCACCTCCAGGTACTCACCCGTCCCCTCGTCACGAGCGGCCAGATGGTAGTTGGAGAGCCACCCATGACGCCGCCCGTAGCCCCAGTCGGCAGCGACAATAACTAAATCTAGGCTGAGGATGTGCTTCAGCTTCAGCCAGGCTTTGCCCCGCATCCCCGGCCTGTACCCGCTCGACAGGTCCTTGGCCATCACACCCTCGTGCCCGGCCCGATAAGCCTGTTCAGCGAACCTCTCGCCTTCCTCCACCGTCTGAGGGATCAATCGGGGCACCAGGCTGAGGGTGCCGACGATTTCCTCCAGAGCTTGCCAGCGGTTTTCGCAAGCCGTGTCTATCAGATCGCGGCCGTCAACGTAGAGGAGATCGAAGAGGTGAAGCTGGAGGGGTATCTCCCGCACCATAGCCGCCACATCGTGCACCCTGCGGAAGCGGCGCATCAGGTGCTGGAAAGGGAGCGGGCGGCCCTGGGCGTCCACCGCAACGGCCTCGCCCTCCACGATGGCCTCGCCAGCTCCCAACCCCTTGATCTCCTCCACCACGTCAGGCAGGCTGGCGGTCACATCGGAGAGCTGGCGGGAGTAGATTCTGACCTCAGCGTCCCGCTTGTGGATCTGCACCCGCGCCCCATCAAGCTTGTATTCCAGGGCCACCCTGCCCTGGTAGCGCCGGAAGGCTTCGGTGAGGTCCTCGGCGGTCTGAGCCAGCATGGGTTTGAGGGGCCGGAAGAGGCGCACCGTAGCCCGCTTCAATGTCGCCTCCCCCTCGGTCAGAGCTACCAGGGCCACCTCGCCCAGATCACCCCACAGCATGTTGGCCCGGCGGACCAATTTGGGTTTGACCCCCGCAGCCTGGGCGATGGCCTCCAGCATGATTCCCTCGCCCACCCCATGGCGCATCTCGGCGAGGACATCCTTGACGATGGTTTTGGCCTCCACAGGCGTGGATCGCAACAGTAAGCCCCGCAAGAGATCCTCTTTCCTCTTGCGCGAACCCCGCCCTGTCGCGGCAGCGATCTCTTCAAAGGCTCGATACACGTCTAGGATGGTGAGGCGTGGAAGCTGGCGCGGCTCAGACCGGGCCTGCTCCAGGAGCATTCGCACCGCCTCCCCCGTGTCCTCCGCCTCAGCGAAGATGGTCTCACGATCGGCGGCCGTGGGGCTGACCAACCCACCTACCACCTTCATGGCCGCCTTCCAGCTCAGGTTGAGGGCCCGTCCGTCCCATTCGGGAAAGACCTGGCCGATGGTCAAGCGCACCCCGGCTGGAATCTCTGCGGGTTCTAGCCTTTGCAGGAATTCGGCCAACAAACCGGCCAGCTCCAGGCGGCTGGTCGTTCTCTCCAACTGTTCGCCCAAGCTGGCCAGTTCAGCAAAGAGTGTCTCCCTCACCTAGCCCCCCACGTTAGACCAGAATTTGACCTCTTGGCAGGGTAGGATGCACGGATTGGACATCCCACCACCCTCACTGTTATTATACCCCATTCCTCGAAAAAGCGAAAGCCCCACATCCCGTTGTCGAGATGTGGGGCTTCTTTGGAGAGCGAAGGGCT
Organism: uncultured Anaerolineae bacterium; assembly: GCA_964390805.1. Lineage (GTDB taxonomy): Bacteria > Chloroflexota > Anaerolineae > VGOG01 > VGOG01 > CAYMKL01. The sequence goes on along the minus strand of CAYMKL010000008.1, from coordinate 290 downwards.
ACCTATGGCCTCTGTCGGAGAGAGTCATGAATAGACCCGACGTTGTATTCGTGATTCCCGCCGGCTGGACAACATGTCGGCTGCCACACCCCCCACCAAAGAGAAAAGCCACCTGCATCAATCGCACAGGTGGCTTTGTTTCACCGCCCAAAACCTACCGTTTCAGGTTTCGGGGCAGTTCCTACGTTTGCAGCGAATCTAGGCTCACTCGCTCGAGGACCGTTCCAACACCTCCGGTAGAAGTTTCCCGATTCGCGGGTAGCTGACCAGTTGCGGTAATGTCGCTTTTG
>CAYMKL010000007.1:0-92679 GCA_964390805.1 uncultured Anaerolineae bacterium | reverse complement strand
TCTGTGCCACCATATGTCTACATCGACTTATCCGCAGTGTTAAGGTACAGTACCGGCGAGAGTAGTACACAGATAATACCACAAAGGAGCTACTAATGAGAATCATCGTATTGGGTGGCGCGGGGAAAATGGGCTGCATCGCCGTGCAAGACTTGGCGAGCGACCAGCGAGTGAAGAAGATTGTCATCGCTGATCAGGATGTTGGCCAGGCTCGCACGGTGGCGGGGATCATCAACAGCCCCAAGGTCAGTATCCTGCCGGTGGATGTCGCCGACCACGACGCGCTGGTCGGCACGCTCAGGGGGGCGGACGCCTGCCTGAACGCCACCGTCTACTACTTCAACCTGCAGGTGATGAAGGCCTGTCTGGAGGCCGGGGTGTCCTACACCGATATGGGTGGCCTGTTTCACACCACCCGCAAGCAACTGGAACTGAGCGAGCGCTTCGCCGAGGCAGGGTTGAGCGCGGTGCTGGGGATGGGCTCCGCGCCGGGCGTGCCCAACATCCAGGCCCGCTACGCCGCCGACCGGCTGGATACTATCGAATACATCCGCATCTACGACGGTATCATGCCGCCCCCGCCGGACGACGTCCGCTTCACCTACGCCGTTCCCACCATCGTTGATGAGTTGACCCAGCCGCCGATGGTCTACCGGGACGGGGAGTTCGTGGCCTGCGAGCCGCTGAGCGAGTTCGAGGACTACTGGTTCACCCCACCCCTGGGTCTCCTGCCCATGCATCTCTCCCTCCACTCCGAGACCGCCACGCTCCCTGTCACCTTCGGTGATAAGGGGTTGAAAGAATGCTTCTTCAAGATCAACTACTGGGGGATGGCGAAGGAGACGGTAGAGAAGATCCGCGTGTTGGCGGACTTCGGCTTCGCCGGGCGGGAGGCGGTGGAGGTGAAGGGGCAGCCCGTGGTGCCACGCGACCTCCTGGTGGCGATGATGTCCGGCTACGTCCCGCCCATCGCCGACTTCCTGGCCCCGCCAAAAACTCAGCCGCCTGACTGGGCCAAGGAGATCGTCACCGAGGTGAGGGGGACAAAGGATGGTAAGACGCTGACCTATCGGCTGGGCACGTTGACCTGCAAGGGCGCGCTCCCCACTGGCGTAGCCCCGGCCCGCGCCGCCATCTGGCTGGCCGAGGGGCGCATCCCGCCGGGGGTCTATCCTCCTGAAGCGGTGATTGACCCCGAACCCTTTTTCAAGGAACTGGAGGAGCGGGAGATCTACACCCAGGTGAGCATCACGGAGTTTCTGTGAAGGCTTCCTGTTCGTGACTATGTGCAGAGACGAAGTGAGCGTATCATCAATTCATCGTGAAAAGAGCCCCGACCAGACACTCCACACCTCCTCCACCGTAACCGCCTCAATACACTTGAAGCGGCGACAGGCAGTGTCCCAGCGACCGCGAAGCAGGCAGGGATTGCAACCTACGTCGTGCCACAGCGCTACACTATTCTCACTGTAAGGGCCGTACATTCGTGGGTCAGAGGGACCGAAGATGGCCACCACCAGCGCACCCACAGCTACCGCCAGGTGCATGGCTCCTGTGTCGTGGCCAATGAAGAGGTCACACCGCTCCAGGAGAGCGCCCAACTGCCCAAACGTCAGTTGCCCCGTCAGATCCCAGGGCTTCTGCCTCATACCATCTTTGATCGCGGCAGCGATGGGACCGTCTTCTGGTCCGCCCACCAGGAGCACCTGAGCCCCTCTCTCCCCAATGAGGCGGTCGGCCAGGGCAGCGAAGCGCTGGGGCGGCCAACGCTTCGCCGAAAGGACCATCCCCGGATTGCTCCCTCCCGCCGGGTGGATAACGACCAGGGGGACTTGGGCCGTAGTTCCCTGGCATTTGCCCAGCATCTCAGTAACATGGCGGCGATCTTCGTCAGTGGGATAGAACTCCAACCTCGGCTCACCCACCTCGATGCCAACAGCCCTCACTGTGTCGAGATAGAGTTCTGCCTCATGTTTGAGGCCTACCACTGGCACGCCAACGGTCAAGGAGAAGCCTCGGCCTCGGCTATCCAGGCCCACCCGCTGGGGGATGCCACCCAGGTACGGCAGCAGGCTGATCAGCGGGGAGCGATCCAGGACGAAACAAGCCTCGTACTTTCCAGCGCGGATTCGTCTGATCAGGTCAAAATACTCGCGCCAGGAGTAGCGGCCGCCGCTTCCCACTGGGCCGCAATCCACCAGCCCGTCCAGACGGGGATTGTTCTCGACCATCGCCCTCGCCCAGCCGCCTACCGCGAAGTCAATCCTGGCCCTGGGGAAGGCCTGGCGGAGGGCCGCTATCACCGGCGTAGCCATGAGCACATCGCCGAGGCAGCAGGGTTTGATGATCAGGATCGAGCTGGGGGTATTAAGTGGGGCACTTCGAGGGATGAGGCGAAAGGGGATGCGCAAGAGATGGCAGATCGCGCTGATTAGGGTATCTTTGGGGGAGGGAACAACGGACCTGGGGGATTTACCGGACGGAACGGATAAGCATTCCCCCCTCCCTGGGAGGGAGGGGCAGGGGGAGGGTGGATCCCCACAAGTGGACAAGATTCCCTGCGAACTCGGCCCCTTCTGGTCTACCGACTCCCCCCCCCACCCCAACCCTCCCCTTCGCAGGGGGAGGGAGTAAACACTGAGAGGAACGGATGGGCAGGATTCACGGATCGGTTGCACGTTTGTATGAGCCACTATCCGCAAATCCTGCTAATCCGCGTTCTATCATCGAGATATCCTACCCGGTCATCCAGCCATAAGGCCGTGGTTTGCTCTTCCTCTTCCTGCTCGTGCACAACGTAGATGCGCACCTTCTCGCTCTCGACCTCGTTCCCAGCCGTGTCAAAGGCCACCACGTGGATCTGGTGGGTCTCGGTGTAGCCGTGGGTGTCGGAGATGATGGTCATCCCGTTGGCAAAAACCTGCATGCGCATGCCATCTGAATCGGTGATCACCTGGGTGACAGTGATCACCTGGGTGGTAAAACTGCCGTCCGGATTTTGGACAATCTGGGTTTCCTGCACCGCCGTGCCTGGCACGGGGATGGTGTCGGCCATCTCGATGGTCCACTTGGTGTTGTAGGGAGCTATAGTGCTGTAGCTGAGCAGGTTGTTGTCCAGGTAGAACTCCACCCGCTCCATGGAGAAGTTGTCCACCGCATCAGCCGAGATGTTGACCCATTCGTCGTACTCCATGTAATAGGTACGGCCATCGTAAGGGTAGATGAGCTCGATCTCTGGCGGGGTATTGTCCACCGTGACCTGGGTGGTGCTCTTTCTATAGTTCCCGCCTCCATCCACCACCGAAAGCTGAAGGGTGTATAGCCCGTCCAGGCCGCTCACGTCCCAATACTCCAGAGGGGTGTTATTGACCTGATTGTAATGATCGCCGCCAATCTGAATCCAGGCCGAAGGGTTGATTCCCTGGCCGTACTCCAGGCGATAGAGCTGGAAGTTCTGGGCCTTGGCGTTGCCGACGATGGGAATCGTTTCCCGGAGGTAGGCATAGGGAGCAGGGCTGATGATGGCCACATCGCCGGAGGCCGGACTGGGACCATAGGCCAGGTCATACTGGGTCGGCGGCTGGGGGATACCCTGCTCGCGCACCCAGTCGGCGGCCTCAGGGGGATAGATCTCATAGATAACCTCGTCCACCAGTTCGGGAGGGGTGTAAACGGTAGCCAGCTTGCCGGTCTCTCTGTTGACGCGAAATACCTGATGGACGTTGCAATACGCGGTAGGGGCCGTCCCCTCAATGAAGATCTCTCTGATCTTGTGAGGACAGTGTTCCGTGGGCAGCATTCCCGACACGGAGCAGACCTCCACCTCCTCAAAGCCCTGCGGCCTTGCGAATTCTTCCACGGGCATCCCCGCAAGCACCCTCTCCATGAAGTCGTGCCAGATGGGACCTGCGCCGCGCCCTCCAGGGACATCGTTCATGGCCTCATTGCCGCTGTTACCCACCCAGACGCCGGTAGCTATCTGGGGGGTGTAGCCGATGGTCCAGGCATCGCGGAAATCGTTGGTGGTGCCGGTCTTGGCCGCGGCTGGGCGGCTCAGGTGCAGTGGGCTTTCCCAGCCAAAGGCCGGCGCCCGAGCGTTGTTGTCGGACAGGACGTCGGTGAGGAGATAGGCCAACTGGGGACTCAAGACCTCTCTGGTCTCAGGGGTAGCGTATTGCCACAAGATGTTTCCGTCCCGATCCTCGACCCGCAGGATGGCCACCGGGTCTAGCTCGCGATAACCAAATGGGGGCTCTTCCGCAGGTACTCCAGCCATGCTCCCACCGTTGGCGAACACGCTGAAGGCGTAGGTCATGTCCAGCAGTTTGACCTCGCCCCCGCCCAAAGTCAGGCTCAGCCCATAGTAATCTTCGTTAAGGGTGGTTATGCCCAGGCGGTGAGCGGTGTTAAGAACGTTCTCCAGCCCGACCATGTCCAGCACCTTAACGGCCGGCATATTGTAAGAGCAGGCCAGGGTCTGGCGTATTCGCTTGGAGCCATGATACTTGCGGCTGTAGTTCTCCGGCACATAGGGCGGGTGGGGCGGGTCAAGGAAGGCCGTGCGCACATCCATGATCATGGTAGATGCCGTGTAGCCCTGAGAGAAAGCGGTCACGTAGGTAAAGGGCTTGAAGGACGAGCCCGGCTGCCGATTGGCCAAAGTCACATTGACCTCGCCAGCTATCTTGTCGTCCCAGTAGTCGAGGCTGCCCAACATGACCAGAATCTCACCGGTACGAGGGGTGATGACCACCACGGCAGAATTGGAGACATTGCGTTCTTCAGCCTGCAATTCGGCCACCCGCCCTCGAGCTATTTCCAGAGCCAGGTCTTGCATCTCCAGGTCTATGGTGGTGTAGACCCGCAGCCCACCGCGGTGCACCAGCTCAGGACCGAGAATCTCCTCCAGGCGCTTGCGGGCATAGATGGAGAAGTGAGGGGCGACGATGTCGTAACGCTCCTCGCGGGCTTTGATATCCAGCTTCTGGTACTTGGCTGCAACACCTTCCTGGGCGGTGATGTAGCCTTGGCGCACCATGGCGTCCAGCACCAGGTGTTGGCGCTTGCGAGCCTCCCCTGGATTGTCAATGGGGTTCAGGCCGGGGTACTGGGGCACGGCAGCCAGCATAGCACATTCAGCTAAGTCCAGCTCCTGGACGGTTTTATCGAAATAGACCTTAGCCGCCGCTTCCACACCGTATGCCAGGTTCCCATAGAAGTTGGAGTTCAGGTACCAGGCTAGAATCTGATCTTTGCTATAGCGTCGCGAGATCTCCAGGGCCAGGATGAATTCCTTGATCTTCCGAGAGTAGAGCACCTGGTATCTCTCCTCCAGAGGGATCAGCACGTTCTTGATCAACTGCATGGTGATGGTGCTGCCACCTTGAACCTGGCCACCTCGCAAGTTGTAGTAGTAAAAGGCTCGAGCAAAGCCCCTGATATCGAAGCCAGGGTTCTCGTAGAAAGTCTTGTCCTCGATGGCGACGGTAGCCTGCCCCAGGCAAAGCGGCATCTGATCCAACGGAACCCAGGTACGATCGCCAAATCGCGGATCGAAAATCTCGTAGAGGAGCACCTGGCCAGTGCGGTCATAAAGCTTGGTGGTCTCGAATTCCTCCTGATCCGTCTCGAGCCGGCCAGGATCGGGCAGGTCCTTAGCGTAGTAGTTATACACACCGACCGCCGTACCGATGCCTGCAAAACCAAGCGCCGTGGCCGCAAAAAAGGCCATAGCCGCCGCGCCAATAAGCAGACGCAAGAGCAGGCCACTGTTACTATTCTTCTTTCTACGCCGGCGCAAAATGCGCCGTTTGGTGTTGATGTTCATGGTTGGTTCTCCAGGACAAATCGAGATCTGCCAAACCTCACCCTAATGGTAGCAAAAAAAGCCAAAAAGCGCAAATCGTCAGAGTCCGCTTGACGATTTCGGCTTTCGCTGGTATGATAGTGAGCATGGGCAGAATTCGCGGACGGACGATAGCTATCTTGGGGCTTCTTGCCCTCGTGGTTGCAGCTTTGCTCATCTGGCGCAGGCCGCTGCTGTCTCTGTTCGCTGACACAGCCAGGGTACAGGAGTTCGTGACGAGGTTTGGGTACTGGGCCCCGTTGGCGACTATCTTGTTGCACGTGGCCCAGGTGCTCCTGGCCCCCATCCCCGGCCAGGTCATAGACGCCGCCAACGGCTATCTCTTTGGCGCGGCCTGGGGGACCTTTTATAGCCTGGTCGGGGTAATCGCAGGCTCCAGCCTGGCCATGGCTTTGGCTAGACGCTTCGGGCGGCCCTGGGCAGAGAGGCTGATCACAAGAGAGACACTGGAGCGACTCGATGGCTATTCACAGCAGCGGGGAGCTCTTTTCTTCTTCCTCATTTTTCTCTTCCCATTTCTCCCCGACGATGTGGCCTGCTTCCTGGCTGGGCTCACCCCCCTGCCCCTACCTGAACTGGTTGTGTTGGCTGCCGTCGGCCGCCTGCCGGGCATTTTCACAGCCAACTTGGTGGGAGCTAACGCTGCCGGACTCACTCGAACCCAAATAGCGTTCTTCATCGCTGGCGTGACGGCCATTGCTCTGGCTTTCTGCCGTTATCAAGACAGAATAGAGGTGGCGATGCTGAAGGTAACAGCCAGGCTTAACGATCTCGTACGCTCTCCCTGATTTGCTCGCTCTGCCTGAAAGTGTTATAATACGCCAGGGAGTGAAAGATGGACGAAGTCGCTTTGCTTAGGGGCCAAGAGACAAAACTGACCCGCGTCGAGGTGGAGCACATCGCCGAGCTGGCGAAGCTCAGCTTGACCGACGAGGAGAGGGAAAAGTTCGGGGAACAGCTCTCTGCCATTTTGGAGTACGCCGAGGTATTGCAGCGCTTGGATACCGAGGCCATTCCTCCCACAGCCACAGTACTCCCCTTGCGGAACGTGATGGTGGCGGACGAGGTCAGGCCCTCGTTCTCCCGCGAAGACGTCCTGGCAAATGCGCCCGAGGCCGAGAACGGTTGCTTCAAGGTACAGGCGATTCTGGAGTAAATCATTCATGGAGCGAATGACAGTACAAGGGAAACCTGTCTCCCATGTCTTGCAGCCTGATGAGCTCCTGGCTGTCGAGGAGTTCAAAAGGAGGCTCCTTGCCGAGCTACCTGGCCAGGTCAAGGACATCATCCTCTTTGGCTCCAAGGCGCGAGGAGACGCCCACCCCGGTTCGGACATAGACCTGCTGGTCATCGTGGAGCACCAGACGCCAGAAGTGGATGACATCATCAGCGGCCTCACGGCTGACACCCTCCTGGAGAAGATGATAGACATCTCAGCCCTCGACTTCACCAGGGATGAGATAGCTGAATGGTCAGCCATTGGCACACCGCTGATGCGCAACGTGGCCGATGAGGGAATCGTGTTGAAAGGAGAGCCCATCGTGGTAGGAAAAGGAAACCCGGCTGAAGTAGCGCAGGGGTTCATTGAATCGGCGCACGGCCGCCTACGTTCTGCCAGGGCAGTACGGGAAATCGGTGAATATGGCAACGTCATGTCCCTGGTCTACTACGCCTTTCTGGACGCCGCCGACGCAGCGCTGGCTGCCCGCACTATCCGCACTAAGTCCCACGTCGGCATCATCTCCCTCTTCGGCTTGCACTTCATCAGGCAGGGGTTGGTGGACGCTAAGTACAGCAGTTGGTTCAAGCAAGCCCACAAGTTCCGCCTACACGCCGACTACGAGCGAAAGCGAGATTTCACGCTTGAGCAGGTGAACGAGGCGATTGAGCAGGCGACGGAGTTCGTAGGAGTGGTCGAGGGCCTACTGCCCTCTCTGCTGGAGAACTAGCTTGAAACTATATGAGCTGACCATCCACCGGGCACATGAGCTGTTGAGAAAAGGCGCGATTTCGGCTGTCGAACTGACCCAGGCAACTATCGAGCGCATTGTGGAGGTTGATAATCAGGTCAGAGCTTACCTCACGGTCACTCCCGAGTTGGCTCTGGAGCAAGCCCACGAGGCGGATCAGCGACGGGCTGCTGGCGAGGATCATCCCCTCTTGGGCGTGCCCCTGGCCATCAAGGACATCATCTGCACCAGGGGCGTGCCGACAACCTGCGGCTCCAGGATCCTGGAGGACTTCATCCCACCCTACAACGCTACGGTGATTGAGCATCTGCGCCAGAGCGGTGCCGTCATCCTGGGCAAGACCAACATGGACGAGTTCGCTATGGGCTCTTCCACCGAGAACTCCACCTACTTCCCCACCCGCAATCCCTGGGACCTGAGCAGAGTGCCTGGCGGCTCCAGCGGAGGCAGCGCTGCCGCCATAGCCGCCGACGAGTGCCTGGGCGCCCTGGGTTCCGATACCGGCGGCAGTGTGCGCCAGCCAGCAGCCTTTTGCGGTGTGGTGGGTCTCAAGCCTACCTACGGTCGCATCTCCCGCTATGGCCTGGTGGCTTTTGCCTCCTCGCTGGACCAAATTGCTCCCTTCGGCAAAGACGTGACCGACTGCGCCATCATGCTGCAGGCCATCGCCCATTATGACCCCCGCGACTCCACCTCTGTGGATGTCACCGCCCCCGATTATGCCCAAGCCCTCGTCCCCGACATTCGAGGAATGCGGGTGGGCGTTCCCAGGGAATACTTCGTCGAGGGTATGCAGCCTGGGGTGGAGGCGGCGGTGCGAGCTGCCATAGAAGAACTGGCTGATCTGGGCGCAGAGGTGGACGAGGTCTCCCTACCTCACACGAAGTACTCCTTGCCCGTCTATTACCTGATCGCTCCCGCCGAGGCTTCAGCCAACCTGGCCCGTTACGATGGCGTGAAATACGGCCACTCTCACCACGAGGCGGACGATGTGTGGGATGCCTACCGCCAGACCCGGCAGAGCGGCTTCGGTCCCGAAGTAAAGCGGCGCATCATGCTGGGTACCTATGCCCTTTCGGCGGGCTACTACGACGCCTATTACCTCAAGGCCCAAAAGGTACGCACCCTCATCAAGCAAGATTTCGACCGGGCTTTCAAGGAATTCGACGTGTTGGTAGCTCCCACTTCTCCCACAGTGGCCTTCAAGATCGGCGAGAAAGTAGACGATCCGTTGCAGATGTACCTCTCCGACGTTTTCACCCTCTCCCTAAACCTGGCCGGCATCTGTGGCATCTCCATCCCCTGCGGCTCGGTCGGAGACGTGGAGGAGGGCTTCCCGCGCCCAACGGGTGATGGCCTGCCCGTGGGCCTGCAGATCATGGGGGATGCCTTCGCTGAGGAAGCAGTTCTGCGCGTGGCCTACGCCTACGAGCAGGCGACGGAGTGGCACAAGAGGAGACCGTCAAGAAAGGACAAAAGACACGAAAGAGGTTAAGAAATTCGTGTTGGAGGGAGGAGTATCCAATGACTCTTAAGGTCATTCTAGAAGAAGGGGCAGACGGCTATATCATCGCTGAGTGCCCACAAATCCCAGGCTGTATGTCTCAGGGCAAAACAAAAGAGGAGGCCTTAGCCAACATCAAGGACGCTGTCCAAGCTTGCCTCAAGGTCATGAGGAAACAACAACCATGAAAATCACCAAGGCCATCATCGCTGCCGCCGGGCTGGGGACGCGGTTCCTGCCGGCCACCAAGGCCGTGCCCAAGGAGATGCTCCCGCTGCTGGATCGGCCCATCCTCCAACACGTGGTGGAAGAGGCCGTGAACTCAGGCGTCACCGACATCATTTTGGTGATCCGGCGCGGCAGCCACGCCATCACCGATCATTTCGATTCAGCGCCCGACCTGGAACGGACCCTGGAGTCAACAGGCAAGCTCCACTACCTAGAGGAGGTCAGGCGCATTTCGCGGTTGGCGAACTTCGCCTTCGTCCGCCAGGGGGACGATCTGCCCTACGGCAACGGCTCTCCGGTGCTGGCGGCCAGCCCTTTCATCAGCAAGGACGAGATGTTCGTCTACATGTTTGGCGACGACGTTATTGATGCGGACCCGCCCGGCCTGCGCCAGGTGATGGATGCCTACCAGCGCTACCAGCCCGCCGCAGCCATGGCCGCCTACGAGGTTCCCTGGGAGGAAACTCATCTCTACGGCTGCATCAAGTTGAAAGAGAGCACGGAAGCCCCTGGATTGTACACTCAATGTTAAGGAGGGGAGATGAGCACACAACTGAATTCCGCTGAGGAAAGAGTGGTTGAGTACTTGTGCCAACAGGGCCTTGATCCATTGGAGGCTAGAATCTTTACAATCATAGTCACACGACAATATCGCACATCCCTGGAGGAACTTGTGGACATCTTGCAGCTCTACGATGAGATAGAGCAGCTACCTGCAGATAGAATTGAGGAGTTGATTCACTCCTTGATACAGGAGCAGTTGTTGTATTTTGTAGAAGGCAAGTACGATCGCTACATTGAAGCACGTGATCCTATCAGCAACATCTCGAGATCACTGCTACAGGGTGCACAGCTTGATTCTGACATCGCAGAGACCATTGAAGAGAAAGTAGACTTGTTTCGTGGAGTGTCTCTCAGAGAGAAAGATCTCATTGAGAGAGTAGGATGGGCCAGTTGGGAATCAGCTCGTGGAAGTCTCAAGGAGGCTATTAACGAGGCAAGAGTATCTATTAAACTGGGTGTCTTCTCTTCTAAAACGGTATATCCAGCGATCTACGAGGAGATTGAGGATGCTTTGAGGAAAGGAATAGATGTGAGAATTCTCATGTTCTCACCCAACCTAGCTAGACAGATTGAACCAGATGTTAGCGTACGCGACATCGTAGAGCGGACACGAGATTGGACTCAACTTTGTGTGAGGGAGCGTGAGCTAGCCCGTCAAGAAGGCCGAGATATTGGAAAGCTCGAAGTTCGTTGGTTGGACAACCCTGGGCTCTCAGCTATTCATCGCGCATCCATAATTGATGAACGCTGGTGGATTCTAAATATCCATAGCCCGGGGGCTGAGAGAGGAATCGAGGGCATAGTGTACCGAGGTAGAGGCGACAAGTGGGGTAGAACTACTATATTCAATTTGCTTAACTACTACTGGAATAGGGCTTGGGAACAAAGCTACTCTCCGACATTGAGTGGCAGAATACAGGCTAGCCTCAGAAAGGGAATTTGGGGGGATATGCTGGTAGTTTCAGTCCTAGCAGGCATCTGCCTATATCTGAAAGCTGTACTGAACCAGGAATTCTGGTCAGGTGGGTTTTTGGGCGCCGCTGTCCAGAAGACAGTCGAAGTTCTACCTGCTTTAAGGAAGAACACTGGGCAGTTTCTTCATCGGCTCTCACATACACTGATGGGATACCAAGAGCACGGCAGTTCTGCAATTAGTTGAGGCCTTGTCGAACAAAACTTGTCACAAGCTAGGAATCAACAAGTTCAAGGAGGAGACCTGATACATGAAAATCTCTAAGGCCGTCATCGCTGCGGCTGGGCTGGGAACGCGCTTTCTGCCAGCCACTAAAGCTATTCCCAAGGAGATGCTTCCTCTGGTGGATCGACCTATCCTCCAACACGTGGTGGAAGAGGCCGTAAGCTCAGGCATCACTGACATCATCTTGGTGATCCGGCGCGGCAGCCATGCTATAAGCGATCATTTTGATTCAGTGCCAGAACTAGAACGAGCATTGGAGGCAACAGGAAAATCGCACTACCTGGAAGAGGTCAAGTGCGTTTCGAAGTTAGCTAACTTCGCCTTTGTCCGCCAGGGGAATGATCTGCCCTACGGCAACGGTACCCCACTCCTGGCAGCTGCCCCCTTTATTGGTAAGGGTGAAACGTTCGCCTACATGTTTGGCGACGACGTTATTGATGCTGACCCACCCGGCTTGCGCCAGGTGATGGATGCCTACCAGCGCTACCAGCCCGCCGCGGCCATGGCCGCCTACGAGGTGCCCTGGGAGGAAACCCATCTCTATGGCTGCATCAAGCTGAAAGAAGACACGGAAGCACCTGAAATCGAAAATCTAATTGAGAAGCCAAAGCCAATGCAAGCCCCTTCCAATCTCATCGTAATAGGGAGATTCGTTGTCCCATACGAAGTGGTCGAAATCTTAGAAGAACAAACGTTGGGCAAGGGGGGAGAGCTGTGGATGGCTGACGCCATGATGACCCTTGCCCAGCGAAAACGGGTCGTGGCCCAGCCGATCAAAGGAACCTGGTACACCACTGGCGATCCGCTGCGCCTGTTGCAGACATTCATCGCTTTGGCTCTGAAAGATGACCGCATCGGCCCGCAGCTCCGCGAGTATCTCAAAGGACTCAGGCCATAGCCTCCCTGGGTCGAGGCGGGCAAAGACCGCCCGTAGCCGAAGCGGTGTCCTGAGCTCGTCGAAGGAGCGCACCGAAACTTATGGAACCAATTGTCGAGTGTTATTCGGGCCACACCTACGCCCAGGAGCCCCGTGCCTTCGTTTGGCAAGGCGAGCCCCACGTCGTCCAGGCAGTGGAACGGGCCTGGCGCGTCCCCGAGGGTCCCCATTTCCTGGTGCGGACCGAGGAGGGCGGTCTTTTCGAGCTAGCGTACGACGAGTTTGAGGACATGTGGTCAGTACAAGCAGTTCAAATCAAAACCCATTCTAAGGAGGATCAACGATGATCATCGGAGTATCAAAGGAGATAAAGACAGCCGAGAACAGAGTTGGCGCCACGCCAGCCGGGGTGGACATGCTGGTCAGGGCGGGACAAGAGGTCCTGGTCGAGAGAGGGGCCGGCGAGGGGAGCGGTTTCTCCGACGAGGAGTACAGGCAAGCAGGGGCGGAGATAGTGCCCTCCGCCGCCGACGCCTGGGGAGCCGAGATGGTGCTCAAAGTTAAGGAGCCTATCGAGCCGGAATTCCGATTCTTCCGTGAAGATCTTATTTTATTCACTTACCTTCATCTTGCCAACCCGAAGTTGGAGACCTTGACCGGGCTTCTGATGGAGAAGAAGGTGACAGCCGTGGCCTACGAGACGGTTGAGTTGTCGAACGGAGAGTTGCCCTTGCTGGAACCCATGAGCGAAGTGGCCGGCAGGATGTCGGTACAGGTGGCTGCCCATTGTCTGGAAAAGCCCATCGGAGGGCGAGGTAAGCTCCTCGGCGGGGTGCCCGGTGTTCTTCCCTGCACCGTGGTCGTCATCGGGGTTGGCACCGTAGGGAAGAACGCGGTGGAGATGGCCCTGGGTATGGGGGCCAGTGTCACCGCCATGGATCTCAGGATGGACAGGCTGCGCTACCTGAGCGAGATATTCCATGGAAATCTCGTCACCCTGGGTTCGAACCCTCACAGCGTGGCCGAGGCCGTCAAACGCGCCGACGTCGTGATCGGGGCGGTGCTCGTCACTGGGGCGAGGGCGCCTCACGTGGTCACGCGGGAGATGGTGAGGAGCATGAATCCGGGCAGCGTGATCGTTGACGTAGCCATTGACCAGGGCGGCTGCATCGAGACATCCCGCCCCACCACCCACACTGACCCTACCTACATCGAAGAAGGGGTGGTCCACTATTGTGTCACCAATATGCCCGGCGCCGTGCCGCGCACTTCGACTTATGCTCTGACAAACGCCACCTTGCCCTACGCCCTTCAACTGGCCAATCGCGGCTTCGTCGAGGCTGTGAAGAGCAACGCAGCCCTGGCTAAAGGGGTAAACGTCTACAAAGGTAATGTCACTTGCAATGGCGTCTCCAGCGCGCACGGGTTAGAGTGCGCATCACTGGAGATGCTGCTGGAGGTTAGAGGTTAGAAAGGGAGAGCGCCGTGGACTACGAGGTCGTGATCGGCATTGAGGTTCACGCCCAACTGCTGACCGAATCCAAGATGTTCTGCCGCTGTAGCGCCGATTACGCCGCCGCAGAGCCCAATACCCACGTCTGTCCTGTCTGCCTGGGGATGCCGGGGGTACTGCCGGTCATCAATCAGAAGGCCATAGCGTACACCGTTATGACTGCCCTGGCCCTCAATTGCCAGATCCCTGAGTTCTCCAAATTCGACCGTAAGAACTATTTCTATCCCGACCTGCCCAAAGGATACCAGATCTCCCAGTACGACTTACCCCTGTCTCGCGATGGCTGGCTGGACATCGAGGCGGACGGGGAGAGCAAGCGTATCGGCATCGAGCGAGTTCATCTGGAGGAGGACACTGCCAAGCTGTTTCACCTGGGCGGACATAGCCTGGTGGACTTCAACCGCTCCAGCGTGCCCTTAATGGAAATCGTCAGCCGGCCCGACATTCGTACCCCTGAGGAGGCCCGCCAGTATTTGGCAAAGCTGCGCACTATCCTGAGATACCTAGGTGTGAACTCAGGCAACATGGAAAAGGGTGCCATGCGCTGCGAGGCCAACATCTCCCTGCGCCCGCTGGGCAAGAGTGAACTTGGTACCAAAGTGGAGGTCAAAAACCTCAACAGTTTTCACTCAGTGAAGCTGGCCCTAGAGTATGAGATCGGGCGGCAAGCTGACACCCTGGAGGCTGGTGGATGCATCGAGCAGGTGACGATGGGCTGGGATGAAGCGCGAGGCATCACTGTGGTTCAGCGCAGCAAGGAACACGCCCATGACTACCGCTACTTCCCAGAGCCGGACTTGCCGCCCCTCGTCCTCAGCCGGGAGTGGGTGGCGGGAATCACGGCCAGGCTACCCGAACTGCCCGACGCCAAGCAGTCCCGCTTCACGGAGCAGCATGGGCTGTCCCGCTACGACGCCGAAGTGCTGACGGCGGAGAAGCCGGTGGCCGACTACTTTGACTCCTGCGTCCGGGCTTATCCCGATGCCAAAACTGTGGCCAACTGGGTCACTGGCGAGCTGTTCCGCCTGCTGAAGGCCGCAGACTTGGGAATAGAGGCAGTCAAGGTCACCCCGGGTGCATTGGCCGAGCTACTTACCCTGGTGGAGAAGGACACCATTAGCATCAACATCGCCAAAGACGTTTTCGCCACGATGTTCGAGACGGGCCAGCCTGCTTCTCAGATCGTCAAGAAGAGGGGCCTGGTCCAGATCAGCGACGCCGAAGAGCTCTCGCGCATCGTCGAGCAGATCATAGCGGAGAACCCTGGTCCAGTGGCGGAGTACCTGGCGGGCAAAGAGGCGGTGCTACGTTTCCTCGTCGGTCAGGTGATGAAGGCCACTCGCGGCAAGGCGAATCCCCACTTGGCCAACAAACTATTTAAGGAGAAGCTGGGCCAGGCTTGACTTTCGAGGCCCTTTGTGTAGAATATGACGAGCAAATTCGGAGGAACAAGGGCGTTCTCAGGGAATCTGTGACGAGCGCCCGTGGGCGCTCTTTGTTTATCCCAAAATACAACCGAGGAGGTTAGTAAAAATGCAAGGAAATCCTGTCAGTGAGAATCCCTATGAGATAGCGCAAAGGCAGTTCGACAATGCGGCCAAGTATCTCGATCTGAAAGCGGGCATCAAGGCCAAGCTGCGGCTTCCCAAGCGGGAGCTGACCGTCAATTTTCCGGTGAAAATGGACGATGGCAGCATCCAGATGTTCACCGGCCACCGTGTGCAGCATAGCCTGGCTCGCGGGCCGGCCAAGGGAGGCATCCGCTACCATCCCGACGTGACTCTGGATGAAGTGCGCGCCCTGGCTATGTGGATGACCTGGAAGGGCGCGGTGGTGGGGATTCCCTACGGCGGCGCCAAGGGCGGCGTGGTCTGCAATCCCAAGGTGATGTCAGAGCGGGAGCTGGAGCGCCTGACCCGGCGCTTCACTAGCGAGATCATCATGTTTATCGGCCCTGATTCCGACATCCCTGCCCCCGATGTCAACACCAATGCCCAAACCATGGCCTGGATCATGGACACCTACAGTATGACCAAGGGCTATTCGGTGCCGGCGGTGGTCACTGGCAAGCCCGTCGAGATCGGCGGGAGCCTGGGCCGTCGAGAGGCCACCGGTCGTGGAGTGATGTTTACCACTCGCGACGCCCTCAAGCACCTGGGCATACCCATTGAGGGAGTGCGGGTGGCTGTGCAAGGGTTCGGCAATGTGGGTGCCATCGGGGCCCAGCTTTTGCAGGAATTGGGCTGCACTATCATCGCTGCCAGTGATTCGCAAGGGGGCATCTACAATCCAAAAGGATTAGACGCCGAGGACGTGATGCGCCACAAGGCAGAGACTAGAACCGTGGTCGGCTATCCGGGCACCGATAAGATCACGAACGAGGAGCTGCTGGAGCTGGATTGCGAGGTGCTCGTGCCGGCAGCTCTGGAGAACGAGATCACCGAGGAGAATGCAGATCGCATCAAGGCTCGCGTCATCTCCGAGGGAGCCAACGGCCCCACCACACCAGAGGCGGATGCCATCCTGTTCGACAAAGGGGCCTTCGTCATTCCCGACATCCTGGCCAACGCGGGTGGGGTGACGGTGTCCTATTTCGAATGGGTACAGGGCTTGCAGTCCTTCTTCTGGAGCGAGGACGAGGTCAACGCGAATTTAGAGAAAATCATGGTCAGAGCTTTCAATGATGTGCTGGCCATCTCCCAAAGTCAAGAGGTTGACATGCGCATCGCAGCCTACATCCTGGCCATTGACCGTGTGGCTAACGCTACCCTGCTGCGGGGCATCTACCCATAGGAGCCGAGGAGGCGCTCAAAGATGATGACCAATGATAATGATGTAATGGATACCCCAACTCCATCGTCAGAGCACCACACTTTGGGGGAAGACATCTACGAAGCTTGTCTGTATCCGGCAGAGGCGATGTTCAGCAGTGAGGCCAATCCCTACCGGATGGCGTTGCGCCAGTTTGACATGGCAACGACGCATCTGGACTTGAAAAGGGGTCTGATTGACTTTCTGCGAGAGCCCAGGCGAGCCTTGATCGTCGCTTTTCCGGTGAGGATGGACGATGAATCGGTGAAGATGTTCACCGGTTACCGCGTGCATCACAACGCAGTGATGGGAGCAAGCAAGGGCGGGGTACGCTATCACCCCGACATCAGCCTGGATGAAATGCGTGCCCTGGCTATGTGGAACACGTGGAAATGCGCCGTGGTGAATGTCCCCTTCGGCGGTGCGCAGGGGGGTGTGGCTTGCGATCCGGAGATGCTGTCGCAGCGTGAGTTGGAGCGCCTGACACGGCGCTACATCAACGACATCTCGCTGTTGGTGGGGCCGGAGAGCGACATCCCCGATCCCGATCTGAACACGGGACCGCAGATCATGGCCTGGGCTATGGACACCTACAGCATGGGTAAGGGCCACTCAGTGTCGGCCGTTGTCACAGGCAAACCCCTGGAGATCGGGGGCACCCTGGGCCAGGCCGGAGCCATCGGGCGGGGTCTGATGTACGTTGTCCGGGAAGCTTTCAAGCGGATGGGCAAAAAGCTAGAGGGGGCCACAGTTGCGGTGCAGGGCTTCGGCCGAGTGGGCTCCAATGCAGCTCTCTATCTGCAGGAGGCTGGTTGCCGTATCGTGGCCGCCAACGACCTGCATGGCGGGGTGTACCATCCCGAAGGCTTCGACGCCTTGGCTGCCATTCGGCACGCGGCTCAGAAACGCACGGTGGCAGGTCTGAAAGGAACGGAGCCAATCACAGAACAAGACCTCTTGAGCCTGGGCTGTGACATCCTGGTGCCGGCTGCCCTGGGTAACCAGATTCGAGCCGATAACGCCGAACGGATCCAGGCCAAGTGCATCGCCGAGGGAGGGCCAGGCATCATCACCCCCAGTGCTGATGCCATTCTGGCTGACAAGGGGATCTGCGTCCTCCCCGACATCCTGGCCAGCGCCGGCGGCATGATGATGTCCTACTTTGAATGGGTTCAGGATGTGCAGTCCTTCTTCTGGAGCGAGGAGCAGATTAACGCCAGGCTTCGGAAGACCATGGTGCAAAGTTTCCAGCAGGTATGGGACATCGCCCAGGAGCGCAAGCTTCCCATGCGCACAGCGGCCTACGTCCTGGCTGTCGGCCGGGTGGCCAAAGCAACGCTGCTGCGGGGCATCTGGCCCTGACGTTCGGCATCCCCACCTTTACAGACAAGCTCCAGATCGGTCTGCAACAGCTCATGGCTGGAACCCGCGACTTCCAGGTCTCGACCATCAGCTGCAAGAACCTGATAGCCCTCACTGAGGAGACAGCCAAGGTCTCCGGCATTCCCTACGTGATGGATGCCTACAGGAGGAGGTTGAGAGGATCATAATTGCACATCCAGGTTGACCAAAGTGGCAAGATCGAAAGAACTCAAGTAGACACTGTACTTGCTTTCTCTAACGAGATGGATTATGCAATTCTCATACCAGCGAGAATAAAGAGGCGCTGTATCGCGATACTGCGAGCGCGTGGGACTAAGAGCCCTTATCTGGAGATATTCTGTGCGGGAGTTTTTCTATTGATCGAAGGGCATCTCAAAAAGCTAGAGACTATAACGATAGATGAGGAATACACAGGGTTGGAGAAAGATATACGGGGAATGTTGCTATCCCACATCAGGAAGGTGCAGCCCGATTCTCCAAAAGAGAATATCAGCATTGCCAGAATAGGGCGAAAATCAAGGGCACACGAAAGGGCAATAGCGACGTATAGGGGGCGCAGCCAGCCTGACCTTGTAATAACAAGGCCAGAGCACATCCTAAGGCTTTGGCAAGAATAGAAAGGGCGTGTTTCATTTCGGTTGAGGCTAGACTTCGGAAGTTTTCAGCCGAGAATTCTTAAGGCAAAAGCGACTTGAAATCGCCTCAGATGCCACTGGGTAGAGCACCTTTGAAACTTCCGAAGTCTTGTCTAACTCATTTGAAACACACCCAAACAAAAAAGATCGGGGGAGATCTTTCTCGAGGGGTCTTTGTCCAGGAACTTGACCCTTGGATGCCATCCACGCTTCCATCCGTGGTGGTAACACCGTGGCGGCGGTTTGATCTCTGCTACCTGCCTCGCTTCCTCAGTGGCGTGCTGAGGGGGAAACAGGCCACCCGATCTAAAAATATTATATACGAAGTACAAAAATTTGTCAAGCTCTACATCTCCTTTTCAAGGTCATTCAGTTTCCCCGCTCGATGCCGATGAGGGCCAAGCCCGGCCAGAGCTGGACGGCAAAAGATAGAGCTGATGAAAAAGCGATTCGGGCTGCACTTAACCGATATGGCCCACGGCGGCGATGCCCTGGGGCGGCACGAGGGCAAGGTGATCTTCGTGCCCTACGCCATGCCGGGCGAGGAGGCCCTGGTAGAGATCGTCGAGGACAAGGGGCGCTACGCCCGAGGGCGACTCGTCGAGACCCTCTCCCCCTCGCCTCACCGGGTTGATCCCCCATGTCCCCACTTCGGCCCTGGGAAGTGCGGCGGATGCCAGTGGCAACACATCACCTACCAGGCCCAACTGGAGTTCAAGGCCGCGGTGGTTGGCAATCAATTGGCTCGCCTCGGCCGCCTCCCCGATGCTACCGTGAAACGGTCTATCCCCAGCGCGACACCCTGGCATTACCGCAACCACGTCCAGTTCTCCGTTGGCGGTGACGGACGGTTGGGTTTTGTAGCCACCGATGGCCGGCGGGTGGAGACCGTAGAAGTTTGCTACTTGCTGCATCCCATCCTCGAAGGGCTCTTTGCCGCCCTGGATCTCGAACTACCGGAGCTTGCGCGGCTTTCCCTGCGAGCCGGTGTCAACACCTGCGATCTGATGATGATCTTCGAGACTCATGACGACCTGCCGCCCGCACTGGAGAGTGACCTGCCCGTCTCCTGCGTCCTGCTTCTCTCTGATGGCACTCCTGTCAACCTGATCGGCAGCAACCAAATCACTGAGGTGGTTGCTGGGCGAAGATTCCACATCTCGGCCACCAGCTTCTTCCAGGTCAATACTGCTGCCGCTGAGGAGTTGGTCCGCGTGGTCGGTGAGTACCTGGCCCCAACAGGTGACGACGTGCTTCTGGATGCCTACTGCGGCGTGGGGACCTTCGCCCTGAGCCTGGCCGACAAAGTAGGCCAGGTGATCGGCATTGAGGAGAATGGGGGCGCCGTGGCGGACGCCCGCCTGAATGTCGCGGAGTTGACCAACGTGGAGTTCATGGAGGGGAGCGTGGAAGCGTCTTTGCCCCAGTTGGACAGGCGGATTGACCTGGTGGTGCTAGACCCGCCCCGCCAGGGGTGTAAGCCGAAAGCGCTGGGGGCCTTAATCGAACTAGCCCCTCGCCGCATCGTCTACGTGTCCTGCGATCCAGCCACCTTGGCCCGGGACGCGCGTAGACTAACCGATAGTGGTTATCAGATGGTGGAAGTGCGGCCTGTTGACATGTTTCCTCAAACTTATCACATTGAGAGCGTGGCTCTGTTTGAAAAGCGGTGATTTAGCGTCGGGCCCGACTAACAGTACATATCAGGACATTTCTTGACAAGAAGGGGGAGCGAGGATATAATCCATATTGCTCAAGCGTTGCGGTTCAAGATAGATTGCATTGTGCGCCTATACTGGAGGTGTGATTTGGCTGAACGTGTTTACATCGGAAACATCGCCGCCCACGAGGGCAAAGACGTTACCCTCAAGGGTTGGCTCTACAACAAAACGGACAAGGGAAAGCTGCAATTCATCTTGATGCGGGATGGGACGGGGGTGATCCAGGCCGTGGTCTTTGAGGATGACGTGTCTCCTCAGGCGTTCGAAGCAACCAAGACGGTGACTCATGAGTCATCCCTGGTCGTTACCGGCACGGTGCGGGCCGACAAGCGGGCGCCAGGCGGCTATGAGCTCGCGGTGAACGATGTGGAGATTGTGCAACTGGCCGAGGATTACCCCATAACCCCCAAGGAGCACGGCGTGGAGTTCCTGATGGATCGCCGCCACCTTTGGCTGCGCTCCTCCAGGCAACACGCCGTCCTGCGGGTGCGGGCCGAGGTAGTGCGGGCCATCCGCGATTGGCTGGACTCCCACGGCTTCATCAACCTGGACACCCCCATCCTCACCCCCTCCTCCTGCGAGGATACCACCACCCTCTTCGAGACTGACTACTTTGGAGATCGGGCCTATCTTACCCAGAGCGGCCAACTCTACAACGAGGCCAATGTCATGTCCTTCGGCAAGGTCTACTGCTTCGGCCCCACTTTCCGGGCTGAGAAGTCAAAGACCCGCCGCCATTTGCTGGAGTTCTGGATGGTGGAGCCGGAGATGGCCTGGGCCGACCTGGACGAGTGCATGAGGGTCGAGGAGGAACTGGTGAGCTACGTCGTCCAGACCACACTGAAGAATCGAGCCGAAGAGCTGAAGACCCTCAAGCGCGATACGACCATGCTGGAAAAAGTGGAACCACCGTTTCCGCGCATCACGTATGATTCAGCGGTTGAAATCCTTCACCGGGACGGCGTATCCATCGAGTGGGGCGAGGACTTCGGGGCCCCTCACGAAGTGGCCCTGGCTGAGCACTTCGAGAAGCCAGTCTTCGTCCACCGCTATCCGACTCACTGCAAGGCATTTTACATGGAGTTTGACCCTGAGCGGCCAGAGGTGTGTCTGTCGGTGGACTTGCTGGCCACCGAAGGGTATGGTGAGGTTATCGGTGGTGGTCAGCGCAGCGCGAGCTACGAGTATCTGGAGCAGCAGGTGGAGCAGCTTGGCATCTCTCGCCAGGCCTATGAGTGGTATCTCGATCTGCGGCGCTACGGATCGGTGCCCCACTCCGGCTTCGGCCTGGGCCTGGAGCGGACCGTGGCCTGGATCTGCGGCGTGAAGCACATCCGGGAGACGATTCCCTTCCCGAGGATGCTGGGACGTATGTATCCGTAGAAGAAAGAAGGAGGGTACGATTCCGGCATCTTTTGGCGCGGACTGCCCCGACGGGCTATCCATCTTGCCAAGCAGGGCAAAAAAGTGGAGGTGGTAACTTGTGAATCGCTTCTTGATGAACTCAATGCCCACTCGTAAAGTTGATGTCTGTCGTGATCCAGACGATAATCTGGTCATCGAATGTGCGTTGGCCGGTGGAGCGCAGTACATTGTGGCCGGTGATCCTGACCTCAAAGTGTTGTAACGTTTTGAAGAGATTGAGATCGTTGACGTGCGGACCTTCGTCTCTCTCGTTGAAGAGCGATCATTCCCCCAATGGTGCCCATGAATGGCGAGCAACGGCGCTCCATTGCTCACTTGCTATCGCCCACCTCCTCGGAGGACGCCCTCACCGCGTATTACGCCCTCTATCATAAACGGACGCAGCTCTTCACTCGCGGACAGGGGGTCGTCGTCGGCTTCCTGGCCGTCTGTCAAACCGCGCATGACCTTTTCACCCCCCTGGTCGTGATGCGCGCCGACTCCGACGACGTGTTGTCCGCTCTTCTATCCAACCATCTGGACGAGGGTCGGGAGTACCTCTTCACGGCGAGAGAACAAAGGGCCTCGGTCTTGAAGCGATGTCTCATCACCTGGGATGAGTGCTACAACCTGATCTACACTGTTGACCAGGCGAGCTTCCGACCGGACTTTAGCCACCCCGTTCCAAAGGTAGCCCCTGTACTGAGTTCTGCCGAAGTAAGGGAATACCGTTTCCCTCGCTTTGAGATCAGGGATGGAGAGGACGTGATCGCAGCCGCAGGCATAAACTGGCGCTCGCCTTATTTTGCGGAGGTCGGTGTCTGCACCCAGGAGGGTTACCGGGAACGGGGCCTGGCCAGGGCGGTGGTCTCGGCCTGCACTTCTGAATTGCTGAAAGAAGGGATCAAGCCCCTCTACATCGTGGCCGAGAGCAACATTGCCTCGATTCGGGTCTGTGAAGCTCTCGGCTATTACTTCTCCGGTTATAGGGAGTTCTCTTGCCAGGGCAGGCTGATTTCGGAATTTTGCATAAATACAAAAACTAGGTTATAATAGTATTAAATAGCAAAAGTGGCATCGAAACGATAAGATAGGTGCAAAATGATTCTCTCTGATTATATCTCTATAGGTGTATATTGGCTTCTGGTCATTGTATGGGGCCTCATCGTTCTGGTATTCTTGACGAGATATGATCAGCCTAAGGCCAAGGAACCAAGGAGCGCTACTGTTGCCAGGCTCCTTCTAATTCTGGGATTGGCAGTCCTGGTCATTGATAGCCTTTTCTTCAGCGCTTGGTTCACGGCCAAGGATGAAGCATCCAGGACTTACCTCTCTACGAGCCTGTATCAGAGCGAGTACACTATCATTCCAAAGGTCGGTCTGCTCATAGCTGCCATCGCAGGGCTTATCCTAACATGGAGAAATAGAGTACAAGACATTGAGAGAGAGACAGAAAACCTGAAGAAAATCTCTGCTCTTAACGCCATCGCGACCACGGTTAGTCAATCTCTGAATCTTGAGGAGATTCTGGGCAGTACCTTGGAAAAGGTGCTGGAGGTGATGATAATAGAAACAGGCGCTATAGCCCTGGTAGATCAGCAGACCAAGGAACTGTCTTTCGCTGTTCATCGTGGCTTTCCTGAGGAACTGCTCCACAAGGCGAATCCGCTGAAGCCAGGGCAAGGTCTGACCGAGCAGGCAGCGCAGTCAGGAGCACCAATCCTGGTGCAGGACATCTCCGAGGAAGCGAACCTCTCAGAGATAGAGCGGAGGCTGGAAAAGGAGGGATTTCGATCTCTTGCCTGCATACCATTAAAATCAAAGGAAAAGGTGCTTGGGGTGATGGACATAGTCGGCCATGACGTCCGCCAATTCTCCCCCCAGAGTGTGGAGTTGCTCACTTCTATAGGCAACCAAATCGGTGTGGCCATTGATAATGCCCGGCTTTTCCACGACTTGAACGAAGCATACAAGGACCTGGCGACAGCGAAGGCCCATCTTTTTCAATCGGCCAAGCTCTCGGCCGTAGGCGAGTTCGCTGCTGGGATCGCCCATGAGATCCGGAACCCCTTGACCACCATAATCGGCGACGCCCAGTTGCTGATGACCGATATGGATCCAGACCGACCGGAATATGCCTCTCTCAAAGCTATCGAACGTTCAGGACAGCGTGCCAGCAAAGTCATTCGGAATTTGCTGTCTTTCTCCCGTCAAGAGGAGTATGAGCTTGCTCCCACAGATATAAACAGAACCATTGATAGAGCTCTTTCTCTTATCGCCTATCAGGTCGAAAGGTCTAATATCACCGTGATCAAAGACCTGGCTGCGGCTTTGCCTTTGGTGCCAGCCAGTGCCCATCATCTCGAAGAAACTTGGATCAACCTGTTGATCAACGCACGAGACGCCATACCCGCCAGGCAAAGGGGCGAGATTCGCATTATCTCTCGACTGGACGAGTCTGGTGAAGTCATTCAGGTGCTTATCTCAGATACAGGTGTTGGTGTTCCCAAGGAAAACCTGGATAGGGTATTCGAGCCTTTCTTCACGACAAAGGACGTAAATGAAGGCACAGGTTTAGGACTATACGTCACTTACAAGATCATTGACCGGCATAATGGGACTATCAGGCTAGACAGTGAGGAGGGGGAAGGAACAACTGTCACTGTAACCTTGCCAGTGAAAAGTCAAGTCTCTGCCGAAAAGCAGGACTAATTTCTTCCTTTATTGGGAGGTGCCCCATGGCTAACATCTTAGTTGTTGATGATGATCGAGATGTTGCTGGAACAATAGAGCGTACCCTTAAACGTAGAGATCACAAGGTGATTGTCGCCTACGGTGGTGTTAAGGCCCTGGAACTGATCCAAGAACAGTGTCCCGACTTGGTGGTGCTGGATATCATGATGCCTCGCATGGGTGGCCTCGAAGTCTGCGAGCGCATACGTGGTCTACCCAACGTGGCTTCTCTGCCCATCCTGTTTTTGACGGCCAGAAGCAAAATCGAAGATAAGATCGAGGGTTTCGAGGCCGGAGCTGATGACTACCTGACGAAGCCCTTCGACCTCCGAGAGCTAGAGTTGCGGGTGAGAGCTCTTCTGCGCCGTAGCATGCCAAGTGAGGCGCCGAAAGCCCCCTTAGAAGTTGGGCCCCTGTCCCTCGATCCACGCACTTTCAAGTTAGATGTAGACGGCAAGGTACTTCTCCTTACCCCAGTAGAGTTTGAGCTGCTCTACCACCTGATGAAACATGCTGGGGAGGTCATATCCACCGAGAGATTGCTGCAAGAAGTGTGGGAATATCCCCCAGGCACAGGCGACCCCAACCTGGTCAGAGCACATATCAAGAACCTCCGGTCCAAGATCGAGCCCTCGCCCAGTAACCCCACTTATATCAGAACCATCTCCCGTCACGGTTATATCATCACTGGATAACGATCTGGAGTTTGGCAAGATTTCAACTTGTCTGAAAACTAAAGACGCCCCCACCAGACGCTAGTCCACCATCGGACTAGCGTCCGCTTTTAATGGCTCCTGAATGGAATCCTTCCTGAGGAACGGCATCCCCACTCAGGTGGCTGTGCCTCACTCCCCACCTAACCCCCTCAATTACCTTTTACTTTCCATGCCCCAGGGCAATCTGTGGGAGGACAAGCCGCGGCACAGAACCCGCAACTATCCCTTTGATCGTAGAGAAATCTCGCAGAAAGCTCTACTCCTTCACGCCAAATTTATACCAAATTAACGTTCCTTTCACCCAAAAACCTGGCAGGATTTGTTATAATGCAAACAGGTCAGAAGATTTGCTGCCGTTTTTTTCCGCTTTTACATAGCTCTTCGGCAGGCAAGGAAAGGAGGTGTGAAAATGGCTAAGGATAGGATAGGGCTCATGACCGCCAAGGAGGCTGCAAGGTACCTGCGGGTGAGCATGTTCACCCTGAGCAAGATAGAGAGTGGCGGTAGGCTAGTGCCTTACCGTACTCCCGGAGGACACCGCAGGTACAGTCTCAGGATGTTGAACCAATACCTCAATAGTAGCCGTAAGCCTTCCCGCTCCCGCTGATAGGGGAAGGTCGAGCCGGGGGAAACTTGGAATACATTGAAACCTACTCCAGGCGGGCGCTGGACCCCAAATCTAGCGCCTGCCACTGGATTAGCCCCCAGCCAACTTGACGGTCCGCCAGCAGTAAGTGAGCAGGAGGGTGACATGGCGGAAGAGACAATGATCATTCTTACAGCGAAGGAAGCTGCTGAGTATCTGCGGGTGAGCCTATATACCCTGAGAAGGATGGAGGACAATGGAAGCTTGATCCCCTTCCGCACTCCAGGTGGCCATCGCAGGTATAGCCTCAAGATGCTAAACGAATATCTTGAGAAGAGTCGTATGCCTTCTTACAGTCGAGCGTCAGGGAATACGCCTGAACTCCAGTAACCAGAGGGGACCAGGGAACTCGTGTGAAAGTTAGAAGCGCGCCCTTGCGGTCGTCCCTGGAAGCAACCCCAAGGGTTGCTTCTACCGGTGGAGTAGTCGGGAATCTAGCCTCGATGACGTAATTGTCTTTTTAGAAGACGGATTACATTGTTGCCTGTTTTAGGAGGTGCATAATGATGAAAGAGCATAATGATACAAAGGAGCTGCCAATCATGAGTGAACTGCTAGAATTGCGCCAACGGGTTGCTGAATTGGAAATGATGGATACCGAGCGTCGGTGGGGAAAAGAAGCGCTGCCGGAATACCCAGAACGACTGCAAGAGAGGGCTATGGACAGGGATATCATGAGCAAGCGCATTTTGATTGTCGAAGACAGCCTGACTCAAGCTGCTCAGTTGAAGGACTTGCTCCAGGAGTATAGCTACTGGGTCACGGTCGCCACTAATGGCGAGGAGGGCCTTGCTGCAGCGCGCGAGCGCAAGCCGGATCTCATCATTTCCGACGTTGTTATGCCGGGGATGGATGGCTATGAGATGTGCCAGGCGATCAAGCATGACGAAGCGCTCAAGGACATTCCGGTCATACTGCTCACCGTACTATCGGACACAAAAGACGTTATCCGGGCGCTCAAAGCGAGGGTGGACTATTATCTCACCAAACCATACTATGAAAATCATCTCCTGTCCCGAGTCGAATCTGCTCTTGCAAAGCCGGTTCGACAGAGAAACGGTGGGACGGAAGATGGGCTGGAGATTGCCTTTGGCGACGAACGTCACCTCATAACCTCAGGCCGTCAGCAGATATTGAGTCTTCTTCTTTCCACGTATGATAACGCTGTCGAACAAAACCAAAAGCTGATCGAGACGCAGCGCGAGCTACAAAAGCTCAATGAGAAACTTCAGCAGGAAATCATTGACCGCAAGCAGGCGGAGGAGGAGATTCGACGGCTGAAAGACTTCAACGAGGGCATTGTCCAGAACATGGCCGAAGGCATCGCTGTGGAGGACGCGGCGGGGCGCATTATCTTCATCAACCCGGCTGCGGCTGCCCTGCTGGGCTACTCGCCCGAAGAGCTGTTGGGTCAGCACTGGTCGGCCATCGTCCCCCCCGACCAGCACCCCAGTGTCCGGGCGGCCAGCGAACGGCACCTGCACGGCGAAATCGACCGCTACGAGCTCCAACTCGTCCGCAAGGACGGTACGCAGGTTCCCGTCTTGGTCAGCGGCAGCCCTCTGATTGAGGGAGGTCGCTTCGCTGGCACCCTGTCCGTCTTCACCGACATTACCGCGCACAAGCGCGTGGAGGAAGAACTTCACCAAAACATCGAGAAACTACGAACAACCTTTAATGAGGCGATTCTTGCCTTGGCATCGGCAATCAAGATTAAAGATCCCTATACGGCCAAGCAACAGCGACGGGTAACCCAACTGGCGGTTGCTATAGCCAAAGAAATGGACCTTTCTGAGGAACAGATCGAAGGGACCCGTGTGGCTGCAAATGTTTATGATATCGGCATGATGAATGTACCGGCCGAGTTTCTCAGCGATCCCGAGGGGTTAAACGAACTCGAATACGGTATCATCAAAGCTCACCCCCAAGTCGGTTGTGAGATTCTAAAGGCGGTACAATTTCCATGGCCGGTGGCCGAGATCGTGCTTCAACATCACGAAAGGCTGGACGGTTCTGGGTATCCTAAGGGGCTGTCGGGTGAGGAGATTATGCTGGAAGCAAGGATCTTGGCCGTAGCTGATGTCGTTGCGGCTATGGCCTCTCACCAGCCTTACAGATCGGCTCTTGGTATAGAAAGGGCATTAGAGGAAATCTCACAGAATAGAGGTACCCTTTATGACCCTGGGGTGGTAGGCGCTTGCTTGAAGCTCTTCAAACAGAGAGGATTTAGGTTCGAGCAAGAGGTGGACAATCGTGATAAACTCGGATGGCTACCAAATGAGGTGTACCATACTAGCTGAGCGGTTTGGTGAAACAAGGGGGAAAAATGAGGAAAGAAGCATTGCTCTACAGTCTGGAAGAAAGGATTGCTGAGCTAGAGGAAGTCAATACTGCGTTGCTGTCCAGAGAGGAGGATCTCATCGCTCTCAACAAGATCGGTGTCGAAGTCGGCCCGTCACTTGATCTGCAGGAGATCCTGGAGAAGGCTCTGGATATTGGGTTGTCCTCACTGGGACTAGAAACAGGGTTTGTCTTTCTGTTAAATGAGGCCAGGGGTGAGTTTGTATTGAAAGCTCAACGAGGAATGGGGGGGCAATTCACCCGGGAGTTGATCACCATGAAGGCCGGGTACGATTTCCCGGCAGTGACCCCTGAACTGGAAAGCCTCATTGTGGTACAGGAGATTTCCCAATACCCTCGGCTTGGTAGGTTCCTGCGAGACAGAGAGGGGCTTCACTCCTATATCAGCGTGCCTCTGAGCGCCAACGGGAAGCTGTTGGGGATCATGAATGTCTTTAGCCGAGGCCGCACTCCGAACGCCCAACAGGTCAACTTCCTGGTGACCATTGCCCAGCAGATTGGGACAGCCATCAAGAACGCGCAGACGTTCCAAAACGTGGTTCGTGCCAAGAGGGAGTGGGAGGCAACCTTCGACGCTATCACCGAAGGCATCTTCATGCTGGACGAGGAATTCAACATCCTCCGGGTAAACGTCGCCTTCGCCAAGATGTTGGGTACTACACCAGCCCAGCTCATTGGTAAGAAGTGCTACCGAGTCTTACACAATCGAGACGAACCTCCTGACTACTGCCTCAAGGCTGAGACGATGCGGACGGGGGAGCCTCAGACTATCGAGGTGAGGGAGCCCGCGCTGGAAAAAGATCTGCTCTTGTCTTCCTATCCCCTGCGAGACCCGGAGGATAATGTAGTCCGGCTGGTACAAATCGTCCAGGAAATCACCCTGCGAAAGCGGCTGGAGACACAGCTTGTACAGGCTGAGAAGCTCTCGGCCATTGGGCGGTTGGCCCAGGGGATCGCCCACAACCTCCTCACTCCGCTAACAGTCATCAAGGGCAGAACTCAGCTTATCCTCGAAGAGGCGCGAGACTACTTCGAGGACGAACTACCAGCCCTCCTGAGCAAAATGGCTGGCCGCAAGTTGGAGATGCCCCCCCACATTGCCGAGATATACGAGAATATGCGTCAGGAACTGTCCGCCATCGAGCGGGGGAGCAGAACCATGCAGGAGATCATTGATAACTTGATATACAAGAGCCGACGGGAGCAAGAGGAACACAAACAGTTGGTTGACATCAATGATCTGCTATGGCAGGAGTTGAAGTTCCTGGATGGGGATCCGCGCTTCAAACACTACATTGAGAAGGTTTACAATTTCTATGAGGAACCCCTGTATATCGAGGGCGTCTATAGCGATTTCAGCCAATCCTTTTCCAACCTCATCAAGAACGCCATAGATGCCATGGAAGGCTGCGAGAAGCCGGTGCTCACTATTACAACGCGTAGCGACGACGAGTACGTTTACATTGAGTTCCGCGACACAGGAGTAGGTATCCCGCCGGAGAACATCCCTCACCTTTTCGAGCCCTTCTTCACTACCAAACCCATCAATGGGGGAACCCTCACTGGGACAGGGTTGGGACTGTACAGTTGCTATCAACTTCTAAGCCCCTATGGTGCTCAGTTCGAGGTTAAGAGCAAGCCAGGTGATACTACTTTCACTGTGAAGATGCCACGGCAGTAAGGATGAGGCTGCTGTCTGACTTCAGCACCATTCGAAAAAGACCTCGGGGGTCTGGGGAGACCTCCGAGGTCTTAAAGTTGGCTAACCCTTACGGCGGCGGCCACTTCGCTTTTGAGGCCGCGCTCCACCGCGGTAGCTGGGGGCAATGACGGCGAAAACGGTGCAGCGGGAGAAGTCCAGAATGCGGGAACTAAGGCGGGGATTCGTCTTCTCCAATTCCTCTACCGATTCTTGCATGGTGATAA
The DNA here is from genome assembly GCA_964390805.1 of uncultured Anaerolineae bacterium. Taxonomy (GTDB): domain Bacteria; phylum Chloroflexota; class Anaerolineae; order VGOG01; family VGOG01; genus CAYMKL01. Next base: position 62,623 of record CAYMKL010000007.1, on the reverse strand, counting down.
CGGTTGGCAATCGTGCGTTATAACGATGATTAAAAAGCTGAAAAAGTTTCTCTTTAGCCCAGGTCGTGGAGCTCTGGGTGCCCAGGTCGTCGAGGATCAAAAGGGAAGCGTCGCGCACTTCTTCGAAGCGCTGGTCATAGGAAACCAGGCTCTGGGGGCTGAAGGTGGCTCGCAGGTGGTCGAGAAGATCGGGCACGACGACAAAGAGAGCCGGATAACCCTGGTTCACCCGATAGTTGGCAATGGCTGCGGCGAGATGGGTTTTGCCACAGCCATAAGGACCAGTGAAGACCAGCCAATCCGCCGGATTCTCGGCGTATCCTTGGGCAATAGCGAAGGCCCGCCTGAGGTTCTTGTGCTCCTCGAGAGGTAACTCGTGGGCCCGCAGATCGAAGGTCTGGAAGGTTTTGTCGCTGTGGTAGCGGAGGCTGGAGAGCTCCGATTGATCTTGGCTCACCCCGCTGCGGCGAAAATCGGGAGCCAGGATGGTGGTAATCTCCGCCAGGTCGGGGTCCACCAGCCGCGAGCGCAGCCGCAGATCAATTTCCTCCAACTCGCGGTTAGTGGTGATGACTGTGGGCAGCCGGGCGTTGTAACGATAGTTTAGTATCTGGTAGAGTTTTTCTTGAGCCCAGGGGGTAGTGTTCTGGGTGCCTAAATCGTCGAGGATCAGCAGGGGAGCAGCGCGCACTTGCTCGAAGCGCTCATCATAGGAGACCTGGCTGGTGGGGGCATAAGTGGCTCGCAGATGGTCGAGGAGATCGGGCACCACGACGAAGAGAACGGGCTGTCCATTGGCAATACGATAGTTGGATATGGCCGCTGCTAAGTGGGTTTTACCACAGCCATAGCCCCCTTTTAGAATCAGCCAACCTATACATTCCTGGGCGAAGTGTTTGGCCCGCTCGTAGGCCCGTCCGAGGTTGTCGCGCTTCGCAGTGTTGAGCCCGACGCCCTCGGGTCTAAAGCTGTCAAAGGTCATGCGGGAAAGCTGGCCAAGGCGGCTCAAGTCCCGCAAGTCCGAGAGGCGTTTGGCCCTCAATTCCTCGATCTTGCACTGGCAGGGATAGAGCTTGCCGAAATCGGGATGGCCAGGGGACACGGCCTTGACCAGATACCCAGCCCCTTTGCAGATGGGGCACACTTCAGTGTTCGATGTAGTCGGCATACTTCCCTTCGATGTATCTACGGCGATCTTTTCCAGTCTTTTCACTTACTTTTCCCTCAGTTGCCCAGCGCTCCAGAACGCTGCGCACGTATCGCCAACGGCGAGCATTGTGCTCCACGGCTATCCTGAAGGCATCCTCGATCCAGTCGTCAGGGTAAGTCTTCTCGGCGTCCCTGAGCTCCTCGGCGATGAGCGGTGTGAGCAAGCCTATGTTCTGTTCGTACAGAACGAAGATGTTGGGCCGTTCTACTTCCAGGCGCACTTCGCTGGGCAAGATAACTGCCTCCATCTCCAATTCTCCGCGGCGGATCTTGTCCACTGTCCTCCGGCCAACGTCGGTGTTCATGAAATACCAATCGTCCCGCTCATCCTCCTGCTGGGCCTGTCCTGAGCGCCGCTTCGCTAACGGCCGAAGGGCTGTCACGTGGAGGAGGGTGCCCCGGGCCACGGCTCGTTCCAAAGCCTGCCCCAGTCGCTCCTCTGGTTCCTGTCCCGTCCCTATAAGCCCTCCCATCAGCACCCCATCGGCCTCTAATTCTCGTCGGCTCACGTATCGGGGGTAGCCCTTCTTTTGGTGTAGCAGCCAGAAGATGTGCAAAGTCACCTTCAGCTCGGCCAGGTCATCTATGGCCGGCAGAAGCTCGCTAAAGAACAAATTAGGCAAGGGGGTGAAGTACACCTTGCCAGCGGGAAAACCGGAAAAGCTTTTCATTGGTCTGTTGGTCGGATGGTGCTTGGTCAGATGGTCAGGTAAACCCGAAACCCGAGACTCACAAACTCAAGACCCGATTTAGGGTGCCAGGTCTTCGCGAAGAAACTCTACTTCGTGGAACTGAGCCAGCTCTTTCTGAAAGTACAGGGGGATTTTGCCAGTGGGGCCGTTGCGGTGTTTGGCCACGATGATGTCAGCGATGTTCTTCATCTCCGTGTTGGGGTCGTATATCTCCTCACGGTAGATGAACATCACCACGTCCGCGTCCTGCTCAATACTTCCGCTTTCGCGAAGGTCGGAGAGCATGGGCTGGTGATCCTTACGGGATTCAACGGCTCGGGATAACTGGGAGACGGCTATCACAGGTGCGTTCAGCTCTCTAGCCAACCCTTTGAGTGCACGAGAGATAGCCGAAATCTCCTGGACACGGTTCTCTGACCGGGTGTCGCCTCGCATCAACTGGAGGTAATCAACAATGATGAGATCGAGGCCATGCTCGGCGTGGATGCGGCGGGCCTTGGTTCGCATCTGCATGGCAGAGATAGAGGGTGTATCATCAATGAAGATGGGCGCCTCCGAGAGGATACCTGTGGCCTCGACGAAGAGGGGCCACTCATTGTCTCTGAGCTCACCCCGGCGTAGTCTTTGGGAATCTATGCCCGTCTCGGCCGAGACGAGTCGCTGCACTACCTGCTCGGAGCTCATCTCCAGGCTAAAGAAAGCCACGCGCTGGTTGTGTTTGCGGGCGGCGTTTTGGGCGATAGAGAGAGCGAGCGAGGTCTTGCCCATACCTGGCCGGCCAGCCACGATGATCAGGTCGGAGGACTGCAATCCCCCCAACAACGTGTCCAGCAGGGGGAAGCCCGTGGGGATGCCGATGAACTCGCCACGGTGTTGATACAAGTAGTCTATCCGGTCATAATAGGTCCCGATGATCTGTTTGATCGGCACCAGGTCGCGGGAGATGCGACGCTGAGAGACCGCGAACAGTACCTGCTCCGCTCTATCAACCACCTCGTCCACGTCCTCGGCGTCCTCATAGGCAATGCCCGCGATCTGCCCCGCCGCGCTGATCAGTCGGCGTAGGATGGCAGTGCGTTCCACAATGCGGGCGTAGTACTCCGCGTGGATGGCCGTGGGTACAGCATTGATCAGAAAAGTAACGTAGGCTGCACCGCCAACCTCCTCCAGTTGACCGCGCCGCTCCAGCTCATCGCAGAGGGTGACGAAGTCGGCTGGCTCCCGCCGGTTGTGGAGATCTCTGACAGCGTCGTAGATCCAGCCATTTTTCTCCCGATAGAAATCTGCGGGGTCGAGAAAGGGAGCTACTCTGAATATAGCATCGGGGTCTATGAGAAGCGATCCCAGGGCTGCCTCTTCAGCCTCGGTGTTATGAGGCGCCATTCTCTCTGATCTGTTCATCGTCCCACCGTCATAGGCAATTTGGAGTTTCGGGTTCGGAGTTTCGAGTTGAATGAACTCGAAACCCGAAACAGCTCGACTGAGCTCGCCGAAGTCTCAAAACCTTGTCCTGAGCTTGGTCGAAGGATCGAAACTCATTCGTCGAGGTCGAGGGTTTCAACGAAATCGCGGAAAACCGACAGTTTCTCCTTATCAGAAGAGCTTATTCCTTCGTCAGGCGTTATGGCGGCTCTTTCCATCACCGATTCAGCCACGAAGATAGGTGCTTTGACTCGCACAGCCAGAGCGATGCTATCGCTGGGGCGGGAATCTATCTCCAGGGGATGGCCGTTGTTGTCCAGGACGATGCGGGCGTAGAAGGTATCATCGCGCAGATCGTTCACCAGGATGTGGGATACTCTGGCTCCCATCTTGGTGATAACCGCTTTCAGCAGGTCATGGGTGAGGGGGCGGGCCAACTGGACTTGCTGCAGCTCGAGAGTAATGGCCTCAGCTTCGAAGGGGCCAATCCAGATAGGCAAATACCTTTCGCTATCTACATCTTTCAGGATCACCACCCGATGCTGGGACATCAAACTCGCCCTTATGCTGTCAACTGTTACCTGGATCATTCTCGTTGCCTCCTCTCCCATTTGTTCTATAGAGTGACCGCCGTTTCTGACGGTTTTGATTATACCACAACAGCCCAGAGCACACAAATTGTCTTTGTTTGATGATTCTTCCCAATCTCTAAAAGTTGTTGTATAATTACCTGTGGAGGTGGCCAAAGATGATACGGGGACAGAAAACCAAACTCAGAGCGATAGAGCGGGAGGACCTTCCCACTTTTGTCCGCTGGTTCAACGATCCGGAGGTGCGGCAATATCTGTTGATGTATATGCCAATGTCTCTGGCTGAGGAGGAGAAATGGTTCGAGCGCCAGTTGGAGGACCAGAACAGGCGGATATTCGCCATTGAGACCGAGGATGGCGTGCACATCGGCAACATCGGCCTGGAAGATTTCGACTGGAAGAACCGCAAGGCCTACCTGGGCATCGCCATCGGCGAGAAGGAATATTGGGGAAAAGGCTACGGGAGCGACGCCGTTCGCACCCTGTTGGGCTTTGCCTTCGGCGAGATGAACCTGCACCGCGTCCAGTTGGAGGTGCACGGTTTTAACTCCCGCGCCATCCGCTGCTACGAGAAGTGTGGCTTCAAGCTCGAAGGTCGGCAGCGGGAAGCCCTGTTCCGAAACAGCAGCTATCACGATACTCTGATCATGGGCATCCTGCGAGAGGAGTTTGAGGCTGGTCAATCAGGGGGAGAGGGATGATGCAAGAAATCAAGGTGAAGATGTACGGAGAGTTGGCGATCTTTGGGGGCTCAGGCAACCCGGCCCTGACCCAGGGGATTTGCGACTACTTGCAAGTTTCCCTCTCGCAGGTGGACATCATTGACTTTCCAGATGAGAACATCTTCGTCAGACTACGTCAGAGTGTCCGCGGGCGAGATGTTTTCCTTATCCAGCCCACATGCTCGCCGGTGAACAGAAACATCATGGAACTCTTGATTATGATTGATACTTTGAGGCGAGCCTCCGCCGGGCGCATCACGGCGGTGATACCCTATTATTCGTATGGCCGCAGCGATAAGAAGGACCAGCCCCGCGTACCCATCACTGCTCGCCTGATTGCCGACATGATCACCGTGGCGGGGGCCGACCGCTGGATGACCATAGACCTTCACGCAGGCCAGATTCAGGGGTTCTTCAGCATTCCGGGCGACGAAGTATCGGCTTTCAACATCCTCAGTGATTATCTCATTAAAAAGAACATACCCGATACCGTAGTTGTCGCCGCTGACCTGGGGTTCGCCAAAAAAGGCCGCAACTTCGCAGAGAAACTGGGTTTGCCCCTGGCCTTCGTGGAGAAACGCCGAAGCCTGACTGGTGCGTCCAGTAAAGCTCTGACACTCATAGGTGACGTGCGCAACAAGAATGTGATCATCGTTGACGACGAGGTGGATACGGCGGGCTCGCTGGTGAAAGCCGCGACCATCGTCAAAGACCGCGGCGCCAGAGACATCTACGCCAGCTTCACCCACCCCATATTCTCCCCGCCAGCGGTGGAGCGCTTGCGAGAATGTGAGATCAAAGAGATAGTCACTACGGACACCGTCCCCATCCCGCCCGAGAAAATGCTATCCAACATCACTGTCCTCTCTGTGGCTCCCCTGTTGGGCGAGGTCATCCGCCGCGTCCACCTGGGGATTTCGGTGGGTGAGTACATGAAGGATGTGCCCGGGTAGGCGGTAGAGGAGACCATGTTTAGAAATCTACTGAGCAAAGTCATCGGAGACCCCAACGAACGGGAACTGAATAGGCTGCGGCCTCTCGTCGAACAAATCAACGCGCTTGAGCCTGAATTCGAGGCTCTGTCCGATGAAGAGCTCCGCGATAAGACGAAGGAATTCACCAACCGGCTCCAAGTCGGCGAGTCCCTGGACGATCCTTCGGCAAGCTCAGGACACCGCCTTGTGGTAGAAGCCTTCGCCTCGGTGAGGGAGGCGTCCAAGCGCACCACGGGCATGCGCCACTTCGACGTGCAACTGATGGGCGGTATGGCGCTGCACGAAGGCAAGGTGGCCGAGATGAGAACCGGCGAGGGAAAGACCCTGGTCGCTACCTTGCCTCTCTACCTCAATGCTTTAGAAGGCAAGGGCTGTCATCTGGTCACCGTCAACGATTACCTGGCCAAGCGCGACGCCCAGTGGATGGGCCCCATCTATCGCCTTTTGGGTCTCTCGGTGGGGGTGATCCAGCATGAGTCAGCCTTCCTCTTCGATCCTGAGTACCTGGCCGACGATGAGCGCTATCAGTACCTGCGGCCCGTGAGCCGCCGCCAGGCTTATGAGGCCGACATCACCTACGGCACCAACAACGAGTTCGGCTTCGACTACCTGCGGGACAACATGGTGCTGGACCTGTCCCAGCAGGCGCAGCGGGACTTTCACTACGCCATCGTAGATGAAGTGGACTACATCCTGATAGATGAGGCCCGCACCCCTCTCATCATCTCCGGCCCCGCCGAAGAACCGGATGCCAACTATCGCCGCATGGCCGACCTCGTCCCCCGCCTGCGGCGCGAGGTGGATTACGTCATGGACGAGAAGGACCGGGTGGTAACTCTCACCGAGGAAGGAATCGAGAGGATGGAGAGGTGGCTGGGGGTGGACAACCTCTATTCGCCAGAGAACTTCGCCCTGACCCCCTACGTGGACAACGCGCTGCGGGCTCAGACCATCTTCCATCTAGATCGTAACTACATCGTCAAAGATGGACGGGTGATCATCGTTGACGAGTTCACCGGCCGTCTGATGCATGGGCGGCGCTACTCGGAGGGGCTGCACCAGGCCATCGAGGCCAAAGAAGGGGTAGAAGTACAGCGGGAGAACCTGACCATGGCCACCATCACCCTCCAGAACTACTTCCGCATGTATGAGAAGCTGGCGGGTATGACGGGGACAGCGGTCACCGAGGCTGAGGAATTGCACAAGATCTACGGCCTGGATGTGGTCGTGCTGTCCACTAACGTCGAATACCGGGCTCTGGAGGGAGGCTTGATCACCCAGAAAGAGCGTCGAGACGGAGCGGAGGTAGTAACCTATCGAAACCCCGCTAATGATGAGCTGTACTACAAGCGTATTGATTACCCCGACCTGATCTACAAGAGTGAACGTGCCAAATTCCGAGCCGTGGTGCAGGAGATCGGGGAACTGTGTGAGCAGGGGCGACCTGTGCTGGTGGGCACGGTCTTCATTGAGAGGTCTGAGATGCTCTCGGAGATGCTCCGGCGCAAGGGCATCCCCCACCAGGTGCTCAACGCCAAATACCACGAGAGGGAAGCGGTCATCATCACCCAGGCTGGCCGCCCCAATGCCGTGACCATCGCCACCAACATGGCAGGCCGAGGTGTGGATATCAAGCTGGGGGGCGATCCGGAGGGGTTGGCCCGGGAGGACCTGCGCCGCCAGGGGGTGGATCTGACCACGATTTCTCAACAGCAGTGGGCAGAGGCCCTGGCTCAGGCAGAGGAGATCTGCGAACAGGGTCGGAAAAAGGTGCTGGAAGTGGGTGGCCTCCACGTCCTGGGTACCGAACGCCACGAAGCGCGGCGTATTGACAACCAGTTGAGGGGGCGTTCCGGGCGTCAGGGTGACCCCGGCTCCTCCCGTTTCTACGTCTCCTTGGAGGACGAGCTGATGCGCCGCTTTGGCGGGGAGAGGGTCAAGGGCTTCATGGAGTGGGCGGGGATGGAGGAAGACATTCCCATTGAGCACGATTTGATCACCAAAACTATCGGGAATGCCCAGACCAGGGTGGAGGGCCACAACTTCGACATCCGCAAGCACCTCCTGGAATACGACGATGTGGTCAACAAGCAGCGAGAGATCATCTACCAGCAGCGCCACCAGGTGCTTAGCGAGGAGAATCTCAAGCCTATCATCATGGACATGATCCACGAAGAACTTGCCGGCCTGGTGGCCCTGCACACTGCTGGATATGCCGAGGATTGGGACCTGGAGGCCTTGCAAGCGTCGCTGCGGACTATCATGCCTTTGCCAGCTTCCCTCACCTCGTCACGCTGGGGGAAACTAACGCCGCAGGAGATCGAAGAGCAGATCCTCGGTCTGGCCGATAGGCTCTATGAGGAAAAGGAGCGGCAACTGGGTTCGGAGGGCATGCGCCAATTGGAGCGCCTGGTGATGTTGCGAACAGTGGACAATCTGTGGATCCGGCATCTCACCGGCCTCGATAATCTCCGAGAGGGCATAGGTCTCAGGGCTTATGGCCAACAGGACCCCTTGCTGGCCTTCAAAAAAGAGGCCCACGAGATGTACGCGGAACTCCTGGCCGGCATCCAGCACGCCATAGTGGGCGACATCTACCGAGTCAGTTTGGTCAGGGAGCCGCAGCCCCGCCCTATGCGCGAAGTGCGCACCAACACTTCGACCAAGCTCAGTGCAAGCGTGGAGGCTCAGCGCGCTCCTCGGCCGGTCAGAACGGCCGGAGACAAGGTTAGGCGTAACGATCCCTGCCCCTGCGGCAGCGGCAAGAAGTATAAACACTGCTGCATGCGCAAGGAGCAGGCTTCGACCCCCAGTGCCAATGGCGGAAAGACATCCCGCCGGTCGAGGAGACGCCGCAAGCGCAGATAGCGGTTGGAGGCCTGCCCTGAGCATGGCCGAAGGGTTGGAAATTGGGACTTCCCCCCAAAGCGGTGTCCTGAGCTTGTCGAAGGGTTGGGGGGGGACTGAGGGGGGGCTTGAAGTATGGCCATCACAACTTTTGCCCAGTTGATAGAAGAAGCGAGGAAAGTAGGTCCCAAGACAGTAGCCATTGCCGCTGCTCAGGAAAAGGAGATTCTCCTGGCGGCCCAGGACGCTGAGACGCGGGAGATGGCCGAGTGCATCTTAGTAGGGGATCGGGCGGCCATCACAGGCATCGCGCAGGAGAACTCCATAGACATTCGCCGCATGATGATCATCCACGAGCCGGATCCGAAGCAGACGGCGCGCAAGGTGATGGAGTTGGTGAGGCTGGGACATGCTCAGATGGCCATGAAGGGCAAGATCGAGACGGGCGACTTCTTGCGAGCCGCGTTGGACAAGGAGATTGGGCTGCGGATGGGGCGTCTCTTGACCCATGTAGGCATCTACGAGATCCCCAGCTTCAGCCGCCTTCTCTTTCTCAGCGATGCCGGAGTGGTGGTTGCACCCACCATGGAGCAGAAGATCGAGATCGTACAGAACGCCATCTACGTTGCCCAGCGTCTGGGGGTGGAACAGCCAAAGGTGGCCATCCTGGCCGCCACGGAGATGGTCAACCCCAAGATACCCGCCACCATTGACGCTGCCAACCTCTCCAAGATGGCCGACCGGGGGCAGATCAGAGGCGCCCTCATAGATGGCCCTTTGGCTCTGGATAACGCCATCTCTTTGGAATCGGCCCAAATCAAGGGCATTAAGAGCGCTGTTGCGGGCCGGGCCGACATCCTGATCCCTCCCGATGTCGAAGCGGCCAATGTTTTGGCCAAGGCCATTACCTATTTCGCTAAGGGGAGCATGGCGGGGGTTGTGGTGGGTGGCAAGTCCCCCATCATAGTGGCCTCCCGCTCCGATCCTCACGAGACTAAACTGGTCTCTATGGCTTTAGGAGTGCTGCTGGCGGCGCGAGAATAAGCCTTTGCCTGGCCGGGCGATGGACCAATCACTGACAACTATAGGAGGACAACTATGCATCGAATCTATGGTGTCGTGTTGTTTGCTGCCGGAATGGGGTTCCTGATATTAGGTGGCTATCTCTTGTATACAGGGTATATGAACAGCAGACTTGTTCTAGATTGGCAAAACTTGTTGTTCGCTGCTGGGGTCTGTTTATTTGGGTACTTGCTGGCCATAGCGGGTTACAGGATGTCCGGAGAAGATCGTCTCTGAGAGGCCAGAGGAGGGGCTTATATGCTGAATCAAGTCTATGGTCTTGTGATGTTCCTTGCCGGAATAGGGTTCATATTGCTGGGCGCCTATTTGTTGTACGTGGTTGGGCTCCTGGGTTGGGAAGACATGTTGATCGTTGGCGGGATATGCCTGTTTGGGTATGCGCTGACTACCACCGGCTACAGGATGTCCAGGGGGGCTAGTTTCTGAGCGACCACAAGAACAATTCAGATGGAACTGCCGGACGAGGTAGTGAAGAGAAAGGATGCCTTAACGACAGAATGGGTGGACCTCTCTGTAGTTGTGATTAGGGCAATAGAGCTTCTCACTACCGAAAGACCGAGCATCAGGAGTTAACTCCTCTCACCGGCTTTACGTGAATTGGCCGAGCAGAGACGCCTGGAGGAAGGATGACCTTCTTCTGGCTGGACAAGTACCTACTCACAAATCAATAGATCAACAAAGAAGTTGTGAAAGCATGCAGGGGATTTCCATCAGCGGAGAAGGAGGAAACGCATGATCGAGATCAGGATACACGGCCGCGGCGGCCAAGGAGCGGTTATCGCCTCCAAGGTGCTAGCGGCCGCTGTGTTTAGAGAAGGCAGGTACGTTCAATCCTTCCCGGCCTTCGGGGTGGAGCGGCGAGGCGCGCCCGTCATGGCTTTCACCCGCATTGACGATCAGCCCGTGCGAATCCGCTGCCAGATCTACGAACCCGATCACATTGTAGTGCTGGATCCGACATTGCTGGAAGCGGTGGACGTTACCGCCGGCCTGAAAGAAGGCGGGTGGATTATCATTAACAGCGAGCAGCACCCTACCAACTTCGACCTGCCGGCTAAGTATCGGGTGGCTACCGTTGACGCTCAGGCTATCGCCATCAAGTACAGGCTGGGACCCAAGAGCGCACCGATCGTCAACACGGCCATCCTGGGAGCCTTTGCCAAGGCCACGGGCATAGTCAGTCTGGAAGCCCTCGCCGAGGCCGTGCGCGAGGCTGTTCCGATCAAACCAGAGGAGAATGTGGCGGCTACCCGAGAGGCCTATTTGGAGGTTAGATATTAGAGATTGGAATACCCGATATCCAACACCCAGAAGAAGGAGAAACGATGACAGAGGAGATTGCGTTTAAAACTGAAGCCGATATGCCTTACCTCCCTATGTCCCTTGGAACAACCCTGGTCAACAAGACCGGGAGTTGGAGGTATATCCGGCCCCTATATGTGGATAAAACGCCTCCCTGTAATAACAATTGCCCAGCCGGGACAGACGTCGTCGGCTATCTGGCTCTGATGAGGGAGGGAAAGTATAAAGAAGCATGGGAACTGATCAAGCAGGAGAATCCCTTCCCAGGGGTGTGCGGACGGGTCTGTCCCCACCCGTGCGAGAGTGGGTGTAACCGCGAGGAGCTAGGAGGGGCGATAGCCATTCACACTCTGGAGCGCTTCCTGGCCGACTATGCAGCGTCTCAGCGTCTCAGTGTCCAAGCGTCCAAGCGCTATGACGCTACGATGCTACGACGCTACGACGCTGAGGTCGCTGTGATCGGCTCCGGCCCCGCTGGCTTCTCCTGCGCCTATCACCTCGCTCGCCGGGGCTACCCCGTCACCGTCTTCGAAGCCCTGCCGGTGGCGGGGGGGATGATGAGGATAGGTATCCCAGAGTATCGCTTGCCTCGTGAGGTGTTGGACCGGGAGATCGCCGACATCGAAGCCCTGGGGGTGGAGATCAGAACCGGGGTGCGCCTGGGCCATAACCTGCCGATGAGCGAGCTTGACAACTACGATGCCGTCTTCATCGCCGTGGGGCTGCAGAAGAGTCGCCGGCTGAACGTCCCAGGCGAGGATGCTGAGGGGGTCATTCCCGGCCTGGAGTTTCTCAAGAGGGTGAACCTGGGGGAAGAGGTCCGGGTGGACCGTAGGGCGGCGGTCATCGGCGGGGGCAACACTGCCATAGACGCCGCTCGCACGGCATTGCGCCTGGGCTTAGAGGTAACGATCCTCTACCGTCGCTCGCGAGCAGAGATGCCGGCCATCGCCGACGAGATCGAGGAAGCCCTGGCGGAGGGTGTCAATATTCGCTATCTGACGGCTCCTGTTGAACTGCTGACCGAGAAAGGCCGGGTAACGGGCCTGAAGTGCGTGAGGATGGAGTTGGGGATGCCCGATGAGAGTGGCCGCCGCCGTCCCCTGCCCATCGCGGGCTCTGAGTTCACTATCAAGGCAGACACGGTCATCCCCGCCATTGCGCAGGAGGCAGACCTCTCGTTCTTCCAACTTCCAACCCTTCGGCTAGGCCCTTCGACGAGCTCAGGGGGGACCTCAGGGCAGGCCTCCAACCTCCAACTTCCAGTAGAGGTCGAGCAAGGACGTATTGCTATCAATGAAGCTGGAGCGACGACCCGGCCAGGCGTCTTCGCCGGGGGAGATGTGGCTACCCCCTTCGGCACCGTAGCCCACGCCGTCGGCTCCGGGAAACGCGCCGCCCTGGCCATTGATAAGTACCTTAGAGGCGAGGAGCTGGCAGGCTTCCCGCCAGTTGATGAAGCTATGCACGCCGTCCCCAAAGAGATGGATCCTACTATCGTCCGCTTCGAAGATCTAAACCTGGCTTATTTCGAGGAGCTAGAGCGGCCCGAACAGCCCCAGCGGCCTGCCCAAGAGAGGGGGCGCGATTTCGAAGAGGTCAACCTGGGCTTCGGCGAGGAGGAAGCCCAAGCCGAGGCGGAGCGGTGCTTCAGTTGCGGCACCTGCAACCTGTGCGATACCTGCTTGATCTTCTGTCCCGACGTGGCCATCGCTCGCACCCCCCCTCTTTCCCCCCCAACTTTTGGGGGGGATGAAAGGGGGGGCTACGAGATCAACTACGACTACTGCAAGGGGTGTGGCATCTGCGCCGAGGAGTGCCCCCGCTATGCCATATCCACCGAGGAGGAGTTGAAATGGAAAAAGTGATCATGGGCAACCACGCCGTCTCCTATGGAGCAAAGCTGGCCAGGGCCCAGGTTATCGCTGCCTACCCTATCACCCCGCAGACCCAGATCGTAGAGATGCTGTCGGAGCTCTGTGCTGAAGGGGTATTGGACGCCAAGTTCATCAAAGTGGAAAGCGAGCACTCGGCCATGGCCGCCTGCATCGGTGCCTCATCGGCTGGGGCGAGGGCTTTCACCGCTACCTCGTCTCATGGATTGGCCCTGATGCACGAGATGCTCCATTGGGCGGCTGGGGCCAGGCTGCCCATCGTCATGGCCAACGTCAACCGAGCCATGGGCCCCGGCTGGTCCATCTGGACAGAGCAGACCGATAGCCTGGCTCAGCGAGACACAGGGTGGTTGCAGTTCTACTGCGAGAGCAATCAGGAGGTGCTAGATACAGTCATCCAGGCTTTCAAAATCGCCGAACAGGTCCTTCTGCCCACCATGTTAGTCCTGGATGCCTTCGTCCTCTCCCACACTGAGGAGCCTGTGGACATACCAGGCCCGGAGTTGGTGGACAGGTACCTGCCTCCCTACGATGCTCGATACAAGCTCGATACCGGCGATCCTCATGCCTTCAATGCCCTGGTAATGCCTTCCCATTACATGGAGCTACGCTACAAGATGCAGAGGGCCATGGAGGAAGCGGTGGAGGTGGCTCGCCAGGCTGATGAGGAGTTTGGGCAGGTCTTTGGACGCAGCTACGGCCTGGTGGAGAAATATCGCCTGGAAGATGCCGAGGTGGTTCTAGTGACCTCTGCCACCATCACCAGCACGGCCAGGGTGGTGGTGGACGAACTGCGAGAGGAAGGCCACAGAATCGGGCTGCTCAAAGTGCGCATGTTCCGTCCCTTCCCCGCCGAGGATGTTCGAGAGGCCCTGGCGAGTGCTCGCAAAGTGGCCGTCATAGATCGCAACATCTCCTTTGGCCACGGCGGCATCTTCGCCGAGGAGACAAAATCAGCCCTCTACAACGGGGCACATCGTCCGCCTGTCTTTGGCTTCATCATCGGTCTGGGCGGCAGGGACGTTACCCCCGCGTCAATCCGGGGCATCGCCGAGCACACCTTGGAGCACGACGCGCCTGAGGGGGAGGTAATTTGGAGAGAGGTGAAGACATGAGTTACACTATACCCGATAGGGAACTTCTGCTTTCCGGCCATTTTGCCTGCCCAGGCTGCGGGGGGGCGCTCTCCATGCGCTTGGCATTGAAGGCTTTGGGCGAGGAGACGATCCTCGTTGTCCCTGCCTGTTGCTGGTCTGTTATCGCCGGAGCCTTCCCCTACTCCTCCGTGAAAGTTCCCCTCCTCCACACCGCCTTTGAGACAGGGGGCTCAATGGCAGCAGGGGTCAAGGCCGGGTTGGAGGCACAGGGGGACACAGAGACCACGGTGCTGACCTGGGCTGGCGACGGCGGCACCTTTGACATTGGCCTCCAGGCCCTCTCCGCCGCCGTGGAGCGAAACGAGGACTTCATCTACACCTGCTACGATAACGAGGCCTACATGAACACCGGCATCCAGCGCTCCTCCGCCACGCCCTGGGGGGCCTGGACGACCACCACCCCCGTGCAGCATCCCAAAGACAGACCCAAGAAGGACATCGTGGCCATCATGGCCGCCCATCGCATCCCCTACGCTGCCACGGCCACTGTCGCCTATCCAGAGGACCTGGTGCACAAGTTCCAGAAAGCTAAGCGAATTCGCGGGGCCAGGTTCATCCACATCTTCTCCCCGTGTCCTCCTGGCTGGAAAATGGAGCCCGCCCACTCCATCCGCATCTCGCGGTTGGCCGTGCAGAGCAAGGTCTTCCCCCTCTACGAGGTGGAGAACGGGGAGAAGTGGACCATCAACGTCCGGCCCAAGCGGGAGGCGCCCGTGCGAGAGTACCTCAAGCTCCAGGGCCGCTTCAGCCACCTCACCGAGGAGGACATCGAGCTCATTCAGGAGAACGTGGATCGGGAGTGGGAGAGGTTGGTGGCCAAAGCGGGTCAGTGAAGTCGAAGATACAGTGCGTCCGCTCTTTGACTTTGCACCCGTTTATGCTACAATTGAGACGATGATGTGGAACGGGGGAGGATGGTATAGATCAAACCGAGGCAGAGTAAGCCAGGGGGAGTGAAATCTCACGATGTGACATATCGCGTGGGCAGTTTTCCCGCATGAGGCTGGCTACTAGAGGAGGATGTATAATGCAAGCAACAGGAGTTGCCCGGCAGATTTACGAAACAGGCGTGAAAAACTTGCCCGTCATTGAGCGTCTGCGGCTGGTCAAACTGGTGCTGGATGACCTGATGAGCAGTCCTACGACATGGATTGTGGATGAAAGCGACATGTGGAGCGAGGAGGACTATGTTGATTTAATGCGAATGTCGCTGACGTACGCGGCCCAATCGCTGGGGGAGCGGACATCGTGAGCACTCTACAAGCGGGTGACGTCGTGACGATTGATTTCCCTGGCGTGAAGGGCGTCAAGCGCCGGCCGGCGATCGTGGTCTCCAGTTCCACGTATCACCAACACCGTCCTGACGTAATTGTGGGCATTATGACCTCACAGATTCAGAAAGCAACGACGCCCACCGATTACCTGCTGAAGGATTGGGCTAAAGCGGGATTGCATCGCCCATCAGCCTTTCGTACCTTTCTGGCGACACTGCCCGCCACCGCAGCCACTCCCATTGGTCATTGTTCCGAGCGAGACTGGCGGGGGATTGTGGACTGTCTTAGAAAGGCAATCGCGCGGTCTGATGGGGCGTAGCGGCTACCTATGGGGCGTAACGTGGGGCGCAAACTGGCTGCGTGAATATACCAGGCTGTCCGCCCGGCTGGAAGACAGAGCCTGCCTACTCCATCCGCATCTCGCGTTTGGCCGTGGAGAGCAAGGTCTTCCCCCTCTACGAGGTGGAGATCAGGGAGAAGCAGACCATCACCGTCCGTCCCAAGCGGGAGGTGCCGGTGCAGGAGTACCTCAAACTTCAGGGCCGCTTCAGCCACTTTGCCGAGGAGGACATCGAGTTTATTCAGGCGAACGTGGATCGGGAGTGGGGGAGGTTGGTGGCCAAAGCCGGGGCTAGTAGATAGAGGAGCTCATTGGTAAGCCCCCTTCGCCTCACCAAAAGCGAAGGGGGCTTGCTTTTCTGGAGGGGTATGGCGAGACTCGCCTTGTCAAAAAACCCCCTCTGTGCTAAACTTGAGGCGTCTTGTCCTGGCTACCGCTTGTTCCCTTAATGATCGCCGGAAGCCACTATGACCTTCGTCTACCTCGGCTGCGCTTGGCCAGGTTGTATGGACTGACGGAGTGGGTTAGGTGAAGCAACGGATGGGAGCAGATAAACGGATCAAGAAGTAGTGGTTATCCGTTTATCCGCTTTCTATCCGCTGCGGAGAGGAAATGGAGAAAGAAAAGTGCCCAAGAAATCGCTCATCATCATCGGGGCTGGGCTGGCTGGTCTGTCCACCGGCTGCTACGCCCAGATGAACGGCTATCAAAGCCACATCTTCGAGCACCACACCGTGCCAGGTGGGGTGGCCGCCGCCTGGAAACGCAAGGGCTACCTCATTGACGGTGGCATCCACTTTGTCATGGGACACAAGCCGGGCACAGCACTCTACGAGTTGTACCGCGAGTTGGGCATCGCTCCGGCCGCCCGCTGCGTGGACATGGCCACCTACGGCCGCTTCACCGACGAAGCCAGCGGGCACAGCGTGCTGGTCACCCAGGATCTCGACCGCCTGGCCGATGACTTGAAGGCCCTCTCACCAACTGACGCCCAGGTCGTTGACGACTTGATCGCCGGCGCTCGCGCCATGCAGGGACTCGATATGAGCGAGGTGGGGATGAGCAAGCCTCCTGAGTTGGTCGGCTTCCTGGAACAGCTCAAAGAGGTGTGGGGCATGCGTCGGCTGCTCAAGTACATGATGGGCAAATACGCCAGGCCCGTCGCCGACTACGCACAAGCCGCTCATGACCCGTGGCTGCGGGAGTGCATCGAGTACCTGTTCCTGCCAGAGGTGCCGGTTTGGTTCGTATTCATGGTGCTGGGGTTGGTCGCCGACGGGCAGTTGGGGTTGCTGGAAGGGGGATGCCTTGACTTCGTCCTGCCCATCGAGAGGCGCTACAAGAACCTGGGCGGGCAGGTGAGCTACAAGTCCACCGTTGAGGAGATTCTGGTGGAGGAATCTCCCCTCCCCGATGTGGGGAGGGGCCGGGGGAGGGGTCCACGAGCCGTGGGCGTGCGTCTGGCTGATGGAAGCGAGCACCGTGCCGACGTCGTGGTCTCCGCCGCCGATGGGTACAGCACCATCTTCAAAATGCTGGGCGGGCGCTACGTGAATGAGAAAATCGAGAACCGATACAGGAATTGGAAGCTGATCCGTCCAACTGTCATGGCCAGCTTTGGGGTGGCCCGGGACTTCACCAATGAACCGTGGATGAGTATCATCAAGCTGGAGCGTCCCCTCGCGGTGGGCAACCAGACGATTGACGGGATCATCGTTCGCATCTTCAACTACAGTGACCGATTCGCCCCGCCGGGCAAGACAGTGGTCCAGGTCTCGTTCGAGACGGAGTGGGACTTCTGGAACGAGCTGCAAAAGGACCGACCGCGCTACGACGCCGAAAAGGAGCGGGTGGCGGCGGAGCTACTGGAGCGGCTGGAGGCACACTATCCCAGCATCTCATCCCAGGTGGAGATGACCGACGTGGCCACGCCCTATACCACCTGGCGCTACACCCGCAATCACCAAGGCGCTTACATGGGCTGGCTGCCGACGCCCGAGGTGATCAATACGCGGATAGCAAGGACCCTGCCTGGTCTGTCCAATTTCTACATGGCTGGACAGTGGGTCATGCCGGGCGGTGGTGTCCCTCCCTGCCTCTATTCCGGCCAGCACGTGGTACAACTCCTATGCCACCGGGACGGGAAGCCGTTTTCCAAGACCTTGCCATGAGCCTGTCAACTAGTGATGAGGGGAGTCGGGTTAAGGAAGGGAAGAGAGCATACGGCGGATTTGCTACAAGGTCTGGCTGAGACGGCGGCGTGCCTGGGCATCGGGCAGATCGGGCCAGAAGGTGCCAGCTGGGGTGGGTGATGGTGACCGGCCGTTTGTAGTCATCGTAGTCGAGGGTGGTCACTCTGGTGTCGGTGTCAGTTACCGATTCCTTAGTGTCAACTTGAGGCTCAAAGCCCCGTCGCCGGGCCGCCCCGGAGACGGAGCTCAGAGCTTAAGTTGACACGAATGGTTACCGATTACTCGTACGCAGAGCCTGAGATGCCGGCGCTTGACAGGTTATCCGATATATGGTATAATTATCTAAATTATGATAATTATATCATATTAGAGACAAAGGAGCGAGTGAGTATGAGCACAGCCACGATTAGTGCAATGAACCTGCGGGAGCAGATCGGAGACGTCCTCAACCGTGTACGCTATGCCGGGGAGCGTTTCATTGTCGAGCGGAGAGGCAAGCCCGTTGCGGCTATCGTCAGCGTGGATGAACTGGAGCATCTGGAGCGTATGGAGCTTGAACGCGAAGTCGAGATGATGCGCCTGGCAAAGATCGCCGCCGCAGAGGAAGGTGTGGTGCCCTTCGAGGCCCTCGTTGAGCAGTACGAGGCTCTGCACGACGAGCGTCTGGAGCTGCCGCCAGATGTATAGGCTCGTCGTTGCTCAGGGGGTGCTGAAAGAACTGGGAGACGTAAAGCGCTACCGGGCAAAGGTCTTTCGCCAGATTGCGCTCAAGATTTTCGGACTGACGATGAATCCACGGCCTCCAGACGTTAAGAAGATTGGCGACGGCTACCGGGTGGACAGCGGTGAGTACAGAATCTATTATGAGGTAGACGACAAGGAACGCACAATCGTAGTCTTGCTTGTCGCCAAGCGGGGCGACGATGAGACTTACCGGAGACTGAAACGGAAGTTTGGGGGCTAGAGCCCAATGTCGCCAACATCTCGCGGGTTCGCTCCGCCGAAAGAAGCCAGATGCTCAAAACGCCTGGCTTCTCTTTTCGGGTTGTCAAGTTCTGAATTTGAACGATTCCTACCCTCGTGGCATAGTATACCGCGTCGTTGCGAAGATGGGGCGACCCCACGCGAGGGTCGCCCCGTTCCACAATGCTGAGGTGTTTATCGAGAAGTTCTTGTAGGAGGTGATGCTGAACACGATGATCAACCTGCAACCCCGCTACATCCACGTCACCCACGGCGATCATAATGCCACGCTGGCACACTACCGGCTCGGGCAAGGTGAGCGGCGCGTGCTCATCACCGCTGGTGTGCACGGCCGCGAGCACGGCGGGATACAGACGGCCTACGAACTGGTGGAGCGACTGGCCGAGGTTGGGAAACAACACGTTAGCGGCAGCCGCCTGCGCGGGCAGGTAGACGTGCTGCCAGTCTGCAACCCAATGGCCTATGCCGCCGGAACCCGTTTCACGCCCGGCAGCGACCGCGACATGGCGCGCGCATTCAGTGCAAGTGAGCCCGTTGATATTACCGAGGCAATTGCCCAGACCATAATGAGCCTGGCGGAGGAGGCCGAGGTGGTGTTGAATCTGCACAGCGCCGGCGAGGCCCGCTACCTGCCCCACGTCCTTTTCTATCGGGAGGAGGACGCCGAATGGGCGGCCTCGCTGGGCTTCCCCTTTGCCATCAAGCGGGGCACGCCAGAATCGCTGGCGCATCACATCCTTTCCTACCTCCGTCCGGGGCAGCGCACGCTGACCCTGGAATTGGGCGGCGGCACTGTCGTCTTCCCCGAGGACGTGACCCTGAGCCTGGATCTCATCACAGCCTTCCTGGGACGAAGCGGCTTACTGGCGCCGGGTGATTATGAGCGACGGCCCACTCCCCCAGAGATGGTCTGGCTGACCGACGCCCGCGTGCTGGTGCCCTCCCCCGCCGAGGGAGCGTTCTACACCCACGCGCAGCCGGGCGCGGATTTCGCCGTCGGAGAGCCCTTTGGTTTCCTGGTGAGTTTGGAGGACGTGCACCCCCGCCCCGTGTTGGCTCCTACGACGGGCAAGCTCATCTACCTGCGCACGCGCAACCGCGTGCCTCACGGCGGGACGCTGGCCATGTTCCTGCCACGTCAAGACAAATGTCACGAGGAGGAGAGATGACCACAGCAATCAATCCTGAGCATCTGGAATTAGGCGACCTGGAATGGTTCATCAGGTTGGGAGGGTTGGTCGGCTTCAGGCAGTTTGGCTTTGATGATATTAGGGCCCGCCAGGACGCCGAACTGACCGACCGTCTTCGCCAACAGGCGCTGGCCCGCATCCAGGACCCCCAACTG
Organism: uncultured Anaerolineae bacterium; assembly: GCA_964390805.1. Classification (GTDB taxonomy): domain Bacteria; phylum Chloroflexota; class Anaerolineae; order VGOG01; family VGOG01; genus CAYMKL01. The sequence goes on along the minus strand of CAYMKL010000007.1, from coordinate 42,574 downwards.
ATCCAGGTGAGCGACGACAGCTTTTTCCTGGGCTCAGTGGATTACATGGTACGCGAGGCGCCGGACGGGCAGGTGGGCTACACCGTGCTGGAGACCAACGGGGGGAGCAGCCGCGGCCTCACCCTGCTCTCTCCGCCCGACGTGGAGCGGCTGATGGCCGGGTTCGTCGAGATGCTGCGCTTCGTGGATAGCGACGAGCCACCCCTCATCCTGATCGGTCACCCCGACGTTGACACGCTCATCACAGAGAAGTTTCTCACCATCTACCGGCTGAAGGAAGCGCTGGAACGGGAACGGCCTGGCCTGAAGGTGCGTGTGGTATCCATTGATGGTTTTCGCAACCTCCCCCCCTTCATCCCCCCCAAAGTTGGGGGGGAAAGAGGGGGGGGAAAAGGTGAGGCGGTGATTGTCCTCAGCCCCCATGGACGGTTGGGCTTCGGTTTGCACGTGGAGGACGGCCGGGTTTACCTGCTGGGCCGGCGGGTGGATCTTATCATCGGCGACGGGGCTGTAGCACGACACCACCAATTAGAGCACCAACGAGCAGACGTGGTGCTGGCCAACTGGATCTTCCCCGTCACCAGCGACAAGTTCTCGACCTACGATACCATCGAGCGGGCACGGGACCTGTTGACACCGCACGGCATGTATCCGCTACGCTTCTGGCGGGCCTGGGGCCGAGAGGAGCTGGAGCAAATCTGCGCGGAGAAACGCTTAGAGGTGGATGGGCTGATCATCAAGCCCTACGGGGGGAGCGGTGGGGTGGGTGTTCTCCCCATCCTGGCGGATTCACCGGTGGCGGAAGTGGTGGACGACAGCCTGGGCGAGTTCCGCGCCAGGTACGGCCACCGCTTTGATCCCTTTCCCTACACTGTCTGCGAAAAGATCAATCCGCGCAAGGCCACCTGGCGTGGCAACCCCCACAACTACGACATCCGCATCTACGTGGCCCGGCAGGGGAACACGGTGATCCCGGTGGGCTGCCTCTTCCGTATCGCCCCTCTCCCTGACAAAGGCACTTATAGCAAGGGCAGCCTGATCGTCAACCTTTCTGCCTATGGCGGCATTGCGGTGGAGCGAGGTCTGGGGCTGAGCGAGGAGAGCCTGGAAACCGTACATCTCGACGAGGAAGACATAGTCAAAATCTTCATCGCCTCCACCGTGCTAATGGCCACCATCGCTCGCCAGCCAATAGACTGGTCGCAGCAGCAGTCCCTACTATAAGCGACAGCAGTCACAATAAAACGTGAAACGTGAGACTTCCCCTATCACGTTTCACGTTTCACGTTTTACGTTTCACGCCGTTCTGAATCTCATCAGAATTGGCAGCAATGTAGGTCATCAATACGGCTGAGGCAGCGAACATCTGGGCCATGTCCTCTTCATCCAGCCGCACCGTCTCCAGCCCCTCGTCCGACAGGCCCAGACCCCGGTCGATATCCACACCGCCGTAGCCTGACAAGTTCACCACCAGGGCGCGCTTGCGGTTCTCGCCCGTGTGTGGCTCCAGGGCGATGCGGAACAGGGCGCCTTTGGGCAGCACCTGGTCGCCGTCGCGGGCAACGTAGACACGGACATCGTAGTTTCGCTCCGAATCACGCCACCAGGCACGGTGAGGTTCGATCTTCTCACACACCGTATACGGGAAGGGGCTGCGCCAGGCGCCAAACTTCTGCCGAAACTCTCCCATGCTCTCCTCGATGATGACGGGAATGGGGGAGCGCTGGTCAATGGGATGGACGCCCGCACCGCCACTGCCCTGGAACGGCTTAATGATCAGATCCCCCTTGGTCCGCTGGTCGGCGCAGATTTCGGCCAGCTCATCTACCGTTTGGGCCTGCCAGTACTTGAGCCGATGCACATTGAAAGGGGTCAGGCGATCCATGGCCGAATCTACGGCGCAGTATGTCAGGTACTTATCGTCGGTGATGGGAAAAGCCCAGTTGGCCAACACCACGTCGAAGCGTTGGCCGTGGCCCATCTGGTAGTGCCGCCGCGCCACACCGTCCCCGATGATGGCATTCACTGGATGCCCATTCAGAATGACGGCGGGAAAGCTCGCTTTGCCATCGGCGCCTACCAGGGCCGGCAAGAGCGTTTCGTATTCATCCAGGATGATCAGGCCTTCGCCGGGCTCCAGCAGGCCTCGGAAGCCCTCCAGACGAGTCATCCGGACCGTGTCGCACAGCCCCTCAGCTACCAGGGAGTGCTGCAACTGCTGCGCCAGGTAGAGTTTCTCCACGATCAACGGGTCTCGCTTGATGTGGCCCATGACGATCAGAGGGGACGGATCCTCAATGAAGCGCAGCATTTCCAGGTAGCCGTTGCAGACCTCATCCATTCCGTGCACCGAGATAGACGTAAACCCCCGGTTGCTTCCTCCATTGGTTTCCAGCACGACGTAATTGCGCCGGAGGTTTCCCGCGCCGTCGGGAGTCCGTTGAATCATAAAATCCACGGACCCGACGAAGAACTGGCCGTCGTGTAGCGTAATGAGTTCCTCATCTGGGATCAGGCGAAGCGCTCGTCGGCAGATGCGTTCCGTCATGCGCCCATCCTGGCGGTGACGAATGGGCGCCAGGCTGACGAGGCCATAGCCACCGATCAGCGCCGAGTATTCGACCAATCGTTCGAGTTGATCTATCTCCGCCAGAGGAATGGTGCTCGATTCAGTTCCAGCCATTTGCCTTCCTCCTGATTTATATTTTCAGCACGTATAGGGGAGTTAGTCGGGCCACCAACTCGCCCAGGCCCAGTTCCACCACGCGCTCCACCACCTCCATGCCGCGATAGGCGTAGGGGAGGTCGCGCACGTCGCTGACGTACTGTCGGCTTTCGTCGGTGCCCAGGCTGAGTTCAAAATATCGCTCCTGCCCCATCTCGATCACAGAGAGGACTTCCCGAAGGTGGGGAAAAGTGTACCCTCCCCCATGCGGGATAATGTTGGCCGACCGCAGCCGGTCATACAGGCCCAGCCGCCGAGCCCGCTCCTCCAATCCCAGCCGCTTGATCACCGCATCCGACAAGTTGGGGCAGCCCCTGACCAGATAGGCCGGCAGACCAGCCTGGAGGGTCAGCGGGTAAATGGCATCCTCTCCTTCTCGCGTCAAGTAAGTGCCCAGCACCATGTCGTTCATACTCGCCAGCCCCTGATGGGCCACGTTGCTGTAGAGTGTCATGTCGTCGAACAATCGCTGGGCGACCAGCAGCCGCCGCTTTTGTATGAAAGCGTCCACCCGCTGACAGAAGGCGTAATACTCTCTGGCGGCCTGGCCGGTGAGGATACGCAGCGGGCCAAAGGGGGTCTCCAGAATCTCGGCCTTGCGCCGCAGGCTCTCACTCCGGTCCCAATACAGCCCATCCCCCCAGGCGGTCTCACCCCGCAACTCGCCACCGGAGCTGTGCATCACAAAGGCGTAAGGCAAGAATGTGGGGGTGTGGGGGTGTGGTAGTAGGGGGGTGACTCGAAAGACGTTGATGAAGTGGTTGCTCTCCCCAAAGTCCCACTTGAGAGGCATCCCATCAATGCTAAGTTCTTCGGCCTGGAGTGTCTGAACCCGCTGAAGCAGAGTGTCTAGTGCTGGCAACCGATCGAGGCCGCCCGTCAGCATCCCGCAGAAGTTGGGCTTTAGGTCCAGCGGTATCCACTCTTGCTGACCATCTCCCCAGGTGAGCCGGCCTCCGTAGCCAAAGCCGCTCCTCCAGCGGTTGAGGTTGCGAGTGACGGTCAGGTCGGGCGCGGCAATAAAGATAGCGTCGGGGGGCAGACCGAGGGCCTCCTGCGCCAGGTGAATCTTGGCCAGTCCGTACTTCATGTTGGCCAGGCCCAGACGCGCACCGCTATCGTCCAGGCCGGTGGAAAAGATGTGCTGCGTGGCACGTTGCAGCAGCATTTGCCTGTCCATAGAACCCTCCCCAAAGAAAACGCCGATGGCCTCTCCGCTCTGGAGATAGAGAAGACAGCCATCGGCGTTGTGGCTTATGGAGCAATGGAATTCATGCCCATTATACCATAGGTCGCGGCGCAGGTCAACATGCTGCTGACTCCTATGAGATCATCAGTCCGGGCTCGCGGTTGCTTTCGTGGCTCATCCCCACACCTCGAGTGAAACGTAGGCCCTACGCAACACGCACCACCCCGTCGTCGCGCTGATGCCCGACCTGACCCCCTCGCCACTCCGCTCCAAGGCCAACGGCGTGATCAACCTGATGGGAGGCCTGGGCGGGGTGCTGACCTTCCTGGGCGGCGCCAAGCTCTACGAGGTCTATCGTCCGCTGCCCTGCTGGTTCGGTGGCGCCATCACCCTCATTGTGGGGCCCATCCTCAACGGCTGGGTGATTGACCTCACGGGGCGCAACTACAACATGATCTTCTTTCACCTTCTCACCCACAAGTCTCTCCCCAATGCACCACCACCAGCATGATGTCCAAGACGGTGATGATCCCGTCGTCATTGAGGTCGTAGCGTGCCTCCCAGTCGGGGTCAGCGCTCGTCATGCGCCACCGACTGGCTACCTGCATGGCGTCGGCGACGTTCACCTGGCCATCGGGGTCGAAATCTACGGTGAGGGTGCAGTGTTGCAGCAGGTTGCCGGCGTCGTCGTAGGTGTAGGTGATGGTCTTGCCATCGCCGTGGTCCACGCCGATCAGCCGGCCCGCGTCGTCGTAGGTGTAGGTGACGGTGGTGGGATCGTCTGCAAGAGCCGGGGCTGTGCCCAGGAAGAAACCCGTTGCCAGCAGCAGGGCCAGAAGGAACAGTCGCAGAGGGATACCAAATGAAACCAACCGTCTGTGGAAAGGTAACATGTCAAACCTCCTTGATTCAAATGTCTTCATGCACCGCAGCCACGCCGGCTGCCCGTCGTCAAACCGATGGACTGTCAGCCCTTGGGCAGCACAGAACACTGGTCAAGACAGCGCGGGGGATGGCCTGCGGCACAACAGATAGCGCGTGCCTACGTATCCAAATATCCGCTCATCCGCCTCCTGATCCGTTGCCCCTATCCGCTAATCCGCTTCGCCGAAGGCAATCCGTTGCCCACCTAACACAACCGCCAGTGATTCGCCGCGCACTGCACGCCGGCCACCCCCAAGCCACCACCTCCTCTAGGATGGCGATAGTTACGATTTCTATCAGACAATGGTGCACCATCCTCCCGGTGCGGGGGTCTTTCAAGGTGCCAAAATGCGCGTCGATGATGCCGCTTGGGGTCTGTGTCATCTGATCTCTCCTTTCTCGCTGTCCCCTCGATGGCACATTATCCCCTAGCTGCACCGATCTCGTCAATTGGTCTGCTTTAGATTGTGAATTAACAGTTGTAGTTCTAACACTTCCACCATCCACTTTCGCCACTCTACGGGGTCTCCTATACCAGGGGGGTTGTTGAAATGCTCCATCGTTTTATCCCAATCGATTGGCCCAGGTTCTTCTTCGAATGGATCGAGCCGAAAGGCCTCACCCAACTCACCCACAATAGACCCTAGTAGACCGCTCTCTTCGTCCAAATGCCGAGAAAGCACATATATTGACAAGTACTCGTGCAACTCCGCTTCCCGCTCAGATTCATAGCCCTTCTGGCGAAACCGTTCCTCCATCTTCTGGATGTAATGCTCAAATACCTTATCGGTTAGCTCCACCCAGACGCGGAACTCCGAATCAGGTTCTCCCTCAAAGCGGGGCTCGTCCTGGTCGAGACCCTGCCGGGTCACATCCTCAAGTTCCTTCCAGTATCTTTCCGTCGCTCCCCGTGAGGATTGTCCCTCCGGTATCCCGAGGAGATTGAGGACCGGTACGTCTCCTGCCGGCACCCCGAGGAGATTGAGCCCCGGCGTCCCTCCTGCCTCCTGCGCCCCCTGCGGGTCAATGTAGCGCAGCGGGTTCTGGTGGGCGTACTGGTAAGGGTTCAGGCTGGCCGGATCGGTTAGCACTGGCCAGGCCGGGTCACGAGTCAGGAAGCGGGCGGCACCCGGGTCGTAGGTGCGGGCACGCATGTCGTAGAGCTCGCCCACCGGCTCCCAGCGCACGCCGTAGCGCCCCACGTAGGTGAAGGGCTGGTCGCTGGTGCCGTCGTGACCCAGCAGCACGCCGTAGGGATCGTAGGCGTAGGCGTCGCTCACGCTGCCCCCGCCGTCGGTCAGGAACAGGGTCGAGCCCACCCGGTCGAAGTGATAGAAATGCACGGCCCAGCCGGCCGGCTCGATCGAGTAGAGCAGGCTGCCGCCCGGCGTGTAGACGTAGAAACGCTTGTAGTCGGTTGCCAGACCTGACAGGTTTCCGAAACCTGTCAGGTCTTCCTTCTCCGCCACGATAGGGGCCAGGCCCAGGGCGTAGTTGTGGTAGGTGGTGGTGGTTATCCCGTTCACCGCGCGCGTGCGCAGGTCGTCCAGGCCGTTGTAGCTGAGATCGACCGTCTCGCCATCGGCCGTGATGGAGATCAGCCGGTTCGCTCCGTCGTAGGTGTAGGACTCCCCCGGCGCAGCGGTCTGGCGGCCACGAACATCGTAGGCATAGCTGGCGCTGCTGATCTGCGAGGCATCGTCGTAGGACAAGTTGCCAACTTGTCCTACAGGCGGCAGGTCCAGCGGCAGTGTCTGCACTACCTGGGTGGGCTCGCCCTCATCGTTCAGGGTGTACTGCTGGTCGCCCAGCGTCCCATCCTGGATGCGGGTCACCCGGCCGGCGTCGTCGTAGGTGTAGGTGGTGTCCACCCCGTTGGAGCGCTGGACATACGTCAGCCGGCCATCGTCGTCGTAGGTGAAGTTCATCCACGCCTCGGAGCGGTCGTCCTCCACCCGGATCAGCAGGTCCCGCTCGTCGTAGGTGTAGGTCACCGTGGCCTGACCATCATAAGTCACTGTCTTGAGCCGTTGCCCATCGTCGTAGGTGGCCCCGAAGTTGGCCCCGTCCTCGTCCTGGCTGTTGATCACGTCGCCGCGATCGTCGTAGGTCAGGCTGATGCTTGCAGTGAGCCCAGCCGAACTGTGATTGGCCGTCAGCAGCCGCCCGGCGTCGTCGTAGGTGTAATTCAGCGCCGGCCCGTCGGAGTAGGTGGTTCGCGTGATCTGACTGGCAGGGTCGTAGACGTGGATGGCCGTGGCGGTGTCCGGATAGGTCACCTGCTCCAGCCGGCCCCGCGCATCGTAGTCGTAGGCCCACTGGTTGCTCAGGGGATCGGTGTGCGAGGTGCGCCGGCCCATGGACGAGTATCCGAAGTGCCATTCCTTCCCCCGCAGGTCGGTGATGTGCGTCAGCAGACCCAGGGTGTTGCGAGTGTAGACGGCCGTGCGAGTGAGCGGTAGGGTCACGCTGATCAGCCGGCCGGCGGCGTCGTAGACGTAGTCCGTGGTGCGGCTTACCCGGTCGGTGGTCGAGATCAGGCGACCCAGTGGGTCGTAGGTGAAATGGGTCGCCGCGCCCAGCGGGTCGGTGACGACCGTCGTGCGGCCCAGTTTGTCCGTTTGATAAAAGGTGGTGAAGCCCAGCGGTGTGGTGCTGCTGCTGGGCACCCCCTCGTCGTCGTAGGCGGTGGTCCAGGTGTGGCTCAGATGATCGGTCACACCGATGCGCCAGCCGCGCTCGTCGTAGGTGTAGGCCGTGGTGTAGCCGTTGCGGTCCGTGACCGACGCCAGCCGGCCCAGGGGGTCGTAGGACAAGTTGCCAACTTGTCCTACAGGGTCGGTGCGCGTTTCCATCCGGTCCATGGGGTCGTAGGCGTAGTCCACGGTCTTGCTCAGGGGATTGGTCGTCCTGATCAGGTTGCCATTGGCGTCGTAGTCCGAGGCGCTGGTGCGGTTCAGCTCGTCGGTCACCGTCAGCAGGCGGTCGTTGAGGTCGTAGGTGTAGCCCACGGTGTTGCCGCCCGGCTGAGTGACAGTGGAGGGGCGCTTGTAGTCGTCGTAGTCGTAGGTGGTGACGCCCACGTCGGAGTCCGTGCTGGTCTCCAGGGTGCCGTCGGTGTTGTAGGTATTGGTGATCACGCCGCCCTCCGGGTTGGTGGCGGTGAGGGGCTGGCCGCGCCCGTTGTAGGTGGTGGCCCAGTCCTCCCCCAGCCGGTCAGTGCGGGAGATCACGTTGCCGTGATCGTCGTAGCCAAGCTCCTCGAAGCTGCCGTCGGCATACGTCATCCGGGTCAGGTTGTAGAAGGTGAAGCTGACCTCCTCGGTGGGCGTGATGGGATTGGTGCAGATTTGCACCTGGGCAGTGTAGGTGTAGGTGGTGGTGTGCCCCTGGGCATCGGTGTAGGATGCGATCTTGCCCGACGGGTCGTGATACGTGGTCTCAGTGGTGTCTTCCATCCGGTCGGTGAGCCCAACGAGCTGCCCTTGACCGTCGTAGCTGAAGTCGAATTTCTTCCCCAGCGCGTCTGTCTGTCCCGTCATCCGGCCCTGACCATTGAGATCGAACTCGGTCTGGTTGGCCTCCGGGTCCTCCAGCATACTCTGGTAGTCGCTGAAATAGAACGCCGTCGTGTTCGTCAGGGCGTCCGTCTGGGTGACCACCCGCCCCAGATCGTCGTAGGCATTGGTGACCACCACGTTGCCCAGCGGATGGGTCACCGAGGTCAAGCGGTGGGCCGCGTCGTAGCCATAGTGCCAGGCCTGGTTCTCCGCATCCCGGTAGGTGGTCAAATCGTCGCCCGTGTACTCATAGGACACCGAGCGGCCGGCGAAGTCGGCGACCGACGTCAGATGCGTGTCGATGTAGGTAAGGGTGAGTGACAGGCCCAGCGTGTTGGCGACCGTCTGGAGCTGGCCGTCCCCATCGTAGCTGAAGAGCAACGTGTTGTCGTTGCGGTCTTGCCAGGCCCGGATCCTGCCTCCCCCGTCGAAGGTCAGGCAGACATCCGGCTGCCCCTGCAGGAAGTAGCTGCTGCCTACGTGAATCAGCTCCTGGCGGATCCCGGGCGGCGGGTTGTAGCTGCCGTCGGCCAGCTCGATGTACTCCAGGGTGGTTGCGCCCAGATTGACCGTCACCGCGTTGTCGAGCAGTTGATCCATGGCCCACTTGGTGGCCAGCGTCGTGGCCGTCCAGCCCTGGATGTTGAGCTCATTCTCCATCAAATCGAGGGCCACGTAGGCGTAGGTGATCATGGAGGCCGCGTCCGTTGGATGGCGCTGGCCCAGCCCCGGCCCCCAACTGCTGTGGAAGCGCAGGAAGTGTTCGTAGTTGTGGCGCCAGCCGTAGCCCAGCGGCCCCAGGCTGAGGTTGTCGCCGCTGTTGTAGGCGCGGCTGAAACGCAGCCCCAGCAGCCCTGGAGGCCCGACAGACAGATCGCTGTTCCCGTAGAGGAAGACCCCGCTGGTCATGTCAACCGGGTCATCGCTCTTCGGCGTCACTACCGATCTGTCCTTGTCTGGGGGATCATCCCCGTCAACAATGAGCCATGCATCTAGCTCCTCTTGCACGCTACCCCTGCCCCCATAGTAGCTGCCGAAGATCCACATGTCCATGCCCACGTTATCCCCGCTTTGGTAGTGCTGGATGTACCCTACTCCGCGCCACTGGTTCAGCGTGATGGCCGCATCTTCGGGCAGCACGAACTCGTGGCCAGCGTTGATGTAGGATTCAATCCAGTTCAGGTCCTGAAGATAGTAGTTGGTCAACTCCGGCCTCACCTCACTCCAGTTGCCCAAGTTGGCCAGATAGGTCTTCACGCGATTTCCGTTGCTGAGTTGCAGCAGCCGGATAGTGGACACCGCCGGGTTGCGGCTGCCTTGCTGCTGCTCCAGTGCCCCGTGCTCAAAGGCGCTGGACATCATGGCCCTGGCCCGCGCCACCGCCTGCACAGCCGTCGCATCGCCGGTCGCCGACTTGAGACTGAGGTTTATCAAAGGGATGTTGAGGAAATACCCCTCCTCCTGGCCCATGACTCCCACCCGGTGGTGCTGCATGGACACCACCCCGGCCAGGCGGCCCAGCAGTTGCATGTACAACCACTCCTCGTGGAACCAGGTCAGCCCCATGATGTGCATGGCCTCTCCACGCGCGGCCTCGGACGTCTGGACATAGCCTTGGGCTTGATACTGGTTCAGCAACTGGCTGCGCTGGGTGATGAGCGCTTGCTCCACGCCCTCGAAGTCGTGGATGATGGCATATTCGTTGCCGCTGAGCAGGCTGAAGGCGCCCTCCTGGTCACCATAGGTCCCGCCATTGGCGGCATACGGGTGATCCACCGTGAGCGTCAGGTTTCCGCCCGCGCTGGGGTTTCCGACCTCTATCAACTCGCCATCCACGCGCAGCTCCGGGACACCGTCCGCTGGCCGGTAGAACAGCGTCATCCGTTTCCCGGCGATCTGAAAGGTGTCGAAGGTTTGGTCTATGCCCTCATACTGAACGCGCAGGCTATGGCGGTAATCAGCAGGAACCTCCGCGTAGTTCGTCTGATCGCCAACCGAGAGGGCATGGGGCAGTGACGTGGGATAGTCCGTCATCTCGGTGGGCACGATGCTGCGACCGCCGATGACCTCCGCCAGACTGGCCTCTGGCAGGTTGCTCTTGATGTAGTCAACCAGGTTCATGCTGTACGCTGCCAGGTCGGCCCGCACGTTGGCTTCGTTCATGTCCTGTGCGCTATCACTGGTCACGGTTGCGCCGGCCTGGGCATGCGCCATGAACGTCGCCCGGTCATAGCCGCTGGCTGTCCCCAGGTCAATGCCGGCGACCTCTTCGTAGGCCTTCATGGCCGGGTCGAAAGTGTAGGTTGTGCCGTCAATCTCCGCCTCGGCCCACACGCGCGTGATTCTCAGCCCGGGCGGAGAGCTGGAACCTTCTACCGGGACCCCGCCAGCGGCAAAAACGTTTCCTACCACGTTGATGTCCTCGGCGACGCCGACCCAGTTGGCGAGCCGCTCCACCTGGTACACCACATCGCCCACGATGTAGTCCGCCGTATAGCCCGCAGCCCGCATCAGGGCGATGAACAGCGAGGCCTGATCCCAGTCGTTCCCCCGCCCGGCCAGCAGCGTAGCCGTGGCGCCGTTCACCGAGCCAAAGGTGGGCACGTACTCGATGTGATTGTGGACGTAGTCGAAGATGCGCTTGGGATCGTTCTCCAGCGCCCGCGCCAGCGATTGGATCTCGGCCGTGGCTTCGGTCTCGGAAGCAGGCAAACTGGCCAGACGGAGCTGAGCGCCTTCCGTGTGCTTCGGGTCCTGCTGGCCGAAGAGAATGCGCCGCGCCTGCTCGGGTGCCACCGGATCAGCACTGATGGTGTGCCAGCCGGGGCCTGTCACTTCAGGCGGTGGTCCTGTCTCGTCTGCCCCTGCTGGGCTGAACACCAGCAAGTTGACGCAGATGAGGAGCAGTGTAGGCGCCAGCAGAAGGGAGCCTACAGCTCTCCCCCAACGAGATCGGATAGCGTGCGAAAAATGCTTGGTCATTGGATGTACCTCCCTAATTGCATAACCACTCTAAAACTCAACACAGCCGCCACTGATTCGCCGCGCCCTGTATATCGGTCACGTCAATGGCCTCATCCCCGTTCAGGTCGTAGGCGGCATCGCACTCTGGCTGCTGAAAGAACCAAGCCCTACGGGCTCAAATTCCAGCCCCGAAGCATGTCCTGAGGTCCCTCCTGAGCTTGGCGAAGGGCCCGCCGAAGGGGGGCTTTGTTCTCTCAGCGCGGGGACTTTAGCCCCGCGCAGCTGTCAGCGGATTTTGGGAACGGATTGAACGGAAGATGCCGCGCACGGAGCCCCAATCCGTTCAATTCGTTCCCTGAATCCGTTGATAGTTCCGCTCATCCCCCGCTTTGACGTGCTACGAAAAAGCTAGTGCCATCGGGCTGCGAGGCTGCACAAAGCGCCCTGCGAAACGAGTTCCCAAACCGCTCTCTCAGTCGAAATAAATGAATCCACCCGGTTCACTCTCAAACTCGACGAGTTTGATGTCAGGCTAGTCGTCGTCTGGCAGCGGCACCCTGGGTCTGGTTGAGGGTAGCAATCCGCCCCCCATGGGCGGCGTGTCCTGGGAGCCAGTGGTTGGCGGGGTGGGCGGGGGTATGAAAGGCTCCAGGGGTATATCTACATCAAGGAATCCTGATGGCTGTTCGCCTTGCTGCTGCTCCAGCAGACCTCGTAGCTTCCTCTCGATTGCCTCTCGCCCTGATGATGGGTCTGGGTAATAGTGAGGGTTGATTATAGGGCCAACCTCCTCCCGCTCCCATCGAAATTCACTTGTCTCCTGCCCATTCTCCTCTCTTGCCCACTGCCGACTCTCTCTTGCCCACTGCCTACTCTGTCTTGCAAACTGCCGACTCTCTCTTGCCCACTGCCTACTCTGTCTTGCAAGCTGCGTTTGATGCTCTGAGGTCCCAAAAAGCCAAGCAAAGAAACCCTCTGCTTCGACTTCCCATTCCTCCGCATCTCTTTCACATTCCTCCGCATGTCTTTCACATTCCTCCGCATGTCTCTCCAATTCCTCCGCATGTCTTTCCAATTCCTCAGCGGTTATCGTCCCCAGCGGGTCGATGTAGCGCAGCGGGTTCTGGGCAGCATACTGGTAGGGATTCAGGCTCTCGGGGTCTCTCAAGACCGGCCAGATTGGGTCACGGGAGAGGAAGCGGGTGGTGGTCGGGTCGAAGTGCCGAGCGCGCATGTGGTAGAGCTCGCCCACCGGCTCCCAGCGTACGCCGTAGCGGCCCACGTAGATGAAGGGCTGGTCGCTGGGGCCGTCGTGACCCAGCAGGACGCCGTAGGGGTCGTAGGCGTAGGCGTCGCTCACGCTGCCTCCACCGTCGGTCAGGAACAGCGTCGAGCCCACCCGGTCGAAGTGGTAGAAGCGCACGGCCCCGCCGGCGAGGTCTATCGAGTAAAGCAGGCTGCCGCCGGGCGTGTAGACGTAGAAACGCTTGTAGCTGCTTGTAAGACCTGACAGGTTTCCAAAACCTGTCAGGTCTTCGGACTCGGCGACGATGGGAGCCAGCCCCAGGGCGTAGTTGTGGCAGGTGGTGGTCGTCGTGCCATCGGCGGTGCGGGTGCGCAGGTCGCCCAGGCCGTTGTAGGTGAGATCAACCGTCTGGCCATCGGCCGTGATGGAGATCAGCCGGTTCGCTCCGTCGTAGACATAGGCCTCCCCCGGCGCGGCGGTCTGGCGGCCACGGGCGTCGTAGGCGTAGCCGGCGCTGCTGATCTGCGAGGCGTCGTCGTAGGACAAGTTGCCAACTTGTCCTACTTGTCCTACAGGCGGCGGGTCCAGGGGCAGGGTGCGGGCCACCTGGGTCGGCTCGCCTTCATCGTTGAGCGTGTACTGCTGGTCGGCCAGGGCGCCGTCCTGGATGCGGGTCACCCGGCCGGCGTCGTCGTAGGTGTAGGTGGTGTCCACCCCGTTGGAGCGCTGGACATACGTCAGCCGGCCATCGTCGTCGTAGGTGAAGTTCATCCACGCCTCGGAGCGGTCGTCCTCCACCCGGATCAGCAGGTCCCGCTCGTCGTAGGTGTAGGTCACCGTGGCCTGACCATCATAAGTCACTGTCTTGAGCCGTTGCCCATCGTCGTAGGTGGCCCCGAAGTTGGCCCCGTCCTCGTCCTGGCTGTTGATCACGTCGCCGCGATCGTCGTAGGTCAGGCTGATGCTTGCAGTGAGCCCAGCCGAACTGTGATTGGCCGTCAGCAGCCGCCCGGCGTCGTCGTAGGTGTAGTTCAGCGTCGGCCCGTCAGAGTGGATGGTCTGCGTGATCTGGCTGGCTGGGTCGTAGCTGTGAATGGCCGTGGTGGTGTCCGGATAGGTCACTTGGTGGAGCCGGCCCCGCTCGTCGTACTCGTAGGTCCACTGGTTGCTCAGGGGATCGGTGTGCGAGGTGCGCCGGCCCATGGTGGAGTATCCGAATTCCCACACCTTCCCCCGCAGGTCGGTGATGTGCGTCAGCAGACCCAGGGTGTTGCGGGTGTAGACGGCTGTGCGGGTGAGCGGTAGGCTCACGCTCGCCAGTCGCCCGGCGTCGTCGTAGGTGTAGTCCGTGGTGCGGCCTTCCCGGTCGGTCATCGTCTTCAGCCGGCCCAGCTCGTCGTAGGTGAAGTGGGTCTCAGCGCCCAGCGGGTCGGTAATGACCGTGGTGTGGCCCAGATCGTCGGTCTGGTAGAAGGTGATGAAGCCCAGCGGCGTGGTGGTGCTGGTGGGCACGCCCTCCAGGTCGTAGCCCGTCGTCCAGGTGTGGCTCAACGGGTCGGTGACACCGATCAGCCGGTCGTGGGCGTCGTAGGTATAGGTCGTGGTGTTGCCATTGCGGTCGGTGGCCGTCTCCAGCCGGCTCATCTCGTCGTAGGTGAAGGCACTGGCGTGGCCCAGGGCGTCGGTGCGACCCTCGACCCGATCCATCAGGTCGTAGGCGTAGCTGATGATTTCACTCAGGGGATTGGTGCTCGTGATGACGTTGCCGTTGGCGTCGTAGTCCAGGGTGGTGGTGCGGTTCAGTTCATCGGTGACGGTCAGCAACTGGTCGTTGTGGTCGTAGGTGTAGTGCACCGCGCTGCCCGTGCTCTCCCCCGCAACGGCGGGATGTGTGATGCGGTTCAGTCGCTTGTAGTCGTCGTAGCCATAGACGGTGACGCCCACCTCCGAGTCGGTACTGGTGTCCAGCGTGCCGTCGGCGTTGTAGGTGTAGGCGATTACGCCACCGGTGGGATTGGCGATGGTGAGAGGCTGGCCCCGATCGTTGTAAGTGTAGGTCCAGTCGTCGTCCAGGCGGTTGGTGTAGGTGAGGACGTTGCCAAAGCCGTCGTAGCCGAAGTCCTCGCGGGTGCCATCGGCGTAGGTGATCCGGGTCAGGTCGTAGAAGGTGAAATCTACGGTCTCGCCGTTGTCAGGGTTGGTGAAGGTCTGAGCCTGGGCGGTGTAGCTGTAGCTGGTGGTGTGGCCCAGAGCGTTGGTGTAGGCGTCGTATTTGCCCGTCTCGGGGTGATAGGCGATGTCCGTGGCATCGTCAAAGCGGTCCGTGGTGCCCGTCAGTCGGTTGGTCGCCTCGTCGCGGCCGAACTCAATGGTCTGGCCGTCGGAATCGGTGAACGACTTGGGCAGTCCATGCAGGCTGTGGTGTTCATAGACGACCGATCCATTGTCCGCGCGGGTCTCCGTCACCCGCACAGCATTCGGGTCGTAGTCCAGGGTCATGGTGTTGCTGTACCCGTCCGTCTGGGCGACCACAGCGGGGATTTCCTGGCCATCCAGCGTCCGCTTCTCGTATGTCTGGCTGTAGGGTTGATTGCCCTTGGGCCACTCCACCTCGGTGATCTGGTTGTACCAGGTGGAGACGAAGTTCTGCTGGACGGTGGTGTAGTGGAAGGTGGTCGTCAGGACCAGGGGATCGGTTATCGAGCGCAACGTCCACGTGTTTCCGTTGTCGGCGCCCTGGGCCTCGTGGCCGAAAGTGAGTTGTCGGCCGGCTTGGTCGGTTACCGCCACCAGTGCCGTCGAGCCGCCCACGGCCTGGTAGGTGAAGTCCAGCCAGCGGCCCAGGCCATCCTCGATGCGGCTGGGCCGGATGTCGTCGGCGCCGGTGTAGGTGTAGACGAGTTGGTTGCCGTTGCGGTCCACGATGCGAACGATGCGGGCCAGCGAGGGATAGCCGCCCGGCGAGCTGATCTTCTCGAAGATATGCACCCGTTCGCCCACCGGATCCATCAGATAGAAAAAACTCGCCGTCTCTTGCAGCAGCCAGCGTTGGGGATAGACGTTGTCCGCGTAGCCAAAGTCACCGCTCTCAGTGGGCACCCACTCTCCGTCTACCTGTTTGAAAGGGATGATATCCCCACGGCTGATCTGGACCGTGGCGTAGGTGCCATATTCAGGGTCATCGTAGCCGTATTCCAGAACCTCCAGGGGGCTCCACCAGAAGCGTCGAGGCAGGCCGTTGGTCTTGTCCGGTCCTGACCAGAAGACCAGTTGATTGAAATCCGAGCCATACTGCAGGGTGAAGCCCAGGCCAGTCGGCCCACCTAACGGCAGAAACGGTAGCTTGAAATGATAGGCCCCGTCATTGGCAGATATGGGTTCTCCGGTTTGCATGGCCTGCTCCAGAAACCTGGAGAACGCTGTCAGAATCTGCCAGGGGCCGTTTTGCTTAAATGTCTGGGATTGTTGACTGTCGGACGAGTCAAGCTGGGCCTGGTCAGCGGCGGCCGTCGAGCCGCCGCTGACCCTATCCTCCGGAGCCGGCCCGGCGTAAGCCGGTACAGGGGGCGATAGCAGGCTGGTCACGATCTGAGGCGTCGCCCCCTGCAACAGCCCCAGGGCAAGAACGAGCAGCCCAATGGAGAGACCAAAAGCGATGAGTAGTCTATGGAAAGTACGCATGTCGGTTCACCTCCGGTGATGGCGCATAAGTGGTTTGTCAAGTAAATGCCAGACAGGGCCCCTCATCCCAGATCCAGTGTCTCCCGCACGCCCCAGCCGCGGCTCTCATCCAGCAAGTCAATCCGTTTGGGCGTCACTCGCACCACCAGGTACAGCTTGTCCGGCGGCACGCTGGTGTGCGTGTCCTCGGGCAGCAGTCCCGCCCAGTCAGATCCTTCCACTGGCCGGGCCGTGCCCCGGACTTGCAGCCAACGCAACGCAGGAGGCCAGGCTTCCGAAGTCTCTCTGGTATCTTGGATCACCAGCATCACACGGGGGTCCTGCTCCAGGTGATAGGCTACGTCTGCCCAGCGAGGGAGGAGGCAGTCCACTTCCAGGCTGTGGCTGCGATAGCGCACCGGCATGACCCAGGTGTCTTCCGACCCGGCGGTGCTGAGGACGCACACCTGATGTTCCGCAAGGTAGGTTGCTATCCGCTCGCGCAGTTTGTCTAACATGAGCCTCGTCCAGGCGTATTGTATGCTGCGTGGAGCATGAGGGAGCGTGCAACCCAAGTGTACCACAAAAAGGCGCGGTTGTCGTCCCCCATTGCGGGGGATTTTGCCCGCAGGAACGGGGGATTTTTCTTCAAAGGGATGGGGGATTTTGCATGAGGGAGCAGGGGATTTTCAGAGGATCCTCAATTCGCGGGCGCGGGCGACGGCCTGGGCGCGGGAGGAGACGTCCAGCTTGCGGAGGATGTGGGCGACGTGGGTCTTGACGGTTTCGGGGCTGATGACCAGTTGCCTGGCAATCTCTCGATTGGTAGCCCGGGTCGCCAGCAGGCGCAGCACCTGGACTTCGCGCCGGGTGAGGGTCTCGCCGGTCCCGGGCACGGGCACCGGACGGGACTCCTCGGTCGCGCTCATGCCCAGCGTGTCCAGCAGGTAGGCGGCGAAGGGGGCGTGGACGGATCGCTCCACCGCCAACCGCAGCACGGGCACGACGGCTGCCCCTTCCTTCAGGATGAGCCCTGGGGTCCCCTCTCGTTCGCACTCGGCCAGCAGCGGCACCAGTTCGGCCAGCGCGTCCTGGGGGCGGTTCCACTCCAGGTAGAGGTGGGCCAGCATCAGGCGGGCGCTGCTGTAGAGGGTGGAGAGGCGCGCTTTGCGCTCCAGGGAGGCCGCTTCCTGCAGCAACCGCTCGGCCTCGGCGTAGCGCCGGCCACGCCCTGAGCCTGTCGAAGGGCCGGCCATTTCCAGCAGGCCGCACATCGTCAGGCGCAGCACCGGGGCAAAGGGCAACTCGCCGGGACTTCTGGCGGCGCACATCTGAGCGTACACCTGACGAGCTTCCTCCAGACGGTTACTTCGGCTGGGCCTGTCACTTCGGCCAGGTCCTTCCAGGACACGCTCAGTGCAGGCCTGAGCCCCGTCGAAGCGTCGTCCTGATGGTTCGACAGGCTCACCACAACGGCTTGTCGAAGGGGGCTCAGTACAGGCCTGCGACCAAAGGGCTCGCCCCTGCAGGTAGAGGGATGCGACTTTTAGCGCCTTTCTTAGCAGAGGCACCTCCTCGACCTGCGGGCGCATCACCTCAATGAGGCGGTCGGCGGCGGCGGTTTCGCCCCGGGCTGCGTGGGCGACGGCCGCGAACATGGTCCCATCCGCGCCCAGGAAGGAGGGGCTACCCACCTGCTCTCGGAGCGCCAGCGCACGTTCGCCGGCCTGGATCGCCTGTTCCAGCCGGCCTCGCCACAGGTGGACGAAGGCCATCAGTTCCCCAACGGCCAATGGCAAGAGGCTGATTGCATCCTCGACCAGCGTCGTGGCCTGGCGGCAGAAGCACTCGATACGTTCCAGGCCATCCGGCAAGACGGCAAACGGCGGCTTGAGGAGGAGGGCCAGCATGAGCCACACCAGCGGTTCGCCGGATCCCTCGGTCACTGCCAGGGCCGTCTCAAAGTCCGCCTCCGCCTGCGCCCAATCGCCCCGCAAGAGCCCAAGCCAGGCGCGTACCATCTGCGACTGCACCAGATGTGGGGGCGGAAGCGGGTACGCTAGGGCGCGGGGGATCAGCCTTTCTGCACGCTCAAAGTCGGCCTGCAGGAAGGCCGTGAGCGCCAGGCCTGCCAGGACCGGTCCCTGTGCTTCCTCGTCGCCGGCCTCCTCGCAGACCTGCAAGAGACGCTCCAGAAGCGATTGCGCTTCTTCGAGCTCCCCTTTGAATAGGGCACGGTTGAACAACTCGCTAAGGAGACCAGGGTATGCCTCCCGGACCGGGGGAGGCAAGGCGCGGACCCAGCCGGCCAGGGTGTCCATCATGCCCCGCTGGAACAATGGCACACTCA
This sequence comes from uncultured Anaerolineae bacterium, assembly GCA_964390805.1. Taxonomy (GTDB): domain Bacteria; phylum Chloroflexota; class Anaerolineae; order VGOG01; family VGOG01; genus CAYMKL01. Next base: position 23,956 of record CAYMKL010000007.1, on the reverse strand, counting down.
CCTGCGCGATGGCCTGGACGGCCTCCTCCCACATCTCTGCGGCCAGGTAGTGGCTGATGGCAGGGACCGGGGTCGTCTGCGCTTCAGCCGCCCGGCGATGCAGGTCAGTCACCCGCTCCCCCATCTCCCGCTCCAACTGCTGGCGCAGGAACTCGGCGAAAAGGGCGTGGTAGCGGTAAGGAGTGTGGAGGTGTGGGGGTGTAGGAGTGGGGACTGAGGTGACGAAGAGGCTGCGGCGATCCAGGTCTTCCAGTATGAGCTCGGCGTCGGTGCGGCCGGTGACGGCGTTGCACAGGGCGGGGGTCAGCTCGGGCAGGATGGAGGTTTGCAGCAGGAAGGCGCGCACGGCAGGGGACTGGCGGCTCAACACCTCGTCGGCCAGGAAGTCGAAGACGTGGCGGTCGGTGTGGGCCAGGTGGGCGATGAAGGCGGCGCGGTCGGCCGGGGTGGGGATGCGGTCCAGGGAACCAGCCAGCAGACGCAGGCCCACGGGCCAGCCCTCGGTGCGGGCCTGGAGGGCGGCCAGGTCGCCTGCTGTGAGGCCCAGGCGCAGCGTTTCGTTCAGAAAGGCGGTCGCCTCGTCCAGAGTGAAGCGCAGGACGGGGAGGCGCAGTTCGGCCAGCTCCCCCCGCGCCCGCAACCGGGCCAGGGCCAGGGGCGGGTCGCGTCGTGTGGCTATCGCCAGGCGCATCTGCGGCGGCAGGTGTTCCAGCAGATAGTCCAGCGCCAGGTGGACGGCCGGCTCGGTGACTAGGTGCAGGTCGTCCAGGATCAGGACGAAGGGGTCGGGCAGGGTTTCCAGGACGTCGTTGATCAGCACCCCGACGATGCGCTGCGTTTCGATTTTCGATTTTCGATTTTCGATTTGGGATTTTGCTGTGGTGCCGCAGGCCGGGCTCAGGCTTTGCAGGGCAGCGACCAGGTAGGCCAGGAAGAGCAACGGGTCATTGTCGCCTTCGTCCAGCGTCAGCCAGGCAGCCGGATTTTCGATTTTCGATTTTCGATTTTCGATTGTAAGGTCATGGGCGGGCCTCAATCCAGAATCGGGAATCGGCAATCGAAAATCGGCAATCGCCTGGGCGAGGAGGGTGGTTTTGCCATAGCCGGCGGGGGCGGAGAGGAGGGTCAGCCGGCGGGAGGTGAGCCCATCGCGCAGCGCCGCCAGCAGGCGCGGGCGGGTAATGACGTCACTGCGAGGCATTGGAGGCTGAAGTTTGGTCTGTACCAGCCAGTCGGATGGCTCGGGTGCTTGCGGGCCCATCTCTCCCCTCCCCTGGTTGGGACCCATTGTTGCACGGGTATTATAACCGATGTAGAGGAAAACCGCAAGGGAGTTGACAAAACCAACGGCCTCGGCTATAGTACAGGAAAACGCCGTCGGGCGATTCTATGGAGGTTACGATGGAAACCACGTCAGTCACCGCAGATGAGAAACACGATGACGTTCTGCGGGCTCTGGGCCGGGCCATCTTCTTCCTCTCCTTCCCCCTGGGCTTCCTCTCGTTCGCGCTGCCCATCTATGGCAAGGAACTGGGGGCCACTGCGCTGGAGATCGGCACCCTGTTCAGCGCTTTCTTCTTGATGTCAACGCTGCTGCGCCCGCTGCTGGGCCGGCTCATGGACCGCTATGGCCGCCGGCCGTTCCTGCTGCTGGGCGTGGCGGGATACGTGGGGGCGGCGCTCCTGTTCCTACTCACCGGCGATGGTTCGACCGGGTTCACCACAGGCCTGCTGGTGCTGCTGGCGGCGCGCCTGGTCGAGGGGGCAGCCCAGTCGCTCCTGTGGCTCTCGGCCTACGCAATCGTGGCCGACTGCTCGCCGCCGGATGAGCGCGGGCACCGGTTCGGGCGAGTGCAGGCACAGCTCTATCGCGGGGTTCTGGTGGGGGCCTTCGTGGGATTCCCTTGCCTGGATTACCTGGGCATCGTCCAGGGCTGGAAGGTGGCCTTCGCGGTGTACACCGTGCTGGCTCTGGTGGCCCTGCTCCTCGCCTGGCGCGGCGTACGGGAGACCTTGCCCGCCGTTACGTCCGCGGAGTTTACACTGAGTGCAGCGAACGTGCCCAGTACATGCTTGCCCTCGGTGCCGGCGCGTGGCCGGGTTTCGGCGCAGCTCTACGTGCTCATGGGCATCGCGGTCCTGACCACGGCCTCGTTGGCGCTGCTCACGCCGGTGCTCATGATCTTCCTGCAGGAGCGGTTTGGTGCGCCGGTCCACGACCTGGCCGTGGCCTACGTGCCGGCCGCGGTCCTCCACGGTCTCCTGCCGCCGTACCTGGGCCGTATCGCCGACCGGGTGGGGCGCAAGTTGCCCATGATGGTGGGGTTGCTGGCTGCGGCCGCCACGTCGCTGGCCATCCCGTTCGCCGACAGCATGATCCTGATCGCGGTGGCCTGGGCAGTGGAGGCGGTGTGCTTTTCCGCCGCCACCCCGGCCCAGGAGGCGCTGGTGGCCGATCACAGCGGGGCGGAGGCGCGGGGCACCGGCTACGGGCTGTACACGCTGGCGTCGGGCCTGGGCGCCACCATCGGCCCGGTGCTGGGCGGATGGGTCTACGACGCGGGGGGGCACGCCATGCCGTTCTATTTGAACGCCGGCATCCTGGTGGTGGGGGCGTTATTGGTGTTAGCGCTGGTGCGGGAGAGGCGGTTGTAGATACGATGCCCAAGCGAGAATCTCCCACATTCCGTCGGAGGTGGCAGAAGCTATCCACTGAGGAGCAGGGTATCCAGTGCTGCCGGCAAGTCGGCCAGGTCGTCGAGGACGCGACCCAAGGGGTGCGCATCCACGGCCTGGGCGCACCAGGGTGGGGTGTAGGGCGTGTGAATGAGAAAGAAGGGGATGCCCATCATCAGCGGCAGTCCACCGGGCAGGGAGAGGGTGTCGGCCACTACCGCCAATTGCGAGCCATCGGCGGCCGCCTGCACCAGCGCCCGATAGTACACCGGGCGACGCAGGTCAATCTGGTATTTCTCGGACACCGGCCAGACCTGGATATCCCCCAGTTGCGGGTGCGGAAAGCGATGCTGCCAATCGGCGTCCATGTCGTACTGGCGCGTGTCGCCCAGCACGGTGATTTTTTCGCCCAGCGCCAGAGCCCCCAAATGGCGGTTCACCTTGTCGCCCAGCGAGTTGGTGAGGATGATGGGCGTGCGGTTGGGGTGCCGGGCCAGGGCAAGCAGCACGTCGCGGGCAGCGGGGCGAAAGCGAGGGGGAATCTCGGCCGTGTGGCGGTGAAACAGGTAGTTGATGCAATCCATCACCGGGTCGTACTCCGCCTGGGGGAAGGCGGCGGCCACCGCCTGGGCGTAGGCCGGGTTTTCCCCCAGCATCACTTGCAACGTCGTGGTGTTGAGGATGAACGCGCCCTCGTTGCAGTAAGAGGCCACCAGGCCGTTGACCTCCCACCAGTAGCGGTACGGCGCACGCAGCAGGCGCGCCCGCGTGGCCTGGTAGTCGGCGGCCAGCATCTCGCGCGGTGCGCCAATGATCTCCCTCGCCAGCGTATCCAGCGACTTCTCGGCCAATGCTGCCACCTGTGTCTCCTCGGCGGTCAGCGTGCCGTCCCAATCAATGATGATCTTCAAATGCTGTGCCATCTTTGCTCCTGGTGAGACCCTAGAGGTTTTGTTTTGAAACCTTCAGGGTCTTGAGGGAATGAGGGTTTCCTTCTCAGCCCGGCCAAAGTGGGCGCGATAGGCCGCCGTTTCTTCCAGCAATGCCCTCAGTTGAGCGGCTATCCGGGGTAGATGGGCGGTCACCGCCTTACCGAAGCGAGGTTTTCCGCCCACGTGGTTGCCCTCTGCCAGTTGCATCTCATCCCCCTCTTCATCAAGATCGAGAACCACAAGGTGTCCCCGCGCCGCAAGCCAGGCGATACCCAGTCGCACGGTCGTTTCCCGCTGGGCAGTGGCCGCTGCCAGGGTCGAGATATTGACTCGACCCTGATTGGAACTCAAAGCATGCCTGGTCAGACCGGCCAAACGTTTCAAGAATGTCTCGGGGCGGTCCAGCCCGGGGTCTATCCCAAACAGGTGTACCGTCGCCGGCGAGACCTTTTCCAGCGCCGTTCGTAATTCGGTAGGACCCGGAGGCGTGGTCCAGATGATCAGTACCTTTGATGGCTTCAATTCATACCGGCCCTGACCGCCGATTCCTGCCCTGGCCTCGGCTTCACTCCATACTTGCACATCTCCCTGCCCCCACAGGCGTTCCAGCGCTTTGCGAGGGTTGGGCTCTCGCCGATGGTCCGCAATTTCAATAGAGACCTGAAGGGTTTCCAAAAACCCTTTGGGTCTGTGCGCTTCAATCTGGCGAGCATCCACCCATTCCACCTGCACGTCCCGCTGCCCCCGGTAGTCGCTGGCCCGTACGACGTAGGCCAGGTCAAACCGTCCCTGTGGCAGCGGCCAGCCGGCCCCTTGCCACCAAATCACCCTCTGAGCTGTGCCCTCGTCGTCCTCCACGATCAATTGAAGGTGCTCGCTGTTGCGGCCTATCGTGCTATGGCTGATCAACGAAAGCTCCCTGCTGACCAAAGTCAGCGGCGGGTTGCCAGGGCCAAAAGGCGCCAGTCGCTCCAGATCCTCGACCAGATCGAGGGTCAGGTCGCCCAGTGACAGGTAGCCGTCTATCTGGAGAGACCCTAAGGGTTTTCCGAAACCCTTAGGGTCTGGGAGCATCTCCGACACGGTACGCGACAGGGCGCGGCGGAACTCTGGAATCCGCTCAGGATCAATGGTCAACCCGGCAGCCATCGGATGGCCGCCGAATTTTATCAGCATCTCCCGTTGGGCAGCGATGGCAGCCGTGATGTTGCAGCCTTCTATGGAACGAGCCGAGCCCCGGCCCAGTTCGCCGGGCGGCGCGGCGATGAGGATGGTCGGTCGGTGGTAGCGTTCAGCCAGGCGGCTGGCCACGATGCCGATCACTCCGGCTGGCCAAGATGGATGGGACAGCACCAGGGCGCTATGCTCCAGGAGCGAGGGGTCGCGCTCGATTTGAGCCTGGGTTGCCTGAAAGACCTGGTTGCACAACAGCTTGCGTCGAGCATTCAGCCCCTCCAGCTCCGAGGCCAGGATGCGGGCGCGACCCAGATCGTAGGTTGTCAGCAGCTCCACGGCCACGTTGGCGTCGGCCAGCCGGCCCAGGGCATTGAGTCGGGGTCCCAGGACAAAACCGATGTGCTCTTCCGAGAGCCTGGCCGGGTCGAGTTCGGCGGTTTCCATAATGACCCGCAGGCCCAGTCGTTCGGTGTGGCGCAATGCCTCGAGACCTCGCTGGAGCAGGTAGCGCGTGTCCCCGACCTGCACCGCGACGTCGGCCACGATCCCCAGGGCCACCAGGTCAAGATACTGCGCCGCGCCCCCCCCTTCATCCCCCCCAAAGTTGGGGGGGAAAGAGGGGGGGGCGCGGTTGTACAGCTCCTCCGCCAGCTTGTAGGCACATCCCACCCCCGGCAATTCACGCAGCGGATGCGTGTCCGCGAGCATTTTGGGGTTTACGACGGCGCGGGCTTCGGGTAGAATGGAGGGCAGATCGTGATGGTCAGTGACGACCACGTCCACGCCCTGCGCCTGGGCGTAGGCGATGGCCTCGTGCTCCGTGACGCCGGTGTCACACGTCAACACAAGGCGGGCGCCTTCCGCGATGATGTGCTTCAGCCCGGGGAGGTGGAGACCGTGGGATTCGGTCTTGCGGACAGGGATGTGATAGGTGACGACCGCCCCCTGTGGTGAGCCTTGCCGAACCGCCAGTTCCCTCAGAGTGGAGACCAGAAGGGTCGTCGCTGTCTGCCCATCCACGTCAAAGTCGCCCCAGACGCAGATGGGCTCTTTCTGTCGGATGGCTTTCTCCAGGCGATCTGCAGCTTCGGCCATATTCGGCAGATCAGATGGCGGAGCGGGCTGGTAGCAATCAGGATCGAGGAAGGCTCTGGCCGCCGCAAGCTCGGTGAACCCCCGCCGGGCCAGGGTTTTTGCCACCAGCGGATGCCCGCCGATAGCGGCTTGCAGTTCCTGGGATACTTCAATGTCTTGTGGCTCAATCCATTCTTTCACTTTAGTACTCGATCTCGGCAATTTGCTCGAAGTCAAGGGCGATCCCAAAGTCGCTATCCTCTTCCGGTTCGCTTTCCGCTTCCTCCAACGGGCCTGCCCTGACCCCGCGCCGACACAAGGAACGATAGGGGCAATAGCGACAACGCCGCTCTTGGGTGGTGAGGCGGAAGTCGTCGTCTTCCAGGCTCTTGATCTCCTCGACTAGCGAAGCCAGGTAATCGCCGTCCGCGTCGTACTGGGCTGCGTCGTAGGCAAAGCGTTCGGGGTCTTCTGGAAAGTTGGCGAACCAGTAGACCATCTCTACCTGTTCGGGCTGAAATGGTTTACCCTCGTTGAGATGGGAACCAGCCCGCACCAGCAGGTAAGGGTAAACTCTGGTCTGTAAGCTCTTGGCCAGCCATTGCCGCCGGGGTCGTTTGCGGGAGGTCTTCCAGTCTAGGATAGTCGAACGCTGCCCAGGCCCTTCGGCCTTGCTCAGGACAGGCCCTTCGGCCTTGCTCAGGACAGGCCCTTCGGCCTTGCTCAGGACAGGCCCTTCGGCCTTGCGCAGGACAGGCCCTTCGGCCTTGCGCAGGACAGGCCCTTCGGCAATGAGATCATACTTGGCAACCAGGCGATGGCCTCTCACCGGGGCGGACAAGGCGACCTCTGGGTAACGCAGTCCCGCTAGATCGGCCGGCGCGCTGTTCAGGTAGTTGCGCCACCAACGGCTGAGGTCTTTGTCGGTCACCATGCTCGACAGGCGTTCCGGCGAGAGACCCAGTATATGCTGATGGACCAGGCGATGGAAAGCTGCTCCTTGCTGAAGATGTCGCTCGTTTTCCAGGGCAGGTTCCACCTCAACCGCGGGCCAGGCCAGGCGCAGCAGATAGCGCAGTTGGAAGCGTCGCGGGCAGTCTACGTAGTCCTGGAGACTGCCCTGGCTGAATTGAAAGTCAGTCGGCAGGGTCATGTACCTGTCCCTCCCAGAATGTCTGCAAGGCGATGAAGGGAATGGCCGGTTGTTGATCTCCGCGTCGGCCCGTATTCCAGGTGATGACCAACTCCTTCCTGGCGCGGGTGATGCCGACGTATAACAGGCGCAGCCGTTCGGCGGCATATTCCAGCCGCGCTTGCTCAGTCGCCTGACCCTCCTCGTAGTAGGGTGAGGCCGCCGCATCCTCGGAGAAGAGGGCTTCCAGTTGGGCCAGGGTCTCAGCTTCCAGGTTCAGGCCATCGCGCACGAACCACCGCTCGGAGATGAACTGGTCATGGGGCAGGGCCGAGGGGAAGTCATAGTTGTTGACCGACATCAGGTAGACCCGATCCCACTCCAGCCCCTTAGCCTTGTGCATGGTGGCCACCACGACCTTGCCCTTGTATCGTTCGGGATCGAAACCGGTGTCATCGCCGCTGAGGCCCAGGAAACGGCGCTCGTTCCGGGCCACGACTGCCAGTTCCTGGGTGAGTTCCGGCAGCCGCCAGTCGGGGTGTGTCTCGCTGGCTCGCCGCAGAACCACGGCCAGCTTGTGGGCCATGGCCAGATCGGCTGGTTCGTGGAACAGGTCCTGGGCCAGGGTGAGAATGAGCTGGTCTATGGGCAGCAAGGTCGCCCCCTGCCAGCGCCGCACCAACTCCCGGAACTCGACCAACTGCTCGCCGATCTCCGGGGCTTCGTCGGCCAATTCCAGACTGACCAGCCAGTCCCGATCCAGTCGTGACCACAGGAAATCCTCAACCCGGCGGCATTTGCGCAGCGTCTTGACGACCACCTCAAGCTGCCCCCTGGCCTCCTCGTCGTCGCGATCCTGGCGCCGCCACACTTTGTAGACTCTCGCCAGCTTGACGGGCGAGGTGGGGTCGGCCAGGTAGCTGACGACGTTGGCCAGGGCGCCCGCCGTCTCGCGGGTGGACCTGGTGCTGCGCAGGAACTCGATGTACTCCAGGCCGCGTTTCTTCAGCTCACTGACCACAGCAAAGCCGCGATCGTTGCGCGGCACCAACACGGCTACGGTCTCGTCCTGGTGCTCCGGCAGCCAGCGTGCCAGTGAGTTGCCCACGGCGTGGAGCTCTTCGCCAGGGGTGAATCTCTGGGCGATGAGGCGCACCTGCCTGGGATCATCGCGCGGGTTGGGCTGCGGATCGCCGAACGGGGTGGGCTCAATGTAGGGTGGTGCAACCAGGGCGCTGCGGACTTCGTTGATCGGATGCTCCTCCTGCGTCCAGTCAATCAGGTAGTTGGCCAGGTTGATGATGCTCTGGGTCGAGCGGCCAGAGTTGGGCAGCTCGCGTGGCTGAACGTCCGCTTCCCTCAAGAAGTTCCGCAGGAACTCAGGGCTGGCGGTGGTGAAGGTCTCGTAGATGGCCTGGTTGGGATCGCCAACGCGCACCCAGTTGCCACCCGGCCCTACCAAGAGTCTCAGGATCCGCTCCTGCAACTCGCTGCTGTCCTGGGCCTCATCTTCCAGGATATAGGGCCAGCGATAGCGCAGCCGCTCCAGGTACTCCTGGTCCAACTCCAGGGCGCGCAGCGCCAGGCGGATGAGGTCGTCAAAGTCCACCGCGCCGCGGTAGGCCAGGGCGCGCTGATAGTCGGCGTAGATGGCCCAACCCATCTCTACCAGGGAAAGTGGCTGCGGGAACCTGTCCAGGTGGTCGCGAAGCTCAGGGGGCGTGATCTGCAGGTCCTTGGCCTGCCGGATGAAGCTGAGGGCGATGCTAGTCACCAGGAGGGGCCACTGGTTGCGGCGTACCCAATCCCGCTGCCCCTCCTCCAGGTCGAAGGGCAGGAAATCGTCGGCGGCGTAAGGGTTACTGCGCAGCCACGCTTCCACCGCATCTTGCCGGATCTGATCCGCCGCCCGCTCGTCCACGATCTGGAAGTCGTCGGACAGGCCCACCAGGGCCGGCCGCTCGCGCACGATGTCGTGGGCCAGGCCATGCAGGGTGCGCACTCGGTAGCCGATGTGTGGCAGCAATCCGCGCTCTTGGACAAAGTCGGCCACCCGTCCGGCGAAATGATCCACGGCAGAGTTGACCAGAGTTACCACCAGCACCTCCTGGTCGTCCTCCAGTACCCCGCTGGCCACCAGTTGGGCGGCCAGGGCCAAAAGCGTGACCGTCTTGCCGCTGCCGGGCACGGCCGAGACGCCCATTTTTCCGCTGGTGTAGCTCAGTACCTCTTGCTGTTTGGGGCGGGGCTTAAGCATCGGCCACCTCCGGTTCGGACGGCAGGCGGCGCAGCACGCGCTGGATGGCCTGCAGCAGCGGTCCTCGTTGCTCGTAGCCCTGCTCGCCCAGCTCGTTGAGTCCGAGGTAGATCTTACGGCGGCAACGCCGGATCAGGCCCAGGGTGAGGCGATAGAGCGCTTCCTGTCTTGTCTCGAATTCGTCGGCATCGCTCCAGACCTGGTTAGCGTGGGAAGTCCTCCTCCCGTTTTCCGCCGGGGGCCATTGGCGGCTGAGCACATAGGGATGGGTGAGGGGCTGATAGAGCCGCTCCCACCAACCCCGGCTTCCGGCGTTGAGCCAGAACTGATAGTCCACCGGTCGGTTGCTCATCAGGAAAGTGTAGGCCGGAGCCAGCAGCACCGCGTCCTGCGGCTGGAGCTGCCAACTGTGGATGTATTGGGCGGCGACCACGCCGTCCTGCACCATCTCAACGTACTCCTGCCCCAGGGGTTTGCTTTGTGTCTTCTCAAAAAGTCGGGGGAGGACAAATCCAGCGCCGGCCGAGTAGGAGCGAAGCGACGTATCGAGGCCAAGCGGGTTGTCGGTAGACCCGCTCGCATCCTGGGTTTCGATACGACCTGAAGGTCTACTCAACCGGCGGATGCTCGCTATGCCCCCTTTCCCCTCCAAATATTGAGAAGATACTTTGTTTTCTTCTTCGCCCTCTTCAGTAATGAGGTCGCCTCCTGTCACCCAGCGGAATTTTCGCACTGACTCGATCAGGTTGGCGGCCACCTCTCCGGCGTCGTAGTTGCGGTGAAAGCCATACCCGGCCTGGGACAGCACCTCGCCGAACAGACGGCTCAGGAAGTGGTCGAATTCCACAGCACCCCTCCCCGCTTCAAGGAGGGGTGCCGTTGGCCTGGCGATGTAGTCTTCGATCCAGGCGCGCAGGTCTTCGTAGCGCCCGCCCAGCACAAAGGTGATGCGCTCCTGCATGTCGGGGTTGATCTGATCAAAGGAGCTCAGAGTGGGCACATTGTCCCTGACGCGGTACACGATCTCGGCCAGGAGTTGCGCCCGCACCAGGTCCATCCGGTAGCGAGGCTTTCCGCCAATGGCCTGCATCAGGGCGTAGGCCACGTCGAACCGGCTGGGGCAGATGCCCCATTGCGGGTGGGCGATGGCCGCCAGGGTCAGCAGGCAGCGGGTGGCCGGTTCCTCCCGCAGCGCCCGCGAGGGGCGATGGGAGCGCGCCGGGACGCCCAGCCGATCCAGCCTGTTCATCAGTGAGAAGCGGAGGGCGTCGGTCAGGAACGGGGCCAGCACGACGATCTCGCCGGGGGAGACATCCTGCTCGTGCACCAGCCCGGCGATCTCGCTGGCAACCCAGTCGAGCATCTGCGGGTGGTAGCGATGGTACTCGTAGGCCAGCACTGCGCGCACGTCTCCTGGACCCCTCCCCCGGCCCCTCCCCGCTTCAGGGAGGGGAGCTTCCGCCGGGCGATTGAAGCTGCGGGCCAACTGGGTGCCGAAGGTCCGCAGGTCGGGTGAGGTGACGTATGATTCGCTGAAAGCAATCTCCTCCTGGCACAACTGCTTGAGGGTGTAGGCGCTCTGCGGATCGGCGCCCAGGAAACGACGGTAGCCGGCCTCCCGGTCGTAGATCAAGAGCGCGGACTGGCAATGGGGCAGCCATTCCCTCAACAGGTCATGGGCCACCGGGGTATCTTCCTCGACGTTGTCCACGATAAGATGGGTATAGCGGGTCAGCAGATAGTCGTGGCACAGGGGATGGTTCCATAGATGCTTTACGAACACTTCAACCTGGAGCGAAAAGTCGAGCAGGTTGTGGGCCAGGCAGTAGTCGCGGAAGCGGGCAGCGCAGGTCTGGGCCTCGTCGTAGACGCGCCTTTGGCTGTGTTCGCCTCCCCAGGCGGCTTTGAGCCGCTGGCCGATCTGGGTGTGGGGGAAGCCGACCACGGCGGCCTTGTTGAGGTTGTCAATGATCTGGCTGTAGAGGCGGTTGCGGTCAATGATCACCGTCTCGAAATAGCCCTGGTCGAGGAGGGGGCGGACCAGGCGGGCCATGTAGTATTGGGCCGTCTCCAGGGTGAGAAAGGTGGGCGGTTGATCGGGCTGGCCGAAGCCCGCATCCTCGGCGATGAGCGGCCAGAACAGGTCCACTGCCTGCTGGGCTAGGCCGCCGACGGTGGAGAGGGTCACCTGACCGCTGGCTCTCACGGTTGGGCGGCGGAGGGCTTCGTAGTACGGCGTGGCCAGCGTGCGCTGGGGCACCAGCACCAGGATCGCCCGCGCGCGGACGCGGGAGTCGAGCAGGTGGAGGAGACGCCCCACGCCAGCGGTGGTCTTGCCGGTGCCGGCGGGACCTTCCAGGAAGATTTTGCTTTCGATGGGGAGGTTGATGAGGGCGAGTTGGTGGCTGGAAAGAGTAGGAATAGTCATCCCGTTTGATGCTCCGTCTCACACGTCATACCGCTCGCGCAGATAGTTTCGCCAGCTCAGGTCAATCCCTTCAACCCTATTCACACCCATTATACACGAAAGCGCGGTCAACTGCAAGAGACCGCGCTTTCACTGAAGCATCCCGCTGCCGGTGGCCTGGGGAAGCGCCGGGCACCTCATGGCTGGTTTAGCTGCCGCAGCCGGTTCAGCGTGTCCAGCGAAGGCCACGGTTCTATTCGTTAACCTCCGGCGGCCGTTGTTATCCCTCCTGAACAGCGTACCACCAGCCCCGGCGACCGACGAAAAACGGCCACCTCCGCCAACGGGCGAATGTGGCCGTTCTGGAGCTTATGTGGTATAGTTGCTCATTGGTCGTGGTTCGAACGGATGCCAGCCTACGCTCACCCAACGACGACAGGCAAAGCAGGGGCTGTCAAAAGCGAGGCTTTCCGCCGTGGTCGGGCCACCGTCAGGCTTCTATGGCTCCGCTCAAGCAGTCCATCTCAACCCACGCTGCCAGAAACGCATTGCGTGGAACGGCTTGAGGGGCCACATCGAACCAAGGATCATTGAGATACACAAGAGAGGCATCCATACCCACCACGACGACGGCGTGAAATACGTCCTCAGGCCAATAACCCAAAAGGCCGGTACGCACCAGGGCCACGACGGGGACTCGCTGGTCGAGAAGGCATCGAAGCGTGGTTTCAGAACCCGACTCGAATCGGACACGATAGCCCCACTGAGCCAGCCGTAGTAAGCGATGTCCTGGCACACCAAAGTCTTTCGCCTCGAACAGACGACTCAGATCGCTTTCGGACACAGTGCACCCCAGATAGGCCAGCACCATTCGGGTGCAGGCTTGCAGGCAGCTATGGGGATGTTCTTGTTTGTAGTGCGGAACCGGCAACCAGGGATCGGGCACACGCACGCATCTCCTCCATCGTCGTTTCGGCTAACAAGAGGCTCTCGGTGGCACAATCAACCAGGATGGTGCCGATCTGACCCAGGGTGCCCCGCCCTGGTTGGGTCAAGATCACAGGCACCTGCCACGCAGTTCGCTCCCCTGCCTGGCTCAGAACAGCCTCACCGGCCCCGGCCAGAACCGACAATTCGGAGGATATAAAGTGGTTGACTTTGCGCCGAGCCGTTGTTGCTGACATGACCTGTTCGGCCGGCGTGATGAGCGACTGCAGCATCCCTTCAGCCAGCCGGTCGGGTGATTGGTATGTTTGACGCGCCAGGTTCGTCAGGCGCTCATAAAGCCCCTCCGAAACTTGAATCATACGCATGGCCTGATCCTCCTTTTCAACATGCATCACGCCTCACGCCACATGCTACAGGCCCGTTTCAGTATCAACGCTGCATCCCGAACGTTTCAGCAGGTGGTACCTGATAGCCACGCCAGCGGAGCAACGCGGCCGCATGAGCCTTGCACAGCATAGAACGGTCAAATTCGACGCGCAATCTGACCAATTCGTCGCGTTCTTCGGCCAGCAGGACACCATTCGCGTTATTGTCCAGCAACTCCTGGTACCGCTCCATGTCTGCTTCCGTCTTGCGGCTGCGAGCGATGCGCCACAGTACCTCATCGTCCAGGCGGTCCAGCGCGGCCAAGTCGGCCTGGAATTCGGCCGGCGCATCGTCCCATCCAGGTGGACTGCCGACCTGTACAGCGTGGAGCAGCACGTCATCCAATGAGCGGCGGGGCGCTCGTGCGGCTTGCTGCAGACGAGTATATAAGCTTTCTGGCAATTGTAACGTGATCGTTCGAGTGGTCATCTTGCACCCCCCGAGGGTTTTTGCAGTTTGAGGATATTATACTGTCAATCCAGGCAGGTGTCAAAAGGGCATGAGGCAATTCGAACTGCACCCATTATACACCAAAGCGGGGCCTGGCACAATCGGCCGCGTTGGCGATGCTCACCTCAGATTCCCCTTACAGCTCAGTCGTCTGATTGAGCTGCCGCAGCCGGTTCAGCGTGTCCAGCGAAGCGAAGACCACGATGCAATCCTCCGCCGCCAGCACGATCTCAGGAGCCGGGTGCAGGTCCATTCCCTCTGCCCCCCGATGCAAGATCACCGAGAGATCCAACTCCCGTTCCAATTGAGCCAGCGTCTTGCCCACCAGGCGAGAGCCGGCCTGCACCGTCAACTGGCTGACGTTGAGCAGGGTGTCGCCCACGTAGAAGGAGTGGGAGATATCGGCCTGGGTTGCGGCAGCGGCAAAGGCTGGCGCCGCCAGCGCCGAGGTGCTGAAGGCGGTGTGGATGCCGAACCCCCGCTGCACTTTCCTGGCCAACTCGGCATCGAACATGCGCATCACCACCCTGATCTCTGGTTTCAGCTCGCGGGCGTCGAGGGCGATGTCCAGGTTGGTGAGGTCGTCCTCGGTGCAGGGGATGATGGCCCGGGCCCGTGGTACCCCAGCCTTGACCAACGTCTCCCGCTGCCGGGCGTCGGCCATTATCACTGGCACTCCCATCTCCCGCACCCGCTCCACGAAACGGCTGTCTTCGCGGCGGTCAATCCCCACTACCTCCTCGCCGAACTGCAGCAGTTGCTCCGCCACTCGATACCCCACCCGCCCCAGTCCGCAGACCACGATGTGATTCCTGAAGGTTGACGCCACCGCCACTTGCCACTCCCCCTTTCTAACCTGCTTGTTGAACAGCATCACCCCGAAGCGGATCACCCCTTCGGCAATCACCCCCAGCCCCAGAATCGGCACAACGAAAAAGAAGACCTGCAAGAGACCACTACGGGGGTAGGGGATGGTGGTCTCGAAGAAGACGAGGGCGAAGGCCGCATACAGCGCTTGGCCAAAAGCGAGCCTCTGACCGGTCTCCGGAGACACGTAGAAACGCCACAGTATCAGCCCTCCCAAGAGCAACAACCCCCCGAACAGCAGCAGGGAGTTGCGAAACTCCCGCACCAGCACCCAGGTATCCCGCAGGCTGGCCCGCAGGTAGCGACGGAGGCCGTGTTTCTTGTTCATGCTATTCCTTCGCTCGTTTTACCCCCAACCCGCGTCGGCGGGAAAGACGTTGGCGTACTTCACGCTGTGGCGCGGCTCGGCCATCATCTCGGCCACCGTGTCCCGCCATTTGTGGTAGTGGGCTGTTTCCTTGTGACGGGCCGGATCCTCCGTCGTGCGGTAGACCTCCACCAGCACGAAGCGGGTCGGGTCATCCAACTGCTGGATCACGTCGAAGCGCGCCACTCCAGGCTCCTGTACGCTATTCCGGGCGTTCTTCAGCGTCGCCTGGCGAAAGGCGTCAACGAATTCAGGCTTGACGTGCACGTGTACATGGACGATGAACATATTTGTTCCCTCCTCCAGTTTGTTAGGATGCGCGATCAGGGCAGTGAGACGTTACGAATCACGCTGCGTGTTTCAGCCTCGGCTGCCCCAGCGCTCGGTCGGATATGGCTTTGACTCTCGAAGCTTCGGGTCTGAGCCTGAATCACCCTTCACCTGTCAGCCACAGCACCTGGTAGGGGGCCAGGCGCAGGGTCAGATCACCGGAGGCGTCCACAGGGAAGGTCGTCCCGGTGATGAGGTCGCGCACCTGGCCGGAGCAGGGGAGGCGCAGAGAATCCAGGTTGGCCTGGAAGGGCTGCTCGGCATTGGAGACATTGTGGATGCACAGAAGCGACGCGCTCCCATCCGGCGCGGTCCGGAGGAGAACGAAGAGGGCAGGATGGGCGTAGAGGACCTTTTGTAGGCCGTTGGGATGGAAGGCCCGGTGTGCGGTGCGCGTGCGTATGAGATGGAGGTAGGGATAGAAGACGCAATGCCGAAGAGAGGCCGGATCAGCCAGTTCCCGCTCCAGGTCGCCGCGGCGGAACTTCTCCCGGTTGATGGAGCGGTAATGGCCGGTCTGCTTCACGCCAGCGTGGTAACTCCTGGAGCCGAACAGACTGTGGACGTAGATGCCCGGCACACCGGCCAGCGCGAGCATGATGGCCTGGGATGCCAGGAAGCGACGGGCCTGCAAGTCCAGTGGCTCCGGAGAGTCCAGGTCGGAGAGGGCATCAAAGTAGGAGATGTTCAGCTCGTAGACGCTCTGCGTGCCGTCGGGGTTGGCCCGGTACGAGGCGTACCCCCCGTGCGCTTTGGCCTTTTCGACCAATTCCTGCATCTCATCGTCGCTGAGGATGCCCAACGCGGGTGTGATACCGACGCCGTCGTGGGAGGCCAGGAAGTTGAAGAAAGTGGCCGTGTGCGAGGGAGTCTCCAGCGTGGCTGCCCACTCGGAAAGGTGCCGCGCGCTGCCCGCGTGGAAGGCGTTCAGCACCAGCGGCGCGAGCGGGAACTGGTAGACCATCTGGGCCTCGTCCGTGCCGTCGCCAAAGTACGAGATGTTCTCCTGGTGCGGCACGTTGGTCTCGGTGATGAGCATCACGTGGGGCGCGACGGCGTCAAAGACGGTACGGAGGAGTTTCACCACCCGATGCGCCTCCTCCAGGTGGATGCAGGGCGTACCGATCTTCTTCCACAGATAGGCGATAGCATCCAGGCGGATGAACTCGGCCCCTTTTTCGACGTAGAGCAGAAGGATCTCGATAACCTTGAGCAGCACGTCGGGATTGGCGTAGTTGAGATCAATCTGATCCGCGCTGAAGGTGGTCCAGACGAGACGCTTGCCCTGAGCCCCCGTCTGCACGCGGGTCAGAAGCGGCAACGCTCTGGGGCGGACTACCTGCGAGAGGTCGGTCCCTTCCTCGACGACGATGAAATGGTCAGCGAGCTCAGGGTTGCCTTTCAGGAATTCCTGGAACCAATCGCTATGGGCTGAGATGTGATTAATGACGGCATCGAACATGAGACGGAAGTTGCATCCCAGCCGCTCAATGTCTGCCCAGGTGCCGAAGTTGGGATTGACGACCGTGTAGTCAATGATGGAGAAACCATCATCGGAGGAGTAGGGGAAGAAGGGCAGGACGTGCACGCCGGTGACGACGCTCTTGATGTGCTTCTCCAGCACCTCGGTCAGGGTCTGGAGCGGAGGTTTGCCCGGCTCGGTCACTTGATCGCCATAGGTGATGAGGATGGCGTCGCGCTCCGTCAGTCGCTCCCTGGGAGGCGGACATTCTTCCGCTGCGAGGAGTTGGGGGTTTCGCTGCCGAAACCGAGCCAGGAAGGCGCTTAGCCGCTTCAGCAGAGCTGGCGCTTGCTCCGCGCCGTACAGGAAGGTCAGGTGATCAAGCAGGCGTTGCTCTAATTTCTCAGATAAGGCGGAGTTGGATGAATGGGTGGTGATGGTTGACATTCGGTCTTGTTTACCTGTTTTCCGATTCGGCGAGGGTCTCCTGACCGAGCCACGTTGGGGATTGCTTCGCCCCTGCGGGACTCGCAATGACACCCTCTGAACGCTCTAACCCTTCACGCCCCCAGCCGTGAGTCCCTCTTCCAGGAATCGCTCCAGAGCGAGGAAGAGAGTGACCACTGGCAACGTCATGATGGTCGAGGCGGCCATGACGACGTGGGGCCGCGGGCTGGGGTCATTGAAGATGGTATTGATCTTGATGGGCATGGTGAACAGATCGCGACTGTTCAAGAACACGAGGGCGTACAGAAACTCGTTCCAGGCGATCATGAAGGTGTAGATGGCGACCGAGACCAGCGCAGGGATCGCCAGGGGCAGCGTGATCCGCCAGATCACGCCCAGGCGGCTACAGCCGTCAATCAGGCCAGCCTGTTCGATCTCGGATGGGATGGTGCGGAAGTAGTTGGCCAGCATGTACAGCGCTACGGGAAGTGTCTGCGCCAGGTAGGTGATGACTAACACCAGGAGGTTGTCCTGAACGTCGAACCCAATCCGGGCGCCGATCCGGGACACCATGGCAAAGAGGGGGATGATCAGCAGTATGCCTGGGAACAGGTAGATTAGCAGAATGCTATTGAGCAGCAGATCCTTACCTCGAAAGCGCAGCCTGGCCACCGCATACGCGCCCAGCGTGGACAGGATCACCGCAATGATGGATGTGGGAACCGCGATCTTGATGCTGTTGAGGATGTTGACGTCAAAATTCCAGTAGTCGAATAACTCTCGGTAGGCGTCCAGGCGGAGGGCGGCAGGGATATAGACCGTGTTCCGCGCACCGATCTCGGCGTAGGTCTTGAAGGACGAACTCACCATCCAGTAAAAGGGGAACAGAATACTGGTCAAGAAGAAAGTCAGGGTTATGGCGAAAATGAAGCGGGGCCAGGTGATCCATTTCGCCAGGTGGCCAATCAGGGTCAGGCGGTCATCTCTTGTCGTCATGCTTGCCCCCTTTCACTCTTCGACGTTTCTCATGACAGTGACCACGTATGCCACCAGGAACACGACCAGGATGATCAGCAAGATCATGGCGTTGGCTGCCCCTTTGCCAAAGTTGAATGACTTGAAACTGAATTGATACGTGAGCACTGGCAGGACGTTGGTGCCGAAGCCGCCCCCGGTCAGCAAGAAGATGTCGTCGAACTTGTTGAAAGTCCAGATCAACCGGAGCAGGAAGACGGCGCCCAGCACGTAGCGCAGCTCGGGCAGCGTCACGTACCAGAACTTATGCCAGGCGTTCGCGCCGTCTACGTCGGCGGCTTCGTACAGGGTGTTGTCCACGGCCTGGAGTCGGGCCAGGATCATCAGCATGGCGAACGGGAAATAGCGCCATGCCTCGAAGATGATCACCAGCAGCAGGGGAATGCGACCAGGCATTGCCAGGTACGCTTTGGGCAACTGAATGACGCCCAACCTCATGAGAACATCGTTGAGCACCCCAGACTGGCGTGGGTCGAGGATCCAGCGCCAGACGAAGGCCACGCTGACGATGGGCGCAACGTAGGGGAAGAGGAAAATGGCACGAGCCAGTCCCCGGGCGCGGAATGGACGATTGAGAAGCAGCGCCGCGATAAGGCCAATGATCAGGGTCAGGATCGTCGAACTGAACGAATAGACGATGCTGGTGACCGCCGCTCCCCAGCTTCTTAGACCCTGGAACTTGAAGGCAAAATCGTTGAACACCCGGCGATAGTTCTCCAGGCCCACAAATGGCGCGTGAAAGACGTCGTTCAGATTTCGTAGCCCCACATCGCGAAAACTGATCCATACGCTGAAAATCGCGGGGAAGATGACCAGGCCGAAGACGATCAGTGCTGTGGGCAGAATCAGCATCCAGGCCAGGCGGGCCTCGCGCGCCTGGAGCGAGTTCCAAAGAGCCAGTCGTCGGCGGAACGATGATGGCGAGCTCTTGGCTGCAGCAGTCATGTCTTGCCTCCAGATTCGCTCGTAAGGTGCCAGTTGGGTTAGTGCTGAGGACGCAGCGTTGTGCTGCGTCCTCGGCGGTTGGTCTAGTCTACTACTGCCGCTCAGCCAGCATGGCCTCGACCTGTTCCTGAAGCCACTCGGCAGCGGTCTCAGGCGTCATGGTGCCTTCCAGGGCGATGGCGCTGATGACCTGCGAGATGAGCAGGCGACCCTCGATGTCGCCTACCACAGCGCGCTCCACCGGCCCGTAATCCGGGCGGAAGAGCCAACGCTGCATGGTCTCAAAGCCGTTGGCGATCTGAGCCATCGTATCATCCGAGTAGTACTCGAAGAAGGGACTGAGTTCACTCCAGCCGTCCACCGCGCTCTTCAGCACGGGCACTTTGCCGAAGGGGGCCAGCGCCAGGACGTCCTGGTAGTTCTGACCAGTTAAGAACCACTCGATCACTTCCTGCGCCTCAGAATCCGCGCCCTTCATGATGCCGAAGGTCACCAACTGGCCGTAGGAGGCGGAGCCACTCGGGCCGACCATCTGTGGCGCGAAGCCGGTCTTGAACGGCAGGTCCTCCACGGGGATCTCGACCTTGCCGCCTTCCTCCAGGCCGGAGCCTTCGACCAGGTCGTCCATGATGTAGGTGCTGTAGAACAGCATGCCGGACTGGTCAAGCTCGTAAGCCTCGCGTGCCCCACGCCAGTACTGCGGGCCGGGCAACGCGCAGCGCTGCAAGGCGGCATAGAACTCCAGGGCCCCGATCATTTCCGGTGTGTTCATGGTGACGTTGCCTGCCTCGTCGAACGGCCAGGCCTCGTTGGACATAGCTACCTGCTCAAAGACCTGGTGCGGGTAGTTCTGGCCTGGATCGGTGGCCAGCGTGAGGGCGTACAGCAGGTTGCCCGTGCCGGGGAGGGCATCGCAGGCAGCGTTGATGTCATCCCAGGAGACTGGCGGATTGAGGCCTGCCTCCTCGAACATATCACTGCGGTACCAGATGGCCTGGATCCAGCCATCATAGGGCACGGCGGCGCGCTTGCCGGTGGCGGGGTTGGTGACCATCTTCAGCGGACCAGCGCGGAAGTCGTCTTCGCCGATGCTGGCGATCACGGCCTCGGCCGCGGCCTCGTCCAGGATTTCGTCGGCGGCGAAGGTCGCCACACGCTCGACTCCCATGCGGACGATGTCTGGCAGGCGGTTGGCGGCCACCGCTGTAGCGATCCGCTGCGAGATAGTGGCCTCGTCAATCGGGACGATGCGGACGTCTACGTTGGGGTTTTCGGCCATGAACGCCGCTGCGATCGCATCGTACACGTCCACCCGTTCTTCCTCGTTGTCGGTGGTCCAGAACTCGACGACGACCTTCTCACCCGCGACCGGTACCTCTGCCGGTGCCTCGGCGCCGGGGATGAGGAGCTTCCAACCAGGATGGATCAGACTGGGGTTGTCAATGCTGGCGAAGCTGGGATCTTCCCCATATCTGGCGTTGGTGGCAGCGACGATGGCATGGTAGGCCGCGCCATTGCCCAGGTACTTCTCCGCCAGGGTCCAGAGGTTGTCGCCTAGCTTGACCGTGTAGGTCAACTCCTCCTGAGCCGGCGGAGCACCACTGACCGCGCTCACCCCCAGGGTCAGTAGTATTGCGAGCACTAAGAACAAATTGACAGACGTTCTCTTAAGCATTTGTTTCCTCCTCATTCTTTTGATGGAATTTGGCTTTGGGACACTTCCTTCACGGAGCATCCCCCATTAACTCAGCAGAATTCGATAGATCACCTCCTGGTATAATAGGTTTGGTTGATGGTTGACAAAACCATCAACAAGAGTAGAGTATCTTCGCCCCGTACAAATGGAGAGGTCGGAGCCCGTTGACAAAGACGGGAGACGCACAGGATTTTCGTTCCGTTCCGGCCTCACCGACGGGGACACTCATTATCAGGAGGGACCAGTCATGAGCCGAAAACGACGTACTCACCTACGAGGTAAACGAGGGCAAGCGTTTGCCGACAAGATTCGAGGCATTCCGTTGGACCGCGTCCTGTGCGTTTCCATAGATGTTCACAAGTACTTCCACGTGGTGATCATCCACGACGCGCTGGGCGAGATCGTGACGCCCACGTTCGAGATCGACATTTTCCAGACCGGGTTTGAGCAACTGTGCCAGGCCATTGATGTGGCCATTGCTCGGACAGATGCCCAAGTGATTCTGATCGGTATGGAACCAACCAGTCACTACTTTGAGAACTTGGCTCGGCATCTGCAGAAAAGCGGCCAACCGGTGACATTGATCAACAGTTTCGCCGTCAAGGAGAACCGCGATCAGCAAATGATGCTGTACGAGAAGGACGACGAGATTGATGTAGCTGCCATTGGCGACCTATTAAAGCGTGGAGAAGGTTCTCCCTTCAATCCACCCAAGGGGATTTATCTGCAACTTCAACACCTGGCTCGCGTGCGCACCAGCAAGGTTAAGATGCGCACCATGTTGCGAAACCAGATCATCGGTCATCTTGATCGCATCTTTCCCGGCCTGGTGATCATCGGCAAGGAAGCCAAAAAGCGATGTAAGCCCATGTTCGCTACTGATTTCTGGGAGTGCCAGACGATGCAACATCTGATCCGGGTGTGTTCCAATCCTCACCAGTTGACTGCTATGTCCATCCAAGACCTGATTGACGCCTTCCACGCTCACGGCTATGCCATGGGACCCGTCAGAGCAACCAAGATCATCACTTACGCTGAGAGGGTGTTGCTGCCCGATCCCCAGTTGGTTGCCGTTCGCTGCCAACTCCTGCCTCACGATCTGGCCTTGTTCGAGGAGGTCGAACTTCACATTGCACAGATGGAGGCCGACTTGTGTTCTCTGTTGGCTGAGACCCCTTACCAAATCTGGTCCAAGATCAAGGGACTCAGCGACGTCCAAGTCGTTGACCTGGCAGCGGCCATTGGTGATCCAGGGAACTATCGCCACGCCAAGCAGGTTTTCCGTCGCAGCGGTCTCGTCTCTGGTCGCAATGACTCGGGCACCCGCCAGCGTAAAGGCAAGGGCAGTAAAGTTGTTAAGGTCGGCGACGTCTACCTGCGCCGGGCCTTGATGAATGCGGTGTTAACTCTGATCTTGCATCAGCCCGTCCTGTGGACCTATTACTCCAAACTCAAAGTCTCTAAACCCGCAGGTGTAGCCAGAGTGGCCACCGCCCGTCGCGCCCTCGGCATCCTGTGGGCCATCCAGCGCGATCAGCGTTCCGACACCCTGATCCTCAAGAAGGAGGCCTCAATGTAAATCGCACCTGGTTTTGCTGCGTCGCGGGTCAACATCCGAATAAGCGACCCTGATCACTGAACCGTTGCTATAGACAGTGCACCAGGCGGGAAGGGGGCCGGCCGATCACCTCCTTGAGGATAACCAGACCCTCGTCCATTAGCTTGGACCGCCCCCTGTACCGTGGCGCTGAAACTCTGGATAACGTAAGGTGGGCCTATGCCTCTGGCACGCTCGAATACCAGGATAGGGATAACAGCGTCCGTCGCTTCGCGATTGCTGACGCCTTGTACTGGCCCCGTTTCAGTTGCTCAGTATCACTCGTTCGGTACATAGCTGACCTGCGGCTCGAAAACGCCGAGTTTTGCGAGTGATACTCGCACGACTACTCACTGCTCAATTGTAACTCTACTTTCCGCTAAGTTGGGCTTTTGAGCCGTTTTGGACAGCTTTTCGCTATGAAGCCCACGACATATAGTGCTTTCAACATCAGCCTGGCTACCACATGTAGTGCTTTGGCAAGTTAGCGGAAACGAAAGTTGTAAAGGAACTTGACAATATGATAGTAAGCTAGATTATAGATTTCGTGGGTGGTTGACATTACCACCAATACGAGTAGTGAGCGTCTCCGCTGCTAAACACGAGAATGATCGATCCCCCCTTTTCTAGCTTCAGCTATCCAACTCCGCTGGAATCTCGGATAACCAGCTCCGGCTGCAAGATGATCTGGCACTCAGCCAGGTCTTCACCTTTGATGATCTCGATTAACATCTGAGAAAGCATCTTCCCGATATCGTAGATGGGCTGACGGATGGTGGTCAAGGTGGGATGGAAGTACGCTGCCAAGGGTACGTCGTCGAAGCCGATCACGGCTACGTCGCGGCCAACGACCAAGCCCCGCTCCTGGGCCGCCTCCATCGCTCCAAAGGCCATCAGGTCGTTGCCAGTGACGACGGCCGTGGGAGGCTCTTCCTGGTCGAGCAGTTGCTCCATCCTTTGATACCCCCCGGATTGAGTCAGGTTGCCCTCGATCACCAATGCCGGGTCGAACTCCAGGCCATTATCTTGCAGGGCTCGCTCATAGCCGGCCAGGCGATGCTCCGCAAACATCAGGTACGTAGAGGGAGCGATGAAGCCAATGCGTCGATGCCCCAGGCCAATGAGATACTCTACCGCTTCGTAGACACCTTTTTCCCCGTCCACATCCAGATAGGGAAAATCCTGGTCTGAAGTGGTGCGGCCAAAAGCAATCAAGGGAAACCCCTCGCTCACCAGATAGGCGATCCGCTCATCGTCGCAGCGGGTGCGGGCCACAACGATGCCATCCACCCTGCGGCCTTTGACCATCCTGTCGTAGACCAGGCGCTCTTTGGGGTCCATTGGCTTGCAGGTGGAGACAAGGAGGTCGAAATCGTAGCTGGCTGCTCCGTCCCCTATGCCAGCCAGGAGTTCGAGAAAGTAGGGGTCTGAGAGGTAACGATCGGTGGCGGGGACGATGAAGCCCACGGTGTTGGTGCGCTTTCTTTGCAGACTTTGGGCAATGACGTGGGGGTGGTAGCCCATCTCCTGAGCTACGCGCTTGATGAGCTGCTTCGTCTCCTCGCTGACGTCGTCGTAGTCATTCAGAGCTCGGGAGATGGTAGTAACTGAGTAACCGACCTTGCGCGCGATGTCCTTGAGGGTGACACTCATCGCCTTTTCCCAATTCTCAATACGGGGTAGTCCCCCTCTTGAGTGTTGTTGAATAATGAGCTATACTATAGCCCCCATC